>CALWPQ010000016.1 GCA_944383465.1 uncultured Clostridia bacterium
TCTTTCTGTAAGCGTTATGGGCTACTACGGAGGTATCACCTATATGATACTTGCTGTTCCGCTCGCAGGTATTATAAATGTTTTCATAAAGCGTTTTTTTATTTCTTTTTAATCTGATTTTTATTTAAAAAATTTTAGCACAATTTTGAGCTAATTTGCTGTTTTTTCTTGCAAAATCTTTACTTGTTTGCTATTATTAAAAATGTTGTCTATATTAAGGAGGTACATCATATGCTAAGCAGCTTTACAAGCCAATTAAAATCAGAATTCAAAGGATATAACAAGGCAAAATTTACAAAAGACCTGATGGCGGGCATTACCGTCGCGGCCGTTGCCCTTCCTCTCGCGCTTGCATTTGGCGTAAGCTCAGGCGCAGATGCCGCGGCTGGTCTTATAACGGCAATCATCGCCGGTTTTGTAATGAGCCTGCTCGCCGGCGGTTATTACCAGATATCCGGACCCACGGGCGCAATGGCAGCTATTCTCACATCACTTGTCATAAAATACGGAATAAACGGTGTGTTCGTCGCTACCTTCCTTGCAGGCGTTCTGCTTTTCGCAGCAGGTGTCCTGCATCTCGGCAGGCTCACATCGTTCATCCCCGCTCCTGTTATCACAGGCTTCACATCCGGAATTGCGGTAATAATCGCACTCGGTCAAATAGACAACTTTTTTGGCACTGTAAGCGAAGGTGCCTCCGCTGTAGAAAAACTGGGAAGCTACATATCGCTCGGCTTTAAGCCAGACTTCCTTTCGGTAGGCATTGGCGCGTTCGTCGTTGTCTTTATGCTCATTTTTCCGAAAAAACTAAACGCTGTTATTCCCGCTTCGCTTCTCAGTATCATAATTACGACTGCTGTTTGCATATTTGCGGATCTCAATATCGCCTCTGTGGGTACAATTCCGCAAACACTGCTGCCGGAAAACAGCCTTAACCTCTCAGTACTCACTTTTTCAAACATCTCGCACCTCATTATGCCGGCGTTCAGTATCGCAGCCCTCGGTATGATAGAAAGTCTGCTCTGCGGCGCCAGCGCCGGTCAAATGACAGGTGTCCGTCTTGACAGCAATCATGAGTTGATCGCCCAGGGCATAGGAAATATGCTTCTTCCATTCTTCGGTGGTATTCCGGCAACAGCAGCAATAGCACGCACGAGCGTAGCAATACGTTCAGGCGCGCAGACAAGGCTCACAGGTATATTTCACTCTGTCGGCCTTCTCGTCTCAATGTTCGCTCTTGCCCCCGTTATGTCAAAAATCCCGATGGCAGCGCTCGCGGGCGTGCTTATAGTCACAGCGTGGCGAATGAACGACTGGAAAAATATAAGGTACATATTCTCTCACAAATTCAAAGGCGCAATAATCGAGTTCATCGCGACTATGCTCGCAACCATAATATTCGATCTCACCGTTGCTATCGCGCTCGGCGTACTCATCGGCCTCATCTTCCTCGTACTCAGACTTTCATTTATAGAAATCAATTATGAAAAGGTTGATACCGCCAAGCTCGATATCAAAGACGCGGAGCTCATCGAGCGCTATAATAACGCCATTGTAGCTTACATAACTGGTCCGATGATTTTTGCCAATACGCAGAGCATCGCCGATATCGAAGCCCATATCGAAAACGCAGACACGCTTTTTCTCTCTATGCGCGGTGTGTCCAACATCGATATCTCATGCGCGCAAACGCTGCGCACTCTTATAGAATCGCTGCGCAGCCGCGGCATAGATGTCGCGCTCTGCGGCTTGCCGGCAAAGGCCTATGAGATGATGAAAAGAACAGATCTTGATAGATTTATCGGCGAAGAAAATTTCTACTGGAGTGTCGCCAGCGCACTCATAACAAAGCGTCCTCTTCCGGATTGCAGAAAGCGCATAGCATAAGCAAGATGCTACACATAAATATTTGCTTTTTAACTAAAACGTAAAATTTAGAACAAAAAAAGAGCGCGATTCCGCAGGTGGACCGCGCTCCTTTTATATTCTTTTATGCAATTTATACCTTTGCTCTTTTAGCGCTTATTCGACTGTCTCCAAATCTTCTGCGCCTCTGCCGCCTTAATGAGCTCGTCTCTGTGCTGAGGATGTGCAAGACCGATGAGCATTTCCGTTCTCTCCCATGACGAACGTCCGGCAAGATTGGCAATGCCATACTCAGTTACGAGATAGAAAGCCTGGCTTCGCGGATCCGTTACAATAGAGCCGTCGGAGAATGTCGGCTTAAATCTTGACTGCAGATTGCCCTGCTTATCAGTAAACGACGAAGTCATACATATAAACGCCTTACCGCCCTTTGACTGGAAAGCACCCGTCAGAAAATCGAGCTGACCTCCGGTACCGCTTATATGCCTTGTACCGCCGCTCTCTGCACAGATCTGCCCGTAAAGATCAACAGCTATACAGTTATTGATAGATACGAAGTTATCATGCTGTTTTATTACATCAGGATCGTTGATGTACGAAATCGGAGCCGTAACAACACCCGGATTTTCATTTGCCCAGTCGTAAAGATCCTGTGAGCCGATAGCAAATCCAAACATACCTTTGTATCTGTTTATCGTCTTTTTCTTGTTTGTTATTCTTCCTGCTTTATACATATCAAGGTATGCGTCTACGAGCATTTCTGTATGCATACCAAGATCCTTTAAATCAGACTTGGCAATCATCTGACCGATAGCGTTCGGCATACCGCCGATGCCGAGCTGTATGGTTGAGCCGTCAACAAGCTGCTCAACAACGATCTTGGCAATAGCCTCATCGACGTCAGTCGCCGCCGGGCTGGCAAGTGTCGGAAGCGGATCGTGCTTGCCTTCTACTATCATATCAACTTCAGATATGTGAATAAGCTCGTCAAAACCGCCGTACACGCGGGGAAGAGCTTCATTGATCTCAAGAATTATGATGTCTGCCTTGTCAAGAGTTTCTCTCGCAATCGAGTTGTTTACGGAGAAATTGAAATATCCGTGATTGTCCATAGGCGGTACGGCCATCATAGCCACATTTACATCGAGATACTTAGTGTAGTAAGGACCTACATTTCTGTACACCATCGGTATGTAATTGCAGAGGCCTCTGTCGCAGAGCTTTCTCTCATACCCGGAACAGTGCCAGCTATTATATATGAAGTGTTCTCTCTCGGGATCGCATTCAACGGTCTGCATCGGCTGCATAATCAAATGTCCCCTGATTTTTACATCTGTAAGCTCATCTTTTCTCTTTGCAAGTGCCGCATCAAGAAGCTGCGGAAAAGCAAGACCCACCGAATAATCTACCCAGTCTCCGCTCTTAACTGCTTTTACAGCCTCTTCCGCCGTACGAAGCTTATTCTTATATTCTGCTTTGAAATCCATTTATCTTTTCTCCTTATTTAATATAACTAAATAAATTGTACATACTTATACAATTATATAATATATGGAACTTATCTCTTTCGTCAATAGCTTTGATGATTTTTTAACAAAAAATGCGCCGGCAAAACCGGCGCAAATTTTCATATTAACTTGACGCTATTCCGCAAATCTGTAATAATACTATTCCTCTACGATATCCATAACATCAATTTTGTCGGCAAAGTGAAGCGTCGCTTCCGTTCTCTTCTGCAGCTCCTCCTTCGTCATATCAGGCGCCATCGCTACTACCGTCATCTTGCCGTCGACAAACTCTATGATGCAGATGTCTGTAACAAGCACGCTCACACAATTGATTGCCGTCAGCGGGAATACGCACTTCTTGAGCACCTTCGGCGCTCCGTCCTTGGCGTTATGCTCCATCGCCACGATTACCTTCTTCGCTCCGCTTACAAGATCCATAGCTCCGCCCATTCCCGGTATGTTCTTTCCCGGTACCATCCAGTTTGCCAGGTTGCCCTCTTCGTCTACCTGAAGTCCTCCCAGCACTGTCGCGTCGAGGTGTCCTCCTCTTGCCATCATAAACGATACCACGCTGTCAAAGCACGATGCTCCCTTGCTCAGTATCGCCAGGTTGCCCGATGCGTCGCAGATGTCCTTGTGTCCTGTCTTCCAGCCGTTTTCCTTGTCCGCCCACTTAGGATTATTGAGTTCTCTGTCGCAGGCTTCTCTATCGTTTACATCCCACGGAGGCGTTATGGCTCCGTCCTGTCCCGCAAAGCCGCTCTCCGCGTGAAGAATAATTTCAGTTCCCTCAGGTATGTAGTTTGCCGACAGCGTAGGAATTCCTACTCCGAGATTTACGAAATCTCCGTCGTGAAAATATCTTGCGATATTCTTTGCTATTGTTTCTCTCTTATTTACTGCCATTAGAAACGCACCTCCTCACAGTGAACAACATAATCAACGAATACTCCAGGAAGCTGCACCTGATCCGGAACGATTTCACCGTTCTCAACCAGCTTTTCGCATTCGAGAATAACGATATCCGCAGCTGTGGCCATACATGTATTGAAGTTCTGGCCTGTATAAGCGAATACTGCATTACCCATTCTGTCAGCCTTGTAAGCCTTCACGAGAGCTACGTTAGGCTTAAGAGGAAGTTCAAGCAGATACTTTTTGCCATTTATTACCTTAGTTTCCTTGCCCTCTTCTTCAACAACCGTACCTACGCCAGTTGGAGTATAGAAGCCGCCGAGGCCTGCGCCCGCAGCGCGTAGTCTTTCCGCAAGAGTTCCCTGCGGTATAAGCGTAAGCTTAACTTCACCAGAATCCACTTTCTTCTGTGCCTCTTTATTGCCGAAGAACGAAACTATAATTTCATCAATCTGGTTATTTTCAAGCATTCCCATAAAGCCCTGCTTCCAGGGAAGTCCTCCGTAATGGAAATCCTCTGAAATAGTAGCAAGGTGATTGATTTCCGGATGATTTGCCAGCTCATACAAAAGATTCATCGGAGCGCCATAATTAGTAAATCCGCCTACTGCAACTTTATCGCCGGATTTAATCTTATCTATAGCCGTCTTGATGTCAACAACTTTGTTCATAAAATATTCTCCTTTTATAAGTTTAAATATAGTTATTAATTTAATTTTATCATTAAACAGTCTATCTTGCAATAAAATAAGTTCAATTTTTCGCAATTTTGTTAAATTTTTATCACTGTTTTCTGCTTTACTTTAAATATAATAATTATTGAAGTTAATTTTAAAAGGGCCTCTCCGCCTAAGCTTCAGAAAAGCCCCCTTTAATCATTGATTTATTATCAATTTAAAAAATATTTTTTATTTTGCTCCAAGTCTGCTGAGGTCAAGAGTTCTGCCGTTCTTGCACTGCTTGTCGAGTCTCTTAGCCCAGAGAGCATTGAGAATACCAACGATACATACGATTATAAGAGTCGTGAAGATCATTGTATAACCTGTGTTGCCGTGCTTGTCAATCCAGCTGCCGAAGAGTACCGGCCATACGCCGTCTACTAAAGTTCCCGATACGGAACCGATACCGATTGCAGTACCTGCTACCATTGCCGGGATGTGCAGTTCTCTCAGGATTGAGTATGTTACCGAGTAGAGTGCGAAGATTACGAGCGACGGAAGTATCGAATAGATACATACAAATGTAACATTTGAATCAGGTCCGAATGTGAATGGAATAGCCCACATTATACCTGCAATTGCAAACGCTACGATGTACCAAGTTGATGTTGACTTGAATACCTTGTCTGCCATTATTCCGCCGAGCGGTGCAACTACCATTGCTCCGTACGATCTGATTACCGAGTATACTGACGATGCATCCGGATTGATTCCGATTACATCGATAAGGAACGGGTTAAAGTACGATACATTCGAGTAAAGCGTGTATGTAGTCAGGTAAGCAAAGAAGATAATGTAAGTTCCAGGCCACTTGAGTACATATGGTATATGCCTGATGTTGATAGGCTCGTCGCCCTTGAGCTGAATACCTCTCTCTGCAAGGCCCTTTTCGTTTTCGAGGAAGAGCCAAACGAGAAGAGTAGCTACGAGCGTAATAGCTCCGTAAGTTACAAGTATACCGCGGAGTCCGAGGTCAAACTTCGTAACAATCCAAAGCGGGAATGCATTGCCGAACGCACCCGAAAGTCCGTTGATGAGGTAGTACATACCGAACGAGTTACCTGCTTCCTCCTCACCGCCGAGGTTGTTGATGTACTTAACGAGACAAGCCCAGTACGCCA
>CALWPQ010000017.1 GCA_944383465.1 uncultured Clostridia bacterium
TTGAACCTGCCGCATTCATCATCGACGGCCCGCGCCCCGGCTTCACACTCTTCACATTAACACCCCCTCTGCAAGCGGCTTAACCCGCTCTTGGCTTTTAATTCTGCAATCAAATTATTATACCATATTAACGCGTCTTTGACAAACACGCTGCACAAAAATCGCTCTCCGCACGCTGCAAATAATAAAATGCCCTCGACACGCTTAAATTACCATAAATAAAGTTCCCGCTCCTATTAAAATACAGCCGATGACCGACTTTACTGTAAACTCCTCGTGCAAAAAAATAAAAGCCAAAATAATGGTCAAAACCCCGCTTAATTTATCTATTGGCACTATCTTTGACACATTTCCAAGCTGCAGCGCCTTGTAATAGCACAGCCACGACGCGCCTGTCATAATTCCCGATACTATAAGAAAAATCCAGCTTTTCCTGCTTATATCAGCCATTCCCGATTGCGCACCCGTCAAAAATACCATTCCCCACGCCATAATGAGGACGATAATAGTTCTTATCGCTGTCGCAAGATTGGAATTCACTCCGTCAATTCCAATTTTGGCAAAAATTGAAGTAAGCGCCGCAAATACAGAAGAAAGCAGCGCAAATAACAACCACATATTATTATCACTCCATTTCTTTATATACAAAGATTTATCTTCTCTGCATTTTCTCATTTTCCGCAAATAGCACTCATCTTATATCTCCATAATATGCACCCTGTTTCCATGCTCTTCTATAATTTTTAGCAAGTCGCTCACTTTAAGCCATATCGTTGCCGTATTGTCATTCGGATGTACTCCGATAAGAGCTCCTTCCATATCGAACTCTTTATCAATAAAAAACTGCACTCTCCGCTCATCGTCATTCAGAAGTCCAAACGGCGTGACAGCTCCCGGAATGAGCCCCATAATGCTCATCAAATCATTCTCTGAGGCAAAACTAAGCGGCCTTGTAGCGTTTTTCTCCCTAAAACTCTTTAAATCTACGCGTTTGTCACCCTTTACTGTTATCAGATAATAATTATGCTTTTTATCGTCGCGTATAAAAATATTTTTTGCATCCGCACCAGGATGCGGCGTCCCTATTTCCGCCACTTCCGCCATATTATACACAGCCTTGTGTTCCGTAATCTCAAAAACTATATCTTTTGACCGTAGAAATTGATACAATTCTTGCTTCTTCACCGTAAGTCCACCCCTATCTCACCACTGCTCATTTTGTAAATCAGTATATCATACAATGTAGACTGCTGCAAATACAAATTAAATTTACGAAATTAAGAAGAACTGCAAGTTGATTTCTGATATAATGATAACATAATACAGAAGAAAAGGAGTTAAATAAAATGTCTAATTTTGCCATTTATCCGTTTCACTTTGGGTTTCTCAAAATAGAATACGACAAAGATATAGTTATCGCGATAAAAAAATTGGACAGCTCAAGCTTTGACAGCATTACAAATAAAACATTAGAAAAAAAAAGTTTTTTGACTGATACTGTATACCGCCAGATTAACGAATATCTCGACGGCAGCCGCAAAACATTTAATTTTCCATATGAACTGCGCGGTACGGCATTTCAGAAAAAAGTATGGACTGAACTCTGCAAAATACCATACGGAGAAACGCGTACATATAAAGATATTGCCGCCGCCATCGGCAATCCAAAAGCAAGCCGCGCAGTCGGGATGGCCAACAATAAAAATCCTATCATAATCGCAGTGCCGTGTCACAGAGTAATAGGCGCAAACGGTTCGCTTACAGGCTATGCAGGAGGACTTGGGATGAAGGCGGCACTTCTCAGCCTTGAAGCCACCGGTACGCTTTAACATTTACAAGTTCTACGATACTCATCAAGTATACGAAGCAATACCGCATATATATTTGATATATCAAATATCTTCTGCTACAATGATATCAGAAAGAAAGTTAAACTAAAATATACGCATAGAAAATTTAACCGAATTCAAAACATATTTCAAAATATATAATTCGGAGGTAAACTATGAAACTTACTTGGATAACTATCGTTACGACAAAATTTGAGGAATCAAAAGAATTTTACAGAGATTTCCTCGGTATGGAACCGGGTGCTGCATTTTCGCCGAACGAATTTATGGATATCGCATTCTTTAAGGATCAAAACGGTATGCAAGTAGAACTCATCTGGAGCAAGAAAAAGACAGAAGCAAGCGACAGCGACCATATCTACATCGGGACTTTCTTCGACGATTACAGCAAACAGTACGAAGAAGCAAAAAAGAGAGGAATCATCAAGTCCGAGCCTGCTCCGCAGGGTCCTACAAACATGTGCTTCGTCGTCAAAGATCCTAACGGTGTAAATGTACAGATTATACAGCCTAAATAATCAAATAATCGAGACTTAAATTTAAATTGTCAACCTTAACTTACACATTATTAAAACTCGCACAGACACTCAAAAGCCGTATTACCTCAGATACGGCTTTTGTATTTATTTAAATTTATCGCTTTTATTGTTCTCATATATTTGTCATTGCATCATGTTTTTTATATATAAACAAAAAACAGATACAATTAAGTATCTGCTTTTTCAAACCGGCAACGACCTACTTTCCCGGGCAGCTTCCCGCCAAGTATCATCAGCGCAAAGGAGCTTAACTACTGTGTTCGAGATGGGAACAGGTGTGACCTCCCCGCTATAGTCACCGGATTTACTTTT
>CALWPQ010000018.1 GCA_944383465.1 uncultured Clostridia bacterium
ATCGAGGATGACGATGAGTATGAGAGAGCCCTTGCCGAGTTTGACAAACTCGTTGCAGAAGAGGCATAGATACCGAAACGGTATAGATCCTGAAAAAATAAGGGCCGCATGCGCGGTCCTTTACTAATTCTGCGGTATATAGCCGGGCTTTGTGCAGTATAAAGCGGGAAACCTCAGATGCGTAAATTTATGCATATTCAGCGGTTTGTCTTTGAATGTATAATCGAACCGATGCCGAGTACAATACCAAAGATGATAATTGTGATGTAATACGACCTTACGCCATTGTGCACGGTGCCGAAAATGGCTGCGACTGCGAGAAGCAGAAATAGAATACCGGTAAAAAGTCTCTTTTTATCATACATAAAACGAACCTCCAAAATTCAAACTGCGAATTTTCACTTTATGTATTAAAGTATACCATAAAAATATACGGAGCGGAAAGGAAAATAAAAATGAAAAAATACGATATCATCATTATAGGCGCAGGAGCATCGGGAGTATTTCTTGCATACGAGCTTACAAAAATTAAAAACAGCGCTTCCGTGCTTATGATAGATAAGGGAGAAAGCCTGGAAAAAAGGGTGTGTCCGATCAAGACGGGCAAAGTAACATCGTGCGTGAAATGCTCGCCATGTCATATTATGAACGGTTACGGAGGCGCGGGTACGCTTTCGGATGGAAAATACAACATAACGACAAACTTTGGCGGGGATCTTCATAAATATGTGGGCACGGATGAGGCGATAGCGCTGATGGAATATGTCGATGAGGTTTTATGCAGCATGGGCGGAGCGGATGCGAAGCTCTATTCGACGGGCAGTTCAGACCTCAAGACGAGGGCGCTCAGAAACAATCTGCATTTGCTTGATGCAAAAGTGCGCCACCTCGGCACGGATAGAAATGTGCAGATACTCGGTAAGATTTTTGAGTACACAAAGAGCAGAGTGGATATGATGTTCAGGACGGGCGTGAGCGATGTCGTGAGAAACGACGACGGCAGCTTCACGATCAAGACCGAAAGCGGCGAAGAATTTTCGTGCGGAGATCTCGTGCTGGCCACAGGGCGTTCGGGCTCGAAGTGGATAGCCGAGACCTGCAATAAATTCGGTATCGAACAAAAATCAAACCGAGTTGACATAGGTGTGAGAGTTGAGCTTCCGGCGGAGGTTTTCAAGCATATTACGGACGAAGTATATGAGAGCAAAATTGTGTATAAGACCGATAAATACAACGATATGGTGCGTACATTCTGTATGAATCCTTACGGTGAGGTGGTAGCAGAAAATACAAACGGTATTGTAACTGTGAACGGACACAGCTACGCTGATCCGGCGCTGCGCACAGAGAACACCAATTTTGCGCTGCTCGTGTCAAATACATTTACAAAGCCTTTTAAGAACAGCAACGAATACGGCGAGTCGATTGCCCGCCTCTCAAACATGCTCGGGGGCGGTGTGCTGCTTCAGCGCTTTGGGGATCTTGTAAAGGGCAGGAGAAGCAGTGAGAGACGTATGGAAAAATGCTTTACGAGACCGACTCTTAAAGCTACGCCGGGTGATCTTTCGCTGGTAATACCTAAGCGTCAGCTTGACGATATAATCGAGATGATTTACGCGCTCGATAAGATTGCGCCGGGTACAGCAAACGAAGATACGCTTCTTTACGGCGTGGAAGTTAAGTTCTACAATTCAAAGGTTGAGGTTGACGGCAATCTCGAAACAAAGGTGAAGGGTCTTTACGCTCTCGGTGATGGCTCGGGCGTGACGCATTCGCTTTCACAGGCGTCGGCGAGCGGCGTGCATGTGGCGAGAATTTTAGCAGAAAAATACAAGTAAATTTATAATGGAGTGCATATGAAACGACTGGCAATAGGAATACTCGCACATGTGGACTCAGGTAAGACGACCCTTTCCGAGGGTCTTCTTTATACTGCCGGAGAAATAAAGAAGCTTGGCAGGGTAGATCACAAAAGTGCTTTCCTCGACACAAATGAAATAGAAAAAGAACGCGGCATTACGATTTTTTCAAAGCAGGCTGTAATTGGACTTGCAGGCACGGAAATTACGCTTCTCGATACACCGGGACATGTTGATTTTTCGGCAGAGACGGAAAGAACGCTGCCGGTGCTCGATTATGCAGCGCTTGTGATAAGCGGAGCTGACGGAGTACAGAGTCATACGGAGACTTTGTGGCGTTTGCTTGCGCATTACAGTGTGCCTGTTTTTGTGTTTGTAAATAAAATGGATCTCGGTGTAAAGAGCAGAGATGAGATAATGGCGGAACTCTGCAGCAGGCTTGGCGACGGCTGCCTTGATTTTTCTGAAGCTGCGGTTGGAACAGATGAGTTTTTTGAAAGCGCGGCTATGCTCGGGCAAGAGCTGATGGATGAGTATCTTGAGAGGGGCAGCATTGAAGAAGCGTCCTTGAAAGCGGCAATCGCTTCGCGTGAAATTTTCCCTTGTTTTTTTGGCTCGGCTCTAAAAATGGAAGGCGTGGCTGAATTCTTAGCGGCGCTTGATCGGTATACGCTTGATTTAAACGGGGCGAGAAGAGGCGCTTTGACGGAGGGCGCAAGTGATTTCGGTGCGCGGGTGTTTAAGATTTCAGAGGATGAGCGCGGACAGCGCCTTACGCATATGAAAATAACATGCGGCAGCCTGAAAGTGAAGGAGTTTGTAGACTGCGGCGGACAGGAACAGAAGATAAACGAGCTGCGCATCTATTCGGGAGCGAAATATAAGAGCGTGCCCGAGGTGTTTGCGGGTAATGTCTGCGCCGTTCCGGGGCTAACGGGCACATTTCCGGGGCAGGGGCTTGGCAGCGAGCCCGATGCGGGAGATTTGATGTCGGAACCTGTGTTCACATATTCAGTGATTTTGCCGGATGATGTTGACGCGCTTGCGGCGCTCGCGGTGCTTAGGAAACTCGAAGAAGAAGAAACAAAAATGCATATCATTTGGAACGAGCGGCTGCAAACCATAAACGTACAGATAATGGGCGAGGTGCAGCTTGAAGTTTTGAAGCGCATACTTGAGGACCGCTTTGGGCTGGCAGTTGAATTTGGAAACGGCAGCATTATATATATGGAAACGATAGCAACTGCAGTTGTCGGTGTGGGACACTATGAGCCGCTCAGGCATTACGCGGAAGTGCATCTTTTACTTGAGCCCGCTGAGCGCGGCAGCGGTATCACGATTGCAAGCGGGGTGAGTGAGGATGTGTTTGAAAAGAACTGGCAGAGACTTGTGCTCAGTCATATTGCCGAGAAAACTCATATCGGTGTGCTGACAGGATCGCCTGTTACTGATATACGAATTACACTTGTTGCGGGCAGAGGAAGCAAAAAGCACACGGAAGGCGGAGATTTCAGGCAGGCGACGTATAGGGCGGTGAGACAGGCGCTGATGAATGCCGAAAGTGTATTGCTCGAACCGTGGTATGAATTTACTCTTGAAGTACCGCAGGATGCTGTGGGGCGCGCGATGACGGACTTGCAGCAGATGGGAGCCAAGTTTGAAATGCCAGGTGCAAAAGGCGGAATGTCAGTTATCACAGGGCGCGCCCCTGTGGCAGCCATACGCGATTACCAAAAAAATGTCGTTTCTTATACCCACGGGCGCGGACGTCTCAGCTGCTTGTACGGCGGCTATGCACCGTGCGTCAATGCTGAAGAAGTGGCGGTGGCAATAAACTATGACCCTGAGCTTGATCTCGAAAACACAGCGGACTCTATATTCTGTTATCACGGCGCAGCACAGCTCGTGAAGTGGTACGAAGTGTACGAACATATGCAGATACCGATGATGAGTTTGGGCGCGGAAGCTGAACAGGCGCAGCTTGAAGCTGCGGCGCGGGATGCGGAGCGGCGCAGCAGAGAGAGAAGCAGTTCTTACGCAGACGATGACGAGCTGCGCCGCATATTCGAGCGCACATATGGACAGATAAAAGAAACGCGCCTTGCACGCCCGGTGATGAGGCGTGATGTTCCTGAGGTAAAATACCGCGGGAAGGAAAAGCCTGCCGGAAACGGGCCTGTTTATTTGCTCATCGACGGCTACAATATTATATTTGCGTGGGATGATCTTAAAAAAACTGCTGAAGAAAGCTTAGACCTGGCACGGACGCGGCTCATAGATCGTATCAGCAATTATCAGGCGTACAAGCAGTTAAATGTCATAATCGTCTTTGATGCGTACCGTGTAAAAGATGCTGTGCGCAAGATAGAAAAAGTGCACGGACTCACCGTTGTTTATACTCAGGAAGCGGAGACAGCAGATCAGTATATAGAGAAGACAAGCAAGGTGCTGAGCAAGGATTACAGAGTGCGCGTTGCAACCTCTGACAATCTGGAGCAGGTGATAATTCTCGGCCACGGCGCCAGCAGAGTGTCCGCGCCGGAATTCCTCGAAGAAGTACGTGCCGCGGAAGCAGAAATGCAGCAATACTTAAAATAAATAACAATAAAATGCGCTTATGGCAGGGGATATGATGCTGTAAGCGTTTTTTGTTTTTGATTTAATTCAAAAAATATTTTGTAACTCTGTAGAACAGCGTTTTATATCTTATTTATGTTATACACTGAGCGCGAGAAACATATTTTATCTGAGGGAGTTAAGTAAAGAATATGAAAAAATAGCGTGGAAAGGGCACAGTTTAATGAAAAAAAGTAAAGGTAAGTGCGGATTAAAGTGCATACTGTTATTTTTGGTGGGGGCGTGCGTTTATTATAATGTGGAAATCTGTTTTCGCGGACATAGTCACTGGACAATGGCTGTACTCGGCGGCATACTGTTTATAATCATCGGCAATATAAACGAGAAAGGCGCAGCTTCGCGCAGGATACCGCTGCTTGCGCAGGGATTTTTTGCTTCCATCCTCATCACGGCGTTTGAATTGGCTGCGGGAGTGGTGCTTAACATCTGGCTGGGACTCAATATTTGGGACTATTCCGATTTACCTTTTAATTTTCTTGGGCAAATATGCCTGCGCTTCAGTCTTATCTGGATTGCAGTCGGAATTATTGCTGTCGTGCTTGACGATTATTTAAGGTACTTGCTTTTTGATGAGGAAAGGCCTAAGTATAAAATATGGAAATTATGAAGATGCAGGCTTAAAGCTCAAAGCGTACAGGTAAAACAGAGTGTCGGCGTTCTATAAAGAATTGTCTTTATCTAAAAATAATTAAGGATAGTTAAAGTTTTAACTTTACAAATGCGCGCTGGGGTTGTATAATTACGGCGGATGGTATTCTGACGAAACCGTACCGCGTGCTTAATATTTTATTCATACTGTCTTGCAGAAAGGCAGAACACGAATCGAAAGGATCGGGATTCTGCGGTAGTTATGAGGAGGTATGATGAATAAAAACGAAAATTTATCTATAGGATTTATTGGCGCGGGCAGAGTTGGATTTACTTTGGCCCGTTATTTTTATGAAAAAAATCTCAAGCTTTCGGGATTTTTCAGCAGAGCTTACGAGAGTGCCCGCGAAGCGGCGGAGTTTACTCAGAGCAAAGCTTACAAAAACATCGCGGAGCTTGCAGCGGAGAGCGATATTATTTTTATAACAACGCCCGACGCAGCTATTTGTGAAGTTTATTCAGAGCTTAAAAAATGCGGACTCAAGGATAAAATATTATGTCATACAAGCGGCGCGTTATCAGCAGATGTCTTTTCCGGCATAGAGGAGTTAGGGGCGTGCGGATACTCGGTACATCCGATATTTGCAGTGAGCGACAAGAAAAATTCGTATAAGGAAATCGGCAGGGCTTATTTTACTGTCGAGGGCAGTGATATGAAAATGCCGGAAATCAAACGAATTTTTGCAAAGCTCGGCAATAGCTATCAGGTGATAGGTGCGGAAAACAAGGCTAAATATCACGCGGCGCTAGTAATGTCGAGCAATCTCGTCATCGGGCTTTATCATATGGCGGGAGGTTTGCTCAAAGAATGCGGATTCTCAGAGGAAGCAGCGCAGGAGGCGCTCAAGCCGCTATTTTTGAACAATGCGGAAAATTTGTGCAGGATGGGCTGTGAAGATGCGCTTACGGGGCCTGTAGACAGAAATGATGTAGGGACGGTGCGCAAGCATCTTACGGCTATGTCGGAGATGTGCGGGAAGAATGCGATAATCGACGTATACAAACTGCTTTCGAGAGAGCTTATTGAAATTGCAGAGGCAAAATATCCGGAGCGCGATTACAGCGAGCTTTCGCAGGCGATCGGTAAAGAAAAATAGAAAATGATTTAAGATAAAAGGAGTTAGGTAAATAAAATGAAAAATACAGTTTTAACATTTGCAAAGGCAAAGGAAGACGGCGTTAAGCTTTCAATGCTGACATCGTATGATTATTCAATGGCAAGACTCGTTGATGAGGCGGGAATAAATTCCATCCTTGTGGGCGATTCACTTGGAAATGTAATGCTCGGATACGAGGATACAACGCCTGTAACAATGGAGGATATGATTCATCATACAGCGGCAGTTGCCCGCGGCGCGAAGAACGCTCTTATTGTCGGCGATATGCCGTTTATGTCGTATCAGACATCGGTTTACGATGCTGTTGTCAATGCGGGCAGGCTTATCAAAGAGGGACATGCCAATGCCGTTAAGCTTGAGGGCGGCGTAGAGGTATGCCCGCAGATAAAGGCGATAGTTGAGGCGGGTATTCCGGTATGCGCGCACATCGGACTCACACCGCAGTCGATAAATGCTTTTGGCGGACACAAGGTGCAGGGGAAGAGTGAAGAAGCTGCAAGGAAGCTTATGGAGGATGCGCTTGCAGTACAGGAAGCAGGTGCTTTTGCAGTTGTAATCGAGGCAGTGCCGGCAAAGCTCGCCTCGCTCATCACAAGCAAGCTTGATATCGTAACTATTGGCATAGGTGCGGGAGCGGGCTGCGATGGTCAGGTGCTTGTTTATCAGGATATGCTGGGAATGTTTTCAGACTTCTCGCCGAAATTTGTAAAGAGATATGCGGAAATCGGGGAGATAATGAAGAAGGCGTTCGCAAAGTACGACGAAGAAGTAAAGGCGGGAATATTTCCTGCGGAAGAGCACGGATATAAGATTGACGATGATGTTATAGAAAAGCTTTATTAGTTTTATTAAATAAGGATAGGCTGCGCGGCGCTTTTCATCTGCCGCACAGCTTTTCAATACAGGAGAAAGAAATGATAAAAATTGTACACACTGTTAAAGAAGTAAGAGAGCAGGTGAAGGAGTGGCGCGCGGAGGGTCTCTCTGTGGGACTTGTTCCCACAATGGGATTTCTGCATGAAGGGCATAAAAGTCTTATTGACAGAGCGGCAGCGGATAATGACAGAACTGTGGTAAGCATCTTTGTAAATCCGATGCAGTTTGGACCGAAAGAGGATCTTGCGAATTATCCGCGGGATCTCGAGGCGGATTCAAGACTCTGTGAAGCGGCGGGTGCGGATCTTATTTTTAATCCGGAGCCTGAAGAAATGTATGGCAGCGGATTTTGCTCGTTTGTGGATATGACAGGGCCTACGGCGGAGCTGTGCGGCAAAAGCAGACCGATTCATTTCCGCGGTGTATGTACTGTTGTGAGCAAGCTGTTTAACATCGTTATGCCGGACAGGGCGTATTTTGGACAAAAGGACGCGCAGCAGCTTGCGGTAATAAAGCGCATGGTTGCGGATTTAAACATTCCGGTGGAAATAATCGGCTGCCCGATAGTACGCGAGGCGGACGGTCTTGCTAAAAGCTCGCGAAACACTTATCTCAACGAAGAAGAAAGAAAAGCGGCATTGATACTGAGCAAAACTATATTTATGGGGCAGGAGCTCGTTAAAAACGGCCTTAAGGACGCGGCGGAGCTTGTGCGGAAGATGAAAGAGAACATTGAAACAGAGCCGCTCGCAACAATAGATTATGTTGATGTCGTAAATTTTGACGATATATCAAAAAAAGACACGATCGGCGACAACACTCTCGTAGCTATGGCTGTATATGTGGGAAAGGCACGGCTTCTCGATAATTTTATAATAGAAAAGAAATAAGGAGTAAAAAATATGCTTGTTAATATGCTTAAAGGAAAAATTCACCGCGCGACCGTGGTTCAGGCAGAGCTTGATTATGTGGGCAGCATTACGGTAGACGAGGATCTTCTCGATGCTTCCGGAATACATGAATATGAGCTGGTGCAAATCGTGGATGTCAATAATGGCAATAGATTTGAAACCTATACCATAGCGGGAGAGCGAGGAAGCGGTATGATTTGCTTAAACGGGGCCGCGGCCAGACAGGTGCAGGTGAACGATAAGATAATCATCATGTGCTACGCGCAGATGGACGAAAATGAATTGAAGTCGCATGCTCCGAAAGTTGTGTTTGTGGATGATGAAAATAGGATAGTGAGAACAACATGCTACGAAAAACACGGCTTATTGAAAGATATGATTTAAAAATCTTGCTTAAAATACTGCATTTTGGTATAATATCATAATATGAAATTAAGATGAGAAAGCAGTGAAAAGGAAGAAAATTATGAAAGATATTCTGTTAAAAGAACTTTTCCGAAATACAGATGCGTATGCGGACAAAGAGGTGACTATAAGAGGCTGGATAAGGAATAACAGAAGCTCCAATAAATTTGGATTTATCGAGCTTAACGACGGTTCGTTTTTTAAATCCGTGCAGGTTGTTTACGAAGAAGAATTTATAAGCAATTTTGAGGAGATTTCCAAGGCTTATGTAGCTACGGCGCTGCTTGTAAAAGGTACGCTTGTGCTTACGCCGGGAGCAAAGCAGCCGTTTGAAATTAAGGCGAAGGAGATTTCTGTGGAAGCTGTATCGACGCCTGATTATCCGCTGCAGCCTAAGCGTCATTCGATGGAATTTTTAAGAGAAATTGCGCACTTAAGACCGAGAAGCAATACATTTGCTGCTGTTTTTAGAGTGAGATCGCTTGTAGCTTACGCCATTCATAGGTTTTTCCAGGAAAAAGGCTTTGTATATGTTCATACGCCTATAATAACGGGAAGCGACTGCGAAGGTGCAGGCGAGATGTTCAGAGTGACGACGCTTGATATGGACGATATTCCGAGAAATGAAGATGGAAGCATAGATTATTCTCAGGATTTCTTCGGCAAAGAAACATCTATGACTGTATCGGGACAGCTCGAGGCGGAAACTTTTGCGCTGGCATTTAGAAATGTATATACATTTGGTCCGACATTCAGAGCTGAGAATTCCAATACGGCCAGACACGCCTCAGAATTTTGGATGATAGAGCCGGAGGTGGCATTTGCGGATCTCGCAGATAATATGGAGCTCGCTGAGGAAATGATTAAGTACATCATAAATTATGTGCTTGAGAATGCGCCTGAGGAAATGGAATTCTTTAATAGTTTTATAGATAAAGGTTTGCTTGACAGACTGAAAAATATCGTGGAGTCAGATTTTGCAAGAATCACGTATACGGAAGCGGTCGATATGCTGCTCAAATCGGGACAGGAATTTCAATACCCTGTTGAGTGGGGCATAGACCTCCAGACGGAGCATGAAAGATATATTACGGAAAAAATATACAAAAAGCCGGTGTTTGTAACGGATTATCCTAAGGATATCAAGGCTTTCTATATGCGCATGAACGATGATGGCAAGACGGTAGCCGCCTGCGATTTGCTCGTGCCGGGAGTCGGTGAAATTATCGGCGGTTCGCAGAGAGAGGAACGCTACGATGTGCTTACTGCTAGAATGGCTGAACTCGGATTAAAAGAAGATGACTATTGGTGGTATCTCGATCTCAGAAAGTACGGCGGCGTAAAGCATGCCGGTTACGGACTTGGGTTTGAGAGAATCATAATGTATATAACAGGAATGAGCAACATCAGAGACGTGCTTCCGTTCCCGAGAACGCCAAAGACGGCGGAATTTTAACAGCAGACTTAAGAACTTTGTGTTCCGGCCGGAAGAAAAAGCATTGCATATCGGGAGGCAGAGCTCTGGCTGTGATCAAAGCTTCGCACACCGATTGCTATAATTTCGGCCTTGACGCTATTTTAGCTCATTTGTGAAGGACAGAGGGCTTAAATTGCCGCCGCCCTTTAATAGATTTAATGATTAAAAAATATCGGTATAGTTTGGAAAAACTCGGCTATGCCGATTTTTTTATTTAGTCATCTTATTGAAAAAGGTAGTATGACATATGTAAATTAGATCAGTCGTTGTTGCGGCACCAAGGCGAGCTGAAAATATCAAAGCCGTAATGAATACAGGCGCGTGCAGCCAGTTTCTGCGGCCTAATCAGTATATCCGACATTGGCTTGCGCGATATTGACATCTGGGCTTGCACGTCTTAGCAGCGGTTGGCCGCTGCGATTGTGCGGCTGGATCTGCACGGCAGCTATTACATAGAGCTTGCGGAAGCTTAGCCTTTTATAAGGCAAATCATGGGAATATGCTTTACAAAGAATATATAATTTGGTATTATAATTAAATATCAATTTTCAGGAGAGGACATCATGGAAGATCAGAAAAAAACGCAGCTATTTGAACAGACCCCTATACCAAGGGCGGTTATGTCTATGTCGATACCTACTATAATAAGCTCGCTTGTTATGGTAATTTATAATCTTGCAGATACATATTTCGTAGGAATGTTAAACGATCCGGTTCAAAACGCAGCGGTTACTCTTGCCGCGCCGGTGCTTCTTGCGTTCTACGCGGTCAACAACCTGTTTGGAGTGGGAAGCTCCAGCATGATGAGCCGTGCGCTCGGCAGAAAAGATTACGATACAGTGCGAAAAAGCTCGGCGTTGGGATTTTTCTGCGCGCTTCTATGCGGTGTCCTGCTTGCGGCGGCGGTTACAGTTTTTATGCAGCCGCTTCTTGGGCTTTTAGGCGCCGATGCGGAGAATGCGGCGGCGACCGCCGATTATATGATATGGACAGTTTCATGCGGTGCAGTTCCGGCGATTATAAATGTAGTGCTTGCTTTTCTTGTGCGCGCAGAGGGCGCGACGCTTCACGCAAGCATAGGAACGATGAGCGGCTGTCTTCTTAATATCATACTCGATCCCATATTTATTTTGCCGAGCGGACTTGGAATGGGAGCCGCGGGCGCGGGACTCGCTACATTTATATCAAATTGTGTAGCCTGCGTCTACTTTTTTATCTTGGTTTTTGTAAGAAGAAACAGAACTCTTATATGCCTCAATCCTAAAATATTGAAAGGCAGCAGAACAATTATTGGTGGAATATGTGCAGTTGGCATACCGTCGGCAATTCAGAATCTGCTGAATGTTGTCGGAATGACGGTGCTCAATAATTTTACGGCGGTATATGGCTCGGATGCTGTGGCGGCTATGGGAATTACGCAGAAGATAAATATGGTGCCTATGTATATCGCTATGGGAATTTCCCAAGGTATAATGCCGCTCATAAGCTATAATTACGGCAGCGGAAATGCAAACCGCCTGAAAAAGACGGTTATGTTTTCGGTTAAGGTATCGATAACATTTATGGTGATCGTTGCTGTGATATACTATATCTTTGCGGGGTTCTTTATAGAATTGTTTATGAAAAATGAAGTAATTATTGCGTACGGTACGAGATTTCTGCGCGGCCTTTGCCTTGCTATTCCGCTTTTGTGTATGGACTTTCTTGCGGTCGGTGTATTTCAGGCATGCGGACTCGGACGCGAAGCGCTTATATTTGCGATTTTGCGCAAGGTTGTGCTGGAAATTCCGGCGCTGTATATATGGAACCACTTTATACCGCTTTACGGGCTTGCGTATGCGCAGCCTACAGCGGAGCTCGTGCTGGCAGCAGCAGCAGTTGCAGTGCTTATGAAATTACTTAAAAATCTTGAGATGCAAGGAGAATCGGACAAAAGCTGATTACGGCGATTGTCCGATTTTTCTTTTTTAATTGACATTTATGGGTACAGTATTATAATATATTATCATAAAGTATACAAAACAAAGGAGATAGTATGGAAAGTAAAGTAATTGATGTAAAGACTGCGATAGACAAGGTGAAAAGCGGTGATACGGTCTTGGTAGGCGGCTTTGGCGGGAGTGGGGCGGCATTTACGCTTCTGCATGAGCTGGAAAAAAGGGATTTGACGAATTTAACCTCCGTGTCTGAGGATGGCGGCTATGCCAACGCGAAATTGAAAAACGCCTGTCCCGGACTTCTCGATAAGGGGATTATAACGCACATCAAGGTTTCTTTTTTAGGGTCAAACGCGACTGTACACTCGAATATAAACAAGGGAACTCTTACATATGAGCTTATACCGCAGGGAACGCTTGCGGAAAGGCTGAGAGCTGCGGGATCAGG
This sequence comes from uncultured Clostridia bacterium, assembly GCA_944383465.1. GTDB lineage: Bacteria > Bacillota > Clostridia > Peptostreptococcales > Anaerovoracaceae > QAKD01. The sequence goes on from CALWPQ010000018.1 coordinate 12,317, forward strand.
TATAGCTGGATTTTATACACCGACAGGAGTTGGAACTGTGGTTGAGGAAGGAAAAGAGCGCCGGACGATCGACGGGAAAGAGTATATTTTTGAGAAAGCGTTTCACGGCGATATAGCGCTTGTTAAATGCTTTAGAGCTGATACGATGGGAAATGCGGTATTTAAATATTCGGCTATGAATTTCAATCCGCTGATGGCGATGGCGGCAAAAATGGTAATTCTCGAAGCGGAGGAGATTGTTGAGCCGGGAGAAATAGAAGCCGATCAGGTGCAGCTCCCCGGAGTTTTTGTGGATCATGTAGTGCAGTCGATGGAGGTATAGATATGCTTGACAATAGAAATATTATAGCGAAAAATGTTGCAGCGATGCTGCATGATGGTGATTTTGTAAATCTCGGAGTGGGTATTCCGACTCTCGTAGGTTCATATATTCCCGAGGGGACGACGGTGCTTCTTCATGGCGAAAATGGGATTATAGGTCAGGATAAAATTGCCGGCAGGGCTTTTGACAACGATACGGAGTGGGAAAAAGCGCACTCTAAGGAATTGACAACGTCAAAGGAGGGACATAAGGATTTATGCAACGCGGGAAACGAGTATGTAACTCTGATACCGGGCGGCTGCTGCTTTGACAGTTCAATATCGTTTGCGATGGCAAGAGGCGGGCATCTTGACGCTACCGTTCTCGGTGCGCTGCAGGTTGATAAACACGGAAATCTTGCGAATTGGGCGGTTCCGGGTAAGTCCGTAAACGGAATGGGCGGTGCGATGGATCTTGTTTCCGGCGCGAAAAAGGTAATCGTCGCTATGGAGCATTGTTCCAAGAATGGTGAATCTAAAATAGTGGATGAATGCACTATGCCGCTTACAGCGATCGGGTGCGTGAGCGTGATAGTAACAGAGCTCTGTGTTATAGAGTTTCTTGACGGCGAGCCGACGGTTACAGCGATGGCGCCGGGTCTTACGCGCGATGAGCTTTTGGCAAAGACGGATACCGCTCTCAGCTTTGCCGAAAATATCGGAGTTATGGCTGTAGAATAGAGGTGTAAAATCCGAGGTTTATGCTCAAAACCTTGGATTTTTTTCGCCCCGGCTTTGGTTTTTCATAAAAAGATAAAGATAGCAGATAATGTTGAAGTTTTAAGTGCGCTGCTTCGGAAAAATAACATAATAGCTTTATTAAGTACTAAGCTTTTAAATTTGTTAAATTGGGCGCATCGTATTCTTGGTATTGCAGGCCTTTGCAGAATACTATGTTATGCAGAGGCTTGATTTTCAGGTGTTTCGGGACTTCCTATCCCGCTGTTCCGAAAGCTTGACTTTTTTATGATTATATTCTAAGATAAAAAGGTATTGTATGGTTTATGTAAGTATATGAGGTGAAAATTATGAGTGTAAAATCTTTGAGCGATCAGGTTTATGAATTTGTTGTTAAACTCATACAAAATGGTGAGGTTTATGTAGGCGATAAGATAAGCGAAGGTTTTTTGGTGGAAAAAATGGGCATAAGCCGAACACCGATAAGGGAAGCTTTGATACAGCTTTCTGCTGATGATATCCTGGAAAATGTGCCGCGTAAAGGCTTTTTTGTAAAAAGAGTGGACGAAAAGAAAAAAAATGATATATATTCACTGATAGGGATGCTCGATTCGTACGCTATCGGCAAGGCGATGCCGAAAATGACGGATGAAGTTATAAACGAGCTGGAGAATGCTATTAAAAAAATGGATATGGCGATAAGCCTTCAGGTATACGAACAGTATTATGAATATCAGGAAATGTTTCACGAGCTTTACAGGAACAGATGCGGAAACGACGCTGTTGGCGATACAATAAAGTACCTTGAAAAGAAAATTATCAGGGTTACTTACTTTGATCCGGATATTGAAAATCTGTATTCGATGCTTTCACAGATGAATGACGAGCACAGGCACATACTTGAAGCCATTAAATCAGGGGATGTAGAAGAAAGCAAGAAGAGAGTATATGAACATTGGCATGACGATGCGAGGGACTCTCTGTTTGAAGAATAAATAAGAGGCAAAACAGCAGCGATGCGGTCGATTAGGTCGGCCGCATTTTTTGTACAAAAAATAAACAATCAAATTATGTCGAAAAAGCTGGAAATCCGAGAGGAATGTCCGTTGTTATGGCGGGAGCCGTGATCGCGGGTACAGACTTATTCCCTGAGGATGTGGCTGTGAAGGCTGTTGAGTCCTATTTCGAGCATAAGGGTATTCCCGTTGATGCAAACAAGGCGGCTTTCGTCGAAGGCTATAAGTTTATAAAAGGATAGGGCATTTGGCAGGACATACGCATTGTGTAAATGCAGTATTTATAAATAAAGGAGATTTATATGAAAGCGGCAAAAAGACTTGATGATCTTGGAATGTCAAAGATCAGGCTGTTAAGCGCCAAGGCGCAGGAAATGCGCGCGCAGGGAAGACAGATGTATATGTTTACAATGGGTCAGCCTGATTTTGCTACACCGAGATATATAATAGACGCATGTGAAAAGGCCCTTGAAGACGGCTTCACAACATATCCGGCATATGAAGGCCCGCTCGTATTCAGACAGGCGGTATGCGACAAGTACGAGAGAGATAACGGACTTAAGTTCGATCCCAAGCAGGTTATTTCAACCTGCGGCGCGGCACAGGCTGCGTATCTCGTACTTACATCGTTCCTTGATCCTGAAGATGAGGTGCTCGTTCCCAATCCTATGTACAATATTTATGAGAACATAGCGGGAGTATGCGGAGCAAAGGCGGTAAAATATTCGCTCAGGGAAGAAAATGATTTCCAGATTGACCTTGACGAGTTTAAATCGCTGATAACGGATAAGACGAAGATGATAGTTATCTGCTCGCCGAACAATCCTATCGGCGGGGTGCTTACGAAGGAAAACCTCGAAGGTGTTGCCGAGATAGTAGCGGATAAAGACATACTGATCTGTTCGGACGAAATTTATGAAAGACTTGTATATGATGGAACGAAGGCTGTATCGCCGGCGTCGATTCCAAGCCTGCGCGATAAGACGATCATAATCAACGGATTTTCAAAGGCGTTTTCGATGACGGGCTGGAGAGTGGGCTATATAATAACTCCGGAACAGTATTTTGAGAAGCTTTATGTTCATACAGGACTTCAAGTATCGGGTATTCCGGCGTTTGTGCTTCAGGCGGCAGCTGTTGCGCTTAATGATGAAGAGAAGTACAACACGGTTGAAAAGATGCGTGTGGAATTTGAGGAAAGAAGAAATTACTTTGTCGGCGAAATAAACAAGACAAAGCATTTTTCCTGCAAGATGCCGAAAGGCGCGTTTTATATCTTTATGAATATAAAAAAGACGGGAATGACATCGGAGGAATTCGTTGACTGGCTCGTCGAAAATTACGGTATTGTAATGGTAACGGGCACGATATTCGGCTCTGAGGGCGAGGGATTTGTCAGAATTTCCTATGCATCGTCAATGGACGATATACAGGCGGCCTGCAAAATCCTGCATGAGGCTGATAAGGCTTTGGATAAATAACAGAACAAATAAGCAACAAACAACAAAATAATAGTTACTCCTTACAAAAAACAGACTCCGAAACGGATCTAAGCGTTTTGGAGTTTGTTTTATAGAAACTATTGAAGAAAAGATGTTTCATAATTAAAATTACGAAAATTAGATATCCTATTTTCCGAAAACGATACAAAAATAATAAAGCGGCTCATATATTTACGTATTAAATAGCTGCATTGGCAATAATACATACAAATGAAAAAACCGGCTGACGTTTGATAAATGCAGCCGGTTATATAATATAGAAAATAAAGAGCTTTTTTATTGGCAGGTTATTTCATAAATTCGCGCAGCCCGTCGGCGATGCGCTTTATGCACTCGTCGATCTGCTCCTCTGTCGGAACTGAGAAGTTGAGACGCACTGCATTTATATCCTTGCCGTCCGGTCTGTACATTGAGCCCGGATAGATGATGACTTTCTTCTGTTCCGCTACATAAGCCGAGAATTCGTCGCCTGATACTCCTTCCGGGAGAGTGAGCCACAGGAAAAAGCCGCCCTCGGGATGTGTCCAGGATGCGACGCCGCCGAGCTCATTTTCAAGAGCTTTGAGCATAGCGTCTCTTTTTTTGCGGTAGAGATCGCACGCTTCTGCGATATGTGCGTCAAGGTCGTATTCGCGCAGATATTTGGCCACTGCAAGCTGGATTAGTCCTGGATTGCCGATAGTCTGATTGTCTTTTTCGGCGCCGATTACCTGCATAATTTCCTTGCTGCCGATGGCAAAGCCGAGACGAACGCCGGGACTTACGATTTTTGAAAGCGAGCCGGCAAATATAACGTGTCCTGTCTTATCGAGGCTCTTGATCGAAGGAATATATTCACCCGAGTAACGGAGTTCAAAGTACGGACTGTCTTCAAGAATGATTACATCGTATTTTACGGCGAGGTCGTACATAGCCTGTCTTCTTGCGAGCGTGGTTTCGATACCCATAGGATTGGAAAAAGTTGCGATTGTATATATGAGCTTTACATTGGGATCGGCTTTGAGCGCGGCTTCGAGCGCTTCGGGAACGATACCTTCTTCGTCGGTCGCAACGCCGATTACATTGGCTTCGTAGCTTCTGAACGCTGTGATAGCGCCGCCGTAGCTGTTTTCTTCAACTATAATGGTGTCGCCGGGGTCGAGGAAAACCCTTGCTGCCAGATCGATTACCTGCTGCGCGCCGGCAAATGTGAGCAGTGTGTCTTTTTCCGGATTACCGCTTTCAAACTTACCCATATATCTTTCTTCAAGCACGCTTACGAGTTCGGGCACGCCTGCCGACTCCCAATATGAGAACAGCTTGTTGGTAAATGAGCTGTCGTTTTTAAAATCCTCAAAAACCTCTTTTGTTGTTTTTTCAAGTTCGGCGGCTGGGAATGTGCTTGCATCCGGTACTCCGTCACCGAGAGAAATAACGCCCGGCTGATCGAACATAGCGAAGATTCTGCCGTATGCGGGATTGATACCGCCTCCAATGCGTTTTGCAAATCGTGTCATAGTTGGCTCCTTTCAAAAAATAAAATAAATGCGATGATAATTACATCAATTATAACACTGCTCAGACAAAATTGTCAATATATTCGGAAAATATATAAGAGATGATGATAAGGGTGAAAAGTTAAGCAATAGGGTCACTGATAAATGTATGCGATATCTAAAATTGTATACAGGTATAAATGTCCTCAAGTTTTTATTGACTATTATTTCCCGTATAATTATAATAATAGTATGAGAGATTGGCGTATTCACTAATATGTGAAATGAAATTGTTTTATAAAAGAGAGGAAGAGTAAAATGAAAAAGTTTTTATCAATTATGCTTGTTCTTTGCCTTATGCTCGGAATTCTCGCCGGATGCGGCGGTGACAGTGCAAACGGAGATAACGACGGTAAGGTATGGGTTATAGCTACGGATACCGTATTCAAGCCTTTTGAATATACAAACGCTGACGGCGAATTTGTAGGTATTGATGTTGATATTCTTGCGGCTATCGCAGAGGATCAGGGTTTTGAGTATGAGCTCAACAGCCTTGGTTGGGACGCTTCAATCGCTGCCTGCCAGTCGAGCCAGGCTGATGCTATGATTGCTGGTGCTTCAATTACTCAGGAAAGAATCGACAGCGGCTGGACTTTCTCAGACGGATACTATCAGGCTACGCAGTGCATGGCTGTTGCTGCTGACTCAGATATCACTGGTTTTGAAGATTTGAGCGGCAAGCTCGTTGCCGTTAAGACAGGAACTCAGGGAGCTTCATATGCGGAGAGCCTTATGGAGACATATGGATTTACAATCAATTATTTTGAAGATTCCCCGACGATGTATCAGGCTGTAATGGGCGGACAGGCAGTTGCTTGTTTTGAAGACACGCCTATTATGAAGGCGTCAATCGCTGACGGAGATCTTACTATGAAGGTTGTTGACGGAACAGAAAACGAAGGTTCACCTTATGGCCTTGCTATTTTCAATGAAGAAAATCAGGAATTCCTCGACATGTTCAATGCTGGACTTAAGAACATCAAGGAAAACGGTACTTATGATGAAATCATAGCTAAGTATCTCGGATAGTTTTAAGAACTGTATATAATCCGGCGGAACCCAATGTCGGGTTCCGCCGTTTACTATTTTTGTAAGGAGTTCTTTCAATGGTAAATGTTATCACTAATTACGGACATCTGCTTGTAGAGGCGCTCGGACAAACGCTTGTGCTTGCGCTCTGCGGGTTGTTTTTCGCCTGTATAATCGGGTTGATATTTGGAATAATGAGCGTTGTAAAAAACCGTTTTTGCAGAGCTATTTCCTTTGTTTTTGTATATGCTATACGAGGGGTGCCGATGATAGTTCTGGCGTTTTTCGTATTTTTAGGTGTGCCGCAGTTCGCAAAAGATATTTTAGGTATACCGCTCAAATTTTCCGGGCTGCAGGCAGGAACAATCTGCCTTTCTCTTAACTGCGGCGCATATATGTCGGAGATTATAAGAGGAGGTATTCAGTCCGTTGATAAGGGACAGATGGAAGCAGCAAGGAGCCTCGGACTTCCTTATTGGCGCTCGATGCAAAGGGTAGTGCTGCCACAGGCGATAAAGACGATGATACCGAGTATTATTAACCAGTTTATAATCACGCTGAAAGATACGTCTATTCTTTCGGTTATCGGATTTCCGGAGCTCGTAAATTCCGCTAAGAACGTTGTTGCAAATACTTTTGCGCTTTTCCAGACTTGGGGAATTGTAGCACTTATATATCTATTTGTAATAACACTGCTTTCGCTTCTTGCAAAATATATAGAAGGGAGACTTGCTCGTGGCCGTGAATAAAAATAATGTAAAAATCCATGTGGATGCGCTCAAGAAAAATTTCGGAAAGCTCGAGGTGCTGAAGAGCATTTCTACCGATATATATGAAGGCGAAGTCGTTGTTATTGTCGGCCCTTCTGGGAGCGGCAAGTCGACTTTTCTGCGCTGTCTTAACGGTCTGGAAGAGATTACAGGCGGTAAGGTGGTTGTAGGCGGCTATAGCATCACCGACAAGAAGGTGGATATAAATAAAGTGCGTGAAAATATCGGTATGGTATTCCAGCATTTTAACCTTTTTAACAATCTCAATGTTATAAAAAATCTTATGCTTGCGCCTGTCGATCTTAAGAAGGCGAGCAAAGAGGAGGCGAGGGAACAGGCTCTAGCGATGCTTGCGCGCGTGGGACTTGAGGACAAGGCATCCGCATATCCGGCGCAGCTTTCAGGAGGACAGAAACAGAGAGTCGCTATTGCGCGTGCGCTTTGTATGAAGCCTGAAATTATGCTTTTCGACGAGCCGACTTCGGCGCTCGATCCTGAGATGGTCGGCGAGGTACTGGCAGTAATGAAAGGACTTGCGGCGGAAGGAATGACTATGGCGATAGTTACGCATGAAATCGGTTTTGCGAGAGAGGTTGCGGATCGTGTGCTGTTTATAGACGGCGGCTATATAGTTGAGGAGGGCACACCGGAAGAAGTGTTCGGCAATCCTAAAGAGCAGAGGACGAAGGACTTTCTCGACAAGGTGCTGTAAAATTGCTTAAAGGTATTCATTTTAAAAATGTGAAAAGGTATTTCTTTTTAAAATAAAGACACGTTTAAAAAGATGCGATGCAAAATCATTGATTTTGCATCGCATCTTTCTGTTCTGTATTACTGAGCTTTGCTGCAATATAAGTCGGCACATCGTCAAAAGGTATGTTAAGTGCAGTCGCAAGCTCGCTGTGAAGAAGTGTTTCGGCTTGTTTTAAGTATTGCGTATCTGTCTGACCGGGCTTTTTGCCGCATTTTATTAAATTCTGAGTTTTGCAGTAAACGGCTTTTATAAGCTTTATGAGATCTTCACAGTTATGAGTACCGATAGAAAGCTTGTAACTTTCGACAGTTTGGCGGCGGTCTTTACCCTCGAAATCACTGCTGCTGATTTCGGGGATTTTGTCGATAAGGGCTTCTGCCTGTCCTTTTGTTATAATCGGACGCATAAAAACAGGAGCATCCACAGGAACGTATATTATCTCACTTCCGAGCAGGGGAGTAAGCTTGTAATACAGGCGCTCTTCGCCTAAGTCTGCAATTGATTCGGGGATGAAGATGTCCGCAACCAGACAAACCCCTGTGCTTCCGTAAATAATATAATCTCCGCTTTTAAACATATTAAATACTCCTGTTTTCTACTGTTGGTTATTGCTACTTTTACTTTACATAATATATTTTAACACATTTTTGCGGCCATTCGTAAGCAAAAAAAGTATCGGCTTGCAAAAATATCAGTTTTGCGCTTGTAATAGACAGATTTTAGCCATATATTTTGCAAAAAAGGAAGTAGACTGCACAGGTACTTGTTAAAAAAGCTTTTTTATGATATAATATACAGTCAGATTTGGATATATTAAATATAAGGAGATTTTTATTTTATGTTTGATAAATTGGACTTTATACTGGAAAAATACGAGGAACTTTCGCATAAAGTGTCGGACCCCGAAATTATAAACAATCAGGCGGTGTGGCAAAAGCATATGAAAGAAATGAGCGAAATGGAGCCTATTGTAAATAAATACAGAGAATACAAAAAAGCCAAAGCGGATCTCGCAGGAGCCAAGGAGATGCTTGACAGCAGTGATGAGGAGCTGCGTGAGATGGCTAAGATGGAAATTGCTGAACTTGACGAGAAGCTTGAGCAGTATGAAAACGAGCTTAAAATACTTCTGCTTCCGAAAGACCCTAACGATGATAAAAATGTAATTCTCGAGATAAGAGCGGGAACAGGAGGAGAGGAAGCTGCTCTCTTCGGAGCTGACCTTCTCAGAATGTATATGCGCTATGCCGAGCGCAGGGGCTGGAAAACGGAAGTTATGGAAATGAATGATACCGGGCTTGGCGGCATCAAGGAAGCGGTAATGCTCATAAAAGGAAAGGGCGCTTACTCACGTCTGAAATATGAAAGCGGTGCGCACAGAGTACAGCGCGTTCCGGAAACGGAGTCATCGGGCCGCATCCATACATCGGCGGCGACGGTGGCTGTGCTTCCCGAGGTTGACGATGTCGCAGTTGAGATAAATCCGAACGATGTCAGAGTAGACGTTTACAGAGCATCAGGTAACGGAGGACAGTGTGTAAATACCACGGATTCAGCTGTAAGATTAACACATATTCCGACGGGACTTGTAGTAACCTGTCAGGATGAAAAGTCACAGATTAAGAATAAGGAAAAAGCATTCAAGGTATTAAGAGCAAGACTCTATGATCTCAAGCTGAGTGAACAAAATAAGGAAATATCCGAACAGAGAAAGAGTCAGGTAGGATCGGGTGACCGTTCTGAGAGAATAAGAACATATAATTTCCCGCAGGGCCGTGTTTCGGATCACAGGATAGGACTGACAATATACAAGCTCGACTATTTCCTCGATGGGGATATTGATGAGATAATTGACGGTCTCATTACAAACGACCAGGCGGAGAAGATGAAAAACTTTTAATTTTGCCGATATTTAGAAGAAAGATTAAGAGATAGGGATATGGAAACGAAGGTATTAAAACCTACAGCCGAAAATATAAGGGAAGCGGCGGATATTATCAGAAAAGGCGGGCTCGTTGCTTTTCCAACAGAAACTGTATACGGCCTTGGTGCAAATGCGCTCGACGCAGAGGCAACTGGCAAAATATACGCAGCCAAAGGCAGACCGAGCGATAATCCGATGATAGTGCATATAGCGAGAGCTTCCGATATAGGACAGCTGACGCCGAGATTGTCGGAAGACATAGTTACGCTCATAGATACATTTTGGCCGGGACCGCTCACAATGGTTGTTAAAAAAAAGGATATAGTGCCGAGTGTTACGACGGGCGGGCTCGATACGGTGGCTATAAGAATGCCGGACAGTGAAACGGCGCTTGCGCTTATAAACGAGGCAGGCTGCCCGATAGCAGCTCCGAGTGCGAATATTTCCGGAAAACCGAGCCCGACAAAGGCTCAGCACGTTATAGATGACCTTGCCGGAAAAATAGATGCTGTGATTGAGGGTGAGGACTGCCGCGTAGGCATAGAATCGACAGTTGTCGATATGACCGGGAAGATTCCTATTATTCTGAGACCGGGAGTTCTTACGGCAGAGGATATAGGAGCGGCACTCGGAAAAAAGGTTGAATACGATAAATCGCTATTTGCGCGCCCAAAGACCGCAGGGACTCTCGGCTCTTTAAGCACGGGCGATGAAGACATTAAAAATGCGGGCAGCGTGGCTGTAGCAGCAGGTGAAAATAAAGACAGCCTTGACGGTGGCTTCGGTGATGATTTTAAACCGAAATCGCCGGGTATGAAGTACAAGCATTATGCGCCAAAAGCGGAGATGGTGGTTATTGAAGGTCAGCGTGACAATGTGAAAAAAGAGATAGGTAGATTAAAGGCGCTTAACGAGAGCATCGGCAATAAAGTGGGAGTGATCCTTTTTGAAGAGAAAGCGTTTATAGAAGCTGCGCATGATCTATTTGCGGATTTGCGTGAAATGGATAAGGAGGATGTAGACCTCATTATTGCAGGCGCACTTTCGGATAATGACGGCGTTGGCTTTGCAGTTATGAACAGGATGCTCAAAAGCGCGGGATATAATATTGTAAAAGTTTGATGTATTTGCAGGAGGAATTTATGAAAATTGCGGTTGCGAGCGACCACGGCGGATTTGCGCTTAAAGAGGAAATAGCCAAGTACCTTACAGAAGCGGGATACGATGTATTGAATCTCGGAACAAATTCAGCAGAATCGGTTGATTATCCGGAGTATGGCAAAAAGTGCGCAGAGGCTGTTGTTTCCGGGCAGGCGGAGCGCGGTATCGTTGTATGCGGTACCGGCATAGGTATTTCGATGGCGGCAAACAAGGTGAAAGGCGTAAGATGCGCGCTCTGCACATCGGTACATATGGCGGAAATGACGCGCCGCCACAACGATGCCAACATGCTTGCGCTCGGCGGCAGAACGACTGAAAATGAGCTTGCACTTGAGATTGTAAAGGCGTTTCTGGCGACGGAATTTGAAGGCGGCAGGCATAAAAGACGCGTCGATATGCTCGATAATATGTGATACTGCATATTTAAAATATAGTTAAAAATAAGGATAAAAATCGGAGGAGCAGAAAAGTGGGAAAAGTTTATGTATTTGATCATCCGTTAATTCAGCACAAAACGGCTCTTATCAGAAAGAAAGAGACATCGACGAAGGATTTCAGAGAACTTGTAAAGGAAATTGCAATGCTCATGGCATATGAGGCGACAAGGGATCTGCCGCTCAGGGAAGTAGAAATAGAGACTCCTATATGCAGTGCAAAGGTTAAAATGCTTGACGGAGAGGATATTGCGATAGTGCCTATTCTCCGTGCCGGCCTCGGAATGGTGGATGGAATGCTGGCGCTTGTTCCGAACGCAAAAGTCGGACACATCGGACTTTTCAGGGATCCCGAAACCCACAAGCCTGTTGAATATTACTGCAAGCTTCCGAATGACATAGAAAAGAGGCAGATATTCGTCGTTGACCCGATGCTGGCAACAGGCGGCAGTGCGGCGGCGGCTATTGATTTTGTCAAAGCAAGAGGCGGCAAAAGTATCATTTTTATGTGCCTCATAGCGGCGCCGGAGGGCATTGAAGCGTTAAGAGAGGCGCATCCGGATGTAGACATATTTATCGCGGCTAAAGATGAGAGATTAAATGAGCATGCATACATAGTGCCGGGACTCGGAGATGCGGGAGACAGAATATTCGGTACTAAATAGGCGAGAAGATGCGCAAAACACGGAAAATGCACGGCTTGGACGCATTTGTGAAAGGAGTTAAGGAGGAAAAGGTATGAAAAATTTTATACCCGATAATGTGAGCGAGCACACCAATGTATATGATGTGTTGAAAGAAAGAGGCTTTATAGAGCAGACGACTGACGATGAAGCGATACGCGAGCTTCTCGGAAAGGAAAAGATAAAATTCTACATAGGATTTGACCCTACAGCAGACTGTCTTCATGTAGGTCACTTCATGCAGGTAATCATTATGATGTATATGCAGAAGTACGGACATACACCTGTGGTGCTGCTCGGCGGCGGTACGGGAATGGTGGGAGACCCGTCCGGCAGAACAGATATGCGAAAGATGATGACGGTAGAGATGATAGACGAAAATTGCAATCAGTTTAAAAAGCTCTTCGACCGTTTTATTGAATTTGACGACGAATGGAAATACGAAGGAAACGGCGGCGTCTATGCGCCTGGCAGGGCAAACAAAGTGCCGGAGCCGGGAAAGGCTATAAGCGTGAACAATGCGGAGTGGCTGCGGCCGATAAACTATGTTGAGTTCTTGCGGGAAATAGGACCACATTTCAGCGTTAATGAAATGCTCAGAGCGGACTGTTATAAGCAAAGAATGGAAAAAGGCCTTTCGTTCCTCGAATTCAATTATATGCTGATGCAGTCATACGACTTTATGGTTATGGCGCGCGACTTTGATGTAAAAATGCAGTTCGGCGGCAATGATCAGTGGTCGAATATTCTCGGCGGCACTAAGCTGACAAAGAGATTCTGCGGCAAGGATGTCTACGGTATGACGTTTGCGCTGCTCACGACATCGGACGGCAAGAAGATGGGCAAGACGCAGAAAGGCGCTCTCTGGCTCCGGGCTGAGAAGACATCGCCGTATGAATTTTTCCAGTACTGGAGAAATGTAGAGGATGCGGATGTGAACAAGTGCCTGCGCATGCTAACTTTCCTGCCGATGGACGAAGTGAATCGTCTTTCGTCACTTGAGGGCGCGGAGATAAATAAGGCTAAGGAAATTCTCGCTTTTGAGGTGACAAAGCTCGTGCATGGCGAAGAGGAAGCGAAAAAGGCCCTTGAGGGGGCAAAGGCGGCCTTTGGCGGCGGCGGAAATGCGGCTAATATGCCTACTACGCAAATGGAAAGAGCGAGATTTGAAGGCGAAGGCCTCGGCGTTGTAAATCTGATAAAAGAGCTCGGACTTGTGCCGAGCAACGGAGAGGGCTTCAGAACTATAGAGCAGGGCGGACTTACCGTGGGCGGAAAGAAGGTTACGGATAAGAAGCTTATGGTTAAGAGTGATATGTTTGAGGATGGCAGGCTTATTATACAAAAAGGCAAAAAGACATTCCATGTAGTTGAGCTCATTTAAAAATTATCTTTGCTGTTTAGAAACGGAGAAAAAGCAGATGGTAAAAATAAAATCTGTGCGTGAGCAAGTGTACGAACATGTAGTACATATGATAAGGACAAACGAACTTGATTACGGTGACAAAATAAATATTGCGGAGCTTCAGGAGCAGCTCGGAGTGAGCAGACCGCCGATAAATGAGGCGCTCATACAGCTTGCAGCCGACGGTATTCTTGACAATGTGCCGCGCAAGGGCTTTTTTGTAAAGCAGATGACCAAGCAGCAGACGTACGAGGTATTTGAGATTATTTCGGCTCTCGATATATATATACTGGAAAAGATTATGAAAACTGCAAAGGATAAGGATATCGATACGCTGCGCATTATTGTAAGCGAGATTGATGATGCGATAGAAAGAGAAAATTTTGACGATTATCAAGAGCTGCAAGACCGTTTTCACCATACGTATCTCGATATCTGCGGCAATCAGATGCTCATAGGCCTTATGGACGATCTCAGACGTAATGTGATAAGGACAACGGTTTTTTCGGAGGATTCAGAGAGTATGTTCAATTATTTCCGCGAGGCCAATAAAGACCACGAGGAAATTGTTGAACGCATAGAGAAGAAAAATGCGGAGGGGCTTACTGAACTTATCTTAAAGCACAATTACAGAAAGCTGAAAATGTAATTGTGGTGAATAAAAAAAGAGCCCTATAAGCATAAATAAGAAAAAATAGCCGTATATTCAACTTAATTGTTGACATTGTGCGGTTAAAAAGATAAAATAGTTTATGTGTGTGAAGCACCGGATGGAGCTTCGTCCATGGGCTTCCAACTAATAGAAATTAGTGGGCCGAAAAAGTTTCGGCGGAAAGCGGTATAAAGTTTGTTTTTCGCGGAAACCGAGTAGGTACAGCCGAAAAAGCTTGCTCAGCAAACCAAGTAGGCAGAAAGGAAGAAAGATGAAATCATTTATTGCAAAGCCGCATGAAGTAGAGCGCAAGTGGTATGTGATAGACGCAGAGGGTCAGACGCTTGGAAGACTCGCGTCAGAGGTCGCTTCGATTCTTCGCGGAAAGAAAAAGCCGACTTACACACCGCATGTCGACTGCGGCGACTATGTAATCGTTATCAATGCCGAGAAGATAGAGGTTACAGGCAAGAAGAGAAAGGAAAAGATCTACAAGAGACATACGGGATATCCGGGCGGTCTCAGAGAGATCTCTTTCGAAAAGCTCCAGGCTAAAAAGCCGGAGGAAATTATCAGACACGCCGTGAAAGGTATGATGCCTGATGGAGCGCTTGGAAGACAGATGTATAAGAAGTTAAAAGTTTACGCAGGACCTGAGCACAGTCACGCTGCACAGAAGCCTGAAGTATGGAAGTTTTAAGAAAGGGAGGAAATAAGAAATGGCAAAATTACAGTATGCCGCAACAGGCAGAAGAAAATCATCAGTAGCCAGAGTAAGGCTCATCCCGGGAAACGGAAATATTACAGTAAACAAGAAGCCGCTTGACGAATACTTCGGCGCGAAGGAAATCGTTAAGAGAGAAGTAAAAAGACCGTTTATGGTAGCAGGCTGCGAAGGCAAGTTCGATGTAGTAGCGACAGTAAACGGCGGTGGATTTACAGGTCAGGCAGGCGCGCTCAGACACGGTATTTCAAGAGCACTTTGCGTGGCTGACAGAGAAGCATACAGAGCGTCTCTCAAAGCGGCAGGATTCCTGACAAGAGACTCCAGAATGAAGGAAAGAAAGAAGTACGGACTCAAGAAGGCAAGACGAGCTTCACAGTTCTCAAAGCGTTAATCAAAAGTCTTTATGTATTTTTGGAAAGTCCTTGCGGCTTAGAATTGAAAAAAAGCAAAAGCCCTCGGTTCCGGAGCTTGGAAACGGGGGATTTTTGTTGTTTTTTTATAAATTGCACGCTGAAATTTGTGCTTGACTGAAACTTACTCTTGAATGTATACTTTTATATAATCAAGAAAAAGGAGTAAGCTGTATGGACATAAAAGCAGATATAACAAGAGCCGGTATAAAAAAAGAAGAAATTGATAAACTTAAATCTCGTATAGATGATGAATATAGAAAGCTTCGCTCAGGGAAAATTGATATGACAGGTTGGGTCAATTTACCATTTGCATACAGCGAAAGCGAGCTGGCGCATATAATTGATGCGGCAGCTGAGATAAAGAAAAAATGCAGTATTTTGATAGTTATAGGCATCGGCGGCTCGTATCTCGGTACGCGCGCAGTGACGGAGGCTATTGGTGCGAGGGGCTCTATCGGACTTCCGGAGCAGGAGCGCGACGGCAGTCTTGCTTCGTGGATAAACGACGGAGTAAATATTATATTTGCCGGAAACAATTTCAGCGCAGCTTATCATCTGCGCATACTGAGAGAATTTTTGGGAAATGATGTTTGCTTGTGCGTTGTTTCAAAATCGGGAGAAACGATGGAAACAAAGGCTGCTTTTGCTATGCTCAAAGCGGCGCTGGAGACAAAGTACAGCGAAGAAGAAGTTAAAGAACGTATTTATGTCATTACGGGCAAGAGCGGCTCTCTGCGCAGGGAAGCAGAAGCAGAGGGATACAAAGTATTTGATATTGGCGAAGATGTGGGCGGCAGATATTCGGTGCTTACAGCGGCGGGACTGCTTCCGATAGCTGCGTCCGGTCCAAATATAAAGGAGTTTATTGTAGGAGCCAAAGATGCATCGGAAATTGCGGAAGAGGATCCGTCATTTTTTGACTATGCTGCTGTGCGCTATTTGCTCGGCCAGAAAAAGACAGCGGAAGTATTTGAATATTATGAGCCGCAGCTTTCATATTTTGCGGAATGGCTCAAACAGCTGTTTGGAGAATCGGAGGGGAAGGACGGTAAAGGTATTTTTCCTGTGTCGCTGTCTATGAGCGCGGATCTTCATTCTATGGGTCAGTTTCTGCAGGAAGGCAGACAGTGTTTCTTTGAGACTGTGCTTAATGTTGTTTCGCCGACTCATGATTTTAAAGTTCCAAGCTCCGCAGGAGAGCCGCTTGCGGGTATGAGCATGAACTGTCTTAATAATGCGGCAATGAATGCGGTAATGCGCGCCCATGAAAAAAGCGGCGTGCCAATAATAAAGATAGATATTCCGGAGCTTACGCCTTATTATATGGGACAGCTTATGTATTTCTTTGAAATAAATTGTGCAGTATGCTGCGGACTTTCAGGAATCAATGCGTTTAATCAGCCGGGTGTTGAGAATTACAAAAAGGAAATGAAGAAATTATTGTAAATAAAGGAAATAAAAAGTCAAGGGGAAATGAAGAGATTTTTAGGGAAGTTTGATAAGAAGTATTTTTTAAAGCAGTTTGTTATATTTTTGGCGATTTTTACTATCGTGCTTATTCCTGTAAATGTGGCGCTCGGAAAAATTGGCGGGGTGAGACTTTTTGCGGGAACGGAAAGCATAATGGACGAGATGGATTACATTATAGACCCGGATAATCCGTTTTATGAGAATTTTAAGAACAGCGAAAGAGTGAATGTTCTGCTTCTGGGTGTAAACGACGGGCTCACGGACGTTATTATGGTAGGAAGCTACGATCTTGAAAATCAGCGCGTAGATATTATTTCTGTGCCGAGAGATACTTATTATTATCGCTCGCAGTATACGGGCGCGGCCTGGATGAAAATAAATTCTATATATCACTCGGAGGGTGTGGTTAAGACGGCAGAGGCAGTTTCCGATGTGCTTCTTGGCATTCCTATCAATTATTATGTGGTAGTGGATTACGATGCTGTACGGGCGATAGTTGACGAAATGGGCGGAGTGCCTATAGATATACCGTTTACAATGAAATACGACGATCCGTACGATACGCCGCCGCTTCATATATATTTTGAAGAGGGACCGACGGTGCTTTCGGGAGACGATGCTGTAAAGTATTTGAGATACAGGAAGGGTTATGCAAACGGAGATATTGGCAGAATAGGCGCACATCAGGAATTTGTGAAAGCGGCTTTTAAACAGGCGCTCGATCATGGTATTGTGGATGTCGCCAAAGTGGCGTTTGATGAAATAGAGTCTGATATAACTCTCGATATGATTTTAAAAATTGCGGCAAAGGCTGTAAGTCTTGATTCCGAGAACGTATATACCTGGATGGCTCCTGGCAGCTCCGGCACGGCAAATGGCGCGTCGTACTGGTATGTAGATATGGATGAAACAGAGGACATGATAGACAGAATATATAATTTTGAGAAGTATTTGGAAACAAGTGCAGACGGCGATACAGAGAGTGCAGACGATTCTTCCAAAAATTGATAAAAAGTATGCCTTTTAAGAAAATTGTGCTTTACAATCCGGGCAGATGTGATATAATTGTAATATAAAAAGTTAATTTTTTAACAAAGCTATGTAATATTTTTTTAAGGGAGGATATTATAATGAAGAAAATCGGCGTACTTGGAACAGGTACAATGGGTGCCGGAATCATCCAGGTTCTCGCACAGAACGGTTACGAAGTAGTACTTAGAGCAAGAAGAGAGACTTCTGTTGAAAAGGGTATCGCAACTGTAAACAAGAATTTAGATAAGCTCGTTGCTAAGGAAAAGATCACTGCTGAGGCTAAGGAAGAAATTATGGGAAGAATCCACGGCTCAACAGATATCAGTATCGTTGCTGATGCTGACCTTATCATAGAAGCTGCAACAGAAGAGATGGAATCCAAGAAGGCGCTTTTTGCTGAGCTCGATAAGCTCTGCAAGCCGGAAGCTATCATCGCTACAAATACTTCATCATTGTCAATTACTGAGATTGCTTCCGCAACGGAAAGACCTGACAAGGTTATCGGTATGCACTTCTTCAATCCTGTACCTGCAATGAAACTTGTTGAGATTATCTGCGGTCTTGCTACATCGGAAGAGACTGAAAAGACTGTTACAGAGCTTGCAACTGTTCTCGGTAAGACTCCTGTAAAGGTTGAGGAAGCTCCGGGATTCGTAGTAAACAGAATTCTCATCCCTATGATCAACGAAGCAGTTGGTATTCTTGCTGACGGTGTTGCAACAGCAGAGGGTATCGACCAGGCTATGCAGCTTGGTGCTAACCATCCAATGGGACCTCTCGCACTCGGTGACCTCGTAGGACTTGATGTTTGTCTTGCTATTATGGAAACTCTTTACAGAGAATTCGGAGATACGAAGTACAGACCTCATCCGCTCCTCAGAAAGATGGTAAGAGCAGGAAAGCTCGGAAGAAAGACTGGAGTAGGATTCTTCGATTACAGCAAATAAGATACGAAATCTCATTTGGAACATATAAGTTAAAATTGAGCCGCTGTGCACTTCACAGCGGCTCATTGTATTATAGGCGCGTATATCAGCTAAAGATATACTGCCCGGCTTGCGCTGAACAGTGCATTATGATAGAATAATGAGAAATAATTTGAATACTATGGAGGAATAATATGCTTAAAATAGTAATTGAAATGGAAAACGGCAAGGTGATGAAAGGCGAACTTTATCCTGAGATTGCACCGAAGACGGTCGCTAATTTCCGCGAGCTTGCGGACAAGGGATTTTACGACGGTCTCATCTTCCACAGAGTTATTCCGGGATTTATGATACAGGGAGGATGTCCGCAGGGCACGGGTACGGGAGGCCCTGGGCACAATATCTATGGAGAATTCTCGGCAAACGGTTTTAAAAATGATCTCAAGCACGAAAGAGGAGTGCTTTCGATGGCGCGCGCGATGCACCCTGACTCAGCAGGCAGCCAGTTCTTTATTATGGTAGCCGACGCTCCGCACCTTGACGGACAGTATGCGGCATTCGGAAAAATTACGGAAGGAATGGAAACAGCGGATGAAATTGTAAGCGTAAGCAGAGATATGATGGATAAGCCGCACGAGCCGCAGAGAATGAAAAAAGTGACGGTTATCGAAGAGTAATCAGAAAAATTTTATGTGAAAATAAGGTAAAGTCAAGCAAAAATTGCTAAAAAATTTTAGCGGAGACTAATCTGTCAAATCATAGCTGCCGCCTTACATACAGCAGTTTATTCCAAAATAAGGAATATGAATGTTATGTGAAAAATTGCCTTCTTGGGTTGACACAATTGTAATATTTGTGTAACATTATAGATACAATCGAGTAATACTACAGGATAAAATGTGAGGAACGGAACTATGAACAGAAAAATCAGAGTTTGCGCAGCTGCTCTGACCGCAGTGCTTACGGTAGGATCTGTCGCAGGAGCGTCAGATGCGCCGGATGCTGTCAAAACAGAGGCTAAATCACTTAAGATAGGCGATATTGCAGAGATTGCGATGATAGATGTTTTCGGAGAAACAGAAAACGTAGACGGAAGTATTATGCTCAGCGGGTTGCTTTCAGCGGGAAATGAAGACGCGGATACGGACAAAAGCGCTGAGGCATTGAAAAAGGGCGGCGCATCATTTGACGAAGAAACGGCGTACGCATTGGCAATAAACGGCGAGGACATACTTTATGTAGCGACCGAAGATGACGCCAAAGCCGTGCTCGACGGTATAATTGCTAATTTTACTACGCCGGGTGCAGAGATAAAAGAAGTTCTCTATGAAGAAGAGATTTCATACAGAGAGGAAGATATCGTGACGGCGGCCGAAGCCGAGGCGGATCAAAATGTTGCCGAGACATACATCTGTGAAGTGGAAGAAGCTATACGTTATATCCTTAACGGAACGGCGGTGCCTCTTACCTATACGGTCAAAGGCGGCGATACGCTTTGGGACATAGCCATTGCGAATAATATTTCGGTATATGAACTCGAACAGATGAATCCGGGGGCGACGACAAAGCTTTCTGTAGGGCAGACCATAAATCTTTATCAGCAGAATCCGTTTGTACACATCACGGTAACAGAAGTGGTAACGGAGACGGAGAGCATACCGTACGGAGTAAGCTACACTGAGTCCGACGCACTGTACAAGGGACAGGTGCAGGTGCAGAGCACAGGTGTGAACGGCAGTAAGCAGGTAACTTATGAGAGAACAAAGACAAACGGAATCACGGTAGCGAGCAATGTTATTCAGGAGGTCGTAACGGCAGAGCCGGTTACGCAGATAGCGCTTACAGGTACAAAGCAGATAGCAGTACAGAGCGGCTCCGGTTATCTTCAGTATCCTGTGGCATCAGTTGAAATTTCATCTGGCTATGGAGCAAGCAGGAGCGGCGGTGCAAGAACACACAAGGGCATAGACCTAAGAGCGCCGAAAGGAACAGCCGTAATGGCATCCGACTCGGGAACTGTAGTATTTGCAGGCTGGAGCGGCAGTTACGGCAATATCATAAAGATAGATCATGGTAACGGCGTTGTTACAAAATATGCTCACTGTGACACTATGAGCGTATCTGTCGGCCAGAATGTGCAGAAGGGCGAAGTTATTGGAACGGTAGGCTCCACGGGAAATGCTACAGGAAACGTACTTCACTTTGAAGTTGAAATTAACGGTGTACAAAAAAACCCGGTAAACTACTTATAATATGTTTGAAAAAATAATGAATCCAGTATATAATATTAGGCAGGTATAACTACTACTTGCCTAATATTTTTATTTTCAGAGGTAAAAATTATGAAAGTGTACAATACATTAACGCGGAAAAAAGAAGAATTTGTACCGATAGATAAAAACGAAGTAAAGATTTATGTATGCGGACCTACCGTGTATAACTTCTTTCATATAGGAAATGCCAGGCCTTTTGTCGTATTTGATACGCTTAGAAGATATCTCGAATACAGAGGGTATAATGTGAAATTTGTGCAGAACTTCACAGATGTGGACGACAAGATTATAAACAGGGCCAAGGAAGAGGGCATAACGGCGCCCGAGGTTTCAGAAAAATATATCAAGGAATATTTTAAGGATGCGGCGGCGCTTAATGTTAAGCCGGCTACCGTACACCCGAGAGTTTCCGAGCATATTCCTGAGATTATAGATTTTGTAAAGACGCTTGTGGACAAGGGCTTTGCGTATGAAGTTAACGGAGACGTATATTTTTCGACGAGAAAATTTCCTGAGTACGGCAAACTTTCAAAGCAGAACATAGATGATTTAGAAGCCGGAGCGAGAATCGAAGTAGGCGACATTAAAGAAGACCCGCTCGATTTTGCACTTTGGAAAGCGAGAAAGACGGAGGATGAAATAGCGTGGCAGTCGCCTTGGGGTACGGGAAGACCGGGCTGGCACATAGAGTGTTCGGCAATGTCCAAAAAGCACCTCGGCGATACGATAGATATTCACGCAGGCGGACAGGATTTGCAGTTTCCGCACCACGAAAACGAAATAGCGCAGTCGGAGTGCTGCAATGGGGTGCCGTTTGCAAAATACTGGATGCACAACGGCTACATCACGATAGATAATGAGAAGATGAGCAAGTCTAAGGGCAATTTCTTTACAGTGCGCGATATCTTAAAGGATTACAGCGGTGAAGTTATGAGGTTTTTCCTTCTCTCGGGGCATTACAGAAATCCGATAAACTTTTCGGATGCGCTTATGGAGCAGGCGAAAAACGGACTTGCGAGAATGCAGAATGCAAAAGACAATCTCGAGTACCTCAAAACTGCTGGTGCTTTAGGCGATATGACAGCAAGCGAGATTGAAACTCTTGAGAAGCTTGGCGAGTACAAAGCCGAGTATATCGAGAAAATGGACGACGACCTCAACACAGCGGATGCCATTACAGCGATATTCGAGATGATATCGGCGATAAATACGGAGACTCGCGGCGGAGCGACGAGAAGCTTTGCTGCTGAAGCGCTTACAGCTTTGACTGAGCTTACGGATGTGCTCGGTCTTCTTCAAAGTAAGGAAGAGACTGACGCTATTAGCGATGAAGTTCGGGCGCTTGTAGACGAGAGACAGAAGGCGAGAGCGGAAAAGAATTTTGCGCGCGCAGATGAGATAAGAGATATTCTTAAAGAAAAGGGGATTATCCTTAAAGATACGCCTCAGGGGGTACAGATTATTAAGGAATAAGATATGAATGGGCAAATCTGAGTTTGGCAACGTAAGATCTTTTAAAAAAGTTATAATTATCATCGCAGCAGTAATTGTAGGACTTGCCGCCGGATTGGCTATATCATTTATCAGGTGCAGAGATTTGAGCCTCGAACTTGCTGAGCTGGAAGAGCAGCTGGAAAATGTGCCGGCTGATGCTGGGCAGGGAGAAAACATTTCCGTAAGCGATAGTGCGGCAGACAAGGAGCTTGCTTATCAGTCGCTGTTTCCTGATATGTATGTTGAAGAAGCTGCAGAATTTGCTCATATATATAACGAAGACAGATATTTTTATTTTACATTTGACGGGGGACCGTCAGATAGTACGGAAGTGATACTCGACACGCTTTCGGAGCTGGGAATAAAGGCGACATTTTTTGTTTCCGGGGGAGAAAATACGGATGGCAGCGAGGAGATAATAAAGCGTATTTACGACGAGGGGCACACTATAGGAATATACGGTCATACGCTGCCGGCAAATAGGCTTTATCAGTCAGTCGAGACTTATCTTGCAGACTTTAACAAGGAATTTGAGTATGTTTACAGCATTACTGGTGAAAAGCCCCGGATTTTCAGATTCAGAAATGGAACGGTAAATAAATATAATATGCATATAAGAAAACAGCTTACGGCAGAGATGTTAAGACGCGGATTTGTGTACTACGATTGGAATGCGGCGTGCGGTGACAATGAGGCAGGAGCCGATGCGGAAAGCATAGCGGATATGGCGATTATGACGGCGCAGGAAAAGCAGCGCATATTCCTTCTGATGCACGATACGGAGTCAAGCACTGAAACGGCGGAGGCCATCCGCAGCATAGTTAAGCATTACAGCGAAAAATCTTATGTGTTCGGTGCCTTAACAAATGACGTGAGACCGATTACATTTGACTGAGGATGTTAAATTGCGTGCATAGAGGTCATCGGCGGAAAAAGACAGCGGCAAATGATCTTTTTATGAACATCGGTGCTGTGATAAAGGATAAATTAAAATAGGCAAATAGGAAGGCGTAATGGATGTAAAAAAACTTAATACCACTTCGCTTGCGTATATTGGCGATGCGGTATACGAAGTGTATGTCAGGTCGCATGTAATGGAAAAAGATGCGGCGCATACTGATGCTCTTCACAGACGCGCTGTAGCGTTTGTGCGTGCGGACGGACAGGCGCAGGTGATAAAGCGCCTTATGAGAGAGCGCGAAGCCGCGCAGACTGATAAGCGCGTGCGTGTTTCTGCGGAGTATAAAGATGCTGCGGCTTTGGGCAGCGGCGGTGATTTGGGCGGCTGCAGGGACTTGCTCAGCAAAACTTTGGATGCGGGCGAGAGCGCGGAGTATAGTGCGCGCGAGTGTGATTCGGCAGATGCGCGTTTTCTGCTGACTGCTGAAGAGGCAGCGCTTGTGCGGCGCGCGCGTAACAGGAAGTCCGCTACAAAACCCAAAAATGTCGATCCCATCACATATAAATGGGCGACAGCGTTTGAGGCGCTTGTAGGTTTTCTTTACCTGACAGGGCAGACCGAAAGACTTGATTTGTTTGCAAAAACTGCTATATCTTACATAGAAAACGAATTGTGGCAAAAGTAAAATGCCGCTTTTCTTGTATATGGCAGAAAATCAGCGGTTTTATCATATGTAAAATACAGAATTTGTTGTTTGAACGTATGCATAGCTGTAAATATAAAAGGTAAATATTTATATATTTTCGAGCTGCTGTGCTGCGGCCGCATATGAAAAGCGGAAGTAATTTTAGTATAAAATTGAAAGGATAAAGACGATATGAGCAAAGCGGATGTTTTATTTGTGAATATGTGCAGAGATATTATAGAAAACGGCTATTCTTCTGAGGGCCAGCAGGTGCGGCCGCGCTGGGAGGACGGAACTCCGGCACATACGATAAAGCGCTTCGGCATTGTGAACAGATATGACCTTGCCGAGGAATTTCCGGCGCTGACATTGCGACCGACCGCAATAAAGTCGGCTGTTGATGAAGTCCTTTGGATATGGCAAAGAAAATCCAACAATATCAATGACTTGAAGCCGCATATATGGGACGAGTGGGCTGATGAGGACGGCTCAATCGGTAAGGCTTACGGCTATCAAATGGGTGTCAAATATAAATTTGTGCAGGGTGAAATGGATCAGGTTGATAATGTGCTTTGGAATTTGAAAAATGCCCCATATTCTCGCAGAATAATGACAAATATATACAATTTTGCAGACTTGAGTGAGATGAATCTCGAGCCGTGCGCATACAGTATGACCTTCAATGTTACGGGGAATAAGCTGAATGCTATACTCAATCAGCGTTCACAGGATATCCTCGCCGCTAATAACTGGAATGTGGTGCAGTATTCCGTGCTTGTGCATATGTTCGCACAGGTATCGGGGCTTGTACCGGGTGAGCTCGTACATGTTATCGCAGATGCCCACATATATGACAGGCACATAGATATAGTAAAAGAGCTCATAGAGCGTCCGCAGTATCCGGCGCCGAAATTCAGGCTCAATCCGGATATAAAGAATTTCTATGACTTTACAACAGATGATATCGAGATTACGGATTATCAGAAAAACCCGCAGATAACCGGTATTCCGATTGCGGTATAAATTTTGTGCTGTTTAGTACAAGGATTTTAGAAAAGACAGTTTTGAAATTAAATTTGAAGATGATAGAAGAATTCAGTAAGCGAATAAACTATGCATTGTCATAGTCCGCAGATAAAAGGCTTTTATGGGAATATAGATTTTTATTATAAATAGCAGCAGGTTGATGAGCGGGAAACTTTGCATATGATTTTCAGATGAAAAAGGAGCAGCGAGCCTGAAAGCGGAGGCTTGGAGAAATCGCAGAATATCAAAAATTGAGATTAAGGAAATTTAGACAGAATGAATATAAAGCATATAAAACAGAACGGAATTGATATGGTCCTCGTTTCTGGAAAGGAAAAGATTATTAAGGATGCGCAGTCGGCGCTCGATTTGGCGATGACTGCTAAATATGAGTGCGGTTCTTATCGTATTGCAATAGATAAAAATGTGGTTGCCGAGGAATTTTTTGTATTGAGCAGTGGAATGGCGGGTGAAATCCTGCAAAAATTTTTGAATTATCATATAAAGGCGGCGGTTTTCGGCGATTATTCACATTATACAAGCAAGCCGCTTAAGGACTTTATTTACGAGGCTAACTGCGGCAAGGATTTTTTCTTTTTGACAACAAAGGAAGAGGCGTTAAATAAGCTGACGGAGGTATAGACATAAGGAGAAGTCTATGGAAAAGAGCAAAAAATCGCAGCAGATTAAATTGATTGATGAGACTTTTGGAATAATTTGAATAAAAGCCTGTGCCAGTTGTTTATAATAAAGCTCTTGATGGCGCTAAGCGCTTGTATACGCGGATGATGGATAATTTAGAATGTGATTATTATACCTTATACAAAAATGAATGAGGGCGTTTGTCAAAAGGAGCAGCGATATGGCATCGAGTAAAGAATATATGGAATTTATATTAGGCCAGCTTTCAGGGCTTTCCGAGTTGTCGATAAGAGCAATGATGGGTGAATATATCATTTATTACCGCGGAAAGGTTGTAGGCGGAATATACGATGACAGGCTGCTTGTCAAGCCCGTGGCATCTGCTGCGGCGTATCTAAAGACAGTTTTGTATGAGCTGCCTTATGAAGGCGGCAGGAAAATGCTGCTTGTTGACGATGTAGATAGCAGAGAGTATCTTGAGGGTCTGCTTGCAGCGATGTACGACGACTTATCGGAGCCGAAGCAGAAGAAACAGAAAAAATAAAGGCGGAAGAATTAAGCAAGACTTAACAATGAGGGCATATACAAAGGAGAATAAAAATGAAAGCTATTGCGGCAGTAGATAAAAATTGGGGAATAGGAAAGGATGGTAAGCTTTTGGCGCATTTGCCTGGAGATCTTAAATATTTCAGGGAAAACACGCTGGGAAAGGTGCTGATAATGGGCAGAAAAACGCTGGAATCACTTCCGGGAGGGAAAGCGCTTCCGGGCAGGACGACGATAGTGCTTTCCGGCGATGAGAATTACGAGCCCAAGGCGGCGGAAGGCGCGAGAACTTTACTCGCAACATCGTTTGATGAACTGATGGCGATGCTGCTTTCTATGGAATTTGCGGAAGGTATAGACCTTGAAGAGGATGTTATGGTATGCGGCGGAGAAAGCGTATACAAGCAATTTTTTCCATATTGCAACGAAATCCTTATCACCAAGATAGATGAGAAATTTTCGGCGGACAAGTATTTTGAAAATCTCGATGAGCTTGCTATATCAGGTATGCTGAAAATAACGTATGAGAGCGAAGTGCAGGAAGATAACGGTATAAAGTATAAATTTGTAAAATACAGCAGGTAGCAGGAGGTGCTGATTTATAAGGGAAAAGGGCAATCAAAAGAATTGTTAATGGCTGAAAAATACTGCGGAAAAGACACGAAAATATTAGATTTGCGGGTGTATACAAAGAGGAGAATAAATGAATTCAGGTAAGACAAATTTGATAATAGGACGCAATCCTGTGACAGAAGCGCTGCGTGCGGGACGTGATATAGATAAGCTTATGGTAGGACCGGGACTTGAGGGCTCGATTAAAAAAATCATAGGGATGGCAAAAGAAAAGCGCATTCCAATAATATTTACTGACAAAGCCGCACTTGACAGAGCATCGGGAGGCGGCGCACATCAAGGCGTCATAGCATATGTGTCGGTCTATGAATACTGTGAGGTGAAAGACATACTCAAAGCGGCTCGCGAAAAGGGAGAAGATCCTTTCATAATAATACTCGATGGACTTGAGGATCCGCATAATCTGGGCGCGATAATGCGTACGGCGGAGGGCGCCGGCGCGCATGGAGTAATAGTGCCGAAACGAAGAAGCGTTGGGCTGACAGAGACAGTTGCCAAGGCATCTGCGGGAGCAGTTGAATATGTTCCTGTTGCGCGCGTTGTCAATATTGCGCGCACGATAGACGAACTCAAACGCGAGGGTCTTTGGATAGTGGCTTGTGATATGGGAGAACAAATGTATTACGAAGCCGATCTGACAGGAGCTGTTGCTGTAGTTATCGGTTCGGAAGGCTTTGGCATCAGCAGACTCGTGCGCGAGAAGTGCGATTTTACCGTATCGATGCCAATGAGAGGAAAGATTACCTCACTTAATGCATCGAATGCGGCGGCGGTACTTATGTATGAGGTAAGACGCCAGCGAGATATAAAAGAATAGACTTTTAGGATTTTAAGAGGTAGGCGGACTGTAATACAGCTTTTATTTATTAAAGGAAAGGCTGAATATTCCGGTGGAAAAACGTATATGGGGATAGGGAGATTGTTTTCGTTTTGAACTGTTTGAGCAGCGAATGGAATCGATCAAAAGTGCGGATGGAGAGAAGCTGTGACTGAAAATTATAATTTATTTAATGATGAAAAGTTGGCGGAGCTCGCGCAGGCGGGTGATGAAACTGCGGAAGAGGTTCTGATAAATCGTTATAAGGAGCTTGTGAAAAGCAGGGCGCGCATGTATTTTATTGCGGGAGCGGATGCTGAAGATGTTATTCAGGAAGGAATGATAGGGCTTTTTAAGGCTGTGCGAGATTATTGCAGTGATCGTGATACTCTGTTTAGGACGTTTGCGGCCGTATGTATCAACAGACAGATAATAACGGCAATAAAGACGGCAAAGCGCATGAAACACGGTCCGCTTAATAATTCGATATCACTGAATAGACCGCTTGAGGAAAGCGGCGGTGAAAAAGATGTGATAGAGAATATTCTCGCAGCACCTGTGAGCAATCCGGAAGAAATGATACTTATTCAGGATACGATTGATGAAATAACTTCGGCAATGTCACAGATTTTGAGCAAATTTGAACTCCAGGTATGGCAGCTTTATATTTCCGGTCAGAATTATACCGATATAGCCGAGAAAACAGGCAAGAGTCCGAAGTCGATAGATAACGCGCTTCAGCGCATAAAGCGAAAAATCGCGGCGGAATATTATTGACATTGAATGGTAAATATAGTAGTATAAATTCGTACAAGTATTGTGCTGACGTAGCTCAGTTGGTAGAGCACTTCCTTGGTAAGGAAGAGGTTCGGCAGTTCAAGCCTGCTCGTCAGCTCCACTTCAGAAATATGTGTCAGGCGTGGCCTGATCCATAAATTATTTAAAGATTTACGGAGGTTCTAAAATGGCAAAGCAAAAGTTTGAAAGAAATAAGCCGCATGTAAATATCGGAACAATCGGTCACGTAGACCACGGCAAGACAACACTTACAGCAGCAATAACAAAGACACTTCACCAGAGATACGGA
>CALWPQ010000019.1 GCA_944383465.1 uncultured Clostridia bacterium
GCTTGCCGGCAGCAAACTCTGCCGCTAAAAGTGCGCCTACTGCAAATATTCTCTTTGAAGCTGCATGATGCTTTATTTCAAGCATTTCTTCGTCGCCGGCAAAAATTATCGAGTGCTCTCCAACTATGCCGCCTCCCCGCACTGCGTGTACCCCTATCTCCTGTTTTTTTCTCAGACTGCTGCCATACCTGCCATATGTAAATTCGTAATTTCCCTTGCTGTTTACAGCATTTGCTAATAGCAGCGCTGTCCCGCTCGGCGCATCGAGCTTGTTTCTATGGTGCTTTTCTACTATCTCTATATCAAAGCTGCCGCCGAGAAACTCTGTCATTTCACCCGCAATTTTCTCCATTACTGTAATTCCGAGAGAATAATTTGCGGAAAACACAACCGGCACCTTCTCCGCTGCGCGCGCTATACGCGCTCGCTCGGTATCTCCGCAGCCTGTAGTCGCTATCACTGCAGGGATTCTATGCTCCTCCGCATATGTACAAGTCTTTTCGATATTTGCCGGGTTGCTAAAGTCCATAACTACATCAGGCACCTCCGAAAACGCCTCCTCTATACTGCCGCCGCCCAAAAGTTCTGCCATTCCGACGCTCTCAAAGTCCTCGCCATGCGCTTTTCTTTCCTCTATATAACTGCTTATCGTCTTGCCCATAGCACCGGCACCGACAATGCCAATCTTCATAAAAAATCCCCCTTTTATATATGTTTTTTCTATTTACTTTGTAAAATATATATTCGCCTTTAGGGATTATTAGCATTGTTTTTAACTATAAAATTTGCCGCCCGCGGAATAATACTCATTTCCATACTTTAATTAACCTTCGTGTCTTTTTTGTCTTAAAGACAGAAATATATGCTTCATTCGCCGCTAAATTGTCTTTTTTCGCAAAAACCAAAAAAAATACTTTTCCAAGATTAAAATTTTCCATCAGGTCAATTTCACCTCGAAAAAGTATCTTTATTTTTTACCGCATCGCCCTCTTCATCAGCGTCGCTATGTATATTGCAACTGCGCCGCCTATTGCAGCAGTGATAAGCTGCGGGAATGAAAACATCGTTGAAAACGTCTGCACCTGAGGTTCAGGAAGCGGCATCAGCGTGCACACACCTTTCACTATGAGAAGATACAGCGCCGCAAACTTCGCGAGCGCAGCCGCCGCCCAGGTCAAAATCTTGTTCACAGCGCCTCTGCCCGCTCTGTCATAAAGCAGCCATATAACCGTAACAAATACCATATTGCCGATGGCTATCATCGGTGTAAGCGGCAGAAATGCCGGCCCTATGCCAAGCAGAAACGCGAAAAACGGAGATACCGCCGCTACAACGAGACCGCCTGCAAGCCCCACGCACAGCGCTGTCATTGCGAGCACTGCATTTACGCACGAACCCGTCACTATCGTTCCCGCCGGCTTTGTTACTGCCTGAAGTATGATGAGCAGCGCCAGCATAACTCCTGTCTGTGTTATAACTGTTGTTTTTGTTTTGTTTGTGTTTGCCATTTTTGTCTTTTTGCCTTTCTTTTAATTTTTCTAGATTTATTTAATAAAGGACCAAAGCCCGTTTATTCGATAACAAGCTGCTCTTTAGCTTGTCCCGTCAGACTGAATATAAAGCTCTCTTGCTGCATGTTACAGTTCCAGCGCATAATCGCCCGTCTTTATTTTGCCTGCTTTTTTTAGCATAAAATCAAAAATAAGCGACAGCACAGCCGGCAGCACTATATGAAGCATGATAACGAGAAGCAGCACTCTTAACGAAAATCCCATAGCAGTGAATGTTCCTATCTGCCCTACAAATCCCGATGTGCCCATTCCCGCACCGGCAGGCAAATTTGTCATTTTAAATACGCATGTAGCAATCGGTCCAAGCACGGCCGCTGCAAGCGTTGGCGGCACGATTATCCACGGATTTTTTATGATATTTGATACCTGAAGCATAGATGTACCGATACCCTGCGCTATAAGTCCGCCGATGCCATTTTCACGAAAGCTTATAACTGCAAAGCCTATCATCTGAGCACAGCATCCGACAGTAGCTGCACCCGCTGCTATACCCGAAAGATCGAGCATTATGCAGAGCGCCGCGCTTGAAATCGGCGCTGTAAGCGCAAGTCCGACAATCACGGATACCACTATGCCCATAATCAGCGGCTGCATATCGGTAGCTGTCATTACTATATTTCCGAGCCCCGACATGAGCGCGCCCACAGGCGGTCCAAAAAGCTTAGCTGCGAGCATCCCCGTTATGAGCGTAACCGCAGGCGTCACTATGATGTCCACTTTTGTTTCCTTGGACACGGCTTTGCCAAACTCTGCACCGACTGCGGCGGCAAGAAACGCACCGGCAGGACCGCCCGATACTGTAAAGCCGAATACCGTCGCCAGTGCGCTCGCACCCATGCTCCCTGTTATTGCGCTGGCAAAGAGCACTATCGGCGGCGATTTAAGTCCCCAGGCAACGGCAACGCCAATTGCAGGACCCATAAGACCCATCGCGAGATTTCCCGTCTCTATACAGAATTCTGAAAACGCACAGGGCGCTACCCATATTTCTACCTGCTCTCCGACAGTCTTTATTATAAGACCTATGAGCAGCGAAGAGAAAAGTCCAAGCGCCATCGCCGAAAGCGCATCCTGAAAATAACGCTTAGCCGAAAACTCTATGTCCTTTCTTTTTAAAAAACCTTTAACTTTTTCCATCATATATTCCTCTTTCAGCTTATGCAGCCTCATAATTTCCGGCTGTTTTTATGTTCAGCCTTCGCACTCTGCTACACTATCTGTCTGAAACTCTTTATCTGTATTTTCCTTATCTTTAGGTCTGCTGACAAGCACTATACCAAAAAGCATCACTGCAAGCCCTATTATCGTCCACATATTCCAAGAGTCACCGTTTATAATTATCCCCGTAATAACTCCCGTAAGCGTGATTAAGTTCTTCTGCAGAGCCTCCGCGATATGCGCCGGCAGTTTTGAAACAACCGTATTGAAAATTATGTAGCATATCACTGTGCAGCCGAGTCCGAGAAAGGTCACCGCAAGCATTGTGTCTTTATCTGTAAAGCATACTCTGTAAACCTCCAAACCGCGCCCGCCGATAATAGTTATGAGATTAAAAAACACGCTGCCCTGCACAGCCATCACTAAAGTTATCTCCATCGGTGTAAAACGATCGGATATGCGATTTGACATCAGCGTGAAAATCGCACCGAGTATCACTGTAACTACGAGAATAGCATATCCCTCATATTTGCCGCCGAGTGAAAAATCGTCGTTCATCGCAATGGAAAGTATGACACCGAGGAACGCCGCTATTACCGCAAATACTGTGACCTTATCGATCTTCACTTTCAAAAATATCACTGATATTAGCATTATGGCAATAGGACCCATAGCTATAAGAATTGACGATTCCGAAGTCGTCGTCATACTTATACCATATACCTCCCCTATCGAGTAGAAGCACGGCTGTGCAAGCGCCGCAAGCATCACAAGCCTCATATCCTTGCCTTTAAAATTTACCTTTATTATTTTAAACGCCGCAAGAATGATGAGAACTGCCGCCGCCATAGTCCAGCGCGCTGTGATTACCTCCATAGGGGTAAGCTTTACCAGCGCTGCTTTTGTACCTACAAATGAAAATCCCCATATTACCGACTCTATGACAGCAAGCGTATAGAGGATAATTTTGTTGTCCTCCATACGCTTGCCCCGCTTTTCTTTCTGCGTTTCTTCCGTCATTTTCTGTGACTCTTCCACTTAAAAATCCGCCTTTCCTCTCTACATTTTAACTCTTTAATCAATCATAAGCTCTAATAATTTTAAATGCTTTACTCCTGAATCTCTGCAATCCGTTAACAAGCCTACTCACAGAGCAGCGCCTTTATCCTGTGAATGATCATCGAAAGCGCCACTTTGTTATATCCACCCTCGGGTACTATGATGTCCGCATATTTTTTGCTCGGCTCCACAAACTGCTCGTGCATCGGCTTTACAGTAGTAAGATACTGACCGATAACAGATTCAAGGCTTCTGCCGCGCTCGCTTACATCGCGCACTATGCGGCGCACGATCCTCACATCGGGATCGGCATCTATGAAAATTTTGATGTCGCACATATCGCGAAGCTCTTTATTCTCAAATATGAGTATACCTTCCACCACTACTACTTTGGCGGGCAGAATCTCCATTGTCTCATCCTTTTTCCTGTTATGAACGGTGTAGTCATATACCGGACAGTTTACTTTGTTTCCAGCTTTCAGTTCTTTAAGGTGCGCTATCATAAGATCCGTGTCAAACGCATCCGGATGATCGTAATTGAGCTTTCTGCGCTCTTCAAGCGGGATTTCGTCATGGCACTTATAATAAAAATCGTGGCTTATTATCGTTATATCCTCATTAAATTCTTTTTTGATGAGATTTATCATCGTGCTTTTACCGCTGCCGCTGCCACCTGCTATACCTATTACTACATTATTTTTCATATTCTCACCGCTGTTTATTTTAATTCCATCACATTTTTTCTCTGCGCCGCCTGATGATTTTTCTGCTATGCAAGTTTGTTTCCTACAATATGTATTCTCATAAGATTGGTATTGCCGCGTACAAGGAGCGGCACACCCGCCGTTATTATTACGCAATCGCCGTCTTTGAGCATTCCTTTTTCTTTCGGCACATTGACCGCGCTTGCGTATACGTCGCGCTGATGTTCAGCCTTTTCTATGATGATTGCCGTCGTACCCCAGCACAGCGCAAGCCGCCGCGCCACATTTTCCTGATATGTCGGCGCTATTATCTGTGTCTGCGGTCTGAACTTAGCTACTGCAAAGGCTGTATCGCCGCTGCTCGTCGGTGTAAGTATCGCGCTTGCAGAAAGCTCCTTTGCTGCCATACAGGTGCAATGGCCGATCGTATCCGTTATCGTGCCTTTTTTCTTGCTTTCTGCACGCGAATAGTGTATATCGTCGTAAACCATAGCAGCCTCCGTCTTACAGGCTATTTTGTCCATCATCCTGACACTTTCCTCAGGATAGCTGCCTGAGGCTGTCTCGCCCGACAGCATAATAGCGTCTGTACCGTCAAATATCGCATTGGCGATATCCGTAATCTCTGCCCTCGTCGGCCGCGGGTTTCTCATCATCGAGTCAAGCATCTGTGTAGCTGTAACTACGATTTTGCCAGCTTCGTTGCACTTCCTTATTATTTCTTTCTGGGCTATCGGCACATCCTCCTCAGGTATTTCGACTCCCAGATCTCCGCGCGCCACCATTATACCGTCCGATACCGCTATTATTTCATCTATATTCGTAAGTCCTTCCTGATTTTCTATTTTGGAAATTATCCTTATTTCCTCTCCGCCGTTATAGTCGAGAAAATAACGTATGCCCCTCACATCATCAGCGTTTCTTATGAACGAAGCAGCTATATAATCGACTCCATTTTCCACGCCGAAGAGCAGATCCTGTTTATCCTTTTCCGTAAGAGAAGGCAGATTGATATTTACACTCGGAACATTTATACCTTTACTGTCTTTTATCTTACCGCTGTTCTCAGCGGTACATACTATGTCACCGCCGCTGACACCTTCAACTCTAAGGCTTATGAGTCCATCGTCTATCAAAATCCTGTCTCCTGCCTTGACATCTCCGGGAAGGCCCTCATATGTCACAGCACAGCCCTTATTGTTTCCGAGCCTGCCATCAGTACTGAGTATGAATTCCTGACCCTCCTCTATCAGCACTTCGCCATTTTCAAATTTCCCCGTCCGTATCTCCGGTCCCTTGGTATCGAGAAGTATGGCCGTAAAAAGTCCGAGCTCATCCCGCACCTTTTTTATAGTTTCTATCTTTGCCAGCTGCTCAGCTCTGCTGCCATGCGAAAAATTGAGGCGGGCCACATCCATACCGGCGCTCATCAGACTGCGCAGCATTTCTTCGCTCTCACTTGCAGGTCCTATAGTGCATATAATCTTTGTTTTTCTCATATCCTTTGTCCTCTTTTTTCTTTAAATTTTCCCCCTAAATCTCATTCATCAGTTTAACATAAAAATTGGCTGTATGCAACCGCTACCGCTTGCCATACTGCCGCAGAAATAATTTTTTATTTTTGTTTGACAAATTGATATTTATATGATATTATTTTGATATCATAAGGAAGCGCTTTGAAATTATGCAGAATTATCGCTGCTTAATTACTACTGTTTCCTTCACGTAACTACTCCGTTTAAAACGGTTAATTTCAGAAAGGGGTTTTTAATAATGAACGAAAAAGTATTATCAAACAGAAAATTCGGTATGCCGATGCTGCTTATCATTATCGCACTTTATGCAGCATCAGTTTTCGGCCTTATCCGTGGAATTGCCTCAGGAAGCATGCTTCTTACAGTTTTATGTATGGCCTGGATATTGCTTGGCTGGATTCTCTTCATGGGACTTAAAGTGCTCAAGCCTCAGGAAGCGCTCGTACTCACGCTTTTCGGCAAATACGTAGGTACACTTAAGGGCGAAGGCTTTTACTTTGTAAATCCTTTCTGCTCCTCGGTAAATCCAGCTGCCAAAACCAAGCTTAAACAGAGCGGTGATGTGCACAGCGGTGATGAAACAGGCGCACTTGGTATTCTCGGAAGTCTTGGCAACGGCGGCAAACAGATTGAAATCGAAAGCAAAAAGATATCTCTCAAGATTATGACGCTTAACAATAACCGTCAGAAAATAAACGACTGCCTCGGCAATCCCGTAGAAATCGGTATTGCGGTAACTTGGCGCGTCGTTGATACGGCAGCGGCAGTATTTAATGTAGACAACTACAAAGAATACCTTTCGCTTCAATGCGACAGTGCCCTGCGCAACATAGTGAGAAATTACCCTTATGACGTTGCACCGAATGTCGATACAACAGGCGACGGCATAGCTGATGAAGGCAGTCTGAGAGGGTCGAGCGAACTTGTAGCCGCCCGCATCCGCGACGAAATACAGGATAAAGTAACAGAAGCCGGTCTTGAAATTCTTGAAGCCCTCATCACTTACCTCGCATATGCGCCTGAAATCGCAGCTGTAATGCTCCAGAGGCAGCAGGCATCGGCCATTATAGACGCAAGAAAGATGATCGTTGACGGCGCTGTTGGAATGGTGGAAATGGCTCTTACGAGACTTAGCGAAACCGAGCTTGTTGAGCTCGATGAAGAGAGAAAAGCTGCTATGGTTTCAAATCTTCTCGTGGTACTCTGTGGCAACCACGACGCTCAGCCGATTGTAAATTCGGGAAGTCTCTACTAAGATGAACACCAATAAAAATAAGCCCGTTGACAAGGGCAAAAAACAAGTGCCGCTCCGAATTTCACCTAAACTTTACGACGCCATAGCCGCATGGGCCGAAGATGACTTTCGCTCGCTGAACGGTCAGATAGAATACCTTCTCACCGAGTGCGTCAAACAGCGAAAAAAGAACGGCAAATATGTGTCCAACGAGCTCGATATACCGCCGGAGCTCGATATCGAATAAATACCTATTCGCAGCCGGTAAAATGCGCGCTGCCGGCGCGGTTTGCCTCCGGTACTGAAAAAAGCAAAATATATAATTGCAATATAAAAGAGAGCCCTGCCTCGCAGCCAGACGCTCTCCTTTTTTTGCTTTTTAACGCTGCTCGATCTACTCGATATTCAGCTCGTCTCTCTTGACACTCACCATACTGCCCTCAGGCACCGACTCAGTGATAAACGCGCTGCCGCCGATAGTTGAATTTTTTCCGATAACAGTCTCGCCTCCGAGCACCGAAGCGCCTGAATAGATAGTCACGTTGTCCTCTATAGTCGGATGGCGTTTTGTATTTACAAGTGCGCGCGCTTTTCTCGTGGAAAGCGCTCCCAGAGTTACGCCCTGATATATCTTTACACGGTCACCTATTACGGTAGTTTCGCCTATTACAACGCCTGTACCGTGATCGATAAAGAAATATTTGCCGATAGTCGCACCGGGGTGAATATCAATGCCCGTTTTGCTGTGCGCATACTCAGACATTATTCTCGGTATGATGGGCACGCCGAGTTTATAAAATACATGCGCTATTCTGTGCACACTTATCGCCGTTATGCATGGGTATGAAAATACGATTTGGTCCTTGCTCTCCGCCGCAGGGTCTCCATCAAAAGCCGCCTGTATATCCATCGAAAGATACCTGTATATCTCCGGCAGCTGTTCAAAAAACTCTGCGCATACACTTTCCGCCCTTTCGTCGGCACTGTGCATAAGCTTCTGATTTTTCCTGTCGTACTCATAAAGAAAAGCCAGCTTAAGCTGTTTTTTCAGCTTTTGATAAACCATCTGCATCATATTGCCGATGATATATTTTTCAGTCGCCTCATCCATCTTCTTGTTGCCCGAATACTGCGGAAAAAGCAGCATTTCAAAGTCGTTTATAATCTCAATTACTTCGTCTTTGTCTGGAAGATTGAGAGTTGTCTTTTCCGATATCGGGTTTTCGTGATAGCTTTCTATAAGACCGTCTATATAATGCGGCAGATTGCTCTTAAAGTCGTTTCCCATAACAGGCTAATCCTCCAATACGGACAAATAGCGCTCGCCCGTGTCTACCAATACTACAACTATATCCTTTCCGGCATTTTCCGGTTTTTTCGCCGCTTTAACCGCAGCCGCAAGCGCTGCGCCGCTCGAAATCCCCACAAAAATGCCTTCCTCGGCAGCTATCGCTTTCATAAATTCAAAAGCTTCTTCTGTCGTGATCGTTATAATTTCGTCATAAATATCCCTGTTGAGAGTATCAGGAATGAAATTTGCTCCGATACCCTGTATCTTATGCGGGCCGGCTTTTCCCTGTGACAAAAGAGGCGAGTCGTATGGCTCCATAGCGATTACCTTTACGTCCGGCTTTTTCTCCTTAAGGAATTTTCCCGTGCCGGAAAGTGTTCCGCCCGTACCTACTCCAGCGATAAATACATCGACATTGCCTCCCGTCTGCTCCCAGATTTCAGGACCTGTCGTGAGATAATGCGCCTCAGGGTTAGCGGGATTTACAAACTGTCCCGCGATCATCGAACCCGGAGTAGACGCCGCCAATTCTTCCGCTTTTGCAACCGCGCCCGCCATTCCGAGCTTACCTTCCGTCAGTAGCACCTCTGCGCCGTACGCTTTTGTGAGCTTTATTCTTTCAACGCTCATAGTATCCGGCATAATGATTATAGCCTTATATCCGCGTGCCGCGGCGACAAGAGCAATGCCGATACCGGTATTGCCGCTTGTCGGCTCTATTATGGTCGCGCCTTTTTTTAGTTTCCCTTCTCTTTCAGCCTTGTTGATCATATTGAGGGCAACTCTGTCTTTTGCACTGCCGCCCGGATTAAATGATTCGAGTTTGGCTGTAATCCTTGCGCTGAGCTCATATTTTCTTTCAATATTGTTCAGTCTCACCATCGGTGTTTTGCCGATTAGTTCTGTAATGCTATTTTTAACATCCGTCATTTTTCTCTCCTTTTTTCAAGGCTTAGAAAACAGGAACTACCGCTCCTTCGTATGTGTCATTGATGAAAGCCTTGATTTCATCACTTGTAAGCACTTCGACAAGCGCCTTTACACCTTCGTTCTCTTCATTTCCCGCCTTTACGCAGATGATATTTGCAAAAGTATCCGCTCCTACCGAGTCAGCCGCTTCTGTTGCCAGCGCATCCTTGCTGGCGTTGAGTCCTGCTTCGATAGCGTAGTTACCATTGATTACAGCGATATCTACATCCTGAAGCGATCTCGGAATGAGGGCTGCTTCGAGCTCTACGATTTCGAGGTTTTTCGGATTATCAACGATATCAAGAGCAGTTGCGCTTATGCCAACGCCTTCTTTAAGAGTAATAAGACCTTCCTGCTCGAGAAGGAGAAGCGCTCTTGCTTCGTTTGTAGCGTCGTTAGGAACAGCTACTGTAGCTCCATCCTGAAGTTCTTCAAGTGTTGCCGTCTTTCCTGCATAAATTCCGTACGGCTCGTAGTGAATCTTTGCTACCGATACAAGGTCAGTTCCGTTTTCCTCGTTGTACTGTTCAAGATACGGAAGGTGCTGGAAATAGTTTGCGTCAAGCTCTCCGTTGCTTACAGCTTCGTTAGGAAGCACATAATCCTGGAATTCAGTAATTTCAAGAGTGATGCCATCCTCAGCAAGGATTTCCTTAGCCTTTTCAAGTATCTCTGCATGCGGTGCAGGCGATGCTCCTACCTTGATTGTGAGAGTTTCTGTGTCTCCGTCAGTATCTCCGCCGCCTCCGCAGGCTGTTGCGCCAAGCGCAAGAAGCGCTGCAAGTAATAATGCTAATATTTTCTTCATTTTTTGTACCTCTTTTCCTCGGTTTTAACCGATAACATTATGTTTTTATAATTTATTTATATCTGCACGCTTGTTTTACAAGCGATTGCATTCATATTCTGCCGAGCGCAGAAGGCTCCCAGATTTTCCGCCTGCTTTTGCATCTGCGGTCGTCGTATTTTGCGGTTTATGCGGCTATCGCATGCGATTGTCTGTGACTTTCGCTATTCTGATACCTATTTCCTGCATTATCTGCACAATTACTACTATTATCACAACGACAAGCCACATTGTTCCCGTATCGAATTTATAAAGCCCGTATCTTGTAGCTATATCTCCGAGGCCGCCGCCGCCAGTGAAACCTGCCATTGCGGAATATCCGAGTATTGTGATTGTCGCTACCGTAGCGTTGTTTATGAGCGAAGGCTTCGCTTCCGGCAGCAAAACTTTTCTTATTATCTGCCAGGTGCCCGCGCCCATCGACTCCGCGGCTTCCACAACACCGCTGTCCACTTCGCTGAGCGATGTTTCAACGAGCCTTGCCACAAACGGCGCCGCTGCCACTGTAAGCGGTACTATCGCCGCCGTCGAACCGAGCATCGTGCCCACGATAAACCTCGTAAACGGAATAATCGCCACGAGAAGTATGAGAAACGGAATCGAACGGAATACATTTACAATAAAACTTATGATTACATTGATCGTCGGCATCGGCTTAATACCGTTTTTGCCGCTGACAACGAGGAGTACTCCGAGAGGAAGTCCGAAAACATATGCAAGTATCGTCGAAACTATTGTCATATACAGTGTTTCAAGTATGCCGTCCATTATCATTTCAGCCATTATTCTCTCACCTCCTCAATTTTTATCTTTTTATTCTGCAAATATCTTATCATATCGCGCGCTCTGTCTTCGTTCTTCGGCAGCCTTATAACCATCTGCCCGGTCGGAATCCCATCTATATCCTGCATATTGGCAAATATTATGTTTACGGCTTCGCCGAATTCAAGCACCATATTTGCAACAATGGGCTCCTGCGCCGACGGTCCGTCGAACACTAATCTCAGAAGATCGCCGCCCTCAAATTTATCCTCCATCTGCCCGTCCGGATATACAAGCCTTCTCGCCGCCTCAGATTTTGGCCTTGAGAATATTTCCGAGGTTATTCCCACCTCCGCTATATGTCCGCCGTCAATTACGGCTACGCGTCCGCATATTTTCTGCACTACGCTCATTTCGTGCGTGATTATTATTATCGTCAGTCCGAGTTTTTTGTTTATGTCTTTTAAAAGCTCGAGTATTGACCTTGTCGTTTTCGGGTCAAGCGCGCTCGTCGCTTCATCGCACAGCAGCACCTTCGGGTCTGTCGCCAGCGCTCTTGCTATGGCAACCCTCTGTTTCTGTCCCCCGGAAAGCTGCACCGGATACGAGCTTTCTCTGTCGGATAGTCCTACGAGGGCAAGCAGCTCGCGCGCCTTCTTTTCAGCTTCTTTCTTCGGCACTCCTTGCAGCTCGAGCGGAAAGCAGACGTTCTTAAGCGCTGTCCGCTGCATCAGCAGGTTGAACTGCTGAAATATCATGGAAATCTTCGTTCTTTCGGCCGCAAGCTCCTTCTTCTTAAGCGTTGTCAATTCTTTACCGTCAAATACAACGCTGCCGCTTGTCGGTTTTTCGAGCAGGTTAATACACCTGACAAGCGTACTCTTACCTGCACCGCTCATACCGATGATACCGAAGATTTCACCCTCTTCGATTTCGATATTGATATCGCTCAGTGCATTTACGTTTCCTTTCTTGCCCTCAAAGGTCTTTGTCAGCCCCTCGAGTTTCAAAACAGTCATCTTCAGTTTCCTCCTTATTACCGAAAAAAAGCAGACAGTGAAAACTGTCTGCTCAAATCATCAAACCTATGTATGGTAATTCCTGTATAGGCCGGCAGCACTCTAAAAGAGCATTGCCTCACCTAAACGCAGCCGCCTTCAGCTAAGTCATGCTTTATAAACTTGTCGGTGAAAGTACACATGCACATTCCCATACACATATTCATCATGTTGTTATTTAAGTTAAATGCCATATGCCTTCTCCCTTTCTCAAGTTTACAGCCTAACTTTGCACCTTCAGTCTGACTGCAATTTTTGTTCATTAACACTATTATATTTACTTTTAAAAATTTGTCAATATTTTTTTCGTAAATTTCTATTTACCGGTGATGATTTTTAATATCCAAAACTCCCATACCGCTTATTTTAACTTCTGTATTTTTTTGCCGGCCGCACCTATTTGAACTTGCGCACCACCCAGTCCGTCACAATTTCCGCGCTCTCAAGCTCCTTTTTCCAGTACGAATGATCTGTATTTGGAATCGTGTAGTACTCAAAATCCGGACATTTCAAAGCTTTTTCCTTTATTAAATCCATATGGTGGTAAATATCTTCCTCGTCACCGCCGGAAAACGTAAGTATAGGCACATCTATCTCTGCGAGCTGTTCCCATTTTTCCGGGTTTCTTACTACCGGGATATTATCGAGCGCGCTGCCCTCGGAGTACCAGTTAACATACGTTTCAGAGCTCATAGGTACCCAGGAAACCCCCTCGATTTCCACAAGCTTGCTTGGGTTTCCTTCCGATATGTTATTTCTCGCTTCTTTTAGAAGTCTTTCTCTGTAACCTTCGCCCATAGAGTCTTCGTAAGCAAACATATCCGGCATGCTTGCCATTATAATGCCCTCGATGTCCGGCTTTTTCTGCGAATAATAATATATTGACTTGTTGCAGCCGAGACTGTGGCCCGAAAGGATAATCCTCTTATAACCGAGCTCCCTTGCTTTTTCGATGCCGCAGGCAAAGTCAATAACGCAGTCTTCAATCTTTTCATATGCCGTGCCAAGACGCACTGATGTACCGTCCGGCTTTTTCATATCATTCATTATGTCGTGGCCTCGATTATTTACAGCAAGGAAGCCAACGCCGTTTTCATTGAGCTTGTCAGCCCATACGGTGGCAAAATAGCTTCCCGTTATGCTGCCTGTCATACCGTGGTTAAAGACAACACAGATATCCCTCTCTCCTGAGTCAAAGTGAGCCATAAATAATTTAAGGCCGTCGCTTGTATAACAGTCGTTTATAAATTCGATTCTGCTCATATTTTCCGCTCCTTTCGGCTTTGGTTTTCATTCTTTATTCTATATAATAGCACGGATGCGGGATCAGGCGCAACAACATTCGCAGTGATTTTTCAGTATATTTCGACAAATCGGTTTTTAGATTAACATAGAAATGGGTTGCGAGGTTTACCGAAATAGGCTGCTGCCGATAAATTTTAATGATGTACTAAAAGGTGCGGAACCGATATTCCCCGCTGCCGATGACCTTGTATCATATTGCTACCGCCATACATACGGAACAGATCTTCAAAGTGCGGGGGCCGTCTATCGACATCATACGAGAGCTGATGGGACACACCGACATAAAGACGACAACGAGGTATGTGCACTTCTCCGATAAATCGTTCAGCCGGGCACAGCAGGCAATCACTAATTTCCATAATATAGAGAAAAGTCCTACACCTACTCCCACATCAAGACCCACCAAAACCCTACGAAACGCACAAAAGAGTAACAATTTTAAAAAATAAGGTAGTAAAAATTCCAAAACAAAAACCCCTGAAAACATTGAAATTTCAGTGCTTTCAAGGGTTTCACAATATGGAGCGGATGACGGGAATCGAACCCGCCCTGCCGGCTTGGGAAGCCGGAGTTCTACCAATGAACTACATCCGCATAAAATGCGAAAGCAACGCCGTATCAGAAGCAAAATCGCGTACAGCTTTTAACTATACCGCAGTCTTTAAAGCTTCCGTCTGCACTTCCGCAAATTTTCTTTCTATAAATAATATAATACTACTTAGCGAAATATTCGTCCATAGCTTTTTTGATTGCTGGCGCCACTATTCTGCATTTTTCTTCCGAAACTGCCGAGAGCGCTACTCTGAGACCCATTGCCAGCGGAACTACAAATATGCCTTCTTTCTGCAAAAGCTCACCCACCGCATCCGGCGCGCTGCAAGGCACCGACACGAAAAAGCCCGAATCGTACGGCAGCATCTCAAGACCGCACTCGCGCGCTGCCTCTTCAAAGGCCTTGCCGCGGGCGAGAAGCATCTTTCGGCTTGCGTCTCTTTCCTTATCGACCGCCTCTTTCATCGTCCTGTCGTTATACATATTCACGAGCACCTGCTGCGCCGATCTCGTGCCGTTTGACCAAGTGCCGCGCCCGGAAAACGCCGTGACATTTTTAAATTCCTCACAGATTTCCTCGTTATTCGTCATACAGATCAGCGCTCCGCATCTCATCCCGTAAAGCGTAAAACTCTTGGAAGCGCTGTAACCGACAAGTACGAGAAGATTATCGGATATATTTTCAAAAAGATCAAAGAACGCCCTTGCTTCATCCGGATCTTCCGTAAAATCTATGTACGCCGCATCCACAAAGATCGTAACTTTTTTACCTAAAGCTGCATATTTTTCACAGATATCTATAACTTTTTTCCAATCCTCGCCGGTAAGCGAAAAACCTGTAGGATTATGTGCCGGAGTGTTTATAATAATAAGGAGCGAATCCTGCAATTTCATATATTTATCCACACATTCCGCAAAAGCCTCGATGTTATATTTACCGCTTTCATCAAGCAATTTGTATGTATCGAGCTTTCTGTAGTTTTCAGTAACAAGCGTCTTGTATGCAGCCCAGTACCAATCGCTTGTGATAACGGTTTCATCGCGCTTGGAATAGTTTACTATCGCATTTCTGATCGTGCCGGCGCCGCCCGGCGTCGCGCTGGCTGCAATGTACATATTTGGCATATGCGAGCCGAATGCGTATTTTTTTATCACCTCAAGATATTCAGGGATTCCGGAGAGAGGCGCATATGCAGCAAAATCTTCGGCTTTGAGCGCGCGCAGCGCTTTGTCCACCGCATCAAATACGATGAGGTTTCCGCGGTCGTCAAGCAACGCTCCAATAGTAGCATTTATTACCTTATCAGCACCTTCCCGTTTTGCCATCTCCTGTGCTTTGCTCGAAATTCCGAAAATTTTATCGGTAAAGTTAAGTTCTCTTCCGTTTGCTTCAGCAAAAATCAATTTTTCCATATTATACCTTCACACCTCGCTCCATAATTGTTTCTAAAATCTAAAATAATACTTTATTATATACCGCAAGCCATTTCTTTACAAGCACTATAAAACAAAATCGAGAATGTTTTTCCGCTTTTGCGGCAACAATACTTTTAAATGGAGGTGAACATTATGCGACAAGAAAGAAAAAAAGAAAGAGACAAAGCCGCAATATCGCTCGTGCTTTGCTTCAGCGTCATTGCCATCGCTTCCGTATTTACCGTAAAATCAAGCATCGATAAATTGAATCTGCAAAAACGAACTTCAGATCTCGGTAACACTCCTAAAATAGAGCAGCCGGTAACGCAGCCGATACCAACTGTTGATAGTAAGGATAACGAAGATGTAAAAGAACAGTCAGAATCAAAGTTTGACGCTCCCCTGTCAGGTAAAATTATTACGGAATTCAGCGCAGACGCCCCGGTATATTCCAAAACTCTCGACCAGTATATGACTCATTACGGCATTGACATAGCAGCCCCGCTTGACACGCAGGTAAAAGCAATTGCAGATGGCACTGTCACAAAGGTATATACAG
Source organism: uncultured Clostridia bacterium (assembly GCA_944383465.1). GTDB lineage: Bacteria > Bacillota > Clostridia > Peptostreptococcales > Anaerovoracaceae > QAKD01. The sequence continues at coordinate 16,021 of CALWPQ010000019.1, forward strand.
ACGATAAATACGGAATTACCATAGAAATAAACCACGGCGACGGGCTCACGAGCACATACAGCAACCTTTCCACGGACAGCATGACAGAAGTCAGCGATGTCGTGACAAAGGGTCAGGTAATAAGCGGGGTCGGCGACACATCGCTTTTTGAATCACTCGAAGAAAATCATCTGCACTTCGAAATTCGCAAAGACGGTGTGCCTCAGGATCCAAAGGCATATATAACATTTAATTAACATTCTTCCGGCCGGCGTAAAGCGCCGGCTTTTTGTCTGCCATATAAAAGCTGTTTCTACCTGTAAAAAAACAGGCAATTTTACAAATAATCTGTGATTTTCGTTGACCTCACGGCCTTTTTTGTATATTATATAAGTTATAAAATTTTATTATAAGGACAAAAGCGAGGTGTTTAAAAATGGAATATAATTTTAGCATAACTAAAAATACCAATCCGAAAAAAAAGCCCGATCCAAAAAATCTTCCGTTCGGCACAGTTTTTACGGATCATATGTTTATAATGGATTACAATGAAGAAAAAGGCTGGCACGACGGCCGCATCGTTCCATATGCTCCTATCGAGCTCGATCCTGCCGCAATCGTACTTCACTACGGACAGGAAATGTTTGAAGGCCTCAAAGCATATAAGACGGCATCTGGAAAGGTACAGCTTTTCAGACCTTATATGAACGCGCAGCGTACAAACAGAACGAACGACAGACTCTGTATCCCGCAGATCGACGAAGATCTCTTTGTATCCGCAATCAAAGCCCTCGTAAAGGTAGACCAGGATTGGATACCTCAGGGTGAGGGTACTTCCCTCTACGTTCGCCCTTTCATCTTCGGCGACGAGCCTTACCTCGGTGTAAGAGCGTCAAAGACTTATAAATTTATGATCATTTTAAGCCCTGTCGGCCCTTATTTTGCAAGCGGTCTCCAGCCGACAAAGATGTACGTAGAGGATGTTTACGTAAGAGCCGTATCGGGCGGCACCGGCGAAGCAAAATGCGGCGGCAACTACGGCGGCAGCCTTAAGGCTCAGGAAATTGCTCATGAAAAAGGTTATGAGCAGATTTTATGGCTCGACGCTCACGAGCAGAAATACATAGAAGAAATAGGTGCGGCAAATGCATTTTTCGTAATTGACGGCGAAGTCGTAACAAGCCCATTAAACGGCACTATTCTCCCAGGTATTACGAGAAACTCCATAATCGCTCTTTGCAAGGAAAAGAATATTCCGGTAGCTGAAAAGAGACTCTCGATTGACGAACTCGTTCAGGCCTACAAGAACGGCACTCTCACGGAAATGTTTGCTGCCGGAACGGCAGCCATTGTTTCGCCTGTAGGCGAGCTTCTTTATAAAGACGAGCTTATGATAATAAACGACCGCAAAATCGGCCCTGTGGCACAGGAAATGTACGACACAATTTACGGCATTCAGACAGGCAGAATCGACGATTTTATGAACTGGACCGTGCCGGTTGAATAAATACAAGCTGAATAAATATAAATCGAGGATTTTAAAAAATGGATAAAAAACTTTCGGAAATAGAAACCGGACTCAGCCTGCTTTCCGTATTTCGCAGTACTCTTGATACACCTCTTATAGATTGTCTTCATCGGCTATTTTTCGTGCTCGACAAAAAACCTGCCGAAGCGGTGATTGACCAAGCTGCTCCGATTTACGGAAAACTCTGCTCTGAAATTTATAAAGCAGGCGGCGACCTCGCACTCGCCGTGCAGGATATCGTTCTGAAAGAGGACAATCCTTATCTCGAAATGATAATAAAAGAGAAGCAGATACCTGCTTCTCTTGCTTATACCGCCAAGAAAGAACTTGCCCTCTTTGACGAAATTGCCAAGCTTACTTCTGAGAACTTCAAAAATGCAATTGACAGTATGGGCGGCTATGATATTGAGCTTCCCGCTTGGGAAAACTCCGTTATCAATATTGAAAAAGCTTTTTTTGATATGATTAACTCAGTAGCAACTAAGGGTTACGGAATATTTGCAGCTGCAAATGTATTTAAGGTTGATGAAAACGGCAGTCTTATACCTATCGAAAATGCAGATATCCTGCCGCTTTCATCGCTTTACGGCTACAGCCGCGAACGCGGTCTCGTGCTCGACAACACGCTTTCTCTTGCCGCAGGCGGAAATGCAGCCAACGTGCTTTTGTACGGTGATGCAGTCACCGGAAAATCCACAACCATAAAAGCATGCGCAGCTGCCTGCTTTGACAAAGGTCTGCGGCTGGTCGAATTTAAGAAAAACCAACTCAAATTTATCCCGGCACTCACGGAAAAGCTTGCCGGCACTCCGCTGAAGTTCATT
>CALWPQ010000020.1 GCA_944383465.1 uncultured Clostridia bacterium
AAATCTACGCTTCTTAACTCCATACTCGGGGAAAAAATAGCCATAACGACATCGAAGCCGCAGACCACAAGAAATACCATCCGCGGCATCTACACAAATATGGAAAGCGAAGTGCAGATAGTGTTTATAGACACACCCGGCATTCATAAACCGAGAACGAAGCTGGGGGAGTATATGACGGACACGGCTATAAACACATTTAAGGAAGTAGATGCGCTCGTGCTCATAGTTGACGATGAGCTTGCAGCAGGACCGGGAGATAAATATATACTTGATCTTGTCAAAGATGCAGATACTCCGAAGATACTCGTCATAAATAAAATCGATGCGCTCCCGCCCGATAAATTCAAACGCATTTACGAAGAATACGAGCAGCTCGCAATCTTTAAGGAAATATTCGGTATATCAGCGCGCGAAGGAACAAATGTAGACAGGCTTGTCGCGGCGATTACCGAGCTTATGGACGAGGGACCTATGTATTTTCCGGCGGAAATGGTGACGGATCATCCGGAACGCTTTATAGTGAGTGAAATTATAAGAGAAAAGCTGCTTCTCTATCTGAATGAGGAAATTCCTCACGGCGTGGCGGTTGAAATTGAAACATACAAAGAAACGCCAAAACTAACGAAGATAGGCGCGGTAATATACTGCGAAAAAAAATCACATAAAGGCATAATAATAGGAAAAGAAGGCAAAAAACTTAAAGGCATAGGCAAAGACGCGAGAATGGAAATTGAGGGCCTTTTGGGAACGAAAGTTTTTCTCGAGCTTTGGGTAAAGGTAAAAGAACACTGGCGTGACAGCGACATTGCGCTGTCAAACTTCGGATATAAGGAATAATATTATGTATACTGACAGCGAGGGTATCATACTGCGGCAGATAAAGACGGCAAACAGCAGGCGTATGATACTGCTTTTTTCAAGAAAATACGGCAAAATAAGCGCAGGAAGCAGCGTCAGTGAAAAGGGAAGAAGCAAAGCGGCGCTGGCGATGCGGCCTTTTACATTCGGACGCTACGAGCTCTTTAAAAACAGGGACAGCTACAACATAAACAGCGGTGAGGTAATAAAGAGCTTCTACAAGATAGGCGAAGATGTGGATAAATATATGTGCGCATCGTACGTGCTCGAATACACCGAGAAAATACTCGCAGAAGAACAGCCGATGCCGAAGATTTTTGACCTTCTTATAGAATTTTTCGGGCTTTTGTCCGAACGGCAGAAAAAATATGAAACGCTCGTTTCAGCTTATCAGATAAAGACGCTGGCTCTTCTGGGAAACACGCCGATACTCGATTCGTGCGTCATCTGCGGGAGAAAAGACGAGCTCACAGCTTTCAGCGTCAAAGACGGCGGCGCGGTCTGCGCGAGCTGCCAAAATAAAATGAGCGCGGGAAGCAATGTTTCATTGATTTTTAATGCTGAGTTTGGTACAATAGGCATATTAAAGTATCTTTTGAATAATTCTCTTACAAGCCTTGAAAAAATAGGACTTGATGAGGAAGCGCAGACGCTTGTGCGAAATATACTTAAAAGTTACGGCGAATATCATCTCGATATCGCCGCTCTTAAAAGCGAAAGCTTTTTTATGATAAAATAAAATCAGGGAGGTAAGTTTATGGAGATTACTTTGGAAAAAATCGAACTTGTTAAGGACAGAACAGGAGTGAGCTATAAGGAAGCAAAAGAGGCGCTGGAGGCCGCAGACGGCAGTGTTGTGGATGCTATTATCAGTATCGAAGAGAACATTGACGCCAAAGGCAAGGGCAAATTTACGGACAGCACTGCGGCCGTTATCGACAAACTGAAAAAAATAATAAGAAAGGGCAATGTTTCCAAGATACTTGTAAAGAAGAACGATGAAACAATTCTCAATCTTCCGATCAATGTAGGCATAGTAGGAGCGGTAATCGCACCGGTTGCTATGGTTGCAGGTGTAATTGCAGCGCTTGGCACAAAATGTAAAGTAGAAGTGGTAAAAGAAGACGGCAGTATCATCGACGTAAGTTCGATGGCAAGCGATGCGGCTGAATATGCGGCTGAAAAGGGCAGTGAAATAGCAGAAGAGGTTAAAGGGCGCAGTTCTGATTTTTACGAGGCAGTAAAGGAGAAAAGCGTCGATGCATACGAATCCGTAAAGGATAAGGCGGCAGATGTCTTAAAACGCGACGGCAAATTCAGTGGTTACGGTGATTATGATGACGGCAGCTATTACGATGACGGAGCGTGCAGCTTCTGTGATGAAGAAGACTGCGAAAATTGCGATGCAGAGGAAAAGAAGGAGTAAAAGATAAACTATGAGCAGAGAAGTAACAATGGAAAAAATCGTAGCACTTTGTAAGAACAGAGGATATATATTTCCGGGCTCAGAAATCTATGGAGGCCTTGCAAATACTTGGGACTATGGTCCGCTTGGCGTGGAGTTCAAGAATAATGTGAAAAAGGCGTGGATGAGAAAATTCGTACAGGAATCGAAGTATAATGTTGGCCTTGACGCGGCAATTCTTATGAATCCCAAGACTTGGGTTGCGTCCGGTCATGTGGGCGGATTTGCTGACCCGCTTATAGACTGCAAATCGTGCAAGGCTAGGTTCAGAGCCGATAAGCTCATAGAAGAATATATGCAGGAAAGTAATATTACAGGTATAGCCGTTGACGGCTGGTCTAATGAAAAGCTTGAAAAGTACATTGCAGATAATAGCATTCCCTGCCCGGAGTGCGGCAAATCGGATTTTACAGCGATAAGGCAGTTTAACCTGATGTTCAAGACATTCCAGGGAGTTACAGAGGATGCGAAAGCGGAGATTTATCTGAGACCAGAGACGGCACAGGGTATTTTTGTAAACTTTAAGAATGTAGCGAGAACTTCGAGAAGAAAGATACCGTTTGGTATCGCGCAGATTGGCAAATCGTTTAGAAATGAAATTACGCCGGGTAATTTTACGTTCAGAACGAGAGAATTTGAGCAGATGGAGCTTGAATTTTTCTGCAAACCGGGCACGGATCTCGAGTGGTTTTCATACTGGAAGGATTACTGTGTGAATTTCCTGCGTGCGCTCGGCGTCAAAGAAGAAAATATAAGACTTCGTGACCATGAGCAGGAAGAGCTTTCTCATTACAGCAATGCGACAACAGATATAGAATATCTGTTCCCGTTTGGCTGGGGCGAGCTCTGGGGTATAGCAGACAGAACTGACTTTGATTTAAAGCAGCATATGGAATACTCGGGTCAGGATATGAGCTATGTAGATCCTGAGACAAACGAAAAATATGTGCCGTATTGTATCGAGCCTTCACTCGGAGCGGACAGGGTGGCACTTGCACTTCTCTGCGATGCATACGACGAGGAAAAACTTGTTTCAGAGAACGGAAAAGAAGATACGAGAGTAGTAATGCACCTTCATCCGGCACTTGCGCCTTATAAAGCAGCGGTGCTGCCGCTGGCAAAGAAGCTGGCACCTGTTGCCGAGCCTATTTATGAGGAACTTTCAAAGTACTTTATGGTAGAATACGATGCGGCAGGGTCTATCGGCAAGAGATACAGAAGAGAAGATGAGATAGGCACACCGTTTTCAATTTGCGTCGATTTTGACACGGAAACTGACGGCTGCGTTACTATAAGGGACAGAGATACTATGGAGCAGGTGAGAATACCTGTTGCTGAAGTGAAGTCATATATTGAGGAACGGCTGATGTTCTAAACAGGAGACTGAAAATGAGACAATTTGTCTATTCATTCGTCGAAGGTTCTAAGGATATGGGAGGACTGCTCGGACGCAAGGGTGCCAGCCTTGCGGAAATGGCGAGAACTGGACTTCCCGTTCCTTTTGGATTTATCGTAACTACAGATGCCTGCCGCAGTTACTATGAGGACGGAAATATTATTTCCGAGGAAATATCGAAAGAGATTTTTGAAAAGCTTGCAGAGCTTGAAAATGTGACGGGAAAATCTTTTGGAGACAGAGAAAATCCTCTGATAGTATCGGTGAGGACAGGGGCGGAAATTTATGTACCTGGACTTGTAGATACGGTGCTCAATCTCGGCCTTAACGATGAGACTGTTTTAGGCCTTTCTGCCCTTTCGGGAAATGAAAGTTTTGCCTATGATTCATATAAAAGGTTTATCCGGATGTTCGGCGAGGCCGTTATGAATGTGCCTAAGGAAAAGTTCGACTCTCTGGCTGATTCCGAGGCTTTGAGCGAGCCGAAAAAAGCCGTGGAAGCGTATAAGGCGCTCGTCTTTGCCGAGACAAAAGAGGAATTTCCGCAGAATCCGAAATATCAGCTCATAAAGGCGGTATCAGCTGCTTTTGATTCGTGGAGCGGGGAAGAAGCAGAAAATTACAGAAAGAAAAACAAGATTCTGTTTGATATAGGAATGGCCGTGAGCGTTCAATCTATGGTGTTCGGCAATATGGGCGAAACATCGGGTTCGGGAATGGCGTGTACAAGAAACCCGGAAACGGGAGACAGAGAGCTCTCAGGCAAATTCGCCATCAATACCCAAGGTGGAATTCTGCGTTTAAAAGAAGAAGAGATGCATTCGATAGATGAACTTGCGGAATGGCTGCCGGATGTATATAAGAGCTTTGTAAAAATAGCCGAAATTCTCGAAAAACACTATCACGATGCACAGGATATAGAATTCACGATAGAAAACGGTAAGCTCTATATATTGCAGACAAGCCGCAGTGAACTTACACCTATTGCGGCTATGAAAACTGCAGTCGATATGGAAGCTGAAGGGCTTATAGACAAACGTACGGCACTGCTGCGTCTTAAACCGCAGCAGATGGATGTGCTTTTCAACAAAGAATATTCTGAGTCAGTTATTACGGAACTTTCAAGTTATATTTCTGTGATAATGAAGTGGACGGATGAAGTAGGCAGGCTTAAAATAAGAACGAATGTAGATGATTTGAATGATGCTGAGTTTACCGTAAAATTCGGTGCTGACGGTATAGGGCTTTGCAGAACTGAAAGCACATTTCTGCGGCCTAAGCGCATATCCGCGGTGATGAAGATGATACTTGCAGATTCGGAAAAGGAAAGGAATGAGGCGATAAGCGTACTGCTTCCGCTTCAGACGGCTGATTTTAAGAAGCTGTTTGAGACAGTCGGAGAAAAGCCGATTGCCATAAGACTGCTCGATTCGCTCCCATATCACGAATTTGAAACTGCTTTGGGTCACAGAGGCTGCCGCATAGCTATCGCTTATCCGGAAATAGCAGCGATGCAGACCGAGGCTATAATTACGGCTGCGATAGCGGTGAAGAAAGAAAGCGGTATAGAAATTGCACCGGAAATAATGGTGCCGCTCGTAAGTATGGACAAGGAATTTATCTTTGTGAAGAAGACTGTCACCGATACCGCGCAGCGCTGTTTTGAAAAGCTTGGAGATGAAGTGGAATACTCGGTGGGGACGATGATAGAAGTACCGAGAGCTGCATTGACAGCGGATCAGCTTGCGCGGGAAGCCGATTTCTTTTCGTTTGGTATGAACGATTTGACACAGATGACATTTGGGCTTTCAAACGAGAACAATGAAAAAATAGTAAAAGAGTATATGGGCAATCTCATACTTGATTACGATCCCTTTGCTTCGATAGATAAGGATGGTGTGGGGAAGCTTGTAAAAATAGCGGTTGAGCTTGGAAAATCAGTAAAACCGAATCTCAAATTCGGAATGTGCGGAGACCATGCGGGCGATCAAAATGCGGTGGAATTCTGCTGTAATATAGGAGTAAATTATATATCCTGTCCGCCGATGAAGGTGCCGGTGGCGAAGCTGATAGCGGCGCAGTATGTAGCAAGATGTGAGGCGGAAAATGATGTATAAAGCGCGTATAAATATAGTTATATCTGCGTATATGTGTGAATAAATAATGAAAAGAAGTATAATATTAAAACGCAAAAAAAGCAGGACGAAGTCCTGCTCTTTTTTATTGCTATCTTGGCTGAGGTCTGTTAGGACGATTTGGTCTGTGAGGCGGACGAGGCGGCGGTGTCGGAGCACATTCATTGCAGGAATTGTTGCAGCCATCGTTGCAGCTGTTATTGCAGCTATCGTTGCACCCGTTATTACATCCATCATTGCATCCGTTATTGCAGCTGTCACAGCAGTCATCTTTACATGGATCGCATTTGTCACAGCAGTTGTCGTTGCAGCGGTCGTTACAAGGGTCGCTGCATCCGCAGTTACAGTCGCTTTCACCTGAGACAGAGCCGCAGTTGGCGATCGTGTCGCTGACTTTAATCTGCTGTGGGAAGAGCGTAGGGAATGTCGTGCAGACAGGATTCTGCTGAGGCTGTATCTGAGTAAAGCCAGTCGAAAGTACGCAGAGCTGCACAGGAACAATGATTTTCTTTTCGCATGTTACGCAGAGCGCGATGATGAGATTGCCGCTGACTTCACCGTTTGTGCCGATGCAGAGATCTCTTCCCATATTGTTTGTTGCCAGTCTCGTTTCGCAGGCAATGTTGCAGAATTCTGTGAAACGAGGCAGAAATGCGGTGTCGTGAACAGACGGCATACACATTTCAAAGAAGTTTGTAAGTACGAGTGGCTGCGACTTGTCAGCAATATTTACCTCGGCGCATACTGTGAATACCGTTTCGTTGTTGCATCTGTCGCATAAAAGCAAATCTAAGTATACGAGCACATTTCCCGAAATGCAGATATTCTGTGTGCCGAAAATCGGCGTGCCCATACATTTTTCGTCGCATTCCGAAGTCTCCGCATAGAGAATTCTCTCGGAGAAGCTGCCGTCCGGGCCTACTACTCTGAGCTGCTCTCCCTGCGCATTCTGAAGAAAAGTAGCGCCGGAAATGCTTGTGTTTACATCGAGCTTTAAGTTTCTGTCGTCGTCTACATTTTCCGGGTTAAAAAACCGCCTGCAGCGAATGTCTATAACTCTCTTAACTCTGTAATCTCTCGGAAGTCTTGGTTCAAAAGCCTGATTCTGCACGGTCTTCATACCCTGAAGGTTGAAAAGTACTGCATCATAAACTTTCTGAACATATAGAGGTTCTGTTACAAGATCCTCAAGACGGCCGGAGAACTCACAGAGCGTATTTGCGTTGCAGCAATTCTGATAGAGGTCGGTTGATACTCGGTTACCGAAACAACTCATATGTTTCCCTCCTTTAAAGGTCCAATATATTTCTTGGATATTATATGAACACGGGGCTTTCGGTGTTACAAATTTATGGCAAACTTGTCCTTGGGGTAGAAATAAATAACAGGTTTGTGGTATAATACTAATATTATCATTAATCATAGGGGGATAATTTCTAATGAGAAGCAAGGCATTAAAAAGAGCGGCATCATTTGTACTTGTAGGTATAATTTCATTTGTCAGTCTTACGGGGTTTAACAGTTATAGCGGTCTTGGTACGGCGTATTACGAATCGTCTATGGACATATTCACGGGCGTAAGCTACAGCGAGATAATTTCCGGGCACAGCACTAATGGATTGCAGCATGCTCATTATGTGGAAGCCGATATAGAGAGCGGCAGCATAAAGCCGATTGTATTTAACGGTGAAGTAAGGGGTACTTACAGCATAGAAGATATGATAAAATACGCAGGTGAGCAGGGATATAAGGTAATCGCCGCCATTAATGGGGATATATATGATATGTCGTCGGGTACTCCCAAGGGCCTTGTAATACACAGCGGAAATATCGTGACATCGGGATACGCGCCTGACAGGGTGATTGCGTTTTATAACGACGGAAGCGCTGAACTTGTACCGGCTAAGCTTTCTTATAAAGTGAAGGGTACGATTGCCTATGATCAGCAGGTACCAGTTTCGCCTGAAGAAGGTATAGATCAGGCAGCAGGAACAGACGGTACGTCTGGTACAGATGTCTTGGTACAGAACGAGACCGTGCATTACGAAGAAGAGTGGAACGGCACTGTAGATTTTTTCAATGTGCCTCATGGAGCGGCAAATGGTCTGCATTTATATAACAGGCATTATTCGTCGAGCACAAAAACATCGGGTACATGTGCGGAAGTCGTAATCGAATGCGATGATATTCAATTAAAAGTAAACGATACTATTAAGGGGACGGTTAAACAGGTGAATACAGCGACAAACAATACCCCTATAACCGATAATACCGTAGTGCTGTCAACGGTCTACGGCTCTGCGACATATAATTATCTCTCAGCGCTTAAAGTCGGCAGTGAAATCGAAATTTCTGTAGAAGATGTCGGCGGTGCAGATCTTGAGAACGCAGATGAGTGCATAGGAATATATTATTCTCTGGTGGAGAACGGCCGCAATGTAACATCAGGAACGGCAGCGAATCCAAGAACAGCTCTTGGCATAAAAGAGGATGGAAGCATAATGCTTTTTGAGCTTGACGGCAGACAAGCTTCGGTATCTAAAGGGCTTGGGCTCTATGATCTTGCCGATGCTATGATAGAACTCGGATGTGAGACGGCGGTAAACCTCGATGGCGGCGGCAGCAGCGTAATTTATGTGCGGCAGCCGGGTAAAGATGCAGATGCGGTAATACAGTCCTCTCCGTCATCAGGAAGCGAGCGAAAAGTAGCCAACGGAATACTTCTCGTATATAAGGAAAATGCGGGCAGCAGCGTTGAGCACCTCAATGTATATCCGGAGCTTACACTTGCAATGCCGGGGGCAAAGGTGCAGTTAAACACATATGCATCAAATGAACTTTATGAAAAAACGAGCCTCAGCGGCAGCGTGAAATACAGCGTAGAGGATTCTGCTTACGGTGCTGTAGATGAAAGCGGTATATTCACTGCGGGAAGCAAGACGGGGAGAGCAGTAATTGAAGCAAAGTCGGGAAATAGCACCGGATATACGGAAGTTGAAATTGTGGACGATATTATAATAGTACCGTCCGTGACTAAGCTTACAATAGAATCAGGTGAGACGCGCGATATAAATGTTACGGCCTGTGTTGGCGCTTACGGCGCATCGGTGCCAGTAAATTCCAGCGACGACCTCTTCACATTCAGATGCGATGAAAATATAGGAACGATAGATGAGCTTGGTGTGTTTACTGCTACTACGGCATCTGCGGTGTCGCAGAGCGGAAATATATATGTTGAATATAATAATAACAGCATAGAGATACCTGTGCAGGTAGGGGCTTATATAGTGGAATTTACGGATACGACAAATCACTGGGCCAAGACTTATATAGGAACTCTCGCGGGAATGAATATTCTCGATGGAATGGGCGATAATACATTCGCACCGGATGGCTCGCTTACGAGAGCACAGTTTGTGGCTATGCTCGCCAAGATGACAGACGGAATAGATATAACAGCAGCGGCTTCGGCGGGATTTACAGATGTTAATGAAAAAGACTGGTACTTCGGTTATGTGAACTGGGGATACGAAAATGGCATAGTAAACGGAATGGGCGACGGGACATTCAGTCCAAATGCTAGCATTACGAGAGAGCAGATGGCAGTAATGCTCTGCAATTACGCACGCTCGGTGGGATTTGCACTTCCGCAGACAGTATCAGGAGTATCTTTCAGTGATGCGTCATCTATAAGCTCGTGGGCGGCCGATTATGTTGCCACGGCGGCTGGCGCAGGCATAATAAACGGATTTGACACGGGCGATTTCAGGCCGCAGGGCGTGGCAACGAGAGCACAGGCGGCGACTGTTATCTACAAGATGTGTGAGATACGCGGTATGCTTTAATAAAAATACGAAATGTTTGCAGGCTTTCACGATTTTTAAAATCCTATATGCGCACAGCATAGCATGCTGTGGAACATTTGGAGGTAATATGATAAAGGTAAAGAATCTTAAATGTGGTATCAGAATGGTACTTGAAGAAATTCCGTATGTGCAGTCGGTGTCTCTTGGCATTTGGGTGCGTGCGGGGGCACGTGACGAAAGCAGAGAGCTTTCGGGCGTATCACACTTTATAGAACACATGATGTTCAAAGGTACGGAGAAGAGAACGGCGAAAGAGATAGCAGAGGATACCGACAGAATATCGGGACAGATGAATGCATTTACAGGCAAGGAGGCTACTTGCTACTATATAAAGACGCTTTCGTCAAATGCGGAGTCTGCGGCGGAAATTCTTTCTGATATGTTCATGCACTCTAAGTTCGATAAAAAAGAGATGGCGCGCGAAAAGAAAGTAATATATGAAGAGATGAAAATGGTAAATGATTCTCCAGAAGATGTGGCGCATGATACTATATGCGAACTCGTATTTAAAAACAACCCGCTGGCAAAGTCGATACTCGGTACGCAGAGCTCGCTGCGCGGTATTTCACGCGACATGCTTAAAAAATATATAGAAGATGAATATACGAAGGACAGCGTTGTTGTGGCTGTAAGCGGCAATTTTGACGAGGATGCAGTTTGCGCGGTATTTGAAAAGGAGCTTGGCGGTCTTAAAGATAAAAAGCTGTTAAAAGCATACGAGGAAGCCCCATATAAACCGAGCTATAAGGTAATCGTAAAGGATATAGAACAGAGCCATATATGTCTTGGTACACGGGGGGTTAAAATTGATGATGACTTGTATTACGCGCTTTCGCTGCTTTCAAATATTTTCGGCGGCACAATGAGTTCAAGGCTTTTCCAGAATATAAGAGAACAGAAGGGACTTGCGTACTCAGTGTATTCGCATATGTCATCGTTTTCGGATATGGGCTATTTTAATATATATGCGGGAGTTGCACATAATAAAATTGAAGCGGCGCTTTTAGGGATTAAAGGCGAGATAAGCAGCCTCAAAAATAACTTTGTGACGGAAGATGAACTGTCAATGGCTAAAGAGCAGCTCAAGGGCAATTACATCTTTGGGCAGGAAAATATAAACAGCAGGATGTTTAGCGCCGGTAAGAATATGCTGATTCTCGGCAGGACATTTACTATGGAAGAGGTTATAGAGGAAATAGACAGCGTGACTATGGATGAAATAAGGGCGGCAGCCGAAATCATTTCAGACATTTCAAATTACAGTGCAGTAATCGTGACGAACGAAAAGATAAATCTAAAAAGGATAATGAGTGGTCTTTAATGAAAATAAAAATATATAGCGTTAGTGGTATTCTGCCTGCATATGAGACGGTAGGCGCATCCGGTATGGATATGAGGGCATACATTTCCGAGACGGTGACGATAGCGCCGGGGAAAAGAGCAATGATTCCAACGGGAATATCAATAGAGCTTCCGCCTGGTTTTGAAGCTCAGATAAGAGCGCGTTCGGGGCTTGTCGCCAAGTACGGCATATGTCTGGCAAACGGTATTGGTACGATAGACAGCGATTACCGCGGTGAAATAAAAATAGCTCTCATAAACTTAGGTGATGAAGATTTTATCGTAAAAAACGGAGACCGCATAGCGCAGATGGTGATTGCAAGGTACGAAAGAGCAGAATGGGAAGTTTCAGATTCGCTTTCCTTTACTGAACGCGGAGAAGGTGGTTTTGGCCACACGGGAAGAAATTAAAATCACAGGCAGGCAAAACAAAGTCCGCATGCATATATTAACTTGAGGTGATATATGATGACGGACTTTTTGTTTATGGATGAAATAGCCGAATTTATAAAATGCCAGAGAGTGCCGCGGCTTTTATACAAGAAGGGTATGTGTACAGAGGGATATTTTACGCCGTATATGGATCTTTCCGATTATACGAGTGCTGAATTTTTGACGGATACTGAAGCTGAAATTCCCGTTACCGTTCGCTTTTCAAAGGTGTTTTCCGAGTATGGGGCAAGCGATACTAAGAGAGACGCCGCCGGATTTTTTGTCCGCTTTTTCACAAAAAACGGACGCTTTGATATGCTTGCGCATAGTATACCCGTTCCGGAGGAAATAAGAAATCCAAAGAGCATTATCAAGCTGATAGAAAAATTCAGAAAGGCGGACACGGGTGCAGCTCCTGAAAACAAGGCGATATTTGAGCTGGCGGCAGAAGACGAAGCGTTTGTACCTTTTCTCATAAGCTATTTTTCAGACGATACGACCGTCAAAAGCTATAGAAATATAATGGGATACGCGATGAATGATTACGAGCTTGTCAGTGCTGAGGGAAAGAGAAGCGGAGTTTCGTTTGTCTGGCGTCCTGTAAGCGGTAAAAAGAATATTTCGCGGCAGGAGGCAGAATTCCTCGCCGGATATGACAGCGATGCTGCTATGCGCGATATGGCGGACGCTGTGTTTTCTGAGAAATATCCTGCGTATGAGCTGGAAATGACATTTAAGGATGGTGATGCTATGACAGTCGGACGACTTACGGTGAACGCGCTTGCCGATAGCTGCGCGAGTGAGGAAATAGGTTTTACGCCTGTAAATTTGGTGCCGGGCATCGAACTTGCCGATAATGAATTCAATAATTTTACGGCGTTTGCATTTAACGAAAGCGCGCGTGTAAGGGGTGGAATGAGATGACGGAAAAAGAACTCAAAGCAACCGCGGATAATATATCGGATTCGCTCTTTTTTGCTCCCGACGATATAAGAGATATGGTAATAAAAAACATAGAAAAGAAAGATAAAAAACTGGCAGAGATGATAAAAGAAAACATTATTTTTTGTTAAGCGCTTGTGCTGCGAGGCTTGTATGTAATATAATAAAATTGTAAAGAAGCTTTGTAAAACCATTATAATTCGTTATGTTTTGTATGCACGGGGGAAAAAGATGATAGGCAAAAATAAGGGAGATATTTTTCTGACTCTTTTGAGCGAGGAAATGGAAAAGGTAAAGATCACCGGTGAAACATTTCTCGATCTTGTAAACAATTACGAGGATGTAAACAATAAGATTGCAGGAATGAAGGTACTTGAGACCGAGTGCGATATGCAAGCGCATAAGATACTTAACGCGATGAATACGACAAGAACACCGCTTTTTGCAAGAGAAGACCTTTTTTCGCTCATAAGAGAAATTGACGATATTGTAGACGGGCTCGAGGAAGTAGCAAATAGATTCGGTGTTTTTAATGTGGAGGAGATAAGGCCTGATGCCAAAAAAATGGCGGATATAGTGATACAGGCTATAAATGAGCTTTCCGCGATGTTTGAGCACCTTTCCGAGATAAAAAAGCCGGCGGCGCTTCTCGAACATATAATCGAAGTGAACAGAATAGAAAACGAGGGCGATCTCATATACAGAAAAGCACTCGCTAATCTCTTCAGCGATGAAAAAGACCCGATAGAGATAATAAAATGGAAGCATATATACGAAAAAATGGAAACGAGTATAGATGCGTGCGAGAGTGTGGCAAATATGATCGAAGGGGTAATTATGAAGTATGCATAGCGGAAAAATAGGCAGAATTGAGCTTGAAAAGAGAGAATATGAGATATTAAGCCCTTTGGCAGCGAAGTCTAAAGAGAGCTTGGGACGCGATTTTGAAGAGGAAAAATGCGCTGTCAGAACGGAGTATCAGCGCGACCGAGATAGAATAATTCACTCCAAGGCATTCAGGCGCCTGATGCATAAGACTCAGGTTTTTCTTGCGCCGGAGGGAGATCACTTCCGCACACGTCTTACACATACGATAGAAGTATCGCAAATAGCGAGAACAATAGCAAGAGCGCTTGCGCTCAATGAAGATCTGACAGAGGCAATAGCGCTTGGTCACGATCTCGGGCATACGCCGTTTGGACACAGCGGAGAGAGTGTACTAAATGAGATACATCCAGGCGGATTCAAGCACAATGTACAGAGTCTCAGGGTTGTTGAGGTGTTGGAATCACATAACGGCAATCGCGGTATGAATTTGACGCGCGAAGTACGCGACGGTATTGTAAATCACACAGGACCAGTGCTGCCTATGACGCTTGAAGGTCAGATAGTGAAAATAAGCGATAGAATTGCTTACATAAACCACGATATAGATGACGCGCTGAGAAGCGGCGTTATAAGCGAGTCCGAGCTGCCGAAGGACTGTATAGAAGTTCTCGGAACAACGCATGGAAGCAGGATAGATACGCTTGTTACGAGTATGATAGAAAGCAGCGTTGGCAAAGATATCATATCTATGGCGCCAGAGTGCCTTGAGAGTATGAATAAGCTGCGCGCTTTTATGTTTGAAAATGTTTATCATAACAATAAAGTGAAGAGGGATGAAGACCTTGCGGATGTCGATAAAATAATACGTTTTCTGTATTCATACTATATAGAGCATCCTGATGAAATGTCAGATGACAGGAAGAGCATGATAGCGGAGTTCGGCATAAACGAGGTGGTAAAAGATCTCATAGCGGGAATGACCGACAGATATGCAAGCAGCGTATATAATAAGATAATGCATAGTAAAAAATAAGCGGATAATGTAAGACGCAGGAAAGCTGCTTCTGGCTTCCGCGTCTTATTTTTTTGAGCAGAAAAAAGGAAATGCAGACAATTTGTAGAATAATAAGATATATAAAATTATATTGTGTATAAAAACATAGGAAAGGAGGCACGCTAAGCTTTATGCAGAGAAATAATGCGGTTGAAGAAATAAAGTCGAGATGTAATATAGTGGATGTAATAGGGCGTGTCGTTCCTTTAAAAAAAGCAGGAAGCAATTACAAAGGCATATGTCCGTTTCATAACGAAAAAACATCGTCGTTTATAGTGTCGGAGCAGAAGCAGATTTTCACCTGTTTCGGATGCGGAGCTACGGGTGATGTTATTGCATTTGTACAGAAGTATTACAATTTGGATTTCCTTGATGCGATAGAGCGGCTGGCAAACGAGTACGGAATAACGATAGACAAAAGCTCTTTTCGTAAAAACGAAAAAAACGACAAGCTTTATGAAATAAACCGTGACGCGGCTAATTTTTTCTATAAGGCACTGACAACAAAAGCAAACGCGGGCTATGCATATATGAAAAACCGCGGCATAGAGCCTGCAACACTTAAAAAATTCGGTATCGGCTATGCCGATGAAAAATGGGACAGTCTTTATACATATCTGAAATCAAAGGGTCACGACGATAGTATGCTGCTTGATCTCGGTTTAATTTCAAATTCAAAGGGTAAATATTATGATAAGTTCAGAAATCGCGTAATGTTTCCGATAATAAATACGCGTGGCAAGGTGATCGGCTTTGGCGGCAGAATAATAGGTGATGGTGAGCCAAAATATTTAAATTCGCAGGAATCGCCGATTTTTCTTAAAAAAAATAATCTCTATGGTCTGAATTTGACAAAGCATGATATAAGTAAAGAAAACTGTGCAATTCTTGTCGAAGGATATATGGATGTGATATCGCTATATCAGTCTGGCGTGCAGAATGTTTCAGCATCACTTGGAACGGCGCTTACAGACAACCAGGCGGCGCTGCTTAAGCGTTATACCGATGGAGTGATACTTTCATATGATGCCGACGACGCTGGCAGAAAAGCGGCGCTGCGCGGGCTCGATATCCTCTATGGTGCAGGAATGAACGTAAAAGTACTCCACGTTACCGACGGGAAAGATCCGGATGAATTTGTAAAGAAAAAAGGAAAAGAGGCGTTCATAGAACTGATAAAGAAAGCTCTGCCATATGCAGACTACAAGATAGAGCATATAAAGCGCGAGGTCGATATTGCGACCACAGAGGGCAGGGTAGAGTTTATTAAAAGGGCGATAACGGTGCTTAAAGCGCTGTCGCCTTCGGAAGCCGATATATATATAAAGAAGATTGCTGCGGATATGAAAATATCCGAGGGAGCTATAAGAATGGAGCTTTACGGAAATGACGGCGGCGCGGTTATGAACGCGCAGGCTTTAGGCAGCGGACGGAGAAATCCGGGAGCCGGAAGCGACGCGGCAAATATGAGCGGACAAGCGTCGGTACCTAAAGCTATAAAGAATGCAAAGCCGATAAGCGCTATCGAAAAGCATTTAATTAAAATAACACTGACAGACGCATCATATTACCATAAAGTAGCTGCTTATTCGTATATTTTCAGAAACGAAAAGGCTTCTGCGATATGGAAGGCGATAAAATCAGTGTATCGTGAAGGCGAGGAAATAGATGCGGAAGCAGTAAGGGAAGCTCTCGAAATCGGCGAGCAGGATGTTTTCGACGATATAATGAAAAATACGCTCGTCGCGGGATACGAGGAACAGATATATCTTGACAGCGTCAGAAGAATAGAAATCAGCGAGATGAAAAAAAGGGAAAGTGAAATAAAGGTAATGCTTTCTTTGGCTGATGAAGAGGAAAACGGAGAAAATATAAAAGAACTGACAGAAGAGTTAATGGAAATACAGAAATGGATAAATGAGCAGGGAGGTTCGCAGTAATGAATTACGATGAAAATCAGGAAAAGAAAACACAGTGTATCAACGATTTGATTGAAAAGGCACGTGCGAGAGGAAAAATTACTTTCAGAGAAGTAGCTGTTTTCCTCGAGGGTACAGATCTTGATAAGGATCAGATTGATGATATATATGATAACCTCAATGCTATGGGCATAGAAGTAATCTCTGAAATCGAGCCTGAGGATTTTGAAATTATGGATATCGAAGCGGAAGCTGAAGCGGAGAGCGACGATGTTGATCTTGTTGTGGACGAGTCGGGAGAAATAGACATTGAAGCATCGCTGCCTAAAGGTGTTACCGTGGACGATCCTGTAAGAATGTATCTTAAGGAAATAGGCAAAGTGCCGCTTCTTTCGGCAGACGAAGAAATTGAGCTTGCAAAGAGGATGGAACAGGGTGATGAAGAAGCAAAGAAAATGCTCTGCGAAGCTAATCTCAGACTCGTTGTAAGCATAGCTAAGCGCTATGTAGGCCGCGGTATGCTGTTCCTCGATCTCATTCAGGAAGGAAATCTCGGACTCATAAAAGCTGTGGACAAGTTTGATTATAGAAAAGGATACAAATTCAGCACATATGCTACCTGGTGGATAAGACAGGCAATTACGCGTTCAATTGCAGATCAGGCGAGAACAATCAGAATTCCTGTGCATATGGTGGAGACGATAAACAAACTCATAAGAATATCGCGTCAGCTCCTTCAGGAATATGGAAGAGAGCCAACCCCGGAAGAAATTGCCGCCGAAATGGAAATTTCCGAGGAAAAGGTAAGAGAAATAATGAAGATAGCGCAGGAGCCTGTTTCACTCGAAACGCCTATCGGTGAAGAGGAAGATTCGCACCTTGGAGATTTTATACCGGATGAAGATGTACCGGCACCTGCTGAGGCCGCGGCATTTTCGATGCTCAAAGAACAGCTCGTCGAAGTACTCGATACGCTCACGGAAAGAGAGCAGCGAGTGCTCAAACTGAGGTTCGGACTTGAGGATGGACGTGCAAGAACGCTTGAAGAGGTGGGCAAGACATTCGATGTTACGCGCGAAAGAATAAGGCAGATAGAGGCAAAGGCACTGCGAAAGCTGAGGCATCCTTCGCGAAGCAAGAAGCTCAAGGATTATCTTGAGTGATTTTGAAAAAACAAAGGCAGATTACGGAACGGTGTTATATGGTAAAGCTTTCCGAGAGACTTATGCTTATAGCAGAACAAATAAAAAAGAATGAAATTGCAGCGGATATCGGCACAGATCACGGTTTTCTGCCGATGTACCTTGCTGATGAAAGCATCTGCCCTAAAGTGATACTCGCCGATGTCAGCACAGGCTCGCTTGATAAGGCAAAAAGCAATGTACGAGAGCTGCTTAAAGCGAGAGAAGAAGCAGGGTGCCCGCTTGACCCTGCTATATTTGATTTTAGGCTTGGAGACGGAATAAAGGTACTCGCGCCGGGAGAGGCTGATGTTATTGTAATAGCTGGAATGGGCGGTATACTCATATCTGAGATACTTGCAGGAAATAGAGAAACCGCGCATAGAGCGAGACGCATCATTATGCAGCCGCGGAACGGAAGCGGCAGGCTCAGATATTATCTTATAAAAAACGGCTTTAAAATAGAGCGCGATCTTCTCGTTCGCGAAGGCAAATTTATCTGCGAAGTGATAGTTGCCTCAATCTCGGAGGCGCCAAACCGGGAAATGTGCATAGACGCGCAGAATGGGAAAATTGACCGCATTCTTGACGATGGCGAAATGCCGGCGCCATACGGTGATATTTCTTATGACGTACCGAAGATGCTGCTTAAAAACGGAGAAATAGCGCGCGAATACATAGAGCGTAAGCTGTGCACAGAGAAAAAAATACTCGCGGAGATTTCTGCAGCAAATGCGCAAAACACTGAGAGAAAAAAAGACAGTAATGCAGAAGAAGCAGCTTTAGACAGCGCCGAAAGCGGCGAAGAGATCAGAAGCAGGCTCAAAGAAGTAAAAGCAAAAATATTGTATTACGAGAAACTGCTTGCGGACGGAGGCACATATAAATGATAACGATAAACGAATTGAGAAAAGCGCTTAATCGTATAGCGCCGGAAGAGAGCGCAGAATCGTGGGATAACTGTGGATTTCAGATAAATACGGGCAGAGAAAACTATAGCCGTATACTCGTATGTCTTGAAATCACAAAAGCGGTCATAGAAGAAGCAAAGGAGAAAAAGGCGGAATTGATTATAACGCACCATCCTCTTTATTTCGGCTCTTTCAAGGAAGTTGACAATAATAAAATTATCGGAAACTACACGATAGAACTTATAAAAGCGGATATTTCCGTATATTCTTCACATACATGTTTTGATAAAGCGGAGGGAGGCAATAATACCAAGCTCTGCGAGCTTTTTGGGCTCATTAACGCAGCGCCGCTCTTCACAGGAGACGGTAAGTTTGACTATGTCGGCTATACGGCTGAGCTGCCTGAAGAAAAGACTGTCAGCGAAATTGCAATGCTGGTGTCAGAAACACTCGCGCTTGCTCCTGGAGAACTAAGATATACGGGAGACGGCGCAAAACGCATAAAAAAGATAGGTGTTTGCAGCGGAGCAGGAGTTGATATCGCTTTTTCTGCGGCTGCCAAAGGCTGCGAGCTTTTCATAACGGGCGATGTCAAATATCATGAGGCGCAGAATGCACGCGAGACAGGAATCGCGCTCATAGACGCCGGACATTTTGGCACAGAAAAGATATTTGCAAGCAATATGGCGGAAAGGCTTTCCGCAGAGATCGGAGATAAAGCGGAAGTACTCGTTTCGACAACGGACATAAATCCATTTGTATGCATATGAGAAGATAAAAAAGAGTGATGAAGGTTGATATTTAAAAAGAAAACGCCGGCAGAATAAAAAAACAGTTTGCCGAAGATAAATATTGTGGTAAAATGTAAAAGTTGGCTTTGGGTATTCGGACAGTCGCGTGGTTTTTGCCATGAGGAAAGTCCGGGCTCCGCAGGGCAAGGATGCCGGATAACGTCCGGCGTAGGTAACTATAGGGAAAGTGCAACAGAAACATTCCGCCGAACGGGCGATTTTTCGCTGCGTGGTAAGGTTGAAATGGTGAGGTAAGAGCTCACCGGCGGTATGGTAACATACCGGCCGTGTAAACCCCATCCGGAGCAAGACCAAGATAGGGCTTAAAAGGCGGCGGCCCGTCGCTGCCCGGGAGGTAGGTCGCATGAGCATATCAGCAATGTTATGCCTAGATAGATGACTGTCTATTACAGAACCCGGCTTATAGAATGCCCAAAGCTGATTTTTATATTTTTATTGCAGTATTTTAAAGAAGGGCATTTTGAGACTATGCAGGAAAATTTGAAACAAGAAAATAAGATGGGCGTAATGCCTATAGGAAGATTGCTGGCAAGTATGGCTTGGCCGGCAATTATTTCGATGACTATAAACGCGCTGTACAATATAGTTGACAGCATGTTTGTCGCTAAGATAAGCGAGGATGCGCTTGCGGCCGTAACATATGTGTTTCCCATAAATATGCTGATAGTGGCGTTTGGTGTGGGAACGGGAGTCGGCGTAAATTCGCTGATTGCGAGAAGACTCGGTGCGAAGAACTTTGAAGAAGCCAACTATGCTGCAGAGCACGGACTCAGGCTTGCGCTCATAAACTGGGCGCTGTTTGCTGTATTCGGCGCCTTTTTTGCAAAACTGTTTATGTCGTCTTATTCAGATATTCCACACATTGTGAACGATGGCACGGCCTATATGCGCATAACTACAATAGGCAGTATATTCGTGATGATTTCGATGATGACGGAAAAGACACTGCAGGCGCGCGGCAATATGATACTTCCGATGGTGAGTTCACTTATTGGCGCGCTTACGAACATAGTTCTCGATCCAATACTCATATTCGGATACTTTGGTATGCCGAAGCTCGGCGTAACGGGTGCAGCCGCGGCAACTGTTATCGGACAGTTTTTAAGTATGTGCTTTTGTATAATAGTGCTTTTTAAAATAGACAACTTTTATAAAATAAGGATAAAAGGCTTCAAATTCAGTGCAAAAATTATAAAAGACATATATGAAGTGGGAATGCCGGGAATCGTTATGCAGGCAATAGGCTCAGTAATGCTGCTTGGATTTAATGCCATTCTCGGTGAACATACGACGGCAGTTGCTGTGCTTGGAGTATATTTCAGATTGCAGTCGTTTATATTTATGCCGGTATTCGGGCTTAATCAGGGCTCGATGCCGATTATGGGCTACAACTACGGCGCGGGAAACAGGGAAAGACTTATGCGTACATTTAAGGTGGCGTTTACAGCAGCGCTCGTGTATATGCTGTTTGGATTTTTACTGTTTCAGATATTCCCAAAAAATTTGCTCGATATATTTGAAGCATCGTCGCAGATGAAAATGATAGGTATCTCGGCGCTGAGGATGATATCTTTTTGTTTTATACCGGCCTCATTTGGTATAATGGCAACGGCCATATTTCAGGCGACAGCCCACGGTGTTTTCAGCCTGCTGTCGTCGTTTATAAGGCAGCTTGCATCGCTGCTTCCGATAGCCTGGGTGCTGATGAGGACACTCGGCGTACAATATGTATGGCTCGCGTTTCCGCTTGCCGAAATCATCGGATTTATATTTTCGTTAATTGCGCTCAAATATGTTTACAGCAGGGATATAAAAAATTTGCAGAGTATAACAATAGCCGCCGTTTAAAAACGGCGCTTTTTAATAAAGTCTTTTTCTTAAGTGTGAGGAAAGATGGTCGATAATCCATACGAGAATGACAAGCCCGATAAAGATAGAGCCTGCTTGTGGCCACGCGTAGTGATTCATGGCGAAAATGAGCGGGGCTCCTATACCTCCGGCACCTACGAGACCGAGCACTGAGGCCTCACGGATGTTTACATCAAACCGATAGAGCACCGCGCCTGCAAAGACAGGCGCAAGCTGAACGAGTATAGTGTGGCGTATGCGCAGAAGAAGCGGAACGCCCATATCGGAGAGCGCGTTGTATGCTCTGAAATCGAGTGATTCGATAGCCTCGGTAAAGCGCTTGCTTAAAAGTCCCACGCTGCACATAGCGAGCGTAAGTACGCCCGTAAACGCACCTGGACCAGATACGCGTATAAAGATGAGTCCGTATATTAGAAATGGTACCGAGCGGATGGCCGCTATGAGAGCGCGGAAAAATACGGCAAAAAGCATAGGTACGAGACGCGACGTGCTTAAAAACGAAAGCGGAGCTGCGATCAGAGCGCCTATAAAAGTGCCGACAAGTGAAATAGCCAGCGTTTCAAGGAGCAGATAGAAGAGCCCGCCGCTGCCTGTTTGAAAGAAAAATTCGAGATCCGGATGAATAAATCCGGAAAACATATTCGCTACTAAACTCAGGCTCGTATGTGAGAAATCAGGCGGATCAAGTGTCAGCGTGCAGAATACGAAGAGAGCAGAAACAGATAAAATAATAAGACGCAGTGCCAAGCGCGGAATTTTTCTTTCGCTGCGTACGATTTCCGTAAGAAAAGAGCTCAGCACTTCTATAATGCATACCGCAATAAACAAAGTCAGAAGTATCATACCGACTTTGGAAAATTCAAGCCATGAAACTTTTTCGTTGAGAATAAGGCCGAGACCTCCCGCTCCCACATATCCGAGAATAGAGCTGTGACGGACATTCGTTTCGAGAAGGTAGAGCGCGTTGGTGAGATATGAGGGTGAAATTTCGGGCACGACAGCGCGGAAATATGCGCGCGCAGAAGAGGCTCCCATAGCGCAGAGCGCTTGGTGCGGTCCCATATGCGTGCTTTCAATATCTTCATATGTAAGACGCGTCATTATGGCAAATGTGTAAATCGTGATTGCAACGGTGCCGGCAAAGGTACCGAGACCGAAGATAAAAGTGGCCATAAGGGCAAGAATAAGAGCCGGAAACGATCTGAGAAGCTGTACTAAAATTCTCAGAACAAAGCTTATGGACTTTGGACTGCCGAGGTTTGAAGCACAGAGCGGCGCTAAAATAAGAGCAAAAGCGGCGCCGAGAAAAGTGCCTGTAACCGACATCTGTAAAGTGGCAAAGAGCGGAGCTAATATTTTTGGTAAATACGAAAAATCCGGCGGAATCATCTCAAAAACTATATCGGTAAGATGACTTCGGCGTGCCCAAAACTGCGAGAACGAGCAGTCTGTAAAATATGCGGCCGCGATCAACACCACAGCCGCAGCTATCAGTTTAAGGAGTGTAAACAAAAATTTCTTTGGTGCGGAAGTCATAATAAAGCCTCCCGTATATTGCCGTTTTCCGACGAGGTGCCATAGATGGCGTCAATAATTTTCGGCGAAACATATTCAGGCTTTCCGTCAAAAACTACAGCGCCGGCGTTCAGTCCGATAATACGGCTTGAAAATTCAAGCGAAAATTCGAGATTGTGGCTGTTCATAAGTACTGTGAGCTCCTGAGTTTTCTGTATGTCGGAAAGAAGCTCGAGAATCTGCCTGCCGGTTACGGGATCGAGTGAAGACGCCGGCTCGTCGGCAAGGAGGACGGAAGGGCGGCGCATAAGAGCGCGGGCTATGGCTACGCGCTGTTTTTGTCCGCCTGATAAATTCTTCACAGGTTCGTCCGCCTTATCTTTAAGCCCTACGCGTTCAAGCAGGCGCAGCGCTTCTTTGTTTCTTTCCTGTCCGAAAATCCCAAGTACAGCCGGTATAAAGGCCATATCGGGAAGGCAGGCGGAAAGCACATTGTGAATACAGCTGACATTTTCGACAAGAGCAAAGTCCTGATAGATAGTTCCGATATTTTTTTGAATAGCTCTGCGCGCTTTTCCTTTCGCCTTTTCAAGATGCCTGCCGTCTATGATTACAGCGCCGCTTTCGGCGCTTTCGGCGCCGTTTAAGATACGGAAGAGCGTAGTTTTACCAGCACCAGAAGGTCCTATTACGGATACAAATTCTCCGCGTTTTACCGAAAAATTTACAGCGGACAGAGCTACAGTGCCGTTTACAAACTGTTTGGTGATATTTTGAAGCTCAACTATCATTACTGCTGCTCCTTTTTGTCTTTAAGTGACGTTTTGTTATTCTTCAAGAGTTTTTAAGAGCTCCTGAGCAGCTCTTTCGCCGTCGTAATCAGAATCTTGACCGAAGGTATAGCCCACCTGGCTGAATACGCTTATTATTTCACGGCCTTCTTCAGTCTCGGCTATTTCGATGAAAGCTTCGCCGACAGCCTGACGGAAATTTTCGTCGGCCATAGTATCCGATGTTTTGCTGTAGGCAATCATATCGTTATATATACCTTCAGTAACACCGATGATACCTGTATCATTGACCATTTCTCCGGTGCCGCCGAATTCGCTCTGCCAGATAGGAGCATTTTTAATACGAATGTGACCGTAGGAAACCATTACGTCTACCTGCTCGCTGGCAAGACGGGCAACGGAAGTGGTATGAGAATCGGACTGAACGACATTGTCAAGGTCGCTGATGCCTTTGCCGTAGTTTTCCTGAAGCCAAAGACAAGGGTAGATGTAGCCTGATGCTGATGTAGGATTGAGCACCGCCCAGGTAGCGCTGTTGAGATCATCCCAGGTGAGCTCTTCACCTGCGTTTACTTTGGCAAGAAGCTCCTGACCTTTTTCGCTCGGACCTGCCAGTATTATGCAGCGATAATATGTACTCATCTCATCGGTGTTTTCTTCAATAGTGCCGTCATTCCAATCGGCAGGATTTTCGGAATCCTTGTTGATAGCATATCTGAGAGCTGTTAAAAGCACATCGCAGTCATCGGAAAACAAAACATAGTTTCCGCCTGAAATAAATCCAAGATCTGCGCTGCCAGCGGCAAGCGCCTGGCCCACAGCTGTGTAATTAGTGCCGACAGACATATCAATGTTATTTACATCGTAACCTTTTTCAAGAAGCTTAGCTTTGAGAAGGTCGGTAAGCGGCTCTGTCGCTGTTATAATCTGATCAGCGTCGGCATAAGGTGAAAATGCGATTGTGAGATTGTCAATAGTCTTGACATCGCTGACATCTCCGTCATCATCACCGCTTCCGCCGCAGCCAGAAAGCACAGCGAGGCACATACAAAGTACAAGTAATAGTGATAAAATTCTCTTTTTCATATCAGATTCCTCCGAATTATAGATTTCTGCTTTATAACAAAAAAGACATATGCACCTGCCGCATATGCCGAGCCTGACGATAAAGCAGATGCTGATAATCCGCATAATACTAAATGCGGATAATTTTTTGGTCGACCATATGTGATCCTCTCAACCCGGCACACGGGCTCCCTCGCAATCCGGTTTTCGTCATCTGTATAGAGCGCGGCGCCAGGGAGCTCCCCCTTTCGCCGCATTCCGCAAACCGATTAAATTGTACCATATTTTATATATAAATGCAACAGAGAACCGGTAATTTAGCAGGAAACAGTGCATAAATAAAAACAAACACTCTCGCCTTGGGCGCCGCTCACAGTTAGTTTGGTATTGAGCAAATTGAAAAAGTATAATTAAAAAGACTTATTCGGCTTTTTTCACAATTGTAAGCGGAACTCTGCCGTATATGCGGTCGTCCGAGTCCATACGCACGAGGTCGTATATCAGAGGATCGCGGATAAGGTGTTTCCAGACGGTATATGTGGCCTTAATAAAGCTGTCATTAAGTTTCATCTTGTCTCTTATAAGCGGACAGGAATACGGAAGCTCGAGCGGACTCAGTATGAGCTCGAGTTCACCATCGAGATTGAGATGCGGTGCAAGCGGAAAAAACCTGCACTGGAGCGGGCGCATACTGCGGTGACATACGGGAGGAGTATTACATCTTATAAAATAAACTTTGCCGAACCAAGAATCGGGAAAATCGTAATCCTCAGCGTACTCAGCGCTCCAGTTTATCCAATCTTCTTTCATCGTAAATAGCTTTTCCTCGCCTGGAAGCAGATAAATGCCCATATCAAAATCCTCTGCGGCAGCTTCGCTTTCTCCATAGGTGCAGCAGACTGCGCCGCAGAGGAGACCGCAGTCATAATCTACGGGCGAGACGGTATCGAGCAGCCTGTAAATTGCTTTGTATGTAGATTTTTTTATTGTACTTTTCAAATATTATTCCTCGCACTTCTTTAATTGGCGCCGGCGCCGCATAATTTTTATAGTGTAATAATTATACATCATTATACCATAAAACGCAAAAGACGGAAAATTATGAAAACGGTGTTAAGATAGCGTTAAGAACGCGTTAAGAATATTTTACCGCTATGCTAAAGTTTTCTGAGAATGATATAATGTGAATAATAAATCCACTGTGGAGGTGGCATATGAAAAGATTAGGTATTGATGTAGGATCAACTACAGTAAAATTAGTAGTTACAGACGAAAATGAAAAAATTATTTACAAGAAATACGAAAGACATATGTCAAATGTATTTAGTAAAGTAAAAGAGCTTTTAACAGAACTCAGAGACAGTGATATTTTTGAAAACGAAAATGAAAAAATACATGCTGCTATTACGGGATCCGGCGGACTTTCGCTTTCAAACTTGCTTGCTGTACCGTTTGAACAGGAAGTAATTTCGTGCAGCGAGGCTGTGGAAAAGCTGATTCCGGAAACAGATGTGGCAATAGAACTCGGCGGTGAGGATGCCAAAATTACTTTTTATGATGTTACGATTGAGCAGCGTATGAACGGCACCTGTGCCGGAGGCACGGGGGCGTTTATCGATCAGATGGCAGTGCTTCTCAATACTGATGCGGCAGGACTCAATGAAGCGGCAAAGGAATATAAAATAATATATCCGATAGCGGCGCGCTGCGGTGTATTTGCCAAGACAGATATTCAGCCGCTGATAAATGAAGGCGCGGAAGTATCTGACCTTGCTGTTTCAATTTTCCAAGCCGTTGTAAATCAGACAATTTCCGGACTTGCCTGCGGCAGAACGATAAAGGGAAACGTAGCGTTTCTCGGCGGCCCGCTGTCATTCCTTTCGGAACTTAGAAAGAGATTTGTTGAGACGCTCGGACTTACAGAAGAACAGGTAATTTTTCCTGATGATTCAAAATATTTTGTGGCTATAGGTGCGGCAATGCTCTCTTCAAAATACGAGCCTCATACGGTTGCAGAACTGATTTCCAGGATAGAAGAGGCAAAGCCTGATATGCTCTCGGAAACGAAGCATCTGGAACCGCTTTTTAAGGATGAGGAAGACTATGCGAAGTTTAGAGAAAGACACGATGCGGACAGGATAAACAGAAAGCCTCTTGCAGAAGCTACCGGTAAACTTTATCTCGGCATAGATGCAGGCTCGACGACGACAAAGGCTGCGCTTATAGACAGTGAAAAAAATCTGCTTTATTCGTTTTACAGCGGTAACGACGGCAAGCCGATCGATACGACGCTTGTGATGCTGCGCGAGCTTTACCCAAATATACCGGAAAGCGCTTATATACAGAAAGTAACGGTTACGGGTTATGGTGAAAGCCTCATAAAAGCTGCTGTCAGAGCTGATTATGGCGAAATAGAGACGATGGCGCATTATAAGGCGGCTGAAGAATTCTTGCCGGGTGTAGATTTTATTCTCGATATCGGCGGACAAGATATGAAATGTATGAAGATAAGAGACGGAGCGATTTACAGCATTATGCTCAACGAAGCGTGCTCTTCCGGCTGCGGTTCTTTCATAGAGACATATGCCAAGTCTGTTAATATGAGTGTTCCCGATTTTGCAAAGGAAGCGCTGTTTGCGAAGGCTCCTGTAGATCTCGGTACGCGCTGCACGGTATTTATGAATTCCAAGGTAAAGCAGGCGCAGAAAGAGGGCGCGACCATCGGAGATATTTCCGCGGGTCTTTCGTACTCCGTCATCAGAAACGCGCTTTATAAGGTAATAAAGCTGAGAAACCCTGAGGAAGCAGGTGAAAAAATCGTAGTGCAGGGCGGTACGTTCCTTAATGATGCGATACTTAGAAGTATCGAGCGCATAATGGGAAGAGATGTTGTGCGTCCGGATATTTCCGGCATAATGGGCGCTTACGGCGCTGCGATAGTAGCCAAAAACAACGACGACGGCATAAGAAGCAAGCTCATCAATCTTTCCGAAATAGATGATTTCAAGGTTGAGAACAGCCACGCACGCTGTCACGGCTGCGAAAACAACTGCATGCTCACGATAAATAAGTTCGGAGATGGCACGCGCCTCATCACGGGCAATCGCTGCGAGCGCGGCGAGGGCAAACAGAAAAAAGACAGCGAGCTTCCAAACCTTTATAGTTATAAGTTTAAAAGGCTGTTCGATTACGAGCCGATTTCTTTGGAAGCAGCGCGGGGAGTTGTCGGTATTCCGCGTGTGCTCAATATGTACGAAAACTATCCGTTCTGGTTTACTTTCTTCACGGAGCTCGGCTTCAGGGTGGAGCTGTCGCCTGTTTCCTCGAAAAATATTTACGAAAGCGGAATGGATACGATTTCGAGCGACACCGCCTGTTATCCTGCTAAACTCGTTCATGGGCACGTAAAATATTTAATTAACAATGGTGTAAAATATATATTTTATCCGAGCATAAACTACGAAAGAATAGAAGACGAAACGGCTCAAAACCATTACAATTGCCCGATTGTAGCGACTTATCCTGAGGTTATCGCAAACAATATGGACGATCTGTTTGCGGAAAACGGAGTGAGATTTATGCATCCGTTCCTGCCGTATGATGATGACAAATTTCTTGTGCGCGAGCTCACAAAGCTGCTCGCAGAGTTTGGAGTTTCGGCGGCGGAGATAAAGAGCGCGGTTGAATCTGCAAGGGCAGAGGATATGGCGTTTAAAGAGGACATAAAAGAGAAAGGAAGAGAATATCTCGAATATGCACGTGCCCACGGCAAAAAAGTGATAGTGCTTTCAGGAAGGCCTTATCATATTGATCCGGAGATAAACCACGGTATAGATAAGCTGATAAGTTCGTTTGATATGGTGGTTCTGACAGAGGATTCGGTGGCGCACCTCGGCGAGGTTCCCCGTCCGATAAGAGTCTGCGACCAGTGGATGTATCACAGCAGACTGTACAAGGCGGCGGAATTCGTGAGCACGACGGACGACTGCGAGATAATACAGCTTAATTCATTTGGCTGCGGGCTTGACGCTGTTACTACTGATCAGGTAGAAGAAATAATGTCAAAGCACAATAAGCTTTATACAGTTCTCAAAATAGATGAAGGTACCAATATTGGCGCAGCCAAGATCAGGATTCGCTCGCTCAAAGCGGCTATGGAAGAAAGGCAGAAAAACGGTATAGTACATAAGGAAGACAATACGCCTTACGAAAGAAAGGTATTTACAGCGGAAATGAAAGATGAGTATACAATACTCATTCCGCAGATGTCGCCTGTACATTTCGACCTTATAGAGCCGGCGCTTGAGGTATGCGGATATAGAGGCGTGCTGCTTCCGCCTGTTGACAAAAATGCAGTAGAAGAGGGTCTTAAATATATCAACAATGACGCTTGTTATCCTGCAATAGTATCGCTCGGACAGGTGATATCGGCGCTCAAATTAGGCAAATTCGATTTAAATAAGACGGCCATATTTATGTCGCAAACTGGCGGCGGCTGCAGAGCGTCAAATTATATACCTCTTTTGAGAAAAGCGCTCACAGAACTCAATATGCCGCAAATACCGGTAATATCTGTAAATATGGTGGGGCTCGAAAAAAATCCGGGCTTTAAACTGTCGATGGCACTGATAATAAGATGTATAATGGCTCTCATATACGGCGATATGTTTATGAAAGTGCTATATGCCACAAGGCCTTACGAAGCGGAGAAGGGGGCGGCCAACGCACTCTATGAAAAGTTTGCGGCAGAGGCTAAAGAAATTATCAAAAAAGCGAGCTGGTATAGATTTAAAAAGCATTTAGCAGAAATAGTGGAAGCATTTTCGGAGCTGCCGCTATGCGATGTAAAGAAGCCGCGCGTCGGCGTTGTCGGTGAAATTCTCGTAAAATATCACCCGACAGCAAATAATGATATCGTGGGTATAATAGAAAGCGAGGGCGGCGAAGCTGTTGTGCTCGATCTGGTTGACTTCTTCCTGTACGGAATGCACAGCAAGGAATTCAATTACAAGACACTCTCAGGCAAGTATATTACGATGATAATGAATAAGGCAGCAATAGCATTTATAGAAACATTCAGGAAGCCTTATCGCGACGCTCTGCGCGGAAGCAAGTTTATTCAGCCTTCGCATATAGAAGAGACGGCAGAAAAAGCCTCGGAGATAATATCAATAGGCAATCAGTGCGGCGAAGGATGGCTGCTCACAGGCGAAATGGTGGAGCTCATAGACAGTGGAGTAGAGAACATTGTCTGCCTGCAGCCTTTTGCGTGCCTGCCAAACCATGTGACTGGCAAGGGTATGATGAAGGCGCTGCGCAAGAGAAATCCGTACGCTAATATTACGGCAATAGACTACGACCCGGGCGCATCGAGCGTCAACCAGCTCAACAGAATCAAACTGATGATGTCTACCGCACACAAAAACCTCGAAAAGCAAAGTGCAGAATAATCTCCATAGATGCTTGCTTTACGCTGCTAAAACTTTTTAATTAAAGCAACCGTTTGGTCTTTTGCAAATGACGGCAGGATTCAGTTTCAACAGAGAATTTCTGCATATCCAAAAGTCTGAATATATAAGTAAAAAGTTTTTTTATTGCAATAATACGCCGATAGGTGTATAATTAGATACGAAAATTTTTAGGTTAGGGGGTGTCTCCATGGGAAGACACGGTACAATAGCGGGAAGAAAAGCGGCACAGGACTCTAAAAGAGCTGCACTTTTTACAAAATATGCGAGAGCGATAATGGTAGCGGCGAAAGCCGGTGGAGATCCCGAATATAATCCGACTCTGAGAGTCGCAATTGAAAAAGCAAAGGGCATAGGAATGCCTAATGATAATATCAATAGAGCTGTAAAAAAAGGAACGGGAGAACTCGCAGGCGAGACTTACGAAGAGCTTTCTTTTGAAGGCTATGGACCGGGCGGAGTTGCGGTGATCGTAGACGCGCTTACTGACAACAAGAACAGAACGACGGCGGCGGTGCGCTCGACATTCGATAAGCACGGCGGCAATCTCGGGACACCGGGCTGCGTTTCATATATGTTTGCGAGAAAAGGTGTTATCATTATTGAAAATGACGGCAGCATCGATGAAGACGCAATGCTTGAAGCTGCGCTTGAAGCAGGAGCAGACGATATGACAGCGTCGGAGGACAGTTTTGAAATTATCACTGATCCCGCAGTATACACTGATGTGCATAAAGCGCTCACTGACGCAGGGTACGAGCTCGTGGAATCGGATATAGAATATGTGCCTTCTATGGAATCGGCACCGACAAATCCGAGCGATATTAAGAGCCTCAGAAAGATGATCGAAGTGCTCGAGGACAACGACGATGTGCAGAAGGTACATACGAACTGCGCCATAGATCTTTATGAGGAATAATTAAGCAAAATTTTCATTAAATTAGCTTGTTTAAAACAAGACAAAACAAAGTACAATATAAGTAAATCCTGAAATGTTCGTTTGGGAATCATAAAAGAACCTACACTTTTAATTCGGGAACCCGAGTCTTTGGCAGCCTATGTCAAGCCTCCTTCGAGTGGAAGACAGAAGCGGAAGCAGGGTACCCACCTATCTAAGGATAGGGCGTCTTTTATATCCTGACGGCATGTCGGGATTACTTTATTTATAGGGAGGATAAGAACTTGAAACCATTAAAACCGGCAGAAATACTCGACGCATCTATAGAAACCTCAGTGACAAAAGCAGGCGGAAGCTTCGGCAAACTTTTTGTGCTCTCATTTCTTGCGGGAGCATTTATAGCATTTGCTGCTGAGGGAAGCAATATGGCGGCATTCAATCTTCTCGCATCGCCTGATACATATGGAATTGGTAAGCTTATAGCAGGTATTGTTTTCGGTACGGGACTTATGCTTGTGGTGCTCTGCGGCGGAGAACTCTTTACAGGAAATACGCTTATAATCGCGGCAGCCGCCGATAAGAAAGTCACAGTGATGAAAATGCTCAGAAATTGGCTTATAGTATACGCGGGCAATTTCACGGGAGCGTTTTTTATAGCGGGTCTTATGAACTATTCGGGGCTTTTTTCGAGCGGAGCCGGTATGCTCGGCGCAATGACGGTGAAAATTGCCGCCGGTAAGGTCGGATTTTCGTTCGGACAGGCATTTGTACTAGGCATTATGTGCAACTGGCTCGTATGCCTGGCGGTATGGCTTTCATTTGGCGCGGATACGATGGCGGGAAAGATACTCGGTATCTTTTTTCCGATTTCGCTCTTTGTGACGAGCGGTTTTGAGCACAGTATAGCGAATATGTACTATATACCGGCAGGAATCATCGCCAAGGCAAATGAAACATTTGCCGCTCTTTCGGGGGTGTCTGCAGAAGCGCTTGTAAATTTAAACTGGACAAGCTTTTTTACAGCAAATTTAATTCCGGTGACGCTCGGAAACATAGTCGGAGGGTGCGTATTTGTGGCGATGGCATATTTCTACGCGTATAAAAAAGCATAAATTTGTGATAACAGCGTAAAAAGATGCGGCGGTAAGAGCTTTTAGAGGACAATAGCGTTAAAAGTGAAAATAAGTATTGAAATTTTCATATAAATCATTACAATTATAGTAGGGTCAATGTATCTTGGCTTTATTATTTTTTACGACAAATTTATTTTAAATGACAGAAGGGAATCAGTGATGAAAAAACAATTCACCTTGCGCGGAATGATAATCGGAAGCATAGGAGCGGTGATACTTACTATGAGCTCTATGTTCGTGGCTCTCAAACTGAGCTCGCTTCCATGGCCGATAATGTTTGTGGCTCTTGTATCGATGTTCGCGCTGAAAGCATGCGGAAATACAAATATCAACGAAATAAATGTCACGCACACTGCGATGAGCGCAGGCGCGATGGTAGCGGGAGGTCTTGCATTTACGCTTCCAGGCATATGGATGCTCGATGAAAATGCCGATGTCGGCCCGGGAAAACTTTTCGTTGTAACATTCGGAGGAGTAATCCTCGGGCTGATATTTACTGCACTTATAAGAAAATATTTTGTAGTTGCAAAGGAACTTCCTTATCCGATGGGACAAGCTGCGGCAGAAATGCTCACAGTCGGTGATTCCGGAGGCGGCAAAGCAAAGACGCTTTTTACATCTATGGGACTTGCGGCGCTGTTTGCGGCTTTGAGAGACGGCTCGCAGGTGACAGGCAGGTCGCCGCTTTTTCCGAGCGCAGTATTCAGCGATAAGATGAGCGCGTACGGAGCTTCTGTAGGCATATGGTTTTCGCCTATGCTGATATCTGTCGGCTATCTCATAGGTCCTGTGGCGCTCGGCATCTGGTTTCTCGGTGCACTCATAGGAGATTTTGGAATTATGCTTGGCAGCCAAGCGGCGGGAATTTTCGATATGCAGACGGCGGCAAGCGTAAAATCGTCGCTTGGAATCGGTCTTATGGTAGGTACGGGCATAGGCATATTGCTTAAAGGAATCCTTCCTAAAGCAAAAGAGATATTTGGACCTATGTTCAGCAAAAAGAGCCTTGGCGACGCCATCGTACCTATGCGCTGGGCGCCGATAGTTATGGTGCTGGCAGCGTTTCTCTTTACCGGTATATTAAAAATGGGCGTAATAGCTTCAATTATAACGATTCTCGGAGTTTGGCTGGCAACGGCTATGTCGGCACAGTGCGTTGGACAGTCGGGTATAAATCCAATGGAGATATTCGGTATAATAGTATTGATAGCGGCAAAAGCTGTAAGCAGTATAGGACAGACTGAAGCGTTTTTCGTGGCAGCGATAGTTGCCGTTGCCTGCGGACTTGTCGGCGATGTTATGAATGATTTTAAAGCGGGTTATATCCTGAAGACAGATCCCAAAGCGCAGTGGTATGCGGAAGTTGTTGGCTCGCTCATTGGAGCTGCCGTTTCGGTAGGCGTGCTGTATGTTATATTAAAAGCGTACGGTCCTTCGGCTTTCGGCTCGGAAGCGTTCCCTGCGGCTCAGGCAAGCGCCGTTGCTGCTATGGTGGGCGGTATCTCACATATGCCGGCGTTTATCACCGGCCTTGTGCTTGCGGTTATTTTGTACTTTGTAAACTTTCCTGTAATGACGCTGGGACTTGGCGTATATCTTCCGTTTTATATGTCAGCAACGGCGTTTATCGGTGGTGCGCTCAGGTTTATACTTGATAAATTTGCGCCGAAGGCAGAAAAAAGCGGCACGGGCAGTATTGTGGCTTCAGGCGTTCTCGGCGGTGAGGCGATAGTCGGTGTTGTGATAGCGCTCATAGTTGCTGTACAGATATTATAGCGCTTATTTAGTATCGAAGCTCAGCAAGTGTAAATACTATTTAAGCAACAGACAGGAGAATTTGTATGAATAACTTAAAAGAAATAGATATAAGAGAAATAGATGGTTTTTTAATAGGAAATGCGGAAAATGAAAAAACCGCGACCGGCTGCACGGCAATTCTCTGCCCAAGCGGCGCGTTTGCAGGCGTCGATGTCAGAGGCGGAGGCCCTGCAACGAGAGAAACAGATCTTCTCAATCCTGTAAATATGGTGCAGCAAATACATTGCGTGATGCTGTCGGGAGGAAGTGCTTTCGGACTTGCGGCAGGTGACGGAGCTATGCAGTATCTAAGCGAAAAGGGCTATGGATTTGAAACGGGCTTTGGCAATGTGCCTATTGTATGCGGGGCGTCGCTGTTCGATCTTGCTACAGGGGATGGCGGCACTTACCCCGATAAGGCTATGGGCTATGAAGCGTGCCGCGCGGCTTTCGAAAAAGCACCGCTGATGCAGGGCAACTTTGGAGCTGGAACGGGTGCAACTGTCGGCAAATATCTCGGTGCAGAAAGAATGATGAAAAGCGGACTTGGAATTTATGCAGTTAAGCTCGGAGATATAAAGTGCGGAGCGGTTGTGGCGGTAAACTGTCTCGGAGATGTCACAGATACGGAGACGGGAAAGAAAATCGCCGGGATAATGACTGCGGATAGAACGGAGCTTGCCTCGACATGCGATATTATGCTCGAAGAAATAGCTGCGGGCAGGAATGTATTTACGGGTAATACCACAATCGGCTGCATACTGACAAATGTTAAACTTACGAAGAGCGAATGCTGCAAGCTTGCATCGGTAACTCACAATGCCTATGCGAGAGCTATTTCGCCCGTGCATACATCGGCAGACGGCGATACCATATTCGTGATGACTACAGCGGAGATCGAGGCTGCACCAGATTCCCTTGGCGTACTGGCAGTGAAAGTAATGGAAAAAGCGATAGTACGCGCTGTGATGAGTGCAAAATCAGCTTACGGCATAAAAGCGGCAGCGGATCTCGGTAAATAGATACTTTTTTTATAATGCAGTACAGATGAAAAAGTGCAGGCAGGCAATACGGTGAAACATATGAGAGATTCAAAGGAAGAACGCATTCTTATACAAAAAGCGGCAGAGGGCGATATTGAGAGTTTTGAGCTCCTCATTTTGTCGTGTAAAGATAAAGCGTACGGTATAGCGCTTCGCTACCTCAAAAATGAGGAGGATGCTATGGATGCTCTGCAAGAAAGCTTTATAAAAATATATAAAGGGATTGCCAATTTTAATTTTGAAAGCAAGTTTGATACTTGGGTATATCGCATAGTTGTAAATGCCTGCAGCGATTTGTACCGTAAAAATAAAAAAAATTCGCAAGTCTTGAGTATGACAAGTGCATATGATGAGGAGGAAGATGGGAGCGAATTTGATATAAAGGATAAAAGAGAAGGGCCGGAAGCTCTGAATATAAGGAAAGAAGAGAGCGGCTATTTACTGAAATGTCTGGATATGCTGAGCGACGAGCATCGCACAGTCATAATACTCCGGGATATCAAGGGATTTTCTTATGAGGAGATTTCAGAAATACTCGACTGTTCGCTCGGTACGGTAAAGTCGCGGATATCGAGAGCCAGATTGAGGCTAAAAGAAATATATATTGATGGTAAAAACGACGAAGAAATTTAAATAAAATAATAAATTTGTAAATTTTAAGGAACAAATAGAGCCCTGAAATCGTCATATTTAATGAAAAGGGGATCAGAATATATTTTATGAAAGGAGAAGAACTATGAAGTGCAGTGAAATAAGGGAACTTTTATCCCTCTACATCGACAATATGCTTGAAGAAAGTCTTATTGATGAAGTGGCGGCACATATAGCTGCTTGTCCTGAATGCAAAAGCGAGTACGAAGAGCTTATAGCGATGACACGGATGCTAAAAGAGCTTCCGGAAACCAAACTGCCTTCGGACTTTGACAGAAGGCTTCATGAAGCGTTAAGCGCGCAGACTCCTGAAGCAGCTGCGGAAAATGAATATCAAGTTGTAAAGGTATCGAAGAAGAAGTGGAGGAGAAAGATATCTTCGATATGCGCAATTTTTGTTGTTGGAATATTTGTCTTTGCAATGTATAATAATATTGACCAGTTGATACTCGGTAATGATGCGGAGCGAATGGCTTCATCTAAATTGGAAACAAGCATGCAGGACATATATTACGGCACTTACAATGCCGCAGGCTCAGCAGATGCAGATGAAGATGCAGAGGATGAAGCTGCCATAGAAGAAAAATCAGATCTTGCGAAGATGACAGACAGCAGCGCTGCGGAAAGTTATGGAGCGGCGCCTGCAAACGATATGGCAAATGATGCTCAGAAGACGGCGGATGAATCATTTGTTCAGAATATGCCGGATGTATCCGTCGAGGAAACGGATGCACATGACAGCAGCGCTTCAGGTGGTGGAAATCATGTAAGCAGAGGCGGCGATTATACACCGTCAGCTGCTTTTGAGTTCAAAGATGATGCCGTAACGCGCGGAGCAATTTCAGAGGCAAGAGATTCGGTGGCTATAAGATATTATCTGCGCAAGCTTGAGAAAAAGCTGTGTGGTGTATCTTTTGAGATATTGAGGTGCGAAAGCCGCGAAGAAGGAATTTGGCGCTTTGATATAGACTTGGTATCAACTGACGAAGACGGAAACGAAATGCATGATTATGTGACATATTACGGTCAGGATGGTACATTATGGGAAAAAACGGAAACGGAAGAATAGTAATCATAGATGGCAACAGCTTGATAAACAGGGCGTATTATGCTATGCAGCGTCCTATGATGACAAAAGGAGGACTGTACACACACGGCGTGTACGGTTTTCTTAATATGCTGACAAAAATATTTAAGGACTATGAGCCTGAGTATATTGCCGTGACATTTGACAGAAAAGCGCCGACTTTCAGGCATCTTGAATACGACGCGTATAAGGCGGGCAGAAAGAAAATGCCGCCGGAGCTTGCCATGCAGCTTCCGCTGCTTAAGGAAGTATTGTCCGCAATGAAGATAAAGATGCTCGAAATTGACGGCTTTGAAGCGGATGATATAATAGGCACTGTGGCGCAGTGTGCGGAGAGAGAAGGACTTGAGCCGTATATTATAACGGGAGACAAGGACGAACTGCAGCTCGCCAGCGATATTACAAAGGTAATAATAACAAGAAAAGGCATTTCCGATTTTGAAATATATGACAGACAAGCGATGATAGAAAAGTATGGATTTACACCGAAGCAGTTTATCGATTTCAAAGGCCTTATGGGCGACCAGTCAGATAATATTCCCGGCATTCCGGGAGTAGGTGAAAAGACAGCGTCCAAATTCATAATAGAGTACGGCAGCGTAGAAAATCTGATAGCAAATTTGGATACGATGCCTGCGGGTAAATTAAAAGATAAAATCGAAGAAAATATGCAGCTTGCCGTAATGAGTAAGCGTCTGGCTACGATTAATACAAATGTACCGATAGAAATTGATTTTGACGAATTTAAAGTAGAGGAGCCGGACTATGATGCGCTTATAGAAATATACAAAAAACTTGAATTCAACAGTTTTTTAAAAAGATTAAAATACAGCGGCGATAATATGCAGGGCATAGGTGCAATACAGATGCAAGGCGCTGCTTTTCAAGCGCGGGACGGCAAACTCGAAAACAGTGAAACGGAAGAGATTATTGTCACAGATGAAAAAACGCTCGGAGCACTTTTAGAAGATATAAAGCGTGAAGAAAAAATTATTATTAAGGTACTTTCTGATAATAATCATACGGGGCTGCCTCATATATACGGTATGGGAATTCTGCTGAAAGATAAATTTTATTATATAGACGGCGCGAGAAAAGAACTTATTGGAAGCGCAGTCTCGTTTTTTATCAGCCTTAAAGGCGAAAAGAAACCTCAAATATCAGGACACGACCTCAAAAGAGATTATTATGCTTTGATTTCTTTATTCGGAGACTCATTTGAAAATGCGGGGGAAAGCTTTTTTTATACGGCTTTTGATACCGCGGTGGCAGCATATCTGCTTGAACCTTCGCGAAGCTCTTACAGCATTAAAGTGCTGGCATCAGAGTATTTTCACGAAGATATGGAGGAAGAGGAGCAATTCATTTCCGAAAATTCACAGATAGGCTTTTTCAGCAGCGATAGCGATAAATTCTGCAAATACTGTTTGAAACATTGCAGAATCGCAGGTGCGCTCGCTGACATATTTAAGGAAAAAATTGCGGAAGAAAGCTTGGAAGATGTGCTTTATAAAATAGAACTGCCTTTGACAGAGATACTTGCGTATATGGAAGTGCAGGGCTTTAAGGTGGACAAAGACGAGCTTTATGCGATAGGAAGCGAAATTTCAGCGAGTATAGAGAAAATTTCAGATAGAATATATGAGCTTGCCGGTGAAAATTTTAACATAAACTCACCGCAGCAGCTCGGAATTATATTGTTTGAAAAGCTCGGACTTCCGGCGGGCAAAAAAACGAAGAAAGGCTACTCGACAAACGCGGAGATACTTGAAAAGCTGCGCGATAAGCATCCGATAATAGAGTTTATACTTGAGTACCGCATGCTTTCAAAGCTAAGGAGCACATATATTGACGGGCTTATCCCACTTATAGGCAAAGACGGCAAGATACATGCGCATTTTCAGCAGACCGTCACAGCTACGGGCAGAATAAGCTGCACTGAACCTAATTTGCAGAATATTCCCATAAGACAGGAGCTCGGAAGAACGCTGAGAAAAGCGTTTACACCGGAAAAAAGCGAAGATTTTCTCATAGGTGCGGACTATTCACAGATAGAGCTGCGTGTGCTTGCGCATATGTCGGGAGATAAGCATCTCATAAGCGCATTTAACGCCGGGGAGGATATTCACAGGAGCACGGCAGCAAAGGTGTTTGATGTACCGCAGGATGAGGTGACGCCTCAAGAGCGAAGTGCCGCAAAGGCAGTGAATTTTGGGGTAATATACGGTATGAGCAGCTTTGGACTTTCTTCGGAAATAAATGTTTCGAGAAAAGAGGCGGAACGCTATATAGGCGAATATTTCAGGCGTTTTCCGGATGTAAAGGAATTTATGGATAGACAAGTTGCGGAATGCCGCAGAAAAGGCTATCTCGAAACGATAATGGGCAGAAGAAGATATATTCCGGAAATAAGCGCCTCATCATATATGGTGAGACAGCTCGGCGAGCGTCTGGCGATGAACAGTCCTATACAGGGAAGTGCGGCCGATATAATAAAGCTGGCGATGATAGCTGTGTACAGGAAACTCAGAAGCGAAAAGCTCTCATCAAAACTTATACTCCAGGTGCATGATGAGTTAATAGTGGAAACGGCGGCGGAGGAGAAAGAAGCAGTTATATCGCTTCTCACAGAGTGTATGGAAAATGTAATGGAAATGAGTGTAAAGCTGTCTGTTGGCGTAAGCTCGGGCCGAAACTGGTATGAACTTAAATAGAGAGGAGAAGCTTTATGCTGATAATAGGGCTTACGGGAGGAATAGGATCGGGTAAATCTACAGTATCTGAATATTTATCGAAAAATATGGGGCTTACAATAATAGACGCGGATCAAATAGCGCGCGATGTGACAAGACCGGGACAGGAAACCCTTTTAAAGCTCAGGGAGGCCTTTGGCAGCGAAATTATAAACGATGACGGAACGCTCGACCGGAGAAAACTTGCGGGTATAGCTTTTCAGTCGGATGAGAAAAAGAAGCTGCTTGAAAAGATCACACACAGTGCAATAAGAGAAGAAATAAACTGCAGGCTGAGAACGTCGGCGGCAAAGCATGAAAATGCTGTTGTACTCGACGTGCCGCTTCTTATGGAATCTGGAATAGACGGCCTCTGCGATACCGTATGGGTAGTTACGACAGCAAAAGATGTGCGCATAGAGCGGATTTCTGCGAGAGACGGCATTACGAAAGAAGAGATAAATGCGAGAATAAATGCGCAGATAAGCGACAGAGAGCGTTTTGCCCGTGCAGACGAAATCATAGATAATTCGGGGGACAAGGAGGCGCTTTATCGTGAAATAGAGCGGTTGATTAAAAAGTATGTTTAAAAGAAGTTTAACGTCGTTGACAATATTGCTTTTAACAGTTTCCATTCTTTCCGCCTGCAGCTCCGGTATAAACGTTGGCGGGCTTTTTGCTGACGATGAAAGTGCGGAGCCGAATTACAACATCGGTATTGCGATAGAGAGTATGGATACCCTCAATCCCGCAATTTCCAAAGGAGAAGATTGCTATTATATAAGCAAGCTCATATATTCGGGTCTCTTTAAATTCGACGATATGCTGGTGCCGCAGCCGGATCTTGCGGTATCATACAGTTATGACAGCAGTCATTCTTCCGTGGATATAACGCTTAGAGACGATGTGGTGTGGCACGACGGTGAAAGATTTACCCCGCAGGATGTAAAATTTACGATAGATGCTTATAAGACGCTTGCAGCGAGCGGGCAGACGATATATGCGCAGTATGTGGCAAATATAAGGTCTGTTACTGTTTCAGCGGCGGACAGGGTTACAATAGTATTTGGGAGCGATGATGCTGTGGGTATTGAAAGCCTTGTATTTCCGATACTTCCGTCGCATCTTTTTAGAAACGCTTCCGCGCTTGCCAGCGCGGAAGCGGATTTTAAGCCTGTGGGTACGGGAATGTACAAGGTTGAAGAGTACAACGCTATGAAAAATCTCATCCTGACAGCCAATGAAGACTATTATGGAGAAAAAGCAGAAAACAAGATAATATTCCAGATACTGCCGTCGAGAAATGATGGCGTAAATCTGATGGATATAAATGATGTAATGCTCGTATTCAGCAAAGACTACGGGCGCGACACACTCATAGCAAACAGGAATCTCAAAGTTAAGAGCTATCTGTCAAACGAGACGGAAACGCTTGTTTTTAACTGTGCGCGCAGCATAATTTCTGATAAAAATGTACGGCAGGCGATAGCGTACCTTATAAATAATGAAAGCATACTTGAAAAAGTGTACTACAAGAACGGCGTGCTCGCGGACAGCATCATATACGATAATTTTTACGGTATCGAAAATGAAGGCGATATTTATACTGCCGATATTGAAAAGGCGCAGGAGCTGCTTTTAAAGGCAGGCTGTTACGATAGAGATGAAGATGGCTACCGCGATGACAGAGACGGCAATATGCTCGAATTTTCGCTGCTTGTTGACGGTGCTGACAGCTACAAATACCAGACGGCTGTTATGATCAAAAGCGCACTTGAAAGCTGCGGTATGATCGTAAATATGGATATTGCAGAGGGAGAATCATATCAGGAAAAGCTCCGGCTTCGCGATTATGATATGCTCATCGCTACCTGCAGCATAAACGAAAGATACGATCTCAGAAGCCTTATTCACTCCGCATATAATAATCCGGCGATGTATGCAAACGAAACTGCGGATAGCTTGACTGTTGATATGGTAAGCGCAAATACTGTACGCGAAAAGGCCGAGACAACAGCGAAGCTAAAAGATATTCTTATAGACGAAGTGCCGTATTATCCGATAATACGCAAAACCTACGGCGTTGTGTACAGTCAGGATTTTGATGGTGAGCTTAATCCGATGTTCAATAACATATATAATGACTGCGGAAAGTGGAGCTATACGAAAAAAAATAAAAAATCATAAATTTCTACTTTACAACATCAAAATTATATGGTAATATAATTAATGTTG
Source organism: uncultured Clostridia bacterium (assembly GCA_944383465.1). Taxonomy (GTDB): domain Bacteria; phylum Bacillota; class Clostridia; order Peptostreptococcales; family Anaerovoracaceae; genus QAKD01. Next base: position 41,428 of record CALWPQ010000020.1, read on the forward strand.
TAACAGGCGGCTGTGGCGGAATGGCAGACGCGTACGGTTGAGGGCCGTATGGGTAACACCGTGCTGGTTCAAGTCCAGTCAGCCGCACCAACCTCAGATAATCCGAATCAGATCTTTCGTGTGAGAGATTGGTTCGGATTATTTGTTTTCTTTGAAAAGTTTGCGCATACCCGTTTCCGTAATGACGCTGACAAGCGCACGAAATCCGAAATGAGAGTGGTTTGGACAAATTCCGAGATACCTAAAATAAAAAAGTGAATTTTCTTGTTAATCCGACAATTATAAAATTTTAAAGAGTTTTACCAAAAAAATGAAATATTGTACTTACTTTTTCATTATTTTTGGGTTATGCTATTTATGTTACATATGGGAAGTATATTTACGAGAATGTGTGTATTCTTGTCAGAATCAAAAACAAATGTGAAAGGTTCCGTTTTCGGTTTTAAGGCCAAACGGATATTATTTTCAACATAAGTTAGCATATGCTAACTTATAGAAAAGAAAAAATTCATTGACTTGTCCAGAATGGTTATTTCGCACAAATCATTTTGGACTGACAGATTCGATGAGGCTTTTATGAAATGGCCATTCCTTTTGTTATTTTGCTGATTTTCACTTTACAGACTGTGATGATGCAGCAAGTAATTCTGAAAAATATACCTCGCAATCGATACAATTCACTTTAAGCGGTTATGAAAGACCATTTTTTTTGGCACATAAGTTAGCGTATGCTAACTTATAAATATACCGGGATAAATTGCGAGGTGATTATATGTAACCACTAAGCAAACAGGGTTTATGCGGTTCCCTAATAAATTTAAAACCGTAAATCTCAATTATACAAGGAGCTTAACATGAAGAATGTATTGAAAAAGCTGCTACCCGGTTTAATGGCGGCCGTCATGCTGCTATCTATCATTCCTACTGCCGCACTGGCAGCAGAAAGCGGCTCAGAATATTCTCAGGGTGTTCAGGACTTTTTAGATCTGGCTTCATCTATTCCCGAGGTGATCACCGAGGATAGTATGCCAGATGTATATGAGCTGGTGCTCACTTGCAGGGATGCTTATGAGAAACTGTCATTGGAAGAGCAGAAGCTTGACACGGTCCAGGAGGCATACCTTCTGCTTGAGCAGGCAATCGACCGCATTAGTACGTTCAGTGAAACAATGGTTATCGCTGAGAACAGTATTGACAGCGATGTTGTTTACAAAGACGGCACTTATACTGGTACCGGAACGGGCTACGGCGGTACTGTTACTCTGTCTGTGACCATCAGCAATGGTCAGATCGCGAACATTGAGGCGGTAAATCATAGTGAGACAAGTAACTATTGGAACAGGGCAATTTCGTTATTTTCAACAATTGTAACGGCGCAGAACACCGAGGTGGACAGCGTAAGCGGTGCAACAAGAAGCAGCAATGCTATCAAGACAGCGGTGAATGACGCTCTCGCTCAGGCAGTTTCAGCCGCAAACGACGATGATGACAGCGTGGTGTTCTCTTCGGGCAGCGGCACGGAAAAGAATCCGTATGTCATTAAAACAGCTTCTCAGCTTGCCAATTTTGCAACATCCGTTGATGAGGGTGCAGCTTATGAGGGACAGTATATTGTTCTTGGTGCGGATATCGATCTTTCCGGTTACGAAAGCTGGAACCCGATTGGAGCAGAAGCTAAAAGCGACGATAATCTTGCTTATATCTTCAACGGTACATTTGACGGTCAGGGATATACAATTAGCAACATGACTATCAATGTAGATGCAGTCACAGAGAATAATGTTGGTCTGTTTTCCACATTGAATACTTCTGCTGTTGTTAAAAATGTAAATATGACAGGCGTAGATATTACGCTCAATAACAATGGAACGGATTCATCGAATTCGCAGTGCCGTGCAGGATCTATCGCAGGCAACAGTGTCAATGCCGCAAGAAACGGCAATGGTGACTACACCGGCGTAATTGGTGCGCAGATTGACTCATGTCAAGCAGCAGGCACAATATCGATAAAATCTGAAAGTGCCATTCTGACGTGGGGCGGAGGCATTATCGGCCGCGCGATGATCGCAACTGCCGTTACGAACTGCTATAGTGATGTTGATATAACAGCAGAATCGCTTGGAGGAAGCAACTCTGCGTATGCAGGCGGAATCGTTGGTACTACGGGCAACTATGCTATCATTGCCAACTGTGCATCGTTTGGCAATGCTTATGCTTCATCACCGAAGAGTGCGAACTTCGGCGGTATGGCAGGCGGCGTTGTCGGAATGCTGGCAGGCAAGATGTATAATGTTGCGTCTTCCGGCAATGTGACCATAGGTAATGGAAACAGTAAATATCAATGGGGAGGCGCTATCGCCGGTGAAATTACGAGCTCCGGAATGGAAAAGCAGACAGACGGCAGCTACGAATATTACAGCACCAGTGCTTATCGCGACTATGGATATTACGCGACTGACAGCACTTTGACTGAGGAAATATACAGCAGCGGCGAACTCAGCAGTTCTAATGCTATATCCCCTGTTCTGCCTGTTGGCATTCCACGCGCTGGTGCTACCGGCACTATTAGCACCTATGATAAGGTCTATAAGACTACAGGACAGACAATGGCGGAAATGGCGACACAAAGCTTTGTCGATACGCTAAATGGCAACATCAAGGACAGCCTGGAGCTGCTTGCCGCATACGGCACAGAAAGTTTAGAACTTCGTGAGTGGGAGCTGGTTGATGGAAAAGCAGTACCTACCGGCAGCATCTGGGTGAGCAGCGATATCGATGCCGGTATATTCCAGTCCGGCAGCGGTACAGAGGATGATCCGTATATCATAAGCACAGCGGATCAGCTGGACGCATTTGCCGCTTCTCTGAATGAGAAGATAGACTACAAAGATGTGCATATTGCACTTGGCAATAGTATCGCAGTTAATAGCGGCGACTGGAAGCCTATTGGCGGCAGTGACTGGGCGTTTAACGGTACATTTGACGGCAAAGGCTATACCATTTCCGGTATCAGTGAAGGCTCAGTGCAATCCCCGCTTAAGCTTGACAGCGAGAACTTGTTTATCGGGCTGTTCGGCGTGCTGGGAAAGAACGCTGTTGTGAAAAATGTGAATCTGACAGATGTTGCGATTTACACGAGCTTTAATGCCTCTGCATATATAGGCGGCATCGCTGGCTATATGGAAGGAGATAAATCTAACTATACATGAGCTCTTATTGATAGCTGCTTTGTCTCCGGCGTGATCTCTCATACCGCTGAAGCTGGCAATCAGTTTGTGGGCGGATTGGTCGGCCATCAGTACAAGGGTGCTATTATCAACAGCTGGACGGACGCTGACCTTTCAGGTACGGTTGCAAGCGGAGACCTTGCGGAAGTTGGCGGACTTGTTGGCCTGAACAACCGCGGCCTTGTAGCAAACTGTTATTCATTCAGTAATATTTACGGATCAGGCAACCGCGACAACGGCAATGAAGGTATGGCGGTAGTAAGCACTCTCGTCGCAGTTCAGGCCGGGAATTTGGTCAACTGCTATGCAGCCGGTGACATCACGACGAAAGAATATTCTACCTATGCGGGAATGGTTTCCGGTTGGGTTACGGGCATTGGCAAAAGCTATGCCTGCTGGTATGATCTTGACAGCACAATGATTATTGCTGAAGATACCAGCGCTAAGCAGGTCGTTGACCCTGTTGAGTCTATCGGCACGAAAGTTTCTTCCGGTGTCAATGATGAGGGCGATGCCTATACCGGAGGTCTTGTTGACGGAATGACCTCATACGATTCTGCAAGTTACGCGAACATTGCGCAAGGACTTAACAATACATTCTCCGCTTTCCCTGTGGATATTGCAAGCCTCTATGGACTGTCCGCAAATCCGCTTAAGGCATGGGTCTATGAAGACTCAAGTGCTGTTACCTTTGGAGACAGCTACGGCACGGTAAGCTATGTGCAGCCAGACTGCGAGATTATCGAAGCAGCAGAAGCTAAGCTTCAGGACGGTACTTGGTATGGCCGCAGTGATGATGAAAGCACAGTGGTTAAGATCACAGTAGAAAACGGTGAGATTACAGCAACTGAAGTTATCTCAGGCAGCAGCAGCGGGGATAGCTACGACGCGGCGCTGGCGACAGCGCAGCAGAAATCTATATACGGAGATTTCTCACATTATTATGAGGCCGATATTACTAAATTCAGCGGCGGATCGGGCACAGAAGAAGACCCATACCTGATTTCTACAGTCGATCAGCTCAGCTACCTTTCCTATTCCGTTAACAGCGATGTGGATTGGAGCGGAGTATACTTTAAGCAGACGGCGGATATCGATCTTAGCGGCATTGACTGGCAGCCTATCGGCTGGGCGCTTAACGCGGAGGTTAACGGAGCGAAAACATTGGTTGCATTCTATCCATTCCGCGGCAACTACGATGGCGGGGATTACAACATTTCCAATTTGACCATCGGGTCTGAGGAAATAGCAGCAGATCAGATGACTTCTGGCTTGTTTGGCGTAACTTCCGGGACGCTTACGGGAAATGCCGAGCCTACGGACGAGGATCAGGTTGTGACCATTAAGAATGTACATCTGACCGACGTTAATATGAATATATATACACGTTACGAAACATATACCGGAGCGCTTATAGGCAACGCCCAGTATGGAATTTATGTGGACAATTGTTCCGCAGAGGGCAAAATCATCGTGGAAACCTCTGAGAGCTTTGCCCGCGCCGGCGGACTTATAGGCAACGCCCTGCGCGGTGCGGTCACTAATAGCTGGACTGATGTGGACATCACAGCTTCTACTGATTCCTCCAACGTTTACGCCGGCGGTATGTTCTCAATTGCTAATCGCGTTACTGTGATTAACTGCTACGCGCTGGGCGATGTAACGAGTGACTCCACAAATAATAACAAAGTTCACGTTGGCGGCTTTACAGGTCAGTCGGGCGGCGTGCAGATTAATTGCTATGCGGCAGGAAACGTAGTTTCCCTGAAAACCACTACGGATGTAGGCGGTATGAACGGCAGAAACGGCGGAATTGCGGTAGATTACTACTGCTACTACAACAGCGAAGCAACTCAGACTAACGGAAACACCACAAATGAGACCAACGTGTCTGTGGGTGTAAATGCTAACGACAAATCTCTGATCGTGGCCGAAGGCAAGACTGCCGATGAACTGGCCAGCAAGGAATTTGCAGATCTGCTCAACAGCAATCTCAATCAGATAAATGACTTGCTCAGCGAAAACGGCGCTGTTTATGATTTTCTGGTTGGCGATGTAACGAGTGACGGTTATACGCACCTGATCTACTACACCGGAAATGAGTTGCTGGAGTGGTCGCTTACGGATGGCATCATCTGCTTGGCAGCTGACGACAAAAACGATGACAGCAATAAGAGCAGCGGCAGATCTAAAGGAGGTACAGCGACGAGCACTTACGCCATCAGCGTCTCCAAAGCAGATAACGGTACACTGACTGCCAGCTCTTCGCGAGCCGGAAAAGACACGGCTGTCACCATCACGGCTTCTCCGGCTGAAGGCTATGAACTTGATAGTCTGACGGTCACAGATGCAAACGGCAACAAACTCGCACTTACCGACAATGGTAATGGAAAATACACATTTACTATGCCAGATTCCAAGGTTACGGTTCAAGGTGCTTTTGTGATGAGCGATGACGATGCGAACATCAGCTTTACGGATGTATCTGGCAGCGCTTATTATTATGACGCTGTTGCCTGGGCTGTGACAAACGGTATCACCACCGGTATGAGCAGCACGTCCTTTGGCCCTGAAATGGGATGCACACGTGTGCAGGTAGTGACCTTCCTGTGGCGTGCTGCCGGATCCCCGAGTGCAGGCAGCGCTGCATTGAATCCGTTCACGGATGTATCCAGCAATGCGTATTACTATGACGCTGTTCTCTGGGCTGTTGACAAGGGTATTACAGTGGGCACTACAGCGACCACATTCAGCCCGGATATGGTTGTCAGCCGTGCGCAAGTCGTGACCTTCCTGCATCGCTATGCCGGATCTCCGGCGAGCAGCGCCAACAATCCGTTTACGGATGTGGTTAGCGGAACGTACTATTATGACACTGTTCTCTGGGCTGTTGACGAGGGCATCACTACGGGCATCACAGCGACGACCTTCAGTCCGGACAGCTCTTGTACGAGGGCGCAGATCGTGACTTTTATGTATCGGGCTTTGAACAAGTAACAGCGCACTGATTGAAGCGGCAGATAGTGGTCATTCTGGCGGATGATCAATATAGCCTGCGCGGTTACACGATAGTGCATATTGCTCTATGCTAAAACTGCGTAAATCGAAAGCTGCAGTTAAGAGGCAGTTTACAATTTGTAAGTATTAGAGTAGGAGCTTAAGATGGCATCAGTGGTGAAGGATGCGAAAGATTGGGGATTTCCGTCTGACCGGAAATCCCTGATTTGTTTGTTGTTTAGACACTTAAAGATCATTACATGACTGGTTTTGAAAACCTATTTTTAGATTATTGAATTATGCTAATTTAAAGTTGGTGCAGGAATCGATTTTTGATATAATTCTCTGATACAATGAGAGGTGTTTGTAATAAAAAATATTGAAGAACAATTAAAACCTTTGCTTAAGAACATGAGGCAATATAAGATATGAATTACGAAAGCAAAGTGCGGCAAAATTCAGATTATGGTACTATATCGAGCTTGTCTTTTACGATATGTTTTTTAGTGCATGTTGTAATGCGGAGACTTACTGCGGCAGTGAAACAGGGAGCAGCAAACACTTGTATCTTTTTTTCGAGTTTTTTATTGTAAATCGCACAGAGTTGTGATAAAATAATGCTATTATGCCGGCGTGATGGAATTGGCAGACGTGCGGGACTCAAAATCCCGTGGTGGCAACACCGTATGGGTTCGACCCCCATCGCCGGCACCAATTAAAAAGTTCACCGTTTTAAGGAGGAGATTTTATATGACCCAGGGCCAAATGTTAATGCAGATGTTGCCGTTACTTCTTTTAATACCTTTGATGTACTTTTTGCTCATAAGACCGCAAAAGAAAAAAGATAAAGAAACGAATAAGATGAGAAACAGCGTTAAGGTTGGCGACGAAATAATAACTATCGGAGGCATTGTTGGCAAAGTTGTCAAGACTAAGGATGACTCGCTTGTTATTCAAGTTGGAGCTGATAAGATAAAGTTTGAGATTATGCGCTGGGCGGTATCGAGAGTTACTGCTGAAGGAAAGAGTATAAAGGGCGGAGCTATGGAAGAGGAAGAAGCTCCTAAGAAAGCTCTTCCTAAGAGAATGAAGAAAGCAGAGAAAGCGGTAGAAGAGACTTCTGAAAGCACTGCATCTGAGAGCGCGGAAGAAGCAGCTGCGCAGGAATAAAATTTAATTATTAAAGGGAAGCATGATGAGCGGATGCTGAATCGTGCTTCTATTTTTTATTTTTTGTAATATATCTTTAGTAAAAAACAAAAAGGGGATTTTAAAATGGATAAATTGTTAAAAATAATCAAAGGATATCTGATTTCCGCCGCACTTTTCCTCATAATTATGCTGGTACTGTCGATATTGATGCTGGGGACTGAAATGTCTATGAGCGGAGCCAAATGGTACGGATGCATTGCACTTGCCGCATCGGCGCTAATTTTTGGCATTTCGGCGGGAGCCGCTTTTGGCAAGAGGGGGCTTGTAACGGGCATAGGTCTTGGAATTTTATATGTGTGCCTGTTCATTTTTCTTTTAACAACGATGTTTGACGCAAGTTTTTATGCGGGGATAACTGATATTCGTTATATAATTCCGGTAGTTTTATGTGCGGTAGGCGCAGTAGTGGGTACAAACCTCAAAAATTAGGTAAAAACCATTAAAAAAGAGCACAAGATACTTGTTTATACACTCAAAAAGTAGTAAAATATAACGAAGTATGATTACAATGGGATAATTGTTTTTATATACATTTTGGCTAGAAAAGAGGATGAATGAAAAAATGAGTTACAATATGAGAAAAGTGATTGCTGCGCTCATTGTGGTAATTACAATAGCCGCATGGATAATAACGATCTTCGGAATTGGAGAAGTGAATTCAATAAAAGATCTTCTTAAATTAGGCCTCGATATAAAGGGCGGCGTTTACGTGGTTATGGAAGCGGAGACAGACAAGACTGGAGAAGAGCTTTCCTCCCTGATGGAGCAGACTCAGGCTGTAATAGAAAATCGTGTAAATCAGATGGGTCTTTCGGAGCCTGTGGTGACGATAGAGGGAGATAAGAGGATAAGAGTTGAGCTTCCCGGAGTAGATAACGCGGAAGAGGCAATAGAGTCTATCGGTAGGACGGCGCAGCTTCAGTTCCTGCTTGCGGACGGTACTATCGTGTGCGACGGTGCAGATATAGCAGATGCCGGAGTTACACAGGACAGTGAACACGGCGGTTATGCAATAAGCCTTGAATTTACATCTGACGGCGCAAAGAAGTTTGAAGAAGGTACGAGACGCGCGATGTCCGGAGAGATTACGAGTATGGATCCTTCGATGCCGGGAAATGTAATAATGATAGTGCTCGACGATGAAGTGATATCTGCGCCGCAGGTAAGCAGTGTAATTCCGAACGGCGAGGCGGTGATTACAAGCAGCAGGGTTGGCGGCTTTGATCAGAACGAAGCTATGCAGACGGCGGCGCTCATAAGAGGCGGCGCGCTTCCAGTGGGACTTACGGAAGTGAATTCGGGGACTCAGACGGCAAAGATCGGCGAATCGGCGTTTGAGCAGAGCATTGTAGCAGGAGCAATAGGCCTTGCTCTTATATTCATAATAATGATCATCTTTTACGGAATTATGGGTATTGCGGCGGACGTTTCCCTTTTGCTTTATGTCGTAATAGATCTTTGGATAATGGTGGCTATGGGCTCGGTACTTACACTACCGGGTATTGCAGGTATCATACTTTCGATAGGTATGGCGGTAGATGCAAATGTAATAATATTCTCACGTATCAAAGAAGAAATTATCAGCGGAAAAAGCGTGCGCGCGGCTGTAGAGTCAGGTTCAAAGCGTGCGATAGGCACAGTGCTTGATTCGCAGATAACGACGATAATTGCAGCCATTGTGCTCTATCAGATAGGCACGAGCACAGTGAGGGGATTTGCACTTACGCTGATGATAGGTATTGTCACAAGTATTTTCACCGCAGTTTTTGTAACTCAGATTTACGTAAAGCTGCTTGCCGGAAGCAGAAAGTTTGGTGCAAACAAGTACTTCGGCGTGAGAGAAGATGGAACTGCAAAATTTTCAATCAAGAAGGAATTTGATTTTATAAAGTATAAGAAATTCTACTATCTGCTTGCAGCAGTTATAATTGTGGCGGGGCTTGTTGTAAGTGCGGTATCGGGAATGAATTACGGCATAGATTTTACAGGCGGCACAATGATACAGCTCGATTTTGGCGAAAAAGTAGAGGAAGATGCTGTATATGATGTGCTCAAGGATTACGGAATCGACGATGCGGAAGTTATATTTGCTTCAGAAAACAACAGCGAGGTCATCATCAGAAGCATGCAGGCTCTCGACAATGTGGAAAGAGGAGAGCTTATAGAAAAGCTCGAATCTGAGATAAGCGCTGCGGAAGTACTTTCGAGCGAGCTGTTCGGACCTTCAGTAGGAAAGGAACTCAGGGTAAACGCCGTAAAGGCAGTAATTATAGCGGCGGCATGCATGCTCGTATATATCATATTCAGATTTGAATGGAAGTTTGGGGTGGCGTCGATTGTCGGAGTTGCGCATGACGTTCTTATGGTGATAGCGTTTTATGCGATTTTCAGAGTTACGGTCAACAATCCATTTATCGCGGGTATACTTACGGTAGTCGGTTACTCTATAAATGATACGATTGTAGTCTTTGACAGAATTCGTGAAAATCTCGGTATGATGAAAAAATCGGATATTGACGGTGTGGTAAACAAGAGCGTAAATCAGACTCTTATGCGTTCTCTTATGACTTCTGTAACGACGCTTATCGTTATGATTCCGCTTTATATTATGGCAGGCTCGGCAATAAGAGAATTTGCCCTGCCGCTTATGATAGGAATAATTGTGGGATGTATATCATCGGTTATGCTTTGCAGTCCCCTTTACAGAGATCTGTGTGTTCTCACAAGCGGCAAAAAGTATCGGGGCGCAAAAGCAAAAACGGCAAAATAAAGTGCGGATACGAAAAACTCGTAGCATTATCATTGATAAAAGATCGTAACAGAAAAGGATATAATCTATGGAATCCAAACAGGAATTTTTGAAAGGGCTACAGGAAATCAACCCATCATATGACATTGAGCTCATAGAGAAGGCCTATGATCTTGCTGGCAAAATGCACCAGGGTCAGTTGAGAAAGTCCGGCGAGCCTTATCTCATTCATCCCGTGGCGGTGGCAAAGATACTTGCCGAGCTTGGTATGGACGATCAGGCAATAGTCGCAGGACTTCTTCATGATGTAGTTGAAGATACTGACTATACTACAGAACAGCTCAGAGAAGATTTCGGCGACGATATAGAGCTTCTCGTCGATGGTGTTACGAAACTCGGCTCGCTCAAATACGAAAGCAAGGAAGAGAGACAGGCGGAAAACCTGAGAAAGATGTTCCTTGCTATGTCCAAGGATATAAGGGTGCTCATTATAAAGCTCGCCGACAGACTGCATAATCTGCGAACCATAAACTATATGACGCAGGATAAAATACAGGAAAAGTGCAAAGAAACACTCGAAATTTATGCGCCGCTGGCGGCAAGGCTCGGAATATATACGATAAAATTTGAGCTTGAGGATATAGCGCTGAAATACACCGACCCAGAGGCATACTACAATCTCGTGGAGCAGGTAGCGGCCAAGAAATCGCAGCGTGAAGAAGTGATACAGACGGTAATAGAGGAGATAAAAGACGGACTTTCCGACCTCAATCTTCATTACGATATAATGGGCCGTTCAAAGCATTTTTACAGCATTTACAGAAAGATGAAAATGCAGAATAAGCAAATCGACGAGATATTCGATCTTACAGCTGTGCGCATCATAGTAGATTCAATAAAGGACTGCTACGCAGTGCTCGGCATAGTTCATACGCTGTGGAAGCCTATTCCGGGTAAATTCAAGGACTATATAGCGATGCCGAAACCGAATATGTATCAGTCGCTGCATACTACTGTAATCGGTGATAACGGCGATCCCTTTGAAATCCAGATAAGAACATATGATATGCATAAAATAGCCGAGTACGGTATCGCGGCGCATTGGAAATATAAAGAAGGTATAAACAAGAACAACAACGAAAATGAAGAAGTTAAACTGGCGTGGCTGAGGCAGACTCTTGAGTGGCAAAAGGATATGAACGATCCTAAGGAGTTTATGGAAACGCTTAAAATGGATCTCTTTGCTTCGCAGGTATATGTATTTACTCCGCAGGGCGAAGTTGTGGAGCTGCCGGCAGGTTCGACGCCTCTTGATTTTGCCTTTAAGATACACTCAGCTGTCGGATATAAGTGCGTGGGCGCAAAAGTAAACGGTAAAATTGTGCCGATAGATACGACGCTTAAAAACGGCAATATAGTCGAAATCATAACGTCGAATAATTCAAGCGGACCTTCGACCGACTGGCTCAAGATAGCCAAGAGCAGCTCGGCGCGCAATAAAATAAGACAGTGGATAAAGAAAGAAAACCAGTCCGATTCTGTGGAAAAGGGCAAGGAAATGCTCGAAAAATATGTGCGCAAAAAGGGTTATGACTCAAAAGAAGTGCTCAAAAATTCATATATAACAAGAGCCTACAAGCAGCTCAACCTGACGTCTGCGGATGAAATGTTCGCGCAGCTTGCCGCAGGCGGAGCGTTTATAGGAAGAGTTGCGGCGGTACTGTTTGGATATTACAATGACGACAAGCATCTTGAGGAACAAAAGGATGCGTCAGTCGAAACAACGGCAGCGGCGATCAACGAGAAGGCAAAGAAAGCTCAGCGCGGGAAAAAGGATATGTCCGGCATCGTCGTAAAGGGTGTCGATAATTTGATGATAAGAGTAGCAAAATGCTGCAATCCTGTCCCCGGAGACGATATAATCGGCTTTATCACAAAGGGAAGAGGTATATCAGTGCACAGAGCAGACTGCGCAAACGTGCTGGCGATGCCTGAGGAAGAGAGAAGCCGTTTTATAGAAGTTGAATGGGATCAGACCAAGCTGGACAAGTCGTACAGCGCTGATATTTCAATCATTGCAGATGACAGAAAAGGGCTCCTTTCAGATATTTCAAGGATATGCGATGATATGGATGTAAACATAACGGGAGTTAATGCAAGAACTGATAAAGATGGAGTGGTAACGATAACGATGACGCTTTCTATATCTAACACAGCTCAGATGGAAAAAATACTCAGGAGCCTGAGAAGCGTACAGGGCGTTACCGATGTTTACAGAGCAGCGGTATAGGCTTGGGGTTGCAGCAGGATCCGGCTGCGGCAGCGGCAAAAGATGCTTAAAGAATGACGCAGGGCGTGGAAATGAGGAAGATATGAGAGCAGTGGTTCAGAGGGTTACGGATGCCGATGTAACGGTGGATGGAAGAGTTACAGGCAGCATTGAAAAGGGGTTGCTTGTGCTCCTTGGAGTTGAAGACGGTGATGAGCAAAAGGATATAGAATATATCAGCAAAAAGCTTGCGAATCTGCGTGTTTTCGACGATGAAGACGGCGTTATGAACAGGTCGGTCAAAGATATAAATGGGAAGATACTTTGCATATCGCAGTTTACGCTTCTCGGCGATGCGAGAAAGGGAAATCGCCCGAGCTATTTTACTGCAGCGCGCCCTGAGCTGGCGAACGAACTCTATAGAAAAGTGATAAACAGCCTCGAAAACGAATTCGGCATAGATGTGGAAGAGGGAGTTTTTCAGGCGGATATGCTTGTGAGGATAAACAACGACGGTCCTGTAACGATACTTCTCGACAGCAGGAGGCTATTTTAGGAGGTAAATATAATGAAGATGACTTGTATACCGAGCGGTACTATGGGGGTTAATACCTATGTAGTGGGAGATGAGAGCACGGGAAAGGCTTTTATAGTCGATCCGGGCGGATTTAATAAAGAAACTGTAAATTGGCTTAATGACAACGGGTTTAAACTCGAATATATAATACTCACGCACGGACACGGCGACCATATAGGAGGAGTGAAGAAATATATGGAGATGTTCCCCGGCGTAAAGCTCGTGGCCGGAGAGCACGAAAAGGAACTGCTTGCAAGTCCGATGATGAATGCTTCACGTGAGATCTGCGGCGAGAGCATTATGCTCACAGCAGATATTTGGGTACACGAAGGTGATACTCTTAAAGTCGGAGATATCGAGCTCAGGTTTATGCATACGCCGGGACATACGCCGGGAGGTATCTGTATTTTTACGGGAGATGTGCTCTTTAGCGGCGATACGCTCTTTTGCCGTTCAATCGGAAGAACAGATTTTCCGGGCGGTTCGTACGAGCAGATAAAGAAAGCGATACACAATAAACTTTTCGTATTGCCGGATGATACGAAAGTATATCCGGGGCATATGGGACCGACTACAATAGGAGAAGAAAAGAGGAGCAATCCGTTTGTATAAAATTATTTTAAGAGAAGATGTTAATAAATACGGCTGTGAGGAACTGATAAAAATATTTCTGCGTCCGGATCTCTATGATTTATTTTATGCGCAGGCTGAGGTGCCGGATGATTTTTGCGGAGACGGCGCTTTTGGAATGGCGGCAGGATTTGATGAATGCGGCCATAGCAAATATGATGTTATCATAAATTTATCCGGAGACAGCAGTACGGAAAAGAACAGCGTTAAAAGAAAGCTTTATGCCGCGTTATCGGAACTTACGGGAAACAAGCATGAGTGGGGAATATTAACGGGTGTAAGACCTGTGAAACTTGCGGGAAATATACTTAAAGAGGCGGGAAGCTATGAAGATGCGCTTGCCGAGCTCACTTGCTGCTACTTTGTTTCAAAGGAAAAGGCGGAAACTCTACTCGATATCTATATGTATCAGCAGGAAAAGCTGGGAAAGCCTCCCGCAAAGAGCGTAGGCATATATATAGGCATACCTTTCTGTCCGACAAGATGCCTTTACTGTGCGTTTGCTTCAAACGAGGCCAAGCCCGGCGAGATAGAAAGATATCTTACGGCGCTGCACAAGGAGATAGACGGTGTTGCGAAAATGATGCGCGAAAAGGGCATATATCCAGAGTCTGTATATATAGGAGGAGGTACACCGACTACGCTCACAGCGGAGCAGCTCGATTTCCTGATGTCGCATGTGAACGAAGCCTTTGATATCTCAAGGCTCAAGGAATTCACAGTGGAAGCGGGAAGACCCGATACGATAGATAAGGAAAAGTTGCGTGTCATAAAGAAAAACGGCGCTCGCCGCATAAGCATAAATCCGCAGTCGATGAAGGATAAGACGCTTGAAATTATAGGACGCTCACACAAAGCGGACGACATAAGGCGCGCTTTTAACGAGGCTAAAGAAGTCGGAACGGAATGTATCAACGCTGATGTGATAGCTGGTCTTCAGGGTGAGGACGAACAGGATTTTGTGCGCACGCTGAGTGAAATAATAGAAATGGGCGCGGAGAATATAACCGTGCATACGCTATCTGTAAAACGGGCTTCAAAACTCGTGGAGCTCGATAAAGACTTTCACTATAAGCAGGCAGAAACAGTAAGAAAGCAGCTTGCGGCAGGAAGGAAGCTTCTCGCAGAACACGGCTACAGACCTTACTATCTTTACAGGCAGAAAAATATGGCGGGCGGACTTGAAAATACAGGCTACTGCAAGGACGATACACCGAGCATTTACAATGTAAGAATAATGGAAGATTCGCAGACGATAGTTGCACTCGGAGCAGGCGGCATTTCCAAGGCTTATTATCCGGAAGAAAACAGGCTGGAGCGAGTCGCCAATGTCACCAATTACGAGATTTACATAGAGCGTCTCGAGGAGATGCTTAAAAGAAAAGAGGAAAATTTATTCCGGGAGGGAAGCACATGTTAACGAACGCACCTAAGGGAACGAAGGACATAATGCCAAAGGATGTTTATAAATGGCAGTATGTAGAAAAGAAATTTAGGGAGATATGTAATAATTACGGCTTTAAGGAAGTGAGAACGCCGGTATTTGAACATACGGAGCTTTTTACGCGCGGTGTCGGCGACACAACTGATATCGTGGAAAAGCAGATGTATACATTTAAAGATTACGCGCAAAGAAGCATAACGCTCAAGCCTGAGGGCACTTCGCCTGTCGTAAGGGCGTTTGTAGAACACAAGACCTATGCCGAAGTGCAGCCGACAAAGATGTTCTACATAATTCCTTGTTTCAGATACGAAAAGCCGCAGTCGGGAAGACTGAGGGAATTTCACCAATTAGGCATTGAGACTTTTGGAACAGGAAATATGCTGGCAGATGCCGAAATCATAGGACTGGCATCAGATTTTCTTAGCGAGCTTGGAATTAAGGATGTTGAGCTTCACATAAATTCTATAGGATGTCCTGAGTGCAGGAAGAAGCACAGAGAAGCGCTCAGAGAATTTTTGCTTCCTAAGTACGATCAGCTCTGCGATGCATGCAAAGGACGCTTCGACAAAAATCCTATGAGAATACTCGACTGCAAGTCGCCTGTCTGTCAGAAGCTCGTACAGGGAGCGCCGATGATGCTCGATTATCTGTGCGATGACTGCCGCAATGCTTTTGAAGAGCTGCAGGCAAATCTCACAGCTATGGGCGTTGATTTTGTCGTTGATCCAGGAATCGTAAGAGGTCTTGATTATTACACGAAGACGGCATTTGAATTCGTTTCCAATAATATAGGCGCGCAGGGTACAGTGTGCGGCGGCGGACGCTACGATAATCTCATAGAGGAAATAGGCGGACCTGCAATACCGGGAGTCGGTTTCGGCCTTGGAATTGAAAGGCTTTTGCTGGTTATGGAGGCAAACGGAGTGGAGATACCTGAGCCCGACGGAGCAAGTGCATTTATCGCCTTTATGGGCGAACGCGGCAGGAATTACGCGCTTAAGCTGACACGAGAGCTGCGCGATATGGGAATAAAAACGGAAATGGATGTGCTGGCGAGAAATTTGAAAGGTCAGCTCAAGTATGCCGACCGTATCGGCGCCAAATATGCGGTTGTTATCGGAGATAACGAGCTTGACGAAGGAGTTGTCATTCTTAAGGATATGGCAAACTCGACTCAGGAATCTGTAAAAATTGAAAATATAAAGAATGTACTTATTGAGAAGAAGGGCAGGTAACGTTGATGGTATTTAAGAGAACTCATATGTGCGGAGAGCTGCGTTTAGCGGATGCAGAAAAAGAAGTTGTGCTGAATGGCTGGATAGCGAAGAAAAGAAATCTCGGCGGACTCATTTTCTGCGATCTGAGAGACAAGAAGGGCATCGTGCAGATAGTGTTTGACGACAATATTTCGGATGAGCTCCGTGAAAAGGCAGATAGCCTGAGAAGCGAGTATGTTGTCGGCGTTAAAGGTGCTGTAAAGGAAAGACAGTCGAAAAACAAAGATATTCCTACAGGAGAAATCGAAGTATTCGTTTCCGACCTTATAATTTATTCGGAGGCAGACACACCGCCTATTTACATCAAGGACGATGATAATGTCGACGATAATTTAAGACTTAAGTACAGATATCTCGACTTGCGTAAGCAGAAGATGCAGAATAACTTGACATTCAGACACAGAATTGCCAAGGTTGCCCGCGACTACTATGATGAAAACGGATTTACGGAAGTAGAGACGCCTATGCTCATAAAGTCGACGCCTGAAGGTGCGCGTGATTACATTGTGCCTTCGAGAGTGCATCCAGGGTCATTTTATGCGCTTCCGCAGTCGCCGCAGATGTTTAAGCAGCTTTTGATGGTAGGCGGTACGGACAGATATATGCAGATAACAAAGTGTTTCCGGGACGAGGATCTGCGAGCCGACAGGCAGCCTGAGTTTACGCAGATAGACCTTGAAATGTCGTTTGTCGATGTTGACGATGTAATAGAGATGCAGGAGGGGTTTCTCAAGAGAATTTTTAAGGAAGTAATGAATATCGATATAGAGCTTCCGCTGCCGAGATTAACTTACGAGGAGGCTATGGAGCGTTATGGGTCCGATAAGCCTGATACGAGATTTGGCTTTGAGCTTGTGAAGCTGAACGATATAGTGAAGTCCTGCGATTTTGGTGTTTTTACAAATGCGCTCGCAGCGGGCGGCGATGTGCGCGGTATCTGCATAGACGGAGGAAGCGCGCAGTTTTCGAGAAAAGATATAGATAAAATGCAGGAGAGCCTCAAGAGCTACGGAGCAAAGGGACTTGTATGGATAAGACATAACGGAAGCGAGATAACTTCGTCTGTGAACAAGTTTTTTTCGCAGGAGCAGCTTGCGGAAATTCTCGGCGTTATGGGCGCAAAGGAGGGCGATCTTTGCCTTATAGTTGCAGACAAGGCAAAGGTGGTATTTGATGCGCTCGGCTTCCTCAGAAGAGATATAGCAAGAAAGATGGGACTTCTTGACGACAGTAAGTATAACCTGCTTTGGGTTGTTGATTTTCCTCTTTATGAATACGACGAAGAAGAGGGCACGTACAGCGCTATGCACCATCCATTCACATCTCCGCGACCTGAGGATATAGAAAGACTTGAGAGCGATCCTGGAAGCGTAAAGGCGCAGGCGTACGATATAGTGCTCAATGGATTTGAGCTCGGAGGCGGCTCAATAAGAATTCATGACAGAAATCTTCAGGAGAGAATGTTCAAGATACTTGGACTTTCGCAGAAAGAAATTGACGAGAAGTTTGGCTTCCTCATCGAAGCATTTAAGTATGGAACGCCTCCGCACGGTGGACTCGCATTCGGTCTTGATAGACTTGTGATGCTGCTTGCAGGCGAGCAGTCCATAAGGGAAGTGATAGCGTTCCCGAAAAACCAGTCGGCTCAGTGTATGGTATCGGAAGCTCCGGCTCCGGTTACAGACGATCAGCTCGACGAACTCGGTATAAAGGTAAAATAAAATGAAAATCGGAATTTTCGGCGGTTCATTCGACCCCGTTCACAGGGGACATATCGAGCTCGCAGAGCGCGCGCTTTTGTGCGGTGCGGCGGACAGTGTGGTGTTTGTGCCCGCTGCAATTCAGCCGTTTAAGCAGGATAAGCATCCGGCAGACGGAAACGATCGCATAAATATGATAAAGCTGGCGGCGCAGGGAATAAAAGGTATCGAGGTTTCGGATTATGAGCTTGCAAGACCGAAAGCTGTGTCGTACACGATAAATACGCTTAATGCAATGCGCAACGCTTATGGTGCGGAAAACGATGTGCGTTTTATAGTCGGTGCAGATTCATTTCTTAAAATACACACCTGGACCAAGGCTGATGAGCTTCTCGAAAATTATACGATTATAGTTGGAGTGCGCCCCGGATATCTTGAAAGCGAAGTAGCGAAGCAGGAAAAAATACTGAGGGAAAGATATGGCGCTTCGGTAATAATGCTTGAAAATCGACCTATTGATATTTCATCGACAGAGATAAGAAAGGCGGCAGCTTGCGGATTTTCCGAGGAGAAAGGTGCTCATCAGGCCGTAGTTTATGCAATTCCAGAGAAAGTAAGGGAATATATAATTGAAAACGGACTCTATAATTGAATATATAGAAAAAAATCTCTCCGAAAAGCGGCTCAGACACACATATGGCGTGCGCGACACGGCCGTAATGCTTGCGGAGATTTATGGAGAGGATAAGGAAAAAGCGGAAACTGCTGCGCTTTTTCATGATATGCTGAAGGGCAGAGACAGTGAGACGCTCAATGCTTATGTGAGAGAATTCGGACTTGAAGATAAGTACATCGACAATCCGAATCTTGCCCACGGTAAAATTGCGGCCATATTGATGGAGCGCGATTATGGAATAACGGACCGCGATATAATAAATGCAGTATCATATCATACGACGGGACGCGCGGGAATGTCGCTGCTCGAAAAGATTATATATATAGCGGATGCGTCTGAACCTGGGCGCAATTACCCCGGAGTTGAAAGACTGAGGAGTGAAATGAAAACGGATATAGATAGTGCCGTGCTCGCTGCGCTCGAAAGCACGATAAAACTTGTAAGTGACGAGGGAAAGTTCCTCGATGACGATACAGTAAAGGCAAGAGATTATTTATTAGAAAGGAAGACAAAGGATGACTGATTCAAAGGAGACCGCTCTGCTTGCGGCAAAGACTCTCGATAACAAGAAAGCGCAGGATATAGTCATAATAGATATAGCGGAGAAAGCTTCGTTTGCCGATTATTTTGTGCTTGCATCGGGAAACTCTGAAAGACAGATAGGAACGCTTGCCGAAGATATAGACGATATCTTTGCTAAAGAAGGCGTACCTCTAAAGAATATAGAAGGAAAGAAGACATCTGGATGGATACTTCTTGATTACGGAGATGTCATAATAAATATACTTACGGCTGAAATGCGCGAGCGTTATAATATAGAAAGAGTGTGGGCTGACTGTGCCTTCACGCATTATGAGGAAGGAAGCAAGATATGAACGAGAGATATGATTTTAAGGAAATAGAGCTTAAGTGGCAGAAATATTGGGAAGACAACAAGTCATTCAAGGTTTATGAAGATAAGAGCAAGGATAAGTATTATGTACTCGAAATGTTTCCTTATCCGTCGGGCAAGCTTCATATGGGACATGTAAGAAACTATTCGATAGGCGATGTCGTAGCGAGATTCAAGCATATGAACGGGTTTAATGTGCTGCATCCGATGGGCTACGACAGCTTTGGGCTGCCTGCAGAAAACGCGGCCATAAAAAATGGTGTAGAGCCTGCGAAGTGGACATTTTCTAATATTGCAGAAATGACGGACCAGCTCAAGCGCCTCGGCCTTTCATACGACTGGGACAGAGAAGTTGAGACATGCACGCCTGAGTATTATAGATGGATGCAGTGGATTTTCATTCAGTTTTACAAGAAAGGGCTTGCCTTTAAGAAAGAAAATCCGGTAAACTGGTGCCCAAGCTGCAAAACAGTGCTGGCAAACGAGCAGGTAGTTGGCGGCTGCTGCGAACGCTGCGGAAGCGTTGTCGGCAAGAAGAATTTGTCTCAGTGGTACCTCAAGATAACTGATTATGCGGAAAGACTGCTCGATAATCTTGAAAAGCTCGAAGGCTGGCCGCAGAAGGTTAAGACGATGCAGAAAAACTGGATCGGAAAATCTGTCGGTGCTGAAGTAAACTTTGAAATCAAGGGCTTTGACAAGCCTCTCCAAATATTTACGACAAGACCTGATACGCTCTACGGTGTTACTTATATGGTAATGTCGCCGGAGCATCCGTTTATAGACGAGCTCGTTTCCGGTACTGAATATGAGCCTGCCGTAAGAGAATATCAGGACAAGGTTCAAAAGATGACCGATATAGAAAGAACGTCTACGGCAAATGAAAAAACAGGCGTATTTATCGGCAGATATGCGGTAAATCCGCTCAACGGAAAAGAAGTACCTATCTATATTTCAGATTATGTACTTATGGATTACGGTACGGGCGCTATTATGGCCGTACCTGCACACGATGAACGCGACTTTGATTTCGCGAAAAAATTTGACCTCGAAATCATCCCGGTAGTACAGCCGGATGATCCTGAGATAGATATAAACAATCTCAAAAGCGCTTTTGTTGCCGAAGGAAAGATGATAAATTCCGCAATGTTTACAGGAATGGACAATAAGCAGGCAATCGAGAAGATTATCGATTATCTTGAGGAAAAAGGCATCGGCAAGAAGGCAATAAACTACAAGCTCAGAGACTGGCTTATTTCAAGACAGAGATACTGGGGAACGCCTATACCTATGATTTACTGCGAGCACTGCGGCTGGGTGCCTGAAAAGGAAGAAAACCTGCCTGTTTTGCTTCCGACAGATGTGGAATTTACAGGCAAGGGTGAATCGCCCATTGCTACAAGCAAGACATTTGTCGATACGGTATGCCCGGTATGCGGCAAGCCTGCAAAACGCGAAGTAGATACGATGGATACATTCCTCGACTCTTCATGGTATTTCCTGCGATACTGCGATGCGAGAAACGATAAGGCGGCGTTCGACCCGGAAAAGGCAAGGTACTGGATGAATGTGGACCAGTATATAGGTGGAGTGGAACACGCTATACTCCACCTGATGTACGCGCGTTTCTTCCAGATGGTATTTTACGACCTCGGCCTTACTGATAAGGAAGAGCCGTTTGAAAACCTGCTCACTCAGGGTATGGTAATAAAAGACGGCAAGAAGATGAGCAAGTCCATCGGCAATGTGGTATCACCTGAGGAAATAATAGGAAGATACGGAGCAGATACGGCAAGGCTCTTCATACTCTTTGCGGCGCCGCCTGACAGGGAACTCGACTGGTCGGATGCGGGTGTTGAGGGCTCGTACAGATTTTTGAACAGAGTGTATAGACTCATATTTGAGCTTGCGGAGAAGTGTAAAGACGCTCCGAAGAATTACGAAATAAGCGGTAAGGACGACAAGTCGCTCGCATATGAAATGAATGCTTCAGTAAAGAAGGTTACGGAAGACGCGGGCGGACGCTTTATGTTCAATACGGCTATTTCCTCGATAATGGAGCTTGTAAACGAAATGTACAGATATAAGGAGATAAGCAATGTAAATACGGGACTTCTTGCGGATGCAGCAGAAAAGCTTGTGCTCATACTCTCTCCGTTTGCACCGCATATTTGTGAAGAAATGTGGCAACATCTCGGACATGAAAAGTCTATATACGACGAAGCTTGGCCGTCATATGACGAGTCTAAGATAGTAAAAGACGAAGTTGAAATAGTTGTACAGATTAATGGCAAGATTAAGGAAAAACTTAACGTACAGGCAAACCTTGACAAAGCGACTTTTGAGAAAACTGTAATGGAGGACGACAGAGTAAAAGCTCTGCTTGACGGTGTAAGCGTGATAAAAGTCATAGCGGTGCCTGATAAACTTCTCAATGTCGTCGTAAAATAGAAAGGACGAAATGAGTACGGAAAACAAAGAACAGAATATTAAAGAAAAGAAAACGCCGCTTAGAACGGCGGCAAAACGCGGCGCTTTAAAAACTGAAGCAGCCGCCAAAAAAGAAAATAACCAGAAGACGCCGAAGTCTTCCGGCACGGGAAGAACAAAAACAGCGGCGGCAAAGACGCCGAAGACGAAAACAGTAAAGGCGGAGGCAAAGACTGCTTCTGCGTCTGCTAAAGCAGTAAAGACAAAGAGCGCTGGCAAAGGCTCTAAAGTTAAGAAAGATGCGGTAAAAACAGAAGTACTGCCGCTTAAAGTTATACCGATTGGCGGACTCAATGAAATTGGCAAAAATATGACGCTTCTCGAGTATGACGATCAGATATTGATTATAGACTGCGGTATGTCGTTCCCTGATGATGATATGTTTGGTATTGACAGCGTAATTCCCGATTTTACTTACCTGGTGGAAAACAGCAGTAAGGTAAAGGGGCTCATACTTACGCATGGACACGAGGATCATATCGGCGGTATACCATATCTGCTCAAACAGATAAATGTGCCGATATACGGCACGAGACTCACACTTGGTCTCATAGAAAATAAGCTTAAGGAGCACGGACTCTCGGCAAAGCTTCATACGATAAAAGCAGGAGATAGGATAAGAATAGGCGCATTTGATATAGAAACTATAAGGACTACGCATTCGATCGCGGACGCTATCTGCCTTTCGATAGATACGCCTGCGGGACGCGTGTTTCATACTGGGGATTTTAAGGTTGACTATACGCCTGTGGACGGTGAAAAGATAGACTTTAGAAGACTCGCAGAGATAGGGCTTGAAGGGGTAGATCTCCTGCTTGCCGATTCTACAAACGCGATAAGACAGGGCTACACGGCGTCGGAAAGAGTGGTAGGACAAAACCTTGAGACTATTTTCAGACGCACAAATTCGAGAATAATAATAGCGACATTCTCTTCAAATGTGCATAGAGTACAGAAGATAATAGACAATGCGGTGCTCTGTAAACGTAAAGTCGCCATTTCGGGAAGAAGTATGGTGAATGTAGTAAATCTGGCCATAGAGCTTGGATACATCAGTATTCCTGAAAATGTGCTCGTCGATATAAATAAGCTCAAAGGTATACCAGATAAGGAACTTGTGATAATAACGACGGGCAGTCAGGGCGAGCCGATGAGCGCGCTTTCGAGAATGGCGACAAACGACCATAAATCGGTGCGCATAAGAAAGGGCGATACGGTAATATTGTCGTCAACGCCTGTTCCGGGCAACGAAAAGATGGTAGCGAATGTAGTAAACAAGCTGTATGAAAAAGGAGCAAAGGTAATTTATTCCGATATTGCGGATATTCATGTATCGGGACACGCCTGCCAGGAAGAACTCAAGCTCATACATTCGCTCATAAAACCGAAATATTTTATGCCGGTGCACGGAGAATACAGGCACCTTAAACATCATGCGCTTCTCGCGCAGGAGCTCGGACTTCCGAGTAACCACATTTTTATACTCGAGAATGGCGATGCGCTGACATATAACAAGAAAAGATTCAGCATTACAAAGGGCTTTGCTCCGGCGGAAGCCGTATTTGTGGACGGACTCGGTGTGGGAGATGTCGGAAGCATAGTTCTGCGTGACAGAAAAATGCTTTCGGAAGCCGGCCTTATAGTAGTAGTTGCGGCTCTCGACAGCACGACAAACAGAGTTGTATCAGGCCCTGATATTATTACACGCGGTTTTGTGTATGTAAAAGAAAATGAGGATCTCATAGAAAAGGCTCGTGTTATAGCGGAAAAGGCGCTTGATCGCTGCATAAATTCCGAAAAAAACGACCGCAGCTTTATGAAAAATGCAGTCAGAGATTCTCTGCGCGGCTTTATAAATCACGCAACGGGCAGAAGCCCTGTAATTTTATCTATATTTTTAGATGTATAGGAGGAAGAAATGAATGTATATAACGAGGCTCACAATTTAGCTCAGGCTATTAAAGAATGTGAGGAGTTCAAGACATACGATGCGCTTAAAAAGAAGATTGATGAGAGCCCAGAGCTGGCAAAGGCTGTGTCTGATTTTCAAATGATGCAGATGCAGACGCAAATTTCGCAGATATCGGGTGAAGAAATATCACAGGATGTAATGAGTAAGTTGCAGGAGCTATATGGAATCCTGCTGCGCGATCCCGTAGCGGCGGAATATATGCAGGCAGAAATGCGTTTTTCGCTGATGATGAATGATGTATACAAGATTCTCGGTGATGCTATCGGACAGACTATGCCGGGAATGTCTGATACCGAGTAAATAGATGCTGTAAAAATGAGAATCAAATCGCGCATAATAGACTTGGCAATTATGCGATAATTTGGTATAATATTGGGTGTTAATTATGTTAATTATTATTTACAGCATAAAATAAAGGAGAGATATTTATGATTTACGCAAGTGATTTTAGAAAGGGTATTACTTTTGAAATCAACGGTGAACCGCATGTAGTGCTCGATTTTCAGCATGTAAAGCCGGGAAAGGGCGCAGCATTTGTAAGAACAAAGTATAGAAACATACTTAGCGGAGCTACGAGAGAAGAAGCATTTAACCCTAATGATAAATTTCCTAAGGCTCATATCGAAACAAAGACGATGCAGTATCTTTATAACGACGGAGAGCTTTACTACTTTATGGATCAGGAGACATACGAGCAGGTGCCTCTTATGCAGGAGCAGGTGGAGGAGGCTATCAAATACCTGCGGGAAAACGATGAAGCTACAATCAAGTTTTATAAGGGTCAGGCTTTCCTCGTAGAAGCGCCTAATTTTGTAAATCTTAAAGTTATTGAGACAGAGCCGGGAGTAAAGGGCGATACGGCGACGAATGTAACAAAGGCCGCAACCGTTGAGACGGGTGCTGTTATTCAGGTGCCTATTTTCATAGAAGAAGGCGAGCTTATTCAGATAGATACTAGAACAGGCGAATATCTGGGAAGGGCGAAATAGTTTAAATATGAAGTATAGGAAGGACGCGCCCTGCGTCCTTTCTCTTTGGTTAGCAGCCGGCGCATAATATGCAGCTTTACAGTATTTTGCAAATTTATGAAATTTATATTTATAGTAAAAGAGACGGTAAAATGGGAAAAAAGAGAAGAAACAGTGCAGTTAAAAAGAAAAATATAATTCTTATAGTTATATTGGCAGTAGTAGTTGTAATAGGAGCGGTGATCATAGGCGGCAGTGCGTATGTGAGCAGTCTCAATAAGCCGTATGATCTGGAAAATGAGAATCTTATCGTCATTTCCGTGCCTTCAGGCTCAAGCACGTCTGAGATCGGCTCTATACTGCAGGAAAACGGCATCATAAAAAGTGCGGACGGATTTAAGCTCTACGGCAGGATAAAGAAGTATGACGGCAAGCTTAAAGCGGGCGAATATTCGCTTTCACCAGCGATGAACCTTGAAGAGATATTCGGCATACTTGTCGAAGGACACTCCAATACCGACCGCTTTACCGTGCCTGAAGGACTGACGATAGCACAGACAGCAGATATACTTGAAGATAAGCAGATGATAAACAGGGATAAATTTATGGACCTCATCGCAAACGGAAATTTCGACTATGAATTTATGGACGAGCTTCCTGCGGGTGAAAACAGGCTCGAAGGCTTTTTATTTCCTGAAACATATGAGATATTTACCTCGGCAACAGAGGAGGATATCATAAACAAGATGCTTTCACAGTTCGATCTCGTGTTTACGGATGAGTATTACAAACGGGCGGAGGAGCTTGGCTACAGCGTTTACGAAATAGTGACGATAGCTTCGCTCATAGAGCGCGAGGCGCGTGTGGATTCTGAGAGGGCAACTGTTGCAAGCGTAATATACAACAGGCTGGCGATAGGCCAGCAGTTACAGATAGACGCAACTGTTCAGTATGCGCTGGGAGAGCAGAAGGAAAGGCTGACATACAAAGATCTTGAAGTGGATTCGCCTTACAACACATATAAAGTTCAAGGGCTGCCTATAGGACCTATATGCTCGCCGGGACGGGCTTCCATAGAGGCGGCGCTTTATCCTGCGGACACGGATTATTATTACTATGTGCTGAAATCTAAAGATGAGATTACGCATAACTTTGCGGAGACATACAGCGAGTTTTTAACGTATAAGTCGCAGTATCAGAATTCTTTTTAGGAATTGCATATCTGCCAACTGCTTTTAGGATAGTCAGCATTAAAAATTAAAAAGGGAGGCGGCTGAAGCTTGCCGCCTCTGTTGCGAGAAGGAGCATTATGAGCAATATCGTAAACGATAAGGTGCTTGAATATATCAATGGGTATTACAAGCCGAAAAGAACAGAGCTTGCGGAGTTCAGAGCTGATGCAGAAATGCGGAAAATACCTATAATATTGAAGGATACGGAGAGTTTTCTCGGTATGATAGCCGATCTTAGCCGCCCGAAGCGAATACTTGAAATTGGCACGGCTATCGGATACAGCGCGGCATTTTTGGCATCTGCGCTGCCGTCGTGCAGAGTTGTAACGATAGAGCGCGAGGAGGACGCGCATGCGGAAGCCGTACTTAATATGGAAAGACTCGGGCTTGCGGATCGTGTGACCTGCCTTAAGGGCGATGCCATAGAGATTATGGCGCAGCTTGCAGATGAACAAGACAGACGGTATTTTGACATCTATGGTGATTGCGAAAAGAGCAGTGCGGAAAGCGGTGCTGAGCCAACAGAAGGCGAGCCATTTGATTTCGTATTTATAGATGCGGGCAAGAGTCACTATGCGCAGTTTCTTGAATGTGCTATGAAGCTTATAGGCGAGGGCGCGCTTATTGTATGCGACAACGTATTGATGAAAGGCAAAACCGCAGCAGACGAGTACGATCCTACGGGAAAGTATAAGACCAGCATAAGGAAAATGCGCGCGTTTATAGAGATGATAACAAGCGACACGCGGCTCGATACGACAATCCTCGCAGTCGGCGACGGTATTTCTATGAGTCGTGTAAATAGTAAGTAAATTATATAATATTTAGGAATGGATTTAATATGAAGAAGATGGAACTTTTGGCACCGGCAGGAGATCTTGAAAAATTAAAGATTGCTGTAATTTACGGTGCAGACGCTGTTTATTTCGGCGGAGAGTTTTTTTCGCTGCGGGCAGGAGCAGGAAATTTGACGATAGACGAAATAAAAGAGGGAGTTGCTTTTGCGCACGAACATGGTGCAAAAGCGTATATGACGCTCAATATCTTTGCGCATAACGAAGATATTGAGCCGCTTTGCGCATATCTTTCCAAGATAAAGGATATACCGATTGATGCGTTTATAATCTCCGATCCCGGCGTCATAATGCTCGTGAGAGAAATGATTCCTGATGCGGAAGTTCATCTTTCCACGCAGGCGAATATGACGAATTATGTTACGGCAAAATTTTGGGAGGCGCAGGGAGTGAAGCGCATAGTGATTGCGCGCGAGCTTACTTTTTCGGAGATAAGAAAGTTGCGAAGCGAGATGCCGGAAAGTATGGAACTTGAAGCGTTTGTGCACGGTGCAATGTGCATCTCCTATTCGGGAAGATGCCTTCTTTCCAATTTTATGATAGAGCGCGATGCCAACCGCGGTATGTGTGCGCATCCGTGCCGCTGGAAGTATACGCTTATGGAAGAAAAGCGGCCGGGCGAATATTTTCCGATAGAGGAAGACGAGCGCGGTACATACATCCTGAATTCGCGCGATCTGTGCATGATAGAGCATATTCCCGAGCTTGCAGAGTCAGGTATAGTGTCGGCTAAGATAGAAGGCAGGATGAAGAGCATTTTTTATGTGGCGACGATTGTCGGCGCATACCGCCGTGCGATAGACGAATACTATAAAAATCCGGCGGGATATAGATTCGATCCTAAATGGCTTGCCGAGCTGAAAAAGGTGTCGCATCGCGAGTTTACGACGGGTTTCTATTTCGATAAGCCGACAAATAAGGATCAAAACTATCAGACGAGCGCATATACGCGCGACTACTCCTTTACAGGTCTTGTCAAGGCATACGATGAAAAGACTGGTTATGCGGTGGTAGAGCAGCGCAATAAGATGAGCATAGGGGAGGAAATAGAAGTTTTCGGCCCGAATGCAGATTTTTACGCACAGATTCTGACAGAAATGTATGATTTCGAAACAGGAGAACCTCTTGAGTCAGCGCCGCATCCGCAGCAGATGCTCAAGATAAAACTCGACGGTTTTGCTGCACCTTACTTTATGATCAGGAAACGTAAATAAGATGACAGTTTTATAAAAAATTTGGATTTTGCTTGACTATAGGCTGCCGATAATATATAATCGTCTCAATATATTTGAAACTGCCGCATAGGCGGCGTAATTTTGAAAGGAGTGACATTTTAAATGCCGGACCCCAGTCCCAGTACATCTTTAGCTGTACAAATTATTTTCTTATTCGTTTTAATTCTCATTAATGCGTTCTTTGCGCTTGCAGAAATGTCTATTGTATCTGCCAACAAGAACAAAATCAAGGTGCTTGCTCAGGATGGCAACAAGAAAGCTGTTTTGCTGCAAAAGCTTCTCGAAGAGCCTAATAAGTTTTTATCTACAATTCAGGTGGCGATTACGCTTGCGGGATTTTTGGCAAGTGCGTCTGCGGCTGTTGCTTTGTCAGATGATTTAGGCGCTTTCCTCACGAAATTCGGCATTCCATATGGAAATCAAATAGCGGTAGTTCTCGTAACAATGATTTTATCGTATATTACATTAGTTCTCGGAGAGCTTTATCCGAAGCGGATTGCGCTTCAGCATTCGGAGACGATTGCGATGATGGTGGTGAAGCCGCTCATTGTGATGTCGAAAATAACAAAACCGTTTGTATGGCTTCTTTCGGTATCTGTAAATTTACTTCTGCGCCTGACACGTCAAAGCGTAGATGTGGAGGATGAAGAGTTCTCGGAAGACGAAGTAATGTCGATGCTTGAAGTGGGTCAGGAAACGGGAGTACTGAAGGAAGAGGGCAAGAAAATGATAAATGCCATCTTTGATTTTGACGACAAGCTTGCGTATGAGATAATGACACCGCGTACCGAGGTATTTCTCATAGATATCAACGATACGCCGGATGAGTATCTCGACGAGCTTATGGAGCTTAAATATTCAAGAATACCTGTATATGATGACGATCTTGACAATATCATAGGCATACTTCATATCAAGGACTATTTTATGAAAGCGAGAGATGATGGCTATGAAGGTGTGGATATAAGAAGCATCCTCAGAAAACCTTATTTTGTGCCGGAGTCGAAAAATATAGACTCGCTCTTCCGCGACCTTCAGAGGACGAGAAACAATATAGCGATACTTATAGACGAATACGGTGGATTTTCCGGTATTGTTACGATGGAAGATATCATTGAGGAAATCGTGGGCGAAATCGAAGACGAATATGATGAGGAAGAATCGGAAATTGAAAAGGTTGACGATCAAATTTATATTATAAGCGGCTTTACGTCGCTTGACGATATAAATGAAGAGATAGGAACAAATCTCGAATCCGAAAACAGTGAAACAATAGGAGGCTTCCTTATAGATATACTCGGTGAAATTCCTGATGACGATGAGCGCGAACAGCGAGTCATAGAATACGGAAATTTGGTATTCAAAATACTGTCCGTAAAGGAAAGAAGAATAGAAAAAGTGGAGCTTTTCATACTTCCGGAGGAAACCGAGGAACAAGAAACAGATGAGGAGTAGTATAGCTCTAAAATAATTATAAAAAAATATGTAAATCAAATAAATAGGCGGGCAGAGCGCAGTAAAAGCTCTGCCCGCTGTTTTTATATGCGGGAAAACTGCCGTTTACAAGGGACTAAGGCGGCATAAAATCGTATACATTTTCGTGGAATTTATAATACCGCTATGCTACAATGAAGTCAGCGATAAATCGGGAGTTACAAAGGAATGGCAATATGGAAATCAAAGAACTTAAAGAAAACAAAAAACAATTTCTTCCGCTTCTGCTGTTAGCAGACGAGCAGGAGGATATGATAGAAAGGTATCTTGACAGGGGGACTATGTATGTTTTGGACGATGATGGAGTTAAATGCGAATGTGTAGTGACAGACGAGGGAAAAGGCGTTCTGGAGATTAAAAATATCGCTACTGAACCGGCGCATCAAGGTAAAGGATACGGTAAAATTTTAATTGATTTTGTTGCTATGGAATATAAGGGGAAATATTCTATTTTACAAGTTGGCACAGGAGATAGTCCGTTGACAATACCTTTTTATGAGAAGTGCGGATTTACTTATTCTCATAGTATTAAAAATTTCTTCATAGATAATTATGACCATCCGATATATGAAGCAGGTACTCAATTAGTAGATATGATTATTTTGCGGAGAAAACTGTAAATTCCCTGTTTATCGTGGAGATAGCAAAGACAGGCAATCAAGGCGGGAAAGCCCTTCAAACGGCTTCCCGCCCATTTCAATTTTGAGAGGAAAATCCGTCTGTTTTCTGGGGAGTGCGGCTATCAGTTCTGGATACTTTGTCTTATTGTCCGGTATGGAACGAGGAACGAGGTTTTCATATACGCCCTGTCTGCTTTTCACGGCAACGCTGACAGAGCGTATAACACACTAAGCTTTGTCAGCAAAGTCGTGTGCCAAGGGGCAATCCACCTTTTAGAAAACACAGCGCAAGACGGCGTTATGACCATCACCGGAGCCATAACGCCAGCAGACCGTTTCAGTAGTCTTGCGTATAGCTTCTTGTAAACTGCCCTAACTGACTAAAGCATACATATAGAAAAAATTTCTATTTTGGTATGTGTAAAAAGCTAAAAAACAGGTTTACAAGAATATTGTGCTGCTTTTGTAAAATCCTTTTGCAAAAGCGAAACAGCTTGACTCAAAAAAGTGTCATAAAAGCACGTCCACAGAATATTTATAGAGATATAGAGTGAAAGGACAAGGATGTGTATGAACGACAGTTTTAAGGCTGTAACAGCGCTGCTCCCGGAGCCTGTAAGAGAGGAAATAGCGGATATAACAAGAGGCGGCCGAAGCGAGATCACTGAGATACGCCTGCGGGCGGGACAAACCTCTTCATATCGCGTCTGCATGCGCGGAACGCAAATTGAAAAAATGGCAGCAGGCAGAGTGCTATGTGATAAGGAACTAATTAACGAATGTATAAATAAATTTATTAACTATTCGTATTATGCCTATGAAGATGAGATGAAAAACGGCTATATTACTTTGTCTGGCGGTCATCGCGTGGGTATCTGCGGACACATTGTCACGGAAAACGGCAGGGTGCATTTGATGCGCAATATTTCGTCTATAAATATACGGCAGGCGCGCGAAGTTATCGGCATAGCCGCAGGTCTTGCAGGTAAGATAACGACTCCTGAAGGCCGCATCGAAAGCACGCTCATAGTATCGCCGCCAAGATGCGGCAAGACAACTCTTGTGCGCGACTTAGTACGAACACTCAGCGAAAGGGGCTATATAATAGGTGTGTGTGACGAGCGTTCTGAGATAGCGGGAATGCGGGACGGAGTGCCTTCATTTGATATAGGCGCAAACACCGATGTAATGGATGCCTGCCCGAAGGCGTCAGGAATGCTGATGCTGCTTCGCTCAATGGGACCTGATGTAATAGTGACAGATGAAATCGGAAAAGCGGAGGATATCGAAGCAATAGAAAGCGTGCTGCTCGCGGGAGTGAGCATAATAGCGACAATTCACGGAGCCGGCAGACGCGATATAGCTGAAAGCAGAGTTGCAGAAC
Organism: uncultured Clostridia bacterium; assembly: GCA_944383465.1. Classification (GTDB taxonomy): domain Bacteria; phylum Bacillota; class Clostridia; order Peptostreptococcales; family Anaerovoracaceae; genus QAKD01. The sequence goes on from CALWPQ010000020.1 coordinate 73,327, forward strand.
TCGTGGAAAAGGGCATTTTCAGAAATATAGTGTTTCTTTCAAACAGACCAAGAATAGGCAGCATAAAACAGATTGTACATATAAATGAAGGGAGAATGAGGCGAGCTTATGATTAAAATTGCGGCGTCGCTGATAACGATAGCGGGACTTGGCATATGCGGGATACTCAAAGCTGCGCGTTACAAGGAACGGACGGACACACTTTCTGATTTTATACAGACGGTGGAAAAAATGAAAATGGAGCTTGAATACAGGAGGGAAAGCTTGCCGGAACTGATAGCAAGGCTGGCTGATGAAAATACACTTTCAGGCTGTTTTTTTACACGCACGTCGGAAATTTATAGGAATGGAAACGGACATTCGCTTAAAGAATGCTGGGATCAAGCTGCAGATGATATATATACACAGAAATGTCTTGCGGTAAATGACATCGAGGCGATAAAAGAGCTTGGAAGCGAGCTTGGGAGCTGCGGCATCAGCGGGCAGGAAAAAGTATTCGATCTTTCACTTATGGAATTGCGGGCGCTTTTGGCAGATGCTGAGGAGGAAAGAAAAGTTAAAGGCAAAATGTACATAAGCCTCGGATTTACCGCAGGCATAACAATAGTAATTTTACTGATATAAGGGGGCAAAAATGAATTTTGATGTTGATATTATCTTTAAAATTGCCGCAATCGGCATTGCTGTGGCCGTACTCGCGCAGATACTTACAAGAGCCGGGCGTGAGGACCAGGCGCTTATGACGACGCTTGCAGGAATCGTCATCGTTATAATTCTCGTAGTACAGATGATAGCTGAGCTGTTCGACACACTGCGCTCGCTTTTTGGCTTGTAGGTGAAGGTGATTTATGGAAGCAGATATCCTGAGGATAACGGCAGTTGCGATTGTCGGAGTAATAGTCGCAGGGCTGATAAAAGAGGTCAAGCCTGAATTTACGGTGTATGTAGTACTGGCGACAGTAGTTATCATATTTTTTCTCGCGGCATCTAAACTGCGCGTAGTATTTGAATTTTTGAGTAACATATATGCAAATGTTACATATGGCAAGACATTTTTTCCGATTCTTATAAAGGTACTTGCTGTGGCGTATCTTACGGATTTTACTTCTCAGCTCTGCAAGGATGCCGGTGAAAGTGCGATAGGCTCAAAGCTGGAACTTGCGGGGAAGATAATTATATTTTACCTTTCAATTCCTATTTTGGTAGCGATTTTGGAGCTTATAAACAGCGTGCTGTGAGGTGAATATGGATTATAAAGATATAATAAAGGAAAAACTTGCGGAACTTAATCTTTCCGAGCTCGAAAACGTACTCGACGACAGCGACATAGCGGGTACGCTTTCAAATGTGAGTGCGGAGAGTATTATCAGCAGTATACTTGCGGGAGAGCCGCTCTTCAATACGGAAGCTGTCATAGAAAGCGTAAAGGATTTATTCCTTTATGAAATGAAAAGCGCGCTCGTACTTGGAGTTGAAATAGTCACAATATCGATAGTAATCGGAATGCTTAAAAGTCTGTCGTCGTCATTTGGAGAAAAAGCGGTATCCAATCTCGGAACGATGGTATGCACCTGTCTTATCATAGGGCTTTGTCTCGGCAATTTTACGACGACTTTCAATCTCTGCAAAGACGCTGTAAACACGATGACATATACGATGCAGATATTGATACCCATATTGATACCTCTTCTTATAGCAATAGGAGGTACGGTCTCGGGCAGCGTGCTAAGTCCTGTAATAACCGGTGCGACGGCGGCAGTGAATACGATGCTTTCAAATCTGATACTTCCGGCTGTATTTATATCCACGATCTTTTTTATGGTCAACAGTATGACGGAGAAGGATTACGTGAATAAGCTGGCCGTATTTATAAGAGGGGCAGCGACATTTGCCTGCGGTATCTCTGTTACTTTCTTTGCGGGAATCACGGCCGTGCAGAGCTTCGTTACGGAATCGGCGGACGGCGTACTTGCCGATACAGCGCGCTATTCTATCAGCAATTTTGTACCGATAATAGGCGGCTTTGCTTCTGATTCTGTCGATATGATGCTTTTGTGCGTCAATATTATAAAAAACGGTATAGGCGTGCTCGGTGTGATCGTGATAATAGTTCTGCTCGCGCTGCCGCTTATAAAAATGCTGGCGATAGCCGTCGTCTATAAGATTACGGCCATAATAACTGAGCCGCTCGGAAACAAGCAGGTAAGCGAATGTTTAAACCAGATGGGTAACTCTGTGATCACGATGGCGGTGATACTTTTTTTGACATCTATGATGTTTCTCGTGTTCATAGCCATAATCATAGGAATAGGGGCGTGATTTTATGTCTTATGTGACTGAATGGGTCAAGAATATATTTATCATTGTCGTAGCGGTGTCGTTTATAGAGGTGCTGCTGCCGGCAGGTAATATGGCGAAATATGTAAAGTACATATTTTCACTGATCATTCTTGCAAGCATACTTGCGCCTCTTGCAAAATTAGTGGCATAAGGAATATGAAATCAAATATATTTTAAGGAGGGAAAATAAATGCGGATGCAGGAGAAATTTAAAATTTCACCGGAATTAAAGGATATGCTGATGCGCGCTCTCGTATGCGCCGTAGTCATTGCAGTTGGTTTTCTCGCTGTGGACGCCTTTACACAGGGGCGTGACGGCAGGAGGCAGATAGTTGACGACGACGGGGCGAGCGAAACCGCACTCATAGAGATACTTTCGGATATAAAAGGTGCGGGAGATGTCGATGTGATGGTGAAATACGATGACGGAGGCGGTGTGACGGGCGTAATAGTGACTGCGAGCGGAGCCGGGAGCGTCGTTGTGAGAAACAATCTTACAAACGCTGTATCTGCGGTTTTCAATATCCCGGTATCAAATGTGATGGTTTTTGAAAAGGAGAATGGGGGAGAAAGCGATGAACAATAAAAAGAAAACAATAATACTCGGACTGTGCGTGTGCCTGCTCTGCGCCGGTACTCTTTCCTTAGGCATTGCGTCGAGAAAAGCGGAAGCGGATAAAGCTGCGAGCGTGGAGTATGTGAATGATGACAATTCGGGAATACTGCCGCACGATGGCGATGTACTCGTAGACAGCCTTAAGCTCAAAAAGATAAGCGGAGACGGAAGCGGTGCAGAAGCAGATACATCGGGCGCAGGCATCACAGCAGGAGAAAACGCGGGGACGACCAGTGAAACCGTAACCTCGGATGATATATCGGAGCTTGATAATGCCGATACATATTTCGACGAAGTAAGAGCAACACTCAATATGGATAGAAATCAGATAATCTCGATGCTGACAGATGTGATAGCGGAAGCAGAAAGCGAGAGTGAAAAGGATAATGCCGCGGCGCAGAAGCTCAAAATCATAGATTATATGGATAAGGAGCAGCTCATAGAAAAGCTGATAGATACTAAAGGGCTGCCAAGCTGCCTTGTGCTCATAAGCGATAATGCTGTTAATGTTACTGTAAACAAACAGGATTTGACTCAATCGGACGCTGCTAAAATATGCGATATCGTTATGAGAGAAACCGGAAGGGATGCGGGGCAAATAGTGATTCAAAGTAAATTCTAAGAGTTGTTTTTTCGGAAGAGTTGGTGTATAATAACAATTGTATAATATAGATGAAGTTTTGCAGATAAGAAGGATACGGTATGAAAAGCGAATCGCAGAGCAGGCAAGGCGGCATAAAAATCCCCGACAGCACGATTATTTCCTGCGCAGCGGGTGCGGCGCTTGAGACGAAGGGTGTTGCGGAGCTTGCGGGCAGCAGAAGAGGCATCAGGTTTGCGCGCAGCGAAGAGGGAATAATAATCGATGTATTTGTATCTGTGTATTATGGCAGCAGCATACCGGAAGTATCGTGGAATATGCAAAAAAACATCAAGAATAAGGTCGAGCGTATTTCAGGAGAGAGGGTAGCAGCGATCAATGTAAATGTTCAGAGAGTGAAATTTTCTCAGGACGAAGAGGAGGATTTTTAGGGTGAATAGAGGAAGCGCACGTGAGCTTTTGATGCAGCTTCTTTTCCAGATGGAGATGCAGCAGGATTTTTCGGATGAGTTAAAGGACAGTTATCTTGAAAATGTCGCGGGAGTACGAAACCAGCTCGATTATATAAATACGATATTTACAAAAGTAACAGATAATTTACAGCTTATAGACGATGTGATAGACAATAACAGCGAAAAATGGAAAGTGACGCGTATGCCGAAGGTTGATAAGGCGATACTTAGGCTTGCGATTGCTGAAATGCTTTTTGCGGAAGATATACCGTGCGAGGTATCGATAAACGAAGCCGTAAATCTTGCTAAGAAGTTTAGTACTGATGAAAGCGGAAAGTTTATAAACGGAATTTTGAGCAAAGTAATATGAAAAACAATGCAGATAAAAACTTTATACTCGGGATCGATACGAGCAACTATAAGACCTCTGTTGCTGTTGTCGGTTTAGACGGAGAAATAATTTCAGATTTCAGAGAGCTTTTGAGTGTAAAAAAGGGCGAAAGAGGGCTGAGGCAATCCGACGCCCTTTTTCAGCATATTGACAGACTGCCTGAGCTTGTTGAAAAGGCTTGCAGCAGAGCGCTTAACGGCGAAAACGGAGGAAAAATTCTCGCGGCAGCTGTGTCTACAAGGCCGAGGCCGCAGGAAGGATCATATATGCCGGTATTTAAAGCGGGCATTGCGGCGGCAAAAAGCATAGGTGCGGCGCTTGGAATCCCGGTGTATGAGTTTTCGCATCAGGAGGGTCATATAGAGGCTGCGCTTGCGTGTGCGCAAAAAGCAGCTTGTGACTGCGGCAAAAGGGGGCTGGAAGCGAAGGCTTTTGGAGATGAGCCGTTTATTGCGTATCACCTTTCCGGCGGTACCTGTGAAATTTTAAAGGTAAGGCGTGTTAAAGAGGGTATCGGTGGTTACGATATAGAAATAATCGGCGGTAGCCGCGATATATCGTTTGGTCAGGTTATAGACAGGGTTGGCGTTCAGCTTGGAATGGCATTTCCCGCAGGAGCAGAGATGGACAAACTCGCGCTTGCAGCAGATTGTGAGACGAGTTTGCTTAAAAAAATAGCCGTTTTGGATTTATACATCAATCTTTCGGGTATAGATACACAGTGCAGACGCGAAGCCGAAAAAATAGGGGAGGACGAGCATATGCGGGCTATGCTTGCAAGGGAGCTCTTCTCGAAAATTGCGGAAGCCCTTGTAAAGCTCACGAAAAACGCGGCGGAGACATACGGTATAAGAAAATTTCTCTTTTCCGGCGGCGTCGCAAGCAGTGAATATATAGAAAATTATATAAATAACACTATGAAAATAAAAAATAACGGAAATTTGGAAATAATATTTGCGGAACCGAATATGGCGCAGGACAATGCCGTCGGTATCGCGCTACTCGGAGCAAAGGCATATGGCGATGAAACCCGTTAAAGTATCACAATTGAATAACTATATAAAGAGAGTTCTTTCGACCGATCCCATACTCGGGAATATTTCAGTGATAGGTGAGATTTCAAGTATAAAATACCACGGCAGCGGGCATGTATATTTTTCTCTTAAAGACGAGAGCGCGAGGATAAACTGTTTTCTTCCTGCGGACACGCTGTCACATATAAGCTATGAGCTTAGTGACGGAATGGAGATAATCGCTTACGGATATGTGTCGGTGTATGAAATGGGCGGGAGATATTCGCTCAATATACGTGACATAGAAGTGCAGGGTAAAGGCGATCTTGCAGTTTCCTTTGAAAAGCTCAAAAGGAAGCTCGCAGCCGAGGGCATATTTGATGAGGCGCACAAAAAAGCGATTCCGTTTTTTCCAAAGCGTGTAGCGGTTGTGACGTCGGAAACGGGTGCGGCCGTACAGGATATATTAAGGATTATAAAAAGCAGGAATAATTATGCGGATGTGCTCGTCTATCCGGTACTTGTGCAGGGGCCGGAGGCTGCGCCGGAAATATCATCTGCAATAGAAAATATTAACAGGCTTTTTCCCGATGTTGATGTGATGATAGTGGGAAGGGGAGGAGGCTCTGCTGAAGAGTTATGGGCGTTTAATGAAGAAATTGTCGCCCGCGCTATATATAATTCGCGGATACCAGTAATCTCAGCCGTAGGGCACGAAATAGACTTTACGATAGCTGATTTTGCAGCCGATCTGAGAGCGCCTACGCCGACTGCGGCAGCAGCGCTTGCGGTGCCGGATACGTTGGAACTCAAAAGTTATATAGAAAAAATTAAAGACGATATGCTGCATGCTTTAAGAAATCATGTGCAGTACAAAGAAAGACTTATGGAGGCCGCAAATCCGGATATGCTCAGACACAGTCTTGAAAATAAGATAGATATGAGCGAGCTTAAAGTTGAAAATTTCTATAAGCAGCTCTGCGATCTGAATCCGATGAATATAGCAGCGCGCGGATACGCCGCCATCACGGACGAAAACGGTGTGTTAAAAAGCCGCGCGGCGGATTTTAAAAAAGGAGATATATTAAAAGCTGTGTTTATAGACGGCAGCATTACGGCAGAAGTTCTTGACAGAGGAGGAAGCTCAGATGATAAATGATAATATGACTTTTGAGGAAGCGCTGTCGGCGCTTGAAAAAGCGGCATCTGCTCTCCGAGGTGATAATATTTCGCTGGAGGAAGCGATGAAGATTTTTGAAGACGGCACAGTTCTTTACAATAAATGCAGGCAAATACTCGATGAAGCAAAGCAAAAAATAGAGATATATTCAAAGGAGTGAAGTTATGAATAAGGAATTTGACAGATACAAGAGTATAGTAGAAGAGCATCTTCTCGATTTCATACCGGAAATAGATCATAAGAGCATAACAATATACGAGTCTATGAAATATAGTCTGACAGCAGGCGGTAAAAGGCTGCGTCCGGTGCTCCTTCTTGCAGCATGTGAATTTGCGGGCGGCGATATAAATAATGCCATTCCATACGCCTGTGCGATAGAGTATATCCACACATATTCCCTTATTCATGACGATATGCCAGAGATGGATAACGACGATCTCAGACGCGGCGTGCCGACAAATCACAAGGTATTTGGTGAGGCAATGGCGCTGCTTGCGGGCGACGGTCTGCTTTCGACGGCTTTTGAAGTGATGCACAGGGACGAGCTTCTCTATCTCGATGAAGATATAAGGCTCAAGAGAAGGATAAGAGCGGCGTACGAGATTTCAAAATATGCAGGCTGCCGCGGTATGGTAGCCGGTCAGGTAGCAGATATCGAAGCCGAGGGTAAGCAGTGCTCGCGGGAAATGCTCGATTATATTCATATAAATAAGACAGCCGCTCTCATTATGGCGTCAGTGCGTGCAGGGGCTCAGCTTGGCGGAGCAGATGATAAAATGCTGGAGTCTCTGACGAACTATGCCGAAAATTTGGGCCTCGCGTTCCAGATCGTCGACGATATTCTCGATGTTGTCGGAGATGAAGCTACGCTCGGAAAGAAAACAGGAGTGGACCTTGAAAACAATAAATCGACATATCCTGCGCTTTACGGACTGGAAGCGTCACAGGCACGGCTTGAAGAACTTACGCAGAATGCAGTAGACGCACTTGCTGATTATTATGACAACGCTGAATTTTTCACACAGCTTGTAAAAGATCTGGCGGTACGCGTAAAATAGAGAGGCTTTTAAATTATGAGTAAAATGATAGATAAGGAGCTTACGCCTGATAAAATCAAGGCAATGTCTTTAAGTGACCTTGAGCTTCTTTCGTATGAAATAAGAGATTTTTTGATAGAAAATATAGCGAAAACGGGCGGGCACCTCGCCTCAAACCTTGGAGTAGTAGAACTCACAATCGCGCTGCACAAAGTGTTTGATCTGCCGCGCGATAAGCTCATCTGGGATGTCGGACATCAGGCTTATGTACATAAGATACTTACTGGCAGAGCGCAAATGTTCGGCGGGCTCAGGCAGACAGGCGGCATTTCCGGTTTCCCGAAAAGAGACGAAAGTGAATACGATTTCTATGACAGCGGTCACAGCAGCAGCTCGATATCGGCAGCTTACGGAATGGCATCGGCAAGGGATCTTGAGGGCGATTCTTATGAGGTAGTAGCTGTCATAGGGGATGGTGCGCTTACCGGCGGAATGGCGTATGAAGCGCTGAATAACGCGGGTGCGTCAAATTCTAAAATGATTGTCGTACTTAACGATAATCAGATGTCAATATCGCAGAACACGGGAGGTATAACAAAGCACCTTTCAAAACTTCGCACATCAAAGGGATATTTGAATTTTAAAAAGCATTTGAAAACTACGCTTAAGAATATACCTAATGTTGGCGAAAGCATATATAGGGGCGCTGAAAGTCTGAGAGATTCGCTGAAATATGCTTTGGTGGACGGCGGAGCTATTTTTGAAGAACTTGGTTTTACATATTTGGGACCGATAAATGGAAACAATCTGGAAGAGACGATAGAAGCGCTCACTATGGCAAAGCGTGCGGAGGGACCGGTGCTTGTTCATGTGACGACAGTCAAAGGCAAAGGATATAAAAATGCGGAAACGCATCCCAATATATTTCATGGTGTGGGGCCATTCGATCAAAGCACAGGAAAACCTTTTGCTTTCCAGGAGAAGACATTTGCGCAGGTTTTCGGCGATAAAATGTGCTGTATAGCGGATGAAAATGAAAAAGTGGTTGCAATTTCCGCAGCGATGATAGATGGAACGGGGCTTGATAAGTTTGCAAGAAGATTTCCGACACGGATGTTTGATGTGGGTATTGCGGAAGAGCACGCAGTGGCGTTTGCAGCGGGACTTGCACTTTCGGGGTACAGACCTGTCGTTGCTATATATTCGACGTTTTTGCAGCGCGCTTATGATCAAGTAATGATAGATATCTGCATGCAGAAGCTGCCTGTCATATTTGCCGTGGACAGAGCGGGAAATGTAGGAAATGACGGTGAAACGCATCACGGAATGTTCGATATTTCCTATCTCTCGGCGATGCCGGGAATGACGGTGCTCGCGCCGGCAGACGGCGCGGAGCTTGCGCAGATGCTCGATTACGCGCTGACGCTTGAAGGTCCCTGTGCCATAAGATATCCGCGGGGAAATGCGGGAAATATCGCGTCGGGCGGCTGGTTTACGGGCAGGAGCCGTATAGTAAAGCAAGGAAAAGATTGCGAAATATGGGCGGTAGGCAATATGAGAGAAAGAGCGCTTGCGGCTGCGGAAATCCTCGAAAAAAAAGGATACAGGATTGGTGTTGTGAGTGTGAGTGTCATAAAGCCGCTTGATACAGATACGATAGAAGGAATTGCCGATAGAACAAAAAAGGCTGTGACGATAGAGGATGGCGCGTTAAGAGGAGGATTCGGAGAAATGCTTGCCGCGTACTTTGCGGATAAGAGCGAAAGACCTGAAGTGCTTGCGCTCGGCTGGCCGGATAAATTCGTGGAACACGGAAATACGGAGGACTTATACGAAAGATACGGTTTCTCTGCGGAGAGTATTGCGGAAAGGATACGTGAATTTATTGAAAGATAAAGACAGACTCGATATAATACTTACAGAAAGAGGCTTTTTCACGTCGCGTGAAAAGGCGAAAGCCGCTGTAATGGCGGGTGTTGTATTCGTTGACGGCCAGAAAGTGGATAAGGCGGGTACGCCTGTTTTCAATGATGCGGATATATATATAAAAGAAAATATATGCCCGTATGTATCGAGAGGCGGGCTTAAGCTTGAAAAGGCGCTTAATGAGTTTGAAATAGAGCTTGACGGCTCTGTATGCACGGATATCGGAGCTTCAACCGGTGGGTTTACGGACTGTATGCTTACGCGCGGAGCAAAAAAGGTATTCGCTATAGATGTGGGCTATGGACAGCTCGATTACAAGCTGAGAATAGATCCGCGTGTCGTCAATATGGAAAAGACGAATATAAGATATCTTGATACGGCTGTTATAGATGACGAGGTGAGTTTTATTTCCATAGATGTGAGCTTTATATCGCTGAAGCTCGTATTTCCTGTAGCGGCCGAGATCCTAAAGCCCGGAGGCAGCATAGTGTGTCTCGTGAAGCCGCAGTTTGAAGCCGGGCGCGAGCAGGTGGGAAAGAACGGCATTGTGCGCGACAAAGATGTGCACGAGGAAGTGCTCGTTAAGGTCGCAGGCTACGGACGTGCAAACGGACTTTCTGTGCGCGGCATTACCTTTTCTCCGATAACGGGAGCAAAAGGCAACATAGAGTACCTTATGCATCTCATAAAAGAAGATGATGAAGATAATAAGGAAATGACGGAGGAAACTATAAAAAAAATAGTCAGATTGTCGCACGAAACGCTTGAAGCAAAAGCAAATTGAAACAAGGAGGTAAGAAATTATGAAATTATCAAAGAATGTAACGGCAATGCAGTTTTCGCCTATAAGAAGGTTTAACGGGTACGCCGCGGACGCCAAGAAGGCGGGGAAAAAAGTATATCACCTCAACATCGGACAGCCTGACATCGTAACTCCCCCTGAGTTTATGGAAGCAGTGAGAAACTTTGATGAAAATGTGCTCGAGTACGCGGAATCGGGAGGAGATACGCGGCTTGTAAATTCAGTTATCGGTTATTTTTCACGCCTCGGAGTTACACTTGCGCCGGAGGATATCCTCGTTACAAACGGAGGGTCTGAGGCTTTGCAGATGATATTTACAAGTATACTTGACAAGGACGATGAAGTAATGATGGCAGAGCCGTTCTATACGAATTATCATGCATTTATATCGGCTGCGAGCGGTAAAATTGCGCCGATTACGACTAGTCCGGAGGACGGATATTTCTATGCTGACTCTGCAAAACTTGAAGCCGCATACAACGAAAGATGCAAGGCGATAGCTATCGTCAATCCGGGTAATCCTACGGGCTGTATACTTTCAAAAGAAGATATGAAAGTCATCTGTGACTTTGCAATAAAACATGACCTCTGGATTGTGGCTGACGAGGTTTACAGGGAATTTGTATATGACGGTAAGGAAATGAGCACATTTGCAAGCTTTGATGAGATTGCTGACAGGCTTGTGATTGCGGATTCTGTTTCCAAGAGATTTTCGGCGTGCGGTGCGCGCGTAGGCTTTGCAATTACGAAGAACAAGGAATTGCAGGACGGACTTATGAAGATCGCTCAGGGTCGTCTCTGCTGTCCAACTCTTGAAATGATGGGCGCCGCTTCACTTTATGAACTTCCGGGCGAGTATTTCAACGCTACGAGAAAGGAATATGAAGAGAGACGCGACTGTGTATATGACGGACTTATGAAGATTCCGGGTATCGTGTGTCAGAAGCCGGGCGGTGCTTTCTATATTATGGCAAAGCTTCCGGTTGAGAGTGCGGAAGATTTTCTTATGTGGCTTTTAACGGAATTTGATGATAACGGCGAAACGGTGATGTATGCGCCGGCGGAGGGTTTCTATGCTACGCCTGGACTTGGAAAAAATGAAATTCGTATAGCTTACATACTCAATCAGAAAGATCTTGCAAGGGCCGTTGAGCTTATCAGAATAGGTATTGAAAAATACAAGGCAGAGGGACATAAATAATATGGCATTATCACCTATGATGCAGCAGTATATTGCGATAAAAGAGCAGTATAAGGATTGTATACTTTTCTTTCGCCTCGGGGATTTTTACGAAATGTTTTTTGAAGATGCCAAACTCGCGGCCAAGGAACTTGAACTTACACTTACAGGTAAAAACTGCGGGCAGGATGAAAGGGCGCCGATGTGCGGCGTTCCGTTTCATTCTGCCGATAGCTATATTGCTAAGCTCGTGGAAAAGGGCTACCGTGTTGCGATATGCGAGCAAGTGGAAGATCCTGCGCAGGCAAAAGGCATAGTAAAGCGCGAGGTTATCAAAATAGTTACGCCGGGCACTGTCACAAACCAGTCGATGCTTAGTGAAAAAGAGAATAACTATCTTGCTTCCGTATGGAGAGGAAAGGACAAAACAGCTCTCGCTTATTGCGATATTTCCACAGGAGAGCTTTCAGCTACTGCTTTTAAAACTGAAACTGACTGCGAGACGCTGCAGAATGAACTCGTTAAGATAAATGCCCGCGAGGTGATTTTGAGCGAGGATGCGGCAGGGTTTCTCGATATTGACGGGCTTAAAAAGATAACGAATGCTTATTTTAATATATTAAATGAAAGATATTTTAGTTTCGAGGCGGCAGAGACGCTAATCAATCATCAGCTTTCCGCAGAAAACGCTTCGATTTCAGGCATTTCGAGAAATTTTGCGGACGAGCCTGAGCTTACCTGTGCGGTAGGTGCACTGCTTTCGTATCTGATAGAGACGCAGAAACAGAATCTTTCGCATCTGACGCAATTTAATATTTATGAGATAGGGAGCCATATGGCGCTCGACAAGGCCACAATAAGAAATCTGGAAATCACGGAAACATTGTATGATAAAAAGGTGCAGGGCTCGCTGCTCGGTGTGCTTGACAAGACGCATACAGCTATGGGCGGACGCAAGATAAAGCAGTGGCTGCGCGAGCCTTTAAACAAGGTCGGCGAGATAAATATGAGGCTCGATGCTGTGGAAGAGCTCGTAAATGATGTGATCATGCGCAATAATATAAAGGAAGCGCTGAAAAGAATTTACGATATAGAGAGACTTGCGGGCAGAATAGCCTGCGGGAATGCTAACGGCAAGGATATGGTAGCGCTTAGAAATTCAGTGTTTGTGGTGCCTGATATAAAGTCGGAGCTTGCTGGCTGCGAGAGCGCGCTGCTTTCGGATATGGGTTTGGAGCTTTCCGATTTATCGGATATTTATAACCTTGTGGATGCGGCGATAGTCGATGAGCCGCCGTTTACAATTAAAGAAGGAGGGCTTATCAAGGAAGGTTATTCAGAGGAGCTCGATACGCTTAAGCTCTCGATAAGAGATGCGCAAAGCTGGATAGCGGGTCTGGAAGCTAAGGAGCGCGAGAGAACGGGTATCAAGAATTTGAAAGTCGGATTTAATAAAGTGTTCGGTTACTTTCTCGAAGTGACGCGCTCTTATTACGAGCTTATACCTGAAAATTACATAAGAAAGCAGACGCTTGTCAACTGTGAGCGCTTTATAACACCGGAGCTCAAAGAGACGGAAAGTCTCGTGCTCAATGCAGAAACAAAGATAAATCAGCTTGAGTACAGGCTGTTCAGCGAGCTGCGGGATGCTGTGGAAAAATACATACCGGAATTGCAGAAGACAGCGAGAATTGTAGCCGAGCTCGATGCACTCTGTTCGTTTGCCGAGGTCAGCGACAAGCTTGGTTATGTGAAGCCCGAGGTGCACGCAGGCAAAGAAATTGCTGTAGAAAAAGGAAGGCATCCGGTAATCGAGCAGGCTGTAAAAGATGGTATTTTCGTGTCGAACGATCTTTATATGGACGCCGAAAATTACTCGATGCTGCTTATAACAGGGCCTAATATGGCGGGTAAATCGACATATATGAGGCAGACAGCGCTAATTGTGCTTATGGCTCAGTCCGGTTGCTTTGTGCCGTGCGAGTCGGCGAAGATAGGTGTTGTGGATAGAATATTCACACGCATAGGTGCATCCGACAATCTGGCGCAGGGTCAATCGACATTTTATGTAGAAATGAGCGAACTTTCGTATATACTTTCGGGTGCGACGGAAAATTCGCTGATCATACTTGACGAAATAGGGCGTGGAACATCGACCTATGATGGCCTTTCGATAGCCTGGGCGGCTGTGAAATATCTGTGCTCAGATAAAAAACATATAAGAACGCTGTTTGCGACGCACTATCATGAGCTGACGGCGCTTGAAAAAGAACTTACCGGACTTAAAAACCTCAATGTCGATGTCGCGGAAGTAAACGGAAATATAGTGTTTCTTCATAAAATCGTGCCTGGCAGCGCTTCGAGAAGCTACGGAATTCATGTAGCTAAGCTTGCGGGAGTGCCGGGAAGCGTGCTTTCGATGGCGGAGGACAAGCTTGCAGAGCTTGAAAGCGGAGGAGAATATATAAATCGTAGCGCTGCGAATGAAGGCTCATGCAGGGGAGCTTCCGGAGAAGGCAAGGCTGATGGCGGTAGCGTTTTAGGGCACGCTTCTGCACAGGAGCAGCAGCTCTCACTTTTTTCATTTGCGGGAAACGAAGTGACAGAAAGGCTGCGCACTCTCAATCTTATGGAAATAACACCGTCACAGGCTATAGCGGTGCTTGAAGAATTACAGGAACTTGCAGGGAAATAGATTTATGATAAAGATACTCGAAAAACATGTGGCCGACAAAATTGCGGCCGGAGAGGTTGTTGAAAGACCGCTTTCCGTTGTCAAGGAGCTTGTCGAAAACTCGGTTGACGCCGGCGCGGACTCGATAACGGTCGAAATAAAAAACGGCGGTAAGTCGTATATCAGGGTGACAGACAACGGGAGCGGCATAAATGCTGATGAGGTGCTTATCGCTTTTATGCGTCACGCTACGAGCAAGATAACGACAGACAAGGATCTTGAAAGCATACATACGCTCGGATTCAGGGGCGAGGCGCTTGCGAGCATTGCGGCAGTATCGCGCATTGAGCTTCTGACAAAGCAGCAGAACGCCAAGCTCGGAAAACGTGTGCTTATAAATGGAGGAACTGTCATAGAAAATTCGGAAACAGGCTGCCCCGACGGTACTACGATAATGGTGACGGACTTGTTCTTTAATACGCCCGCAAGGCTCAAATTTCTTAAATCTGACAGTGCGGAGAGCCGCGTTATTATAGATTTTATATCTCAAATAACGCTTGCATATCCAGATATAAGGATAAGGCTTATAAATAACGGAAATATACTGTTTGCAACAAACGGTAAAGGTGATGTGCGTACGAACATATTTACTGTGTACAGCAAGGAGACAGCAGATAGCCTCATACCTGTGAGCTTTTCGCGCGATTATGCCGGAGTTAAGGGCTTTATTTCATCGCCTGGAGTGTCAAATACCAGCAAGAGGAATCAGATATTCTTTGTAAACGGCAGGTTAGTAAACAGTAAAGTGATAGAAAAGGGCGTAGCAGACGCTTATTCAGATCGTTTGTTTGAGGGCAGATATCCGTCGGCGTTTTTGTTTGTAGAAGCGGATCCCAGCAGGCTCGATGTGAACATCCATCCGAATAAAAAGGAAGTAAAGTTTGATGATGCGGCGTTTATAACAGAACTTGTACGCGATGCGGCGCGAGAAGCGCTTGCGGCGAAGGAGGCGATACCGCAGGTTACAGAGAAGAATATATTTAAATTTAAGAATACAGAAAGGAAAGAACCTTCGCAAGCTTCGCCTGAGCAGATTAATGATATTGCATTGGCGAAGAACCAATATGATTCGTCTCCGTCAAGCAGGCAAAATACATCTAAGTATGATTTCGGAAAAGAAGAGAGTTTAAAGGAAGTTAGAGTTAAAGAAGAACAAGTTGACATAAAAAACTTATTATCAAACTTACGCGCACAGGTGACAGCGGAGGAAGAAAAAGAAAACGAGGCAGGGCAGGAAAAGATTCCTGCTGCAGCACCAAGACCATTTGATTTTGCCTATCTTCATCCTATCGGCTCTATATTCGGCACATATATTCTTTTGACAGACGACGATAATTTTTATATGATAGATCAGCATGCGGCACATGAAAGAGTTTTTTTTGAAAAGCTTATGCATGAGTATGAGTACGAAGAGAAAACAAAACAGCCGATTATGCTTCCGATTATATTAAACCTACCGTACGGAGCAGCTGAGAGCGCGGGTAAAAGCCTGGAAAAGCTCAACGATATGGGATTTGAAATTGAAGAATTCGGTCCGAAAATATATGCTGCCAAGGCTATTCCGATGTTTATGTCGCTTGCGGAAGCAGAGGATTTTTTAAAGTATTTTGCAGAAAATGTGGATGACGGGATAGATATATGTGATAGAAACAAGCTTGAGAAGATAATGACAAACGCCTGTAAAGCTGCTGTAAAAGGCGGAGATTTGCTTAAAGAAGAAGAGATAAATGAACTGCTTACGGAACTTTCAAAATGCGAAAATCCGTTCTCATGCCCGCACGGCAGACCTACATTTATAAGAATGAGAAAATATGATATAGAAAAGATGTTTAAGAGGGTGTAATGGAAAAACGCGTAATATTTGTCTTAGGTCCAACAGCTGTTGGAAAAACAAAATATGCGATTGAGATTGCGCGCGCGCTCGGCGGCGAGATAGTGTCGGCGGATTCAATGCAGCTTTATAAGTTTATGGATATAGGCTCGGCAAAGCCGACTGCTGAGGAACAGAGCCTTTGCCGGCATCATCTTGTGGATATGATCGATCCGAGGGAGGCTTTTTCCGTATCAAAGTTCCAAAAACTTGCCAAAGCTGCGATTTACGATATAGAAAAACGCGGACTCGTGCCCGTCGTCTCAGGCGGAACGGGGCTTTATGTGAATTCCCTCATATATGATATGGATTTTTCATCCCCGCCCGGAGACGAAAAAAAAAGGAGAGAGCTCTACAGTCTTGCAGAAGAAAAAGGATGCGAATATCTGCACAAGCTCCTTGAAGAAAAGGACAGTGATGCGGCGGCGCGCATTCATCCGCATAATATAAAAAAAGTGGTGCGTGCAATAGAAGCGGCGGAAAGCGGAGCTAAAATTCCATCTTTTGAACAGTCGTTTGTAAAGACAAAAGACTATGATGCGGTGATCATAGGGCTTGAACGCGATAGAAGCGAGCTTTATGAGCGCATCGATAAGCGCGTTAATATACTTATTGATGCGGGGCTTGAAGATGAGGTCAGAGGACTTATTGATATGGGGCTCACGGAAGACGATATTTCGATGAAGGGTATCGGATATAAGGAAATTATCGCATATTTCCGGGGAAATTACAGCCTTGATGAAGCGGTGCGCCTGGTAAAGCAGAATACACGACATTTAGCCAAGCGTCAGATGACCTGGTTTAAGAGATATGAAGATATAAAATGGTTTAATATTTCCGCATACGAAAATGATGAAAGCTGTATAGAGGTAATAATAAATTGGCTGAAAAAGTTGTAAAAGTCCATAATAAAAGTGACAAACCGGACAACATTATTAAAAAAGAATATGATATAAACAGTAGAAGTCTTGCGCTTGAAAAAGAGCTGCCTCCGTATCTTGCGGGATTTTTTGCGTATCTGCGCGGTAATGTGCTTCCTATGACTAGGCTTGCTTACCTTTTCGATTTAAGATTTTTTTTCCGCTATATTATTGCGGAGCGTCCAGATCTGACAAACGCTAAGACACCGCGGGAAATAAAGATTGAAGAACTCGAAAATATACAAGCTGCCGATATAAATATCTATATAGATTACTGCAAGTCTTATGAAGTAGAAGAAGATGATATGATTTATGTGCATGAAAACACGAATAAGACGCTGGCGCGCAAGAAATCATCAGTTTCCGTGATGTTCAAGCAGCTTTACCGTGACGGAATTTTGAAGAAGAATATAACGGACGGATTTAATCCTATAAGAGTGCAGAAGCCGGGAGAGCGTGAAATCAAGGCGTTGCAGGATGATGAGGTGATGAAAATGCTCGATGCGGTGTCCACGGGCGCGCACCTCACTGACAAGGAGCACGAATTTTGGGAAAAGACGAAAAAGAGAGATAAAGCTATACTGATGCTGTTTTTAACGTATGGCCTTAGAATATCGGAACTGCAGCAGCTTAATATTTCATCTTTTAATTTTCAGCGCGGAGAATTCAAAATTTACAGAAAGCGCGGCAAAGAATCAATAATGCCGCTGAACAGGTCGGTAACGATGGTGATTTCTGATTATTTAAATAATGAGCGGCCTGATGATGAGAAGGTAGATGAAGAAAGCCGCGACGCTCTTTTTTTGTCGCTGCAAGGCAAGCGTATGACAGAGCGCGCGATACGCGATATGTGTAAGAAATACACGTCAATAGGAATGGAAACATCACGAAAAGCCGGTTATAGTCCGCACAAACTGCGAGCTACGGCAGCCACAAGCCTTATAGGACGAGGGAATTCTATATTTGATGTACAGGCACTGCTCGACCATGAGCAAGTGACAACAACGCAGCTTTATGCGGCGCATAGAAAGGGGGTAAAGCGCGACCTCGTGCGCGGTATGGAATGGGAAATAGAAAGGCGCGAGGGAATGGCACCGGAAGATGATGAGTAAAAAAATACTTTATTTACTATAAAATTATTATGTAAATTTAAATTGAATTAAAATAATAACGAAAGGCAGACAAGAAATGCAAAGCAATACTTACAAATTACTCAATGAAGAATTCGGAGTCGCAAAAGAAGTGCTCAATGCTGTTTCACATGCTGAGGACGAAATAAAGGCTCTGTTCGACGATCTCGATGATGTCGCGGCTTTTAACCAGTACAAAGTATTAAAAGCTTTTCAGAAGAACAGGATATCTGATATGCATTTTGGCTGGAACACGGGCTACGGCTATGATGATCCGGGACGTGAGGCTATTGAAAAGGTCTATGCTGATGTTTTTCATACTGAAGCTGCGCTTGTGAGGCCGATAATTGTAAACGGTACGCATGCGCTTACGCTTACGCTTACGGGTATCCTGAGACCCGGAGACGAGCTTATTTACTGTACAGGCACGCCCTATGATACGCTTGAAGAAGTTATAGGTATAAGAGGTGATAGCGGTAAAGGTTCTCTTAAGGAATTTGGCGTGTCGTATAAACAGGTTGAGCTTGCTGAAGACGGGACGATAGATCTTGATGCGCTCGGTAAGGCCATTTCCCAAAAAACAAGAATGGTCTGTCTGCAGCGTTCTACAGGCTACGCTTGGAGGAAGGCGCTGACGATAGATGAGATCAAAAAAGCTGTGACATTTGTTAAGAATATAAATGAAGACATCATCGTTATGGCGGATAACTGCTACGGTGAATTTCTTGATACTAAGGAACCTACAGATGTCGGAGTTGATGTAATTGCAGGCTCACTTATAAAAAATCCGGGTGGTGGTCTTGCGCTTACAGGAGGATATATTGCGGGAAAGCGCGACCTGATTGAAAATATAAGCTATCGCATGACTTCGCCTGGTATCGGCGGGGAATGCGGTCTTACATTTGGCCAGAGCCGCACTATGCTGCAAGGCTTTTTTATGGCGCCGAGAGTTGTAAACGGAGCACTGAAAGGCGCTGTGCTGTGCGGCAAGGTTTTTGAAAACCTCGGTTTTGCTGTGTGCCCAAAGCCTGAAGATATGCGTTCCGATATCATTCAGACTGTTCGTCTCGGCTCGCCTGAGGCAGTTGTAGCGTTTTGCCAGGGCATTCAAGCAGCCGCTCCCGTGGATGCGCATGTAAAGCCGGAACCGTGGAATATGCCTGGGTATGAGGATCAGGTGGTAATGGCTGCGGGGGCGTTCGTTCAAGGTTCGTCAATTGAACTTTCGGCAGATGCGCCGATACGTCCGCCTTACAATGTGTATTTCCAGGGCGGACTCACTTATGAGCATTCAAAATTTGGTGTTATTATGGCGCTTGAGACACTTTATGAAAAGGGGCTTGTGTCTTTATAAGCGCAGGGTTTAAGCGGAGTTTAAAGAGTAAAGGTATATATAGGGGTTAAGATTATATTATGGAAAAAAGGACTAAAGAAAAGCTTAAAAAGCTAATAATATGGCTCAAATTCGGACTTCTAATCGCCATTGTGGCAGTAGTTCCGCTTGTAGTATATTTCAATTATCACGAGCTTATAAACGATTTTGGTTCACTGGAAAAGATAAATATGTTTTTATCAAGGCACAAAATTGAAAGTATTTTTGTGTATCTGGGGTTGCAGGTGGCACAGATTGTGATATGTATTCTCCCTGGACAGGTGCTTCAGTTTGCTGGCGGATATGTTTTTCATTTTGGGATCGGATTTTTGCTGACTATGATTGGCGCGACTATCGGCACGATAATGACGTTTTATATTGCGCGGATTCTCGGAAAAGACGCTATGTATTTAATTTTCGGTGAAAAAAAGCTCAATAATTATATAGAAAAGCTTAACAGCAAGCGCGCACTTCTTTTTATACTCGTTATTTATCTGATACCGGGCATTCCCAAAGACTTATTTGCATATGCTATAGGTGTGTCGAACATGCGTTTTATGCCGTTCCTTATAGTTTCGCTCGTGGGCAGAGCTCCGGCTATGATAGGCTCAGTAATTATGGGGTCGATGTTCGAGTCAGGCAGCTATACGGAGGCGGTAATTCTCTTTGCAATCGCCGTAATTCTATGTATTATAGGAGTATGCAAACATAAAAAGATACATGAATGGATAGATAAAAAATATGTAAAAATGATGAAACTTTAACTGACTTTAAAGGAATTTTAGCTGTGAGAAGTGCGGAAGGCTTGTTTTTCATAAAGTTCCCAGAAAAAACGAACAAATGTTTCAAAAACTGTTGACAACGAACAGATATTCGTATATTATAATGTTACGAACATTTGTTTGCAAATGTGAACAGGAGGGAACATATATGAAAACGGCTAAAACTTACAGAATTAAATCAAGACTCAGATTTACGGTTTTTATAGCACTGATGATTATAATCACAGTAAGCAGTACAAATACGATGCTTGGACTTTATGATGCTTCAAGTCTTACTGTTAAGGAATATAAATCTGTTGAAATATGTTCTGGCGACACTCTTTGGCAGCTCGCTAAAGAACATATGCCGTCAGATATGGACACTCGCAGAGCCGTTCATCAAATATGCAATCTTAATGATATTACTGCGGCTGATATATATCCGGGTCAGACTATACAGATACCTGTTTATCATTAGATTGATTTCACATCTTATTATAAGATGTGAAATTTTATGACAGTGATTTAAATATAGGCTTATTTTGCACTTAGTTGAGGATTTGTTAAAGAATAAAGTAAAATTCAAGGTATAATTTATCGACTAAATCAAAAAAAGTCGCTTAAATCGAAAAATAGAGCCTTGATTTTTGAAAGCATTAAAATTTAGAGGTTTTGGGCTTTTGCATAAATAAAAAGCTATCAAGCACTATAGTAGAAAAAAATTTATGGACAAAAAACAGTATGTATGCGCAAAATGTGGACATACAAATTTTGAGAGCTATCAGTTTCAGGCAACAGGAGGAAATTTCGCAAAAATGTTTGATGTACAGAACAAGAAATTCATAACAATAACTTGTACAAAATGTGGATATACAGAACTTTATAAATAATGAAGGAAGCAGCGGCTGTAACATATTAGATTTCCTTATTAATAATTAAGCGAGAATAATAAGATCAGAAATATACAAAAAACATAAATACAGCTTATATGGATCAAGATTATTGAGCGAATGATAACATCAAAAATTTGAAAGAAATTTCTGATGTTTTTATTTTTTTTGGTTACAACTATTCCGAAAATTGCGATTTTAGGAATAGTTGTAAGCTTTAAAACAAGAATCAAAGTTCCCTCTTCAACAGCTTTAGTTATTAATTACCTTACAGTTTCAAGATAGCTCTGTAGTATAATAACTGCAGCCTGTTTAT
>CALWPQ010000021.1 GCA_944383465.1 uncultured Clostridia bacterium
ATCCAGCCGCAAAGCACACCGATAATACGCTCTTTTATACCGAGCTGCACGGAAGTAAAATATACCGAAATTATACCGTTCCAGAAAACTATAAAATGAGCGAGAAAGCATATGAGTATAGAAATAAGAACCACTTTAAGATCGAAAAACAGGAGCAGCGTAATCTGAAAAAATGCCGAAATTATGCCGGATGTCAAAACTGCTTTTAGGCGTACAACTCCATGAAGACATATTTTTAATCTTATATCCTGATATTTTTTATGCGGAAAAAGATTAAAGATGTTTGCGAGCAAAAATAGGCATATAAATAATGCGGCACAGACAATATCAGCTCCTGCGGAGCTTTGTATCGTCCATAGCAGGATAAAGCAGTTTGATGATAAAAGCAGGAATAAAATATTTAAAATCAAAGACAGCATAAAAATAAGCCTCACTTACATTTTCGTTTAATTATTATTTGTAATAATTTTACCAAATAGAATTTTGCCGGACAAGTAAAATATTTTGATGAGCATTTTTAGGCAATTAAACTTGAGCAAAGAAGGTTATTGCTTTATTTATGATTTTACAAGGGTAAAAAGATAAATAATTTATTTTGTGTTTGTTAATAATTAGTTAATAAACGGTTGATATAATATCAATAAAGGACAGTTATAATGACATTGTAAGATAAAAACTAAAAACTATTCAGGAGGATGAGGTTATGAAAAAGTTTCAATTCAAACAAAAGCGCCATATGATTACGGCGGTTTGTATGCTCGTGGGACTTATGGTACTGACGACTTCGGTGTATGCAAACTATGATAATGCAAGCGGTTACAGCAACTATAAGAGCGCGCTTAAGAATTTGCTTCTTGAGACTGATAATGTGACGCTTGATGCTGATGTCGAAATCTACCTTGACGGAAAGCTGATAACAAAGAGTGAAAACGGCGTTAAAATCGGAGACAATGGGGAGAGCTCATACAGCAAAGAAACATATATGGACGGAGACATTTATGAATATCGTCAGTACAGAGACGGTAAGAAGCATTATTCGTACAACGTGCAGGATAATACTTACTATTCATATGATTCGACATATACCGGTATAGACGGCAATTTTCTCGGTATCGATATGGATGAAAACACCAATCAGAAACTCGTAAAATTCCTTGAGGTTGCAGCAGATATGGTAGTGGGTGACCTGAAAAACAATGTAGTTCTTACTGGAGAAGATGACAATACGCTTGAATATCAGGTGAATGTTTCAAAGAATCAGATGCCTGAAATAATAAATGCCGGACTTTCGCTTCTTTTCAGCAGTATGAACGAATATTCATATGGCGGCGAAGGTGTTGTGTATGATGATTATTCCAACGCATTCAGCGCATTTTCAAATGAAGAGTACGGAAAGGATTTATCGGAAAATGTATACAGCGAAACAACCGGTGAATTCCTGCCGGAAGTTGCGGGATATGATACAGAAGAAGCATATTGGGACGCATACGACGATGCGAGTGAAGCATTTTGGGATAAATATGAACAGATTTACAGTGATGATTATGACAGCACAGGTGTATTGCTTGTAAAAGCTGATGGAAGCTACGAATATTACAAGACTTACGATGAGTATATTGACAGCACAGGAAATTATGATGATAGCGACATTTATATGATGTTCGGTGATGACCCGTATATCGAAAATGCGAAGATGACAGCTAAGATGAGCAAGAGCGGAGAACTCCTCGAGAATACTCTTGAAGTTACGCTGGCCGGATTTGATAAGAACGGAGAAAAGCATACAGCAACATTTAGCGGTGTGATAAACGCTAAAGACTACGGCAGCACCACAGCCGATGTGTTTGATCCGGAAGGTAAAGTGGAGAACAATGATTAAATTTTCAAAGGATTATTAAAGACGGAGAAGAATGTATGGAAAAGATTCTGATAGTTGATAATCTTACAAAGTTATATAAAAACGGCAGAGGGGTAAAGAATATAAGTTTTGAAATAGAACGTGGCGATGTTGTCGGTCTTCTCGGTCCGAATGGCAGCGGTAAAACTACCATAATGAAAACCATAATGGGACTTTGCCACGCCAGCAGCGGAGAGGTAAAAGTGTTTGGAGTAAATGTTGAAGAAGATGTTGAAAAAGCACTTGCAAAGGTGGGAGGTCTCATTGAGAGGCCTGCCCTCTTTGAATATTTGTCGGCAAGGGAAAACCTTAAAATGATGGCACGTTATTATGACAATGTGGATGATGCCAGGATAGACAAGATAATGGAAATTGTGAGAATCGCGAGATATCAAAAAGAAAAAGTAGCAAGATTTTCGCTCGGTATGAAACAGAGACTCGGTATAGCAATGGCACTTCTTTCGGAGCCTGAGCTTGTGGTACTCGATGAGCCGACGAACGGACTCGATATAGAGGGGACTGTCGAAATCCGTGAAATTATTAAAAGATATGCGTCGGAAAAGGGGACATCGTTTTTAATTGCAAGCCATTTAGCTCCGGAAATTGAAAAAACCTGCAATAAAGTAGCAGTGATACACGAAGGAGAAATGCTTTCTTTCGAGACGATGGAAGAGGCGCTGAGGCTCAATCCTTCGCTTGAAGACTACTTTCTTTCAAAGGTTAAGGACAAAAGGGGTTCAATAATAATATAAAGGAGGAAGACAGGTGAAAATTTTTATTGCAAATTTACAAAATGAGCTCAGAAAACTTGCAGCGAGAAAAAAATATTATGTCTTTCTCATAATCGAAGTAGCTATTTGCGTTATGTGGGGGCTTATAGGTATGATTATATCGCGCGCATCGCGCGGCGTGATAGGTGCAGAGGTGGTGCTTTCGGGGCTTCCGATGACTGTTCTCGGCTTTTTTATACAGGTGTATATACCGCTTATAATATTTATGGCATCTTGTGATGTGTTTGCCGGTGAAGTTCATGACGGTACAATACGCGCCTCGTATATGAGGCCTATAAGCAGAGCAAAGCAGTATTTTTCTAAGCTTGCTGCGGTTACAGCGGTGGCTATTATTTATCTCGTAGTGCTGTTTGTGATGACAACGGTGGTGCAGGCGATGGGTGCACGCGATATGACAGGTGTTTTCACAGCGTTTATGTCGTATTTTCTCGATATTATTCCGATGATCGTTCTCGTAGCATTTGCCGGTATGATAAATCAATTTTCAGGAAGCACTTCACTTTCTATGCTGATATGTATTATAATATATATAGGACTTTATGTGGCGGGACTTGTTGTACCGCGGGCCGGCAGCCTTCTCTTTACAGGTTATATGCAGTGGCACAATGTATGGGTAGGTGTTACGCTTCCGTTCTTTGCAATACTTTCAAAGATAGGTATGCTTGCGGGTTACGGCACAGTGTTCGGCTGCATAGGATATTATTTATACGAAAGACGGGAAGTATAGCACGATGAAATCACTTAAAGGACATTTTATGAAAACCAATATACTGATGATAGTAATATCGGCGGCGTTGGTAATCGTTATGTCCTTTATTTTAATTTTTGTGTTTTCTCTAAGCAACCCAGACGGGATAAAGCGTCTTACAATGACGGCAAGGGATGTATTCTCAGGAACGATTCGCAGCAACGATATCGGAATTTATTATTTTATAGCGTGGGCTTTTCTCACGGGAACGCTCGTGCTGATTACCTGTCTTGCGCTTTCAACAAATCTGGCGCGGACAGTGCTGGCACCGATAAACAGGCTTAAAACAGCGGCGGAAAATATAGCGGAAGGTGAATTGAATTTTGATGTACTTACGAGTGAAGACGCAGAAGAACTCGCAGAGTTGTGCGATTCGATAGAGAAAATACGAAGGCGGCTGAAAGAGAATGCAGCTCGGGAGATTGAGCAGCAGGAAGAAAGAAATATGCTTATTGCTAATCTTTCTCATGATATGAGAACACCTGTGACTGCTATAAAGGGATATATAGAGGGCATCATCGACGGTATAGCGGATACACCTGAAAAACAGCAGAAATATCTCGATACGATATACAGCAAAGCGATAGTGCTAGAAAGGTTACTCGATGGTATGACTGAGTACTCGGAGCTTGAACTTGGCCGTATGCAGTACGCATTTGAATTTGTGGATATAACGGAATATCTCAGTAAGCTTGCTGAAGAATATAGAACAGAGATAGAAACTCATAATCTCTCGTTTACTTGCAGTCTTGCGGACAAAGAGATGATTGTGCTTGCGGATAAAAATAAGCTCAAAAGGGTGCTTGATAATCTTATAGGAAATGCTATAAAATACAATAAAGAGGGCGGCAATGTGATGCTGACTCAGGAAGCTGTCAGCAGCGGTGTAATGATTACCGTATCCGATAATGGAACAGGTATAAAAAAAGAAGATTTGCCGCGTATATTTGACGGTTTTTATCGCGGTGATTCGGCGCGGAGCAATATAAAGGGCAATGGTCTTGGGCTTGCAATATCAAAACAGATAATAGAAAATCATCACGGTAAGATATGGGTCAAGAGCGAGAAAGACGAGGGTACGCAGATATTTGTTTATTTGCCGCTCAGAAGAAAAATTTGATAATATTAAGGTTGGTGAGCATAATGCAAAAAATCCTGATAATAGAGGATGATAAAAGTATAGCTGAACTTGAACGCGATTATCTCGAAATAAACGGGTATAAATGCGATATAGCGGAGGACGGAAAAACGGGGCTTGATATGGCGCTTAGGGGAGAATATGCGCTTGCCATACTTGATATAATGCTGCCTGGAATGGATGGTTTTGAGGTGTGCGCACGCCTCAGAAATGAAACAGATATGCCGCTTATTATGCTGTCAGCAAAGAAAGATGATATAGACAAGGTGCGTGGTCTTGGCCTTGGCGCAGACGACTATATGACTAAACCGTTCAGTCCCAATGAGCTTGTGGCACGAGTTAAAAGCCACATCGCAAGGTATGATAGGCTTACAGGTCATACAAAGGAGGAAGCGGGATCGAATATACTCAAAATAAGAGGACTTGAAATAGATAAAGACAGCAGACGTGTGTTTGTTAATGGCGAGGAGAAAAGTATGCCGCAGAAAGAGTACGACTTGCTTCTTTTTCTTGCAGAAAACCCAAACAGAGTTTTCTCAAAGGATCAGCTTTTTGATAAGATTTGGGGATTTGATGCGTTCGGAGATATTTCTACAATCGCCGTGCATGTGAGAAGAATTCGTGAAAAAATAGAGACTGATATGGATAATTTACAGTATATTGAGACTGTATGGGGAGTTGGATACAGATTTAAAGGTTAAAGCAGGTTAAAGCTGAGTAAAAGTTAGAAATTTTACTTGCTGTGAAAAAAGATTAAAACATATAAAATCATAAAATAGAATGCCGCTAAGTATATTTGTATAAAAAAGTATTTGGCGGTGATTTTTTATGGCGGTATTTATTAATAAGAAAAACTTTAAGAAGAGAAGCAAGCGGTTTGCAAAAACGCTTGCGCTTATGCTTGTGTTTACGGCGCTGGCTACTGCGGGAGGCGTAAATTTTCTTGAAAATCGTACTTCTGACCTTGGAGAGTCTGAAGCTTCAGTGTCCGCAGCAGCAGATGGCAACTGGGGGCTTAGCTTTCAGAGCGATGGCAAGGCGCCTGTGGGAAACGCGACTCCTGAAGAACTTGCAAAGTACAATGCGTATTTCGTGGGAGGCGATAAGGCTGTAGAAGAAAAAGCTATATTCCTTACATTTGACGCGGGCTACGAGAATGGAAATACGGAAAAAATACTCGATACGCTCAAAAAACACAATGCACCGGCGTGCTTTTTCCTTGTAGGCAACTACATAGAAACGAGCCCTGAGATAGTAAAAAGAATGGTAGCTGAGGGACATACGGTCGGAAACCATACGATGCATCATCCTGATATGTCGGCAATAGGTACGGAAGAAGCGTTCAAAGCGGAGCTAAATGACCTTGAAGAAAAGTACAAAGAAGTGACGGGACAGGATATGATGAAAATATACCGTCCTCCGCAGGGAAAATACAGCGAGAGCAATCTCAAAATGGCAAGCGATATGGGATATAAGACGGTATTTTGGAGCTTAGCCTATGTGGACTGGTACGAATCAAAACAGCCTACAAAGCAAGAAGCGTTCAATAAGCTGATACCGAGAATACACCCGGGCGCAGTAGTGCTTCTTCACAGTACTTCAAAGACAAATGGAGAGATCCTCGACGAACTTCTTACTAAATGGGAAGAAGCGGGATATACATTTAAGCCGATAACGGAACTTGCTTAGATAGACTATTTGGCTGTTTAAAAGATGTGCAGGTTTACGTAAGATGCTCTTGTGCGGGGCCGTCTATAAGCCTGCCGTCTTTTGTAAAGCGTGAGCCGTGGCAGGGACAGTCATAGCTGTCTTCACCCGGATTATAAGCGAGCTTACAACCAAGATGCCTGCATCTAAGCGGTTCTCCGCTCGTGAGCGCAGAATCTTCATCTTTGTTTCCTGTAAGCACATCGGCTGCACTTTTTGAAAGTCCTTTGACGGCATTATAGCCGTCAGACAGCATTTCTTTAAGATCTCCTGAAAGGTTATGGCGCTGAGGGGAGAACACTTCTATATAAGGATTTTCGCGCCCATTTATCAAATCATCTATAATACTGGAAGCTACCATAGATGAGGTCATTCCCCATTTTTTGAAGCCTGATTCTACATACCAATTTGGAGTATCGCTTGAGTATGTGCCTATAAATGGAATATAGTCGCCTGTGATGCAGTCCTGCGCCGACCAGCATGCTGTTTCTTCAGATTGCGGAAAATATTGGCGTGCAGCAGTGCGCAGCATTTCGTATTTGTTATCGGAGGCATCGCCTGTTCTGTGACTTCCGCCGCCAAAGAGCATCAGCGAGCCTGCACGTCTGAAAGAAAATTTATCTTCATCAGCGCAGTAATACATACCTTCATATTTTGCATCTTTGTTTGCCCCAGATAAATATATGCCGTTTTCGGAAACGACATTTGCAAGCGCAAGTACATAGCTTCGTTCCTGATGCATTCTTATGAAATAATAGCCGGGAATGTTGATAAACGGATAGTGGCAGGCAAATACTACTTTATCTGCGAGTACTGTAAAAGTTCCGTGCTCGCTTTTAACTATAAGTTCACTTTTTCTTGGCAGATGTCTGTCATAAGTTTCATCTGCACTTGAATTTATAAGGTCGTTCGCTTTTATGCCGCAGCCATCTACAGACAGAACTTTGCTATGCTCATATATTTTAAGCCCGTTTGCCGCGGCATAAAGAAATTTCAGGGGATGGAACTGTGCCTGATTCGGAAAGCGCAAGGCTGATACTGTTTTAAACGGAAGTGATGTTTCGCTCGTGATTTCGCACGGAATACCGAGACTATATGCGGCATTGTATTCTTCGCGTATTTTTTCATCGGATATGACGGAATAGAGATAGGCGTTTTCTTTCTCGAAATCACAGTCGATATTTTCATTTTTAATCATTTTCTCGTACATTTCAATGGCGCGCATATTTGCCTCGGCATAAAGTCGGGCGTGCTCTTCACCGATGTCTTTGATAAGGTCATTGTAAAACAAACCGTGCTGCAATGTGATTTTGGCAGTAGTATTTTTTGTTTGGCTACTGCCGAGATTATCTTTTTCGATGACAACGACATCGCATCCGCTTTCTTTTAGTCTGCGCGCAGTGAGAATACCAGCAAGTCCTGCGCCTATTACTGCAATTTCCGCATTTATGTTTTCCGAAAGCGACGGATAAGTTCTTTTTTCAGTGTTTTTCTCCCAAATGGATATATTGCGCATAAAATTTAAAGGCTCCTTTTATATGATTTATTTGTTAAGCATAATATTTGCCAAAATTAAAGGTGCGATACATATTTTTGTATTTAATTTTATTAACTGATTGACAATGGCAGAATATGTATATATAATATAGTGTAAAATAAAAATTGCTTAAAGGGAGTAGTTTTAAGCCTGTACTTCAACAACCGACCGCTTGTGGTCTGGAGACAGGTCCCGTTTCAGGTAACAAGACTTTGGCATAATTCATTGGCGGATTGCTAATATTATGTACAAAGCCTTTTTTATTCGCATGAATAATTAAATGAAACAGTGGAAAAGGGCAAAAATAGGAGGATTGATAAGGTGGTAGAGCAAAAAGAAAGAGAGCTTGTACTTAAGGAACTTGCAGTAGACAGCGTAAACGGACTTTCTTCACATGACGTATCTGAGAGACTTGAGCTGCACGGCAGGAATGAATTTGAAGAGAGCAAAAAGAAGACGAAAATTCAGATGTTTTTGTCGCAGCTTAAAGATCCTATGATATATATATTGTTTGCGGCTGTTCTCATTTCGGCATTTCTCGGCGAATACAGCGATGCTATAATAATAGTAGCGGTAATACTTCTCAACGCTGTAATCGGTATGGTGCAGGAAGCTAAAGCAGAGCAGTCACTCGAAGCGCTTAAGAAAATGTCAAGTCCGAATGCACTTGTAAGGCGCGATGGCAGAAATATCGAAGTGCCTGCAGCGGAAATTGTGCCGG
Organism: uncultured Clostridia bacterium; assembly: GCA_944383465.1. Taxonomy (GTDB): domain Bacteria; phylum Bacillota; class Clostridia; order Peptostreptococcales; family Anaerovoracaceae; genus QAKD01. The sequence goes on from CALWPQ010000021.1 coordinate 8,540, forward strand.
GAGATATAGTTGTGCTGGAAGCGGGAAGAGTTGTGCCGGCAGATCTCAGGCTTATCGAGACTGTAAATCTTAAAATAGAGGAATCTGCGCTTACGGGAGAGTCAGTACCGGTTGACAAGGATGCGACCTTTGTTGCAGAAGGCGATGTAGCGCTTGGAGACAGGATAAATATGGCGTATATGTCGACAAGCGTGGCTTACGGACGCGGCGAGGGTGTTGTCACGGCTACGGGAATGAATACCGAAATCGGTAAAATCGCAAGTATGATAAATAACACGGCAGACGAGATGACTCCTCTTCAGAAGAGACTTGCAGACCTTGGAAAGATGCTCGGTATAGTTGCTGTGCTTCTCTGTGCTGCGCTCTTTGCGATTGCCGTTATTCAGGACAGAAATGTTATAGAGATGATGCTGACAGCAATTTCGCTGGCTGTAGCGGCTATTCCTGAGGGACTGCCGGCAGTGGTTACGATAGTACTCGCGCTCGGAGTTCAGCGTATGGTAAAGGTAAACACGATAGTGAGGAAGCTGCCGGCTGTTGAGACGCTCGGCGCTGTCAGTGTTGTCTGCTCGGATAAGACGGGTACGCTCACACAAAACAAAATGACAGCCGTGAGACTATACGTGCCGGGAGAGATGAAGGATGTTTCTGAAAAGGCGCTTACAGAAATATTGGATAATGCAGATGAAACAGGGGCAAAAGTAGAATTTGAGAATAAATACAGTGCACTCATAAAGGGATTTATATATTGTACGGACGCAGAGATAAACGGTGAGAGCCGTATAGGAGATCCGACCGAGCTTGCGCTCATAGATCTTGGTCTTAATATTGGTCTTGAAAAGAATGAACTCCTTGCGAAGGCTCCACGTATCAACGAGCAGGCTTTTGATTCCGATCGCAAGATGATGACGACTGTGCAGAAAGATGCAGAAAGCGGCAAAGTTGTTTCTTATACAAAAGGTGCTGTAGACAGAATGATAGTGCACTGCAGTTCTGTGATGGAGCCTGACGGTTCCGCAAGCGTGCGTCCGATGACGGATGCCGATATAAAGGCGATAGAAGATGCAGCGCTCAATATGGCAAAGGACGCGCTTCGTGTACTTGCGCTCGCTGTAAAATACGACGATGACAGCGCCAGCGAAGAAAACCTGATATTTATGGGACTTGTCGGGATGATAGATCCGCCGCGGCCAGAGGCAAAGGACGCGATAGAGGTGTTTGACGGAGCTTCTGTTAAGACGGTAATGATTACGGGTGATCATAAGGATACTGCATTTGCAATAGCAAAGGAACTCGGAATAGCGAGCGATATGTCACAGTGCATTACAGGTGATGAGCTTAATAATATGACACAGGATGAACTCAACGGCATAGTCGGAGAACTGCGCGTATTTGCAAGAGTATCACCGGAAAATAAGGTTATGATAATAAATGCTTTCCGTTCGCATGGTGATATCGTATCTATGACAGGAGATGGTGTAAACGACGCGCCTTCGCTTAAATCTGCGGATATTGGAGTGGCGATGGGAATTACGGGAACGGATGTCGCAAAGGGCGCTGCCGATATGGTGCTGATGGATGATAATTTTGCCACGATAAAGAGCGCGATTGAAGAGGGAAGAAATATTTATGCCAATATTAAAAAATCGGTGCTTTTCCTGCTTTCATCGAACCTCGGTGAAATTATGACTATGTTTACGGCTATACTCGTCGGGCTTGCGGCGCCTCTCAAAGCGATTCATATACTTTGGGTAAATCTCATCACAGATTCTCTTCCTGCGCTTGCATTGGGAGTAGATGCGGGAGATAAGTATGCGATGAAAAAGCCGCCGCGCGATCCGAAGGAGAGCCTTTTTGCACACGGCGGATATGCTATAACGGTATTGTTTGGCCTTTTGATAGGAGTTATTACGCTTATCGCTTTTGTATTGCTTCCTGTATGCGAACTTAGGGAGCAAGGAATGGCTGTAACGCTTGCAAATATAGACGCAATGCTTGGAAATGAGCTAATATATCTCAAAGCACAGACATATGCGTTTACTGTGCTCGGAATATCGCAGCTCTTCAATGCTATCGGTATGAGAAATTTAGATAGATCGGTATTTACAATAAATCCGTTTAATAATAAGATGATGGTGATTGCCGTTGCTGTAGGTTTCCTTTTGCAGATTGGCGTGACTGAAATACCGTTCTTTGAGTCGGTGTTTAATGCGGCTGAGCTTTCAGTGCGCGAATGGCTTATCTTGACTGCGATTTCGACAGCTCCGATATGGCTGCACGAGATTGTAGTGCTCGTGAGAAGAGCAGCTGCCAAAAGAGCGGTTAAATAAGAGTTAAATAAGATAAAAGAGTCTCAGGCTTAAGTTTGAGACTCTTTTTTGATTTAATAAGTAAAGCAGCTTAAAAATCGCACTTTTGATTATGAGTTTTATGGCATATATTAAATATCGAATTCAGGTACGAGTTCTACATAAAGGTCTGGATATTTGTAAATTAAAGCTGTTTCAAGTTCTTTTTGTATCTTTGCGAGTGCAGATATTGATATTGTATCGCCAGGTACAGTAAAATAGAGACTGATCCATAGTTTTCTGCCTGTTTTTATGATATCATACATAACGACATCAATATTGTACTTAGAGAGAACACTCGATGAAATTTCCTTGATATTTTCAATTGTTTCGCTGTCGGGAGCAAATAAGAAAAGCTCGCGCAGACTGACGATAACGGTTTTGATGGGAACTGGCAGTATGAATAACGAAAGCACGATAGCCATAATCTGGTCAAGATACGGTGAAATGTAAACGAGCCAATTCCAGTTAAACAATTTTGGCAGTATAAAGGCAATTCCGAGGCCTGTACTTGCGGCAGAGTCTATAATCCAGCCGTCGATTTCTACTTTTACGAGTGGTGAATTTGTTTTTTTATATAGTTTTCTTAGTACGAGAATTACAATTAAACTGATAAATACAGCCGAGAATTCAAAAGCCGCAACGCTTGCGAACGGGACTATGTGACCGCCGTCGCGTATAATTTGAATATTGCTGAGAACAAGTCCAACTGTAACGGCTGTGAGCATAGCGCCTTTTATAGTCACAAATATTGTTTCGACTTGAGAATATCCGAAAGGGTGCTTTTCCGTTGTCGGTCTGTAAAGAAGCGGAATAATGCGAAATGAGGCGATGACCATAATAAGTTCTGCTGCGTCGTAAACAGAGTCCATAAGAATTGACTGTGATGTTGTAAACACAGCCATCGCAAACTCTATGAAAACAAAGAAAATACCTCCGTACATAGATATGGCGAGCGCGCGTTTTTCGAGTTTAAGTCTTGATTGCTGCAATGCGCTTTCTGAATTGATGTTAATATCACTTTCACTGTCAGAGTCCTGTTCCATAATAAAATTACCTCCTGAATTAAAAACATTTTCTTTTGTTATGTTATCATATGATTTTTTTGAAATCAAGGAAAATATCTGCTTTTCGAGGCCTCTTTTGTAACTCGCAGAGGATTTTTTCATAATATATATTATAAAGCAATGAAAGGGGATAATTACTTTGAATGATATTGACAGAGCTGCAACAGCAAATGTTGAGCCGTATATAGGTATGCCTATATATCTTGACGACTGTGACGATATTATGGATGGTATTTCCGGAGATATTGATGTAAACAATCCGGAAAATACAACCCCGGGAGGTACAAGACCGGGAAATACAATGCCAGGTGGAAGCACTCCTGGAAGCGATTCAATTGCAGAATGTGTTAACAATCTTCCGCTCGCTATGGCGTATGTGCCGATGCAGAGATGGGAGGAAACTTATGAGCCGGGTGAGGCACTTATGAACGGAACTGTTTTTCCGAGCCTCAATTTACCGTTTCTTGGAGGTGCTAAGAGATGACAAGAGAAGAAATGCTGAGAAGAGTGCAGATGCTCGACTTTGTGCTTGTGGATGTAAATTTATTTTTAAATAATCATCCAAACGATACCGCTGCTCTTAATTTTTACAATAAATATAATGAGCTGCATAAGCAAGCGGTTGCTGAGTTTGAAGAAAGTTTCGGACCACTGACGGCATCCGGAGTTAATATAGAAGATGGCTGGAGCTGGATTGATAAGCCGTGGCCGTGGGAAATGGAGGGTTAAAGCAGTATGTGGACTTATGAGAAAAAATTGCAGTTTCCGGTAAATATAAAGAATCCAAACCCGGCTATGGCAAAGTTTATTATTACACAGTTCGGAGGTCCGGACGGTGAGCTTGCGGCTTCACAGCGTTATCTTGCGCAGAGATATTCGATGCCGTTTAAACAGTGCATAGCCACGCTTTCGGATATCGGAACGGAAGAGCTTGCGCATATGGAAATGATATGCGCTATCGTGCACCAGCTGACGAGGAATCTTACTATTGAACAGATAAAGGAATCAGGCTTTGACACATATTTTGTGGATCATACGACAGGTCTTTACCCTCAGGCGGCAGCTGGGTTCCCGTTTGATGCGCTCTGCTTTGCATCCAAAGGAGATGCAATAACAGACCTTGTAGAAGACATGGCTGCGGAACAGAAAGCACGAACAACTTACGACAACATATTGAGAATGGTTGATGATCCTGATGTAATAGAACCGATAAGGTTCCTCCGCGAACGGGAAGTAGTGCATTTCCAGAGATTCGGTGAAGCATTGAGAGTAGTGCAGGATAACCTCAATTCAAAGAATTTCTACGCGATAAATCCTGAATTTGATATGTAGCCTGTCATTATACAGCTTACATTTTAGCAAAATGGCAGTAAAATTCTAAGCAGAAAGAGCCTCTGAGAGTAAATCCGAGGCTCTTTTATTTATCGGGATATTAAAATTGGGGGATTAGCTTTCAATGCTTTCTGAAATAATGCTGATGAGAAAATTGCGGCATATTATAACCTTATAAGCGGCAGATTCTCTAATACAATGTGCAATATGAAAACTCGTTTTGCCGCATTGACAGAACAATCGATATAAAGTAAAATATACAAAGAAGAAAATCTTTAAGTCAGTACAGCGATACCGGCAAGATTGTATAAATAATCCGGCGGGGCATAAAGCGTGAAAGCAGCTCCCGCAGAGATAATTTGGTAACAGTCCCTGCCGTATGCAGGGCTTATTTTTTCATTTGTAAACAGAAAATTTGAGGGGAAAATTATGAAGCTGCGTGCAAATCTGATGAATGAGGCCGATATGCAGAGGGCGCTCAAGCGAATGTCTCACGAGATTGCGGAGCACAATCACGGTTGTGAAAACGTGGTGCTGCTCGGAATAAGAAGACGCGGAGTGCCGCTGGCAGAAAAGCTCGCAAAGAATATTCTTGCGATAGAAAGTGTTGAAGTGCCCGTGGGGGAACTCGATATCACATATTACAGAGATGACAGAAAAATGAACGGCAGTGCTGAAGATCTGCCTGTAACGCACGACATTGGAGTGGAGTTTGAAATTACAGGCAAGGACGTTATTCTTGTGGACGACGTACTTTTTACGGGAAGAACGGTGCGCGCAGCGCTCGATGCCGTATCAAAAATGGGAAGAGCCGCGACGATACAGCTCGCGGTACTAATCGACAGGGGGCATAGGGAACTGCCGATAAGGGCTGACTATGTGGGCAAAAATGTGCCGACATCGAAAAACGAAATCGTCTCGGTAAAAGTGGAAAGCTATGACGGAACTACATGCGTCAATTTGTACGTTGACGAAGAATAGAAAAAATAATCAATTGTCACAAAACGGAAGATAGGAGACCAAAAATGAGCAAAGAAAGAAGAATTATTCAGGTTGAAGAAAGAGTACCTCTCGCGCAGGGCATTCCGCTAAGTATACAGCACACTTTTGCAATGTTCAGTGCGTCAGTGCTGGTGCCGTGGCTGTTTGGAATGAGCGCGTCCATAGTGCTGCTTATGAACGGCATAGGAACGCTGCTTTTTATCCTTATTACAAAAGGAAAAGCGCCGGCATATCTCGGATCGAGCTTTGCGTTTCTTTCGCCGACGTTCATACTTCTTGAAAATCCTGACTACGGATATCAATACGCGCTCGGTGGATTTATAGTAACAGGCCTTATTTTCTGTATTGTAGCTCTTATCATAAAATTTGTAGGTACAAAGTGGATAGATGCAATTTTGCCCCCGGCTGCAATGGGGCCTATAGTGGCGCTTATAGGACTTGAGCTTGCGGGCTCCGCCGCTGAGAACGGCGGACTCATTTTGAGCGATACATATACGGAAATAAATCCCAAATTTATTGCAGTGTTCTTAGTGACGATTATCGTTGCTGTAATAGGACAGGTGATCTTCAGAGGATTTGCTTCAGCGCTTGCTATTCTCATAGCCATTATCACAGGCTACGCGTTTTCAATGGCGCTCGGACTTGTGGACTTTGCGTCTGTCGCTCAGTCTGAAGTATTTGCAGTTCCCAACTTTATGCTTCCTAAATTTAATATTGAAGCGATTCTCATAGTAATACCGGCGACGCTCGTAATAATTTCCGAGCACATAGGTCACCAGGTGGTAACCAGCGAAATTGTGGGGCGCGATCTGCTTAAGGATCCGGGCCTTCACAGATCGATATTTGCAGATGGATTCTCAACGATGCTGTCGGGCTTCTGCGGTTCGGTGCCGACGACGACATATGGTGAAAATATCGGCGTAATGGCCGTAACTAAAGTTTACAGCGTGTGGGTAATTGGCGGTGCGGCGGTATTTTCGATAATACTCGCGTTCTTTGCTCCGGCATCGGCGCTGATAAGCACGATTCCTGGTCCTGTAATGGGCGGCATCAGCTTTCTTCTTTACGGTATGATTGCTGCATCAGGTCTTAGACTGATAGTCGATAAAAAAGTAAATTATGGTAAGGCGAGAAACCTGGCGATGACTGCGCTCATCTTTGTAACGGGACTTTCGGGCGCGTTTATACAGATAGGAAATATCAGACTCACGGGAATGAGCTTATCTGCGATAGTGGGAATGCTGCTCGGACTTACGTTTTATATAGTGGACAAGCTCGGCATCGCAAATGACAAGGACGAACCTGATACGATAGAATGACGGATAGTAGTTTGAATTAGAAATAAGTAAGAGGGTTTTGATAAGATGATAGGTGTAACAGTCAATTTTTTGGCGATAGCTTCAGGTGCGTTAGTAGGTACGCTCTTAAAAAAAGGAATACCGGAGCGTCTTACGAAAATGGTTATATCTGCGCTTTCGCTTTGTGTTATATATATCGGAATTTCGGGAGCGCTTGAAGGCCAGAATACGCTCGTACTCGTTATTTCAATGGTAATAGGAACGCTTCTTGGTGAACTTCTCGACCTCGATGGTCATTTTAATAAGGCGGCGGAGAAAATAGGCAGCAAGTTTCAGAAGCGGGATAGCGAGAGTAAATTTACAGACGGTTTTGTAACAGGCACACTTGTGTTTTGCATCGGAGCTATGGCGATAATGGGCTCGTTCGATGCAGGGCTTACGGGCGATAATACCACGCTTTACACAAAAGCACTGCTTGATGGTATCTCGTCAATCGCGTTTGCTTCAGCTATGGGTATCGGCGTGGCGCTTTCAGCGGTATGCGTGTTCGTGTATGAGGGTGCATTTGTGCTGCTTGCGCAGTATATTTCGGGATTTATCTCCGACTATATGGTGGCAGAAATGACCTGTGCTGGTTCGTTGCTCATAATGTTAATCGGGCTCAATATGCTTGGACTTACGAATATAAAGGTAATGAATATGCTGCCCGCGGTTTTTATGCCTTTTTTACTCTGCAATTTTATGTAAATTAAAAGAAAGACGCCTGCTGCACTCAGCAGAAGATTGCAGCAGGCTTTTTTATGCGCAGATATTGGATTTTTGCTTGAAATATGGTATTCTATTCAGATAAGGCAATTTTAATGAAAATGTGTTTTTGCGAGAAAAACGAGGAGGTGCAGAGACGTGAGCAATATATACATTTCGTGCGATGCGGAAGAAGCGCTTACGGACTATCTCGTGTCGTGCGGCCATACGGTAATTAAAGTTGAAACAACAAACCTTGTGTACGGAGCGGTGGCGGCACATCCAGACATATATATGTGCAAACTTGGCGCAGAACCCGAAGCACCCGTATATAAAGGCGATAAAGAAAGGCTCGGATTTCGTTATCCGCAAAATATCATATACAATGCGGCGATCTGCGGCAAATACTTTATTCATAATCTGAAATACACGGATGCCGGACTTCTCGAAGCCGCGGGAAATTACATAGAGCAGAAAGACGGCGGCAGAGCTGAAAATTGCAGTGCAAATGCAAATGAAGCCGAAAACAGAAGAGAGAGTGGAAGCGAAAGCAATGCTGAAAAAGGCGACGCAGGAGCAATGATAAAGGTGCATACGGCGCAGGGCTATACTAAATGCAATATTGCAGTCGTGGATGGCAGTCATATAATAACGGAAGATGAGGGTGTTTTCCGTGCAGTTTCTGAGAAAACTGATATTAAGGTTTTACTTATATCACCAAAGCAGGTGAAACTTAACGGATTTGCATACGGCTTTATCGGCGGCACATCAGGAAGAATCGGAAACGAAATGATATTCAGCGGCGATGTAACGAAGCACAGTGATTATGCAAAAATCCGCAGCTTTATAGAAGAATGCGGTCTCGATATAAAGTATTTCGATTATCCGCTTACGGATATAGGCAGTATAATAGAGGAAAAAATATAATGAAAAAACACGCTATTATTCCGGTGTTCATACCGCATCTCGGCTGTCCGCACAACTGCGTTTTCTGCAACCAGCATGCGATAACGGCGCGCACTGCGGAGGTGACACCTGAGGATGTTGTAAATATAATAGAAGAATACCTGCCGACACTTGAAGGAAGAGGCCTTGAGGAAATTGAACTTGCTTTTTTCGGCGGCAGTTTTACAGGCATACCGCTTGACGATCAGACAGCTTTTTTAAAAATTGCGAAGCGTTACAAGGACAGCGGCAGGATAGATAAGATACATCTTTCAACGCGTCCGGATTATATAGATGAAATTATACTGGACAACCTTAAAAAGTATTCGGTAGATGTTATAGAGTTAGGTGTGCAGTCGTTTGATGAGGAAGTGCTAAGGCTTTCGGAGCGCGGACATGATATTAAGTCGGTATATAAAGCGTGCCGAATGATACGCGAGTATGGCTTTGTCCTTGGAATACAGCTTATGATAGGGCTGCCCGGCGATACACGGCAAATTTCCATAGAATCTGCACGGCGGGCGGCAGAAATACATCCGGAAATCGCCAGGCTTTATCCGACGGTTATATTAAAGGATACAGAGCTTTACAATATGTACGTGCGCGGCACGTACAGACCTGAAAATCATGAGGAAATGGTTGAGACCGTCAAGGAAATGTACAAGATATTGACAGCAGCAGGCGTCAATGTCATAAGAGTAGGGCTTAAAAGCACCGAGCTTATAAATGACAGCGGCGAGAGTGCCGTTGCCGGTAATTCGTATCACCCGGCGTTCAGGCAGCTTGTTGAAGGTGCAATAGCAAGGGAATATATAGAATCTAAGATAAATGAGCTGTTCCCCAAAGCGGTGCATGAAGGGTACTTTGCAGACAGCATATGCCCGATAATAGAGATATACGCCAATGACAGGACATTTTCCAATATTATAGGCCATAAGGGAGTAAATAAAAAAGAGTTTGCTGATAAATATCCGTGGCTTAATATAGAATATAAGAGAGACAATGTGCTTGCAGATGGTGAAATCAGAGTAGCAGAAGCGAAATATTTGGAAAGGCTAACAGCTGCTGCGAAAGAAAAATAAGTGCAGAAAATTGACGGCTGCAGAAATTAAATAAACAAGAGAGTATGAAAGAATCGTGAAATACGAAAGGAGATATAAAAGGATGAAAGCAGTAATTACAGTAATAGGAAAGGATATGGTAGGCATTCTGGCGAGAGTTTCGGCTACGTGCGCAGAGAGCAACGCCAATGTAATCGAAGTGACACAGAGCGTACTTCAAGATTATTTTGCAATGATAATGATAGTTGAAGTGGATAAGATGAACTGTGAACTTGACGAGCTTAAAAAGAGACTTGCTGATAACGTGCCTGATATGATAATCCATGTAATGCATGAGGATATCTTTAATTCTATGCACAGAATATAGAGGCTGTGCAGCGTAGTGCAGGTGTGAAAAGGAAAACAGCACCAAGTATTGACAAGGAACGGAGGAATTAGGATATGCTTAATACAAGCGACATAATGGAAACTATAAATATGATACAGAACGAGAATCTCGATGTGCGCACAATTACTATGGGAATATCGCTTCTCGACTGTGCGGACAGCGACATCGATAAGTCTTGCGAAAAAGTATATAATAAGATATACAGGCTGGCAAAGGATCTCGTAAAGACAGGGGAAAATATTGAAAAAAAATACGGTATACCTATTGTAAACAAGAGAATATCGGTGACGCCCATCGCGATGCTTGTTGCGGCGAGCGGCGGCGATCCGGTGAAATATGCCAAGACGCTTGATAAAGTAGCAAAAGCGGTTGGCGTAAACTTCATAGGCGGATATTCAGCACTCGTGCAGAAAGGGTTTTCCGCGGGTGACAGAGAACTTATAGAGTCGATACCGAGAGCGTTGGCGGAGACCGAGTTTGTATGTTCATCAGTAAATGTAGGCAGCACTAAAGCCGGCATAAATATGGATGCGGTAAAACTTATGGGAAGGGTGGTGCGCGATGCAGCGGAGCTTACAAAGGACAGACAGTGCATAGGCGCGGCCAAGCTCGTTGTATTCTGCAATGCGCCTGAGGATAATCCGTTTATGGCAGGAGCTTTTCACGGACCGGGAGAACCGGACTGTGTGCTCAATGTAGGCGTTTCGGGGCCTGGTGTTGTGCGTGCGGTGCTGGCGAAGATGCCGAAAGAGGCAAAGCTTGAAGAGGTTGCTGATGTTATAAAGAAGACAGCGTTTAAGATTACGAGGATGGGGCAGCTCGTTGGCAGTGAAGCGAGCGCGGCGCTCGGAGTACCTTTTGGAATTATAGATTTGTCGCTGGCGCCGACTCCGGCGATCGGAGATTCGGTCGCTCATATACTTGAAGAGATAGGAATTGAGCAGTGTGGAGGACCAGGAACGACTGCGGCACTGGCAATGCTCAACGATGCGGTAAAAAAGGGCGGCGTAATGGCTTCATCCGCTGTCGGCGGCCTTTCGGGAGCATTTATTCCGGTGACGGAAGACGCGGGAATGATAGACGCGGCGAGAAGCGGCGTGCTCACAATAGAAAAACTCGAAGCGATGACAGCAGTATGCTCTGTCGGGCTTGATATGATAGTAATACCGGGAGATTCGTCTCCTGAAACTATTTCTGCGATTATAGCAGATGAAGCCGCCATCGGAATGGTAAATTCAAAAACGACGGCGGTGCGCGTGATTCCCGCAATAGGACTTAAAGACAGCGAGGAACTCGAATTTGGAGGACTTCTCGGTTCCGGACCGATAATGAAGGTGAATACAAAATCGCCTGCGGTTATGATAGAAAGAGGCGGCCGCATACCGGCGCCGCTGCAAAGCCTCAAGAATTAAAATATCGAATTAAAACAGTAAAAACGGGTGACAATATGGTAAATATAGGAAACGATTGGGACAGCATACTTACAGGAGAATTTGACAAGGAATATTATAAGGAACTAAGAAAATTTCTCGTCAGTGAATATCGGACGACGACGATTTATCCAGACATGCATGATATCTTCAACGCGCTTAAATATACGCCTTATGAAAATGTGAAAGTCGTGATACTGGGACAGGATCCGTATCATGAGCCGGGACAGGCGCATGGTCTTTGCTTTTCGGTAAAAAAAGGAGTACCGAAACCGCCATCGCTTGTAAATATATTTAAAGAGCTTGAAGCAGATCTCGGTATTGCGCCGCCGTCGCATGGGTGTCTCACGGATTGGGCTGCTCAGGGCGTGCTGCTCCTTAATACAGTGCTCACAGTTAGGAGAGGACAGGCAAATTCACATAAGGGCAAAGGATGGGAAATATTCACAGATAGAGTCATCGCGCTTTTAAACGAAAGGGAAAAACCGATAGTGTTTATACTTTGGGGAGCTAATGCTAAGTCTAAAAGGGAAATTATAACGAATCCAAATCATATTATAATAACGGGTGCGCATCCATCGCCGCTTTCGGCGCATAACGGATTTTTTGGCGGCAGATATTTTTCGCGTACAAATGCTTATCTGACGGAAAAAGGAGAAGTGCCGATTGACTGGAGGATAAGTGAGTAACTGCAAAATGCAGAAATTGGAGAAATAATCATCATAAAGTATAAAATGCAGATATTGATTGAAAAGGAGTAAGGAGGATTAGAAAATGTTAAGTTTATGGACGGTGGTAGCAGTAATAGCAGCTTTAATCATTTTGATTATCGTTATCTACGGATTTGCTTCATACAACAGCTTTGTGAGAATGGTAAATCAAATAGAGGAAGCGTACGCTACGATGGATGTATACCTCAAAAAGAGATACGACCTCATACCGAACCTCGTAAATACGGTAAAGGGTTACGCGGCGCACGAGCAGGAGACACTTGATAGAGTGATAAATGCGAGAAATGCAGCGCAGAGCGCAGCTACTGTGGAAGACAAGATTGCGGGTGAGAACGCATTAAGCGGTACCCTTAAAACACTCTTTGCGGTTGCAGAAGCGTACCCGGATCTTAAAGCGAACACAAACTTTATAAATCTTCAGCAGCAGCTTCAGAATACAGAAAGCGAGATAGCAAATTCGAGAAAATATTACAATGCAGTTGTACGTGAGTACAACACGAAAACGCAGGTATTTCCGAGCAGCATTATCGCGATGATGTTCAAGTTTGCCAAGAAAACTATGTTTGAAATAACAAACACGGAAGAGAGAGAAAATGTTACAGTCCAGTTTTAATATGAAGAAAATTAAGAAAGCCGGGGCAGTGCTTTTTGCTCCGGTTATTGTAATGTTTTTGTTTATCGCTTCCGTGCAGGATGCGCACGCATATGCTTATTACACGACAGATGAATTCAATGTTACATTTGATGTGCATGAGGATAACAGCGTGTCTGTGACCGAGGAAATAAAGATTGATGCATTCGGAAACGGCCACGGCATATACAGATATATTCCGCTGCGCGGTACGGCTTATATGGAAATAGACGGTGAGATGAGGAAGATACCGCGCCGTATGAAAATAGAGAACATAAATGTCGAAGGCTATGAATACGAGACATATAACGAAAACGGCAACAAGGTAATTAAAATAGGAAGCGCGGATTACTACATTACGGGAAAGCAGGTCTACAATATAACATACGACTGTATAATGTATAAGGATCAAATAGACAGTATGGATTTTTTCTATTACAATGTCATTCCGCATGGCTGGGAAACGAGTATTGCCAAGGCTTCTGTAACTGTCAATATGCAGAAAGAGTTTGACGGTGAAAAAGTATGGGCGTATAAAGGCGCGTATGGATATAGTGACGCAGCGGAATTTGAAGTGATAGGAAATACGGTGAGTATCACAGAAGAAAACCTTTCTGCCGGCGAAGGGATAACACTGCAGATAAATCTTCCTGAAGGATATTTTGCAGGCGCGGCGAGTACAGACTATGTGAATGTAATTATGTATGCTGCAATTTTAATTTCAGTAATCGTTGCGGCAATGCTTTTTTATTTCTTTGGAAGAGATCCCAAGATTGTGCAGACTGTCGAGTTTTATCCGCCTGAGGGCATTACGCCGGCAGAAGCGGGATATATAATAGACGGCATAGTGAATAAAGAGGATCTCGTATCGATGGTGATATATTTTGCGGATAAGGGATATCTTTCGATAGAAGAGACTCTTGAAAATGCGGGCGGTCTTTCGGGCCTCAGAGGCAAAAAGGAAAGTGTATTTTATTTAAATAAACTGCGCGATATATCGGAAAGTGAAAAGGTATTTGCGGCGACGCTGTTCGACGGCCTTTTTGAGAGCGGCGACCGGGTTGCGCTTGCTGATCTTTCGGGTGAATTCTATGATTATTATGCAGCGGCGATGAGAGAACTTTTCGCGCATTATTCACAGCAAAAAGAAAAGCGCGTGTATACGAGAAGCTCGAAAGCGGCGCGGGCTTTGAGCTGTATTTTGATTATGGTGCCGCTGTTTTCTGCTGTTATGTTTTCCGGGATAGCCGCATATGGCTTTGAGTCGTTTATATATGCCGGCGTTGTTTCGGTATTTGCACTTGTGGGCTATATTATTTTGATAGCAGCGTACGACAGACAGTATGCAAGCTCAAAGGCAAAGACGAAGACTGCGAGCTTGCTCGGATTTATCATAGCTGGCGTGGCTTCCGGTTTTGCGATTTCTTTATGTTTATCCAAATACGAAAGTATATTAGCTCCGATAATAGGTGTGTTTGGATCGTTTGCGGTAGCTATGTTTGCGCGGGTTATGCTTAAAAGAACTGACAGCAGTGCAAGTATGCTTGGCAGACTGCTCGGTTTTAAGGAGTTTATAAACCTTGCGGAAAAAGACAGGATAGAGCAGCTTGTAGAAGAAAACCCATCGTATTTTTACGGAATTCTTCCTTATGCGTATGTTTTCGGACTTTCTGATAAGTGGGCGGAAAAGTTTGAAGGTATTGCGCTTGAGCCGCCTTCATGGTATGACGGCAGCAGCATTTATGGCAGCACGCCTATTTTTAACGCCTTTGTATTTATGAACGTATTCAATTCGTGCGCAAGTGCTATCACTCAGAATCTCACCATTCCGCCTGTAGAAGAGGGAGGCGGTATAGGCTCGGGAGGCAGCTTCGGCGGTGGTGGAGGATTTTCTGGCGGCGGCTTCGGCGGCGGCGGAGGCGGCGGCTGGTAGAAACAGCGGAACCTACTTGCAGAAAGCATTGGGCAGATTTGGTGAAGAATGTGTGAAATCGCTTTTGTTTTGCTATAGAGTATGTTAGAATTAAATGTACATTTAAATATAACTAAAAACATTGAAAGGAAGAAGATAAAAACCGGCATAACCGGCCGGGGTCTCAGTTTGAATTATGAAAAAAAGACTATTGGCGCTTACACTTGTTTTATGTATGATATTTTCGCTGCTTGCGGCCTGCGGAGGGGATGATACTCAGGCGGATGCCGTAATATACGATTATGACTATGACCTTTCGGAATATATTAAAATAGGTGAATATAAGGGTATAGAGTATACACCTCAGGAGCTTGCTGTAAAGGAAGGTGATACCGTATCGGTATCTTATGTGGGAAAGATAGACGGTGAAGAATTTGAAGGTGGTACCGGTACAAATAATAACCTCGTTATCGGTTCGGGGTCTTTTATAGACGGCTTTGAAAGCGGGCTTGTAGGAGCCAAGGCAGGTGAGGTTAGAGAACTTAATCTTGCCTTTCCGGATCCGTATGAGAACAATCCGGAGCTTGCGGGAATGCCGGTTGTATTTACGGCTACAATAAATTCGATTAACGGATATACTGATGAAGACGAAATGAATAAAGCGGAGATATGGCAGAAGTATTATGACAGCTGTGAGGTGATAAAGTATCCGCAAAAAGAGTTGGATGGTATGAAGGAGCAGCAAAGAGAGTATTATGAAAGTCTTGCGGCTGCTTATGGAACGGATTTTGACGAGCTTCTTTCGGCGATGTCGATGACTGCGGAGGATTTTGATGCGCAGATTGAAGAATATGCAAAATCGATGATAGCGCAGGATATGGCTCTCTACGCGCTGGCAAGAGCCGAAGGAATAGAAGCTGATGAAGAATCTATTGAAGAAGCAAAGCAGTATGTGCTTGAAGCTCAGGGCGTGGAAACAGAAGAAGAGCTTAGAGATAATTACGGTATAGATTTTGACGACCCGAGTCTGGCAAACAGCATTGAGATGAATGCTATTCTCCAAAAGACGCTCGATTTCCTGCTTGAAAATGCTGAAAAAGCAGAGCCGGCAGAGTAGGTGCGGTGTTGTTCGGGATGCAGGTTACGCTCAATAAATAATGTGCTTTATATGGTGAAAAAATGAAAAAACGGCGGCATATTGCCGCTGTTTTTTTATATAATATATAAATGTGATTATTTACTTATTCACTGCAAAAAGGAGGACAACATGCTGAGTACGGAAGGGATTAAGAATAAAGAAGTTATAAACATAAGCGATGGAAGAAGTCTCGGATATGCGGCCGACATAGAGGTAAATCTTGAACTTGGGAAAATAGATGGAATAGTGATTCCGGGCGAAAGAGGGCTCTTCGGATTTTTTGGAAACGCTGAGGATGATATTGTTATAAAGTGGGAAAATATAAAGACAATCGGTGACGATGTAATTCTTGTAGATGTGGGAAATATGTAGTATAATATAATGATGCAGATGAGATATAGGGACATAACAGGTAAAAATTATGGATTATAAAAGATAAAGGAGTCAGAGAAGTATTATGAAATGTCCATTTTGTGATAACCCCGATACAAAAGTAATCGATTCGAGACATACTGAGGAAGGACATGCTATAAGAAGGAGAAGGGAATGCGATAAATGCAGCAAGCGATTTACTACATATGAAAAAGTGGAAGAAACCATACTAATGGTAGTGAAAAAAGATGGAAGGCGCGAGGCTTTTGATAGAAACAAGATCTTGAGCGGTATTGTAAAAGCCTGTGAGAAACGTCCCGTTCCCCTTGCCGATATGGAAAAAGTTGTGGACGAGATAGAGCGCGGACTCAATAATATGATGGAGAAGGAAGTTGACTCTGCATTTATCGGCGAACTTATAATGGAGCAGCTTAAAAATCTGGATGAAGTGGCATATGTACGTTTCGCATCTGTATACAGACAGTTTACGGATGTCAATACATTTGTGGCGGAAATAGAAAAGCTGATAGGAAGAGACAAAAGATAAAAGAGAGCATGACAAAGGGGAAAGCGGCAGAATGAATACGAAAGAAAAAAAGATAAGAATAGCAATCGACGGGCCATCGGGAGCAGGCAAGAGCACGATAGCAAAAGCTGTAGCTGCAAAGCTGGACATAGATTATATAGATACAGGAGCTATGTACAGAGCGGTCGGGTATAAGATGATAAGCGAAGGCATTTCCGTAGCGGATAGTGACAGAGAAAGGCTTAAGAATATGCTTGAACGCACTGAAATTGATTTTTGCGGCGGCAATATTATTCTCGACGGAGAAATTATAAACGACCGCATAAGGACACCTGAAGTATCGAAGATGGCGAGTGATTGCTCGGCGCTGCCCGAGGTCAGGAGCAAGCTGACAACGCTGCAAAAGCAAATAGCGGCGAGCAAATCGGTGATAATGGACGGACGCGACATCGGCACCAATGTAATAAAGGACGCAGAATTCAAGTTTTTTATGACGGCGTCGGCGGAAGAACGCGCAGGAAGAAGGCATAAAGAGCTCATCGAGAAAGGGCAGGATATATCATACGCACAGGTGCTTGCGGATATAAAGACTAGAGACAAAAACGATTCGACAAGAGCGCTCAATCCGCTGAGGCAGGCAGATGATGCGGAGCTTCTTGATACCACGGGAATGAGCATAGAGGATGTAATAAGATTTATACTTTCGGAGGTAGAAAAAAGTGGCACTAATTAGGGCATTCAGAGCGATAAGACCGAGAACGGAATATGCGGGAAGGGTTATTTCACTTCCGTATGATGTTATGAACAGAGAGGAAGCGAAAAGGATGGCAGAGGACAATCCTTACAGCTTCCTTCATATTTGCAGAGCCGAGATAGATATGCCGGAGGAAACAGACCCGTATGCGGCGGCAGTGTATGAAAAAGCGCGCAAAAATATTGAGGAATATATTGAGCGCGGAGTTTTTTTTCGTGAAGAAAAGCCGATGCTTTACATATACAGAGAGATAATGAACGGAAATATGCAGACGGGAATAGTCGGCTGCGTAGCTGCTGATGAATATAGAGACGGTATAATAAAGAAGCATGAATTGACTCGTCTCGATAAAGAGATAGACCGTATAAATCATTTCGATGTGTGCGGGGCTGACACCGAGCCTGTATTTCTTACTTACAGAGATGATGAGCGTATAACTTGTATTGTGAACACTTGGGCAGACGAGCATACGCCGGAATACGATGTTACGGCAGATGGCGGCGTAAGGCACATACTGTGGAAGATAGATGATGAAAATAAGATTGCAGAAATTACTGATTTATTCGAGGAAATAAAATCTCTTTACATAGCGGACGGTCATCATAGAAGTGCGTCGGCATATAAGGTGGCGCTCAAGAGGCGCGAGGAAAATCCGGGATTTACAGGAGATGAAGAATTTAATTTTTTTATGGCAGCAGTATTTCCTGCGGGTGATCTTAAAATATTCGATTATAACCGCGTTGTCAGGGATTTAAATGGGCTTTCTAAGGAGCAATTTATCGAAGCTGTGAGAAATGCCGGCTTTAAGGTGATAAGATTAGGAAGAGAGGCTGCTCATCCGCGCGCAAGTCATGTATTTACAATGTACCTTGACGGTATTTGGTATGAGCTTGAGGCGCTGGACGAGATTATACCAGGCGATGTTATCGGTGCGCTTGATGTGTCGATATTGCAGGAAAGAGTTTTAGCACCGATCCTGGGAATTGACGATCCGCGTGCAGACGATAGAATCGACTTTGTAGGTGGTGTGCGCGGTCTTGCGGAGCTTGAAAGAAGATGCGGCGAGGATATGAAAGTCGCTTTCACCGTTTATCCGGTAGATATTTCCAAGCTTATGAGTGTTGCAGACGCCGGACTTATTATGCCGCCTAAATCGACATGGTTTGAGCCTAAGCTCGCAAGCGGACTTTTTATGCATGAGCTGTAAGTTAAATGGAGCTCTTAACGGCAATCGGATAAGCAGAATTTTAGGAAACTGAAGTGATTTTGCGAGAATGCTGAATAAGCGCCTTTCTGTATGGAGAAAATCCGTATAGGAGGGCGTTTTTGTTATGGATAAAAAGCGTGGGAGAATTTTTTTGATACTTGTATTTGTGATCGCGTTAGCGCTTGCGGGTAGATTGTTTTATATACAGATACTCGGTTTTGATGAGCTTTCGGCCGCTGCGGCAGTGCAGCAGCAGGTGACTATTATCGGATTGGACAGGCGCGGGACGATATACGACAGGAATATGACGCCGCTCACGGGAGGCAGCACAGAATATGTATATCTGACGCATAAAAGCCATATCGACAGCGAATTTTACGAGATAATGGATGGACTTGGCGCCAGGGGACGCGGCAGTGCGAGCAGTGAATACGCGGTGTATGCTTCAGACACGTACGATAAAGATACTGCCGATTTGCTTGCAGAAAAATACCTGACATATATAATAGAAGCTTCAAAGCGGTATGATGAAGCGCAGACAGCTGCGCATGTAATCGGATATGTTAACACTTATGACAATAAGGGAATAAGCGGTATAGAATACGAGCTTAACGATATTTTGAGCGCGCCGCGGGGAAGGATATATGCTGTTGCAGACCGGGACGGCGCGTTTCTTCCGGGAATGCCCTTAAGAGAAGAGAATGCTGATGGAGAAAGCGGTGCTTCAGGTAATATTGTGCTGACACTCGATTCAAAGATTCAGGAGATTGCGGAAAATGCGCTTTCGGAAAGCGATAAGAATGGAGCTGTAGTAATACTTGATGCCAAAACGGGAGAAATTCTTGCGATTGCATCGACTCCTGTCTATAATCCCAATAGTGTAAAGGATTACATTGAGTCTGGGGATAACGAGCTGGTTAACAAATGTACGCAGGGTGAGTATCCACCGGGTTCGATATTTAAGATTGTCGTGACGGCAGCGGCACTCGAAAATGAAACGAGGGATAAAGACGGGCGCCTTGTAGATAAGAACACGATGTTTCACTGTACAGGAAAGGAAAAGCTTTCAGGAATTGAAATAGGATGTTCGACGGGAGGAAAGGATGGACACGGAGACATAAGTCTCGAGCAGGCCTTTGCTTATTCATGCAACTGCGCTTTTATACAGCTCGGAAAGCTGACCGGCAGTGAAAATATCATAGATATGGCAGAGAAGCTTGGGCTCGGTGAAGCGCCGATTTCTGATCTTCCCAGTGTCAGGCGTGGCAATGTAACAACTTTAGAAAATGCAGTAGGCGACGGTATAGGCAATCTTTCGATAGGGCAGGGTGAAATGCTTGTTACACCGCTGCAAGTGGCGCGTCTTACAAACATAATAGCAAGGCGCGGGAATGATGTAGAGCTTTCGCTGATAAAGAACGCAGATGAAATTATGACAAGTGCAGGCGGCAGTTTTGCTCAGCGCAGAGTAGATGCAAACGTAATATCTAAAGAAACTGCGGAAGAGATAACGCATATGATGAGACAAACGGTAATTTACGGTACTGCGCGCGGCACCGGCAGCAATTTTGAAGCTGCGGGCAAGACGGGATCTGCGGAAACGGGCACTTATGAAGGAGCGCCTGTTCACGGATGGTTTACCGGATTTTTCCCGGCATCAGATCCCAAGTATACGATAACAGTATTCGTAGAAAACGGACGCTCTGGAAGAGCGTCCGCAGTACCCATTTTTGAAAAAATCGCAGCAGAAATCGAAAGCTTGTGATAATAACGGCACTGAGCACATGAGGTGTTATTATTTGACTGCAAGATTTTTTCCTGTCATTTCGGCAGGAAGATCAAGACCCATAAGGGTAAGCAGGGTTGGCGCTATGTCGCAGAGGCAGCCGCCGTCTGCGAGTGCGCTCGGATTTTCTGCAATGTGCACGAGCGGAACGGGATTTGTTGAATGCGACGTGACGACGTTTCCGTTATCATCAAGCATCTTGTCGGCATTTCCGTGGTCGGCAGTTAAGAGTATCTGGCCGCCGTGCTTGAGGATTATGTCCGCGATGCGTTTTACGCAGTTATCGAGCGCTTCCACGGCGCTTACGGCCGCTGCCATTATGCCAGTGTGTCCTACCATATCGGCATTGGCAAAATTGAGTATTATGAGATCGTATTTGTCTTCATTTATCTTTTCGATAACAGTGTCTGTAACTTCGTAAGCACTCATTTCGGGTTTGAGATCGTATGTCGCAACTTTCGGTGACGGTATGAGCACACGGTCTTCGTTTCTGTTTGGCGCTTCAACACCGCCATTGAAGAAAAATGTCACATGTGCGTATTTTTCCGTTTCAGCTATGCGAAGCTGGGTGAGACCGAGCTTTGCGACGTATTCTCCCAGCGTATTGGTTAAATTTTCCGGCGGAAATGCAATTTTCACATTTGGCATTTCCGCTTCGTACTGCGTCATGCATACATAGAATAAATTAGAAGGACGCTTTACACGCGTGAAGCCGTCGAAATTATCAGCTGTGAGTGCGCGCGTTATTTCGCGGGCTCTGTCTGGTCTGAAATTGTACATTATTACGGAATCGCCGTCATTTATGCCACAAAAATCACCGTCAATAATCGTAGGCTGCACAAATTCATCGTTTTCACCGCGTAAATAAGCATTGCTGACAGCATCAAGGGCAGTCGCTGCATATTCGCCTATGCAGCGCGTTATAGCGTCATAAGCGAGAGACACGCGTTCCCAGCGTTTGTCTCTGTCCATAGCGTAGTAGCGTCCCGAAACTGTAGCTATTTGTCCGAGACCGATTTCATTCATATAGGAAGAAAGTTCGCTTATATATTTTTCTGCGCAGCATGGGGGAACATCGCGCCCGTCAAGAAAACAGTGTACGTAAAGCCTTTCCACACCTTCTGTCTTGGCCATTTTTATGAGTGCCAAAAGATGCTCTATGTGGCTGTGGACACCGCCATCAGACAGAAGTCCGAGAAGGTGCAGAGATTTAGAGCTGCTTTCTGATGCATTTTTCATCGCGGCGAGCAGTACTTCGTTTTTAAAGAAAGTGCCGTCTGCGATTTTCTTTGTTATTTTCGTAAGTTCCTGATAGACTATGCGCCCTGCGCCAATGTTGAGGTGGCCGACCTCGGAATTTCCCATCTGACCCGCAGGGAGTCCTACGGCAAGACCGCTCGCATCGAGCTGTGTATGCGGGTATGAGGCGAATATTTTGTCGAGGTTGGGGGTGTCTGCCGCGGCGATAGCGTTGCCGCGGGTATTTTCATTGATACCGAAACCATCGAGTATCATAAGCATTGTAGGTTTGGGAAAACTGTTCATAATTCACTCCGTTTATATTTAGTTGTTGTTAAAAAACAGACTTTAAATGTAATTATTTATCATTAAAATTATACCACAAACCGAGCCTGTATGTTATACTTATATAAAAGATTTCTAATGACAAAGAAAGTGCAGAGCAAAGAAAATTATGGGTAATATGGGAAAAAAATCATTTTTGAAGGGAGCGGCAATACTGGGTATTGCCGGACTTTTGACACAGGTGCTGGGCGCAGTTTTCAGAATACCGATTGCTAATATAATAGGAACGGACGGTATGGCATATTACAGCGCCGCATATACGATATACGTTTTTCTGCTCGTTTTTTCAACAAATGGCGCGCCGGCGGCTATTTCTAAAATGACATCTGAACGTCTTGCATTTGGAAAATACAAAGAGGCACACAGAGTTTTTAAGCTTTCATTTATATTTATGGCTGTGTTCGGAGCGGTTCTTTTTTGCATCGTCTTTTTCGGCGGCAGATTTATAGTGGAGGCGATGAGCAATCCGGGAGCGTACTACGCGCTGCTTTCAATAGCACCGGCGCTTCTTCTGGTGCCGCTTATGTCGGTGTACCGCGGATATTTTCAAGGTATGCAGGAAATGATGCCGACAGCCGTTTCACAGATAGCGGAACAAGGTGTGCGCGTTGCAGCCGGCATAGCACTTGCGATAGCGCTTATGCCGCGCGGAGCGGAGCTTGCGGCAGCGGGTGCCGCCGGTGGAGGCAGTATAGGACCGATAATCGGAATAATTGTGCTCGTCATTATATACGCAGCTAACAGAAAGCGCATAGCAGCTGATACTCATACGGAAAAAGAATCTGCTGCCAGTATAATCAAAACGCTGGCGATGATAGCGATACCTATCACAATCGGTGTGTCTATACAGCCGATAATGAATCTCGGCGATACGATATTTGTAATGGAACGTTTGCAGAACGCGGCGGGATTCATAACTAAGGCGGCGGAGGATATGTTCGGAGCGCTCACCGGGTTTGCGATACCTGTAATAAATGTACCGATGGCAATGGCGCTTTCGATGGCGCTTGCAATAGTGCCCGCCGTATCAGCGGCGAACAGCATCGGTGATAGAGTTGAGCTTGAAAGTAATATAAAGCTTGGATTCAGAACGGCGATGATAATAGGTGTCCCTTGCAGTTTTGGACTTATGTGCCTTGCGGAGCCTGTGATCAGGCTGTTGTTCCCGATGCAGACGGAAAGCGCACCTACGGCAGCAAATTGCCTTTTCATATTGTCTTGCGGGATCGTATTCCTATGCATAGCACAGACTATGGCAGGTATACTTCAGGGTATCGGTAAAGTGTCGCTTGCAGTATACGGCATATTAGCAGGATTTGCAGTTAAATGCGTATTTACATATATTTTGGCTGGTATAGATGAGCTTAATGTATCGGGTGCAGCTATAGCGACGCTCACCGGTTATATCGTGATTGCTCTCGTAAATTTTGCAGCTGTAAAAAGGAGTACGAATATTAAAATAGATATAAGGCTTTCTGTAGTAAAGCCGGTTGTTTCGGGTCTCATTATGAGTATTTTTGTACTTGCAGTTTACAGGCTGTGCGTGGGCGTACTGGGAAACAGTATTACAACAATTCTTGCCGTTGCGGTCGGTGCGTGTGTGTACGGTATCGTGCTCATAAAGATAAAGGGTATTACAGCGGATGAAATAGAAAAGCTGCCTAAGGGCAGACTGCTCACTTCACTCCTGCGCAAGGTGAAGCTGATATAGAGAATGTACAAATTCAAATTATTGCAGAGGTTATTGAATTATGAAGTGGACGGACAGTCAGCGCGAAGCCATTGAATTGAGAAACAAAAATATGCTTGTGGCAGCTGCCGCGGGTTCTGGTAAAACTGCAGTGCTCGTCGAGAGAATAAAGCGTATGATTCTCGAGGAGCATATACCGCTGGATAGTTTTCTTGTGGTAACTTTTACAAATAAGGCAGCAGCCGAGATGAAAGACAAGATAATTGTTGCTTTGACTGAGGAAATAGAAAAAAATACTGCTGACTCAGCTTTCCTGCGTGCACAGTTAAACTCGGTTTACAAAGCCGATATTTGTACTTTCCATGCATTTGCGCTATCGGTGATACGAAGATATTATTATATAATAGGTGCGGAGCCGGGATTTAAGGTAAGTGATGAAGCCGAAAACAGGATAATGAAAGCAGATGCGGCGGACAGATTGTTTGCCGGGCGTTTTGACGAAGGCGCACAGGAATTTTTTGATTTTCTCGATTGCTATTCCAAGGGACGCAGTCTCAGCGGCATAAAAAACATAATAATCGAAAGTTACGATAAGATAATGAGTGTGCCCGATCCGGACGGCTGGCTCGATAGATATATAAAAGGAAATGCGGAAAATGAAAAAACCGAAACCGGCGTAAACTCAGCTCTGACTGCCGAAAATACCGGTATAATAAGGCTGATGCTGAAGGAAATCCAAGGCAGGCTGATGAGCGCGTATCGCTGTTATGATAGTGCCGTAAATATGCTTGCGGAAAATGGACTCGATAAGCTGGCGGCAAAGGCAGAGCAAGAAGCGGAGTATGCGAAATTGCTGTTTTATGCGGCTGGCGGTACAGAAAGCGCGTTAAATAACACCAATATTGCAAGTGATGGGGGAAAAATAAAAGAGGAAGATATATATAAAATTTATAAAGAAACGGCGGGCCTCATAAACTCGCCGGTTTCAGTGCGTTTGACGGCAGGCAAGAATGAGAAAGAAGCCTACGTGCAGATAAAAGACAGTGTAAAGCTGCTGCGAAACCGGGCGTCTAAGTACATAAATGATGTGCGCGATGATTATTTTGCATATGATATTTTGGAATATATGGGTGAGCTTGAAGCTGTAAAGCCGAGCGTTGCGTATTTATGCGGACTTATAAAGGATTTTCGCCGTCTTTATGACGAGGAAAAGAGAGAAAAGAAGGTCGTGGATTTCAGCGATATAGAGCATATGGCGCTTGCTATCCTTGATAATGAAGCGGCCGCGGAGGAGTATAGGAGAAGAATTGCCTATATCTTCATAGATGAGTATCAGGATTCAAACCCCGTGCAGGAGGCGCTCATAGATAAGATAAAGCGCGTAAACAATGTATTTATGGTAGGTGATGTTAAGCAGTCGATATATAAATTCAGACTTGCGGAGCCTGAGCTTTTTACGGACAAATACAATCGTTACAGGAGCGGGAATGATGAAAACAGCGTCAAGCTGGATTTGAACACTAATTTTCGCAGTAAGGCAGGAGTTATAGAAACGGTAAACAGAATATTCGGGGAGTCAATGCAGGATTATGATGAAGCTGCGGCGCTGCATATGGGTATAAGCGGTGAACATAGCGACGGATTTAAATCGGAAGTACACCTTTTGTATGATGACGATGACAGTGATATTCCTGATGAGATAGCTGAAATGGAACTTACAGAACGCGAAGCATACATAGCAGTTGATATTATAAAAAAATCGCTCGGAAGCATGATTTATGATGTCAAGCGCGGCGATAAGAGAATGCTCGAAAAACGCGATATAGTAATACTTATGCGCAGCGTCAAAACAGCGGGAGCTATATATCAAAAAGTGCTTTCGGAAAGCAATATAGCGTGCTATATGGATGAAAGCGACGGATACTTCGACACAATAGAGATAGATGTATTTCTCAATCTTCTCAAAATAGTTGACAATAAAAAGCGTGACACAGAGCTGATATCGGTGCTTTATTCACCTATTTTTGGCTTCAGTACGGATGAGCTTGCACAAATAAGAGCGGAGCACAGAGAGGGCTCATATTACAGTGCTTTTACGAGTTATGCTGAAAGCGGGAAGAACAATGCGCTTGCCGTAAAATGCGCCGAGGCGGAAGAGAAAATAAATTTGTTTGTATCGCAGGCACGCTCAATGCCGCTTGATGATTTTATATGGAAGCTGATGTGGGATACGGGATATTATTCGTATGCAGGGGGGCTTCCGGCAGGCAGACAGCGGCAGGCAAACCTGCGCACACTTGCGGACAGAGCGTCAGCCTTTTCTGAAGGAAGAAGCGGCAGCATATACGAATTTTTGCGTTATATAGAAAATATGAAAGAGCGCGGAGTGCAGACGGGACAGACGAGACTGCTTTCGGAAAACGATGATGTAGTGCGCATAATGACGATACATAAGAGCAAGGGGCTTGAATATCCGATGGTAATACTTGCGGGACTGGACAAGCGCTTTAATTACAAAAAAGACAGAGGCCTTATTTCTATACACAAAGACATAGGGATAGGGCTTGAGCTTGTAAATGCGAAAGAGCATTGGCATAAAAAGACTATTCTGCAAAAACTTATATACGCTCGTACGGACAGAGAATTTGCTGATGAAGAGCTGAGAATACTCTATGTAGGCTGTACGCGCGCAATGGACAAGCTGGTGCTGCTTGGGAGCACGAGAAAAAAGAAAGAGCAGCTTGAAATTTATAAGTATATGTCGTCGATAAAGGACATAATGTCAGCATCTTCTTATCTTGATATAGTACTGCCTGCGATAGCAGGCGAGACAAAGCTTGTGCTGCATAGTGCGGGAGAGCTTGCAGATATGGCTTATACTGCAGATGAGGCTGCCGATTTTATAGGCAGGCTTGTAAGCAGTAAGCCGAGAATTGATGCGGAAAGTTTATATGCAGAAATAGACAGACGGCTTTCCTATGAATACCCATATGTAAAAGAGCTTGCTATGAAATCAAAGTACAGCGTTACAGAGCTTGCATCTGATAAAGAGGAAGGCGGCAACAGAGATGAGAGTTCAGGGCTTGCAGTGCCGCTTTTTATGGAAAGAGGCAGAAAACTGAGCGCGGCGGAAATAGGAACACTGTATCACAGCGTCATAGAGCACATAGATTTTAAAAGGATATCAGGAATGATGAAAAGTGGTGATATAAACAGAAAGGCGACGGATAGAACAGCTGCAGAGGTTGATATGGATGAAGCTATTTCTTATATATCACAGCTTATAGCGGATATGACGCAAAAGGATATCCTTTTGGCGGAGGAAGCAGAGGCCATCGACACGGAAAAGATTATACTGCTTGTAAATTCCGATATTGGAAAGCGTATGGCGGATGCCGCCTCGCGCGGAACGCTCGAACGCGAAGTACCGTTTACTATGAAAAAGAGAATTGCAGACGAAAGCGAAGAGAGTGCGGAAGTGTTAGTGCAGGGTATTATAGACTGTATGTTTACGGAAAAAAACGAAGACGGAAGCGATTCGTATATCATAGTGGATTACAAGACGAGCTATGCAAAGGGAGAAGAAGGCGAAGCGCATATCAGAGAAAAGTATGCAAAGCAGATAGAGCTTTATAAAGAGGCTGTGCGGAAGACGCGCAGTGCGGAAGTATCGGAAGCATACCTGTGGCTGATACTGCGCGGCAAGGCTATTGCGATGTAAAGATTGAAGGAGGAGATTTATTATGCCATTTGTAAATTTAAGCTGGGATGTCAAAACGACAAAAGAGAAGAAGCGGGAACTTATGAATTTTATCACGGATACCATAGCGGATTTGACAAGTACTGATAAAAATCGCATATACGTATTTATCCGTGATTATGATGAAGAAAATGTGGGTAGTCCGAGCTGTCCGGTGGTACAGATAGATTGGGTAGACCTGCCGGCAAGAACACCAGAGGTAAAAGCAGAAATTACGAGACGAGTGCAGGAAAAAATTGCGCAATATCCCAATGTAAATGCGGAGCGTATACTTGTGCTTTTCTCAGATGTACCGCAGCATAATGCTAAAATAGGACTTTAGAATTTTTGACAGAAAAATATTTGCTTTCTTTGTTGGCAATTGTGCGCTTGGTTTATGCTGCAGAGAGTATAAAAAAGAGACGGCTAAAGCCGTCTCTTTTAATATTCAGCTTAATGTATTTGAGGTTTGTTTATACAATACCCTGTTCCATCATAGCGTTTGCAACCTTTTCGAAGCCTGCAATGTTAGCACCCTTTACAAGATCATACTTGCCGTAGTACTTCTGTGAAGCATCAGCACAGTTCTTGTGAATGTTAACCATAATCTTATGAAGCTGCTCATAAACATCTTCGTGAGTGTATACAGTGTGACCTGCATTCTGTCCCATTTCGATACATGAAGTAGCAACACCGCCAGCGTTAGCAGCCTTTGAAGGGCCAACGATAACACCGTTGTCCTGGAGATAAGCAAGAGCCTCGTTAGTTGTAGGCATATTAGCACCTTCACAAACGAACTTGCAGCCCGAAGCAACGATAGTCTGAGCGTCTTCTATTCTGATTTCATTCTGGAGAGCGCAAGGTATGTAAAGGTCAGGCTTTACATCAAAGTCAACTGAAATGTTCCAAGGCTTCTTGCCTGCAACGAATTTAGCGTTAGGGAACTTCTCAGCATAAGGAGCGCAGATATTCTTTCCAGAAGCTCTGAGTTCGAGGAGAGTAGCAACCTTCTCATCAGTGTTGATTCCGTCTGGATCGTAGATGTATCCATCTGGTCCCGAAATAGTTACGAGCTTAGCGCCGAGCTGCTGGAGCTTCCAAGCAGTACCCCAAGATACATTACCGAAACCTGAAATAGCAACTGTCTTGCCCTTGATGTCTTCGCCGTTAGCCTTGAGCATTTCCTCAGCAAACCAAACGATACCAAAGCCAGTAGCTTCAGTTCTTCCGAGGCAGCCGCCGTATGAGAGACCCTTACCAGTAAGAACGCCCTCATATCTGTCAACGATTCTCTTGTACTGTCCGAAGAGGTAACCGATTTCTCTTCCGCCAACACCGAGGTCACCGGCAGGAACGTCAGTGTTAGGACCGATGTGTCTGTAAAGCTCTGTCATGAAAGCCTGGCAGAAACGCATAACTTCAGCATCCGACTTACCGTTAGGATCGAAGTCAGCACCGCCCTTACCTCCGCCGATAGGAAGACCTGTTAAGCTGTTCTTAAAGATCTGTTCAAATCCGAGGAATTTGATGATTCCAGGATATACATTTGGTGCAAATCTGAGACCGCCTTTGTAAGGTCCGATTGCGCTGTTGAACTGATATCTGTAACCCTTGTTAACCTGTACTTTACCATTGTCATCAACCCAAACAACTCTGAAAGTAACACCTCTCTCAGGCTCAGTAAGTCTTTCGAGAAGAGCAACTTCTTCGTACTCAGGATGTGCATCCATTACAGGAGCGAGTGAAAGAAGAACTTCTTCTACTGTCTGGTGAAATTCAACTTCGCCAGGATTCTTCTGCTTGCAGAGTTCAATGACTCTTTCAACATAATTTGCCATTTTTTTCTCCTCTTTTCTTTTTAATAATTTGTGGTTTCGAAAAAACAAATTAAAGTTTTCGTACAGTTCAAATATATCACTTTGTCAAAAGTTAGTCAATGATTATTGATAAAAAAAGTAGCAAAATAAGGATAAGAGCATACAAAAAAAGAATGAGGTGTATGCCGATAAGATATAAGACAAAAATGTATAACTTTTACAATCGTAATATTCAGCATGCTTAATTTCATAAAATTGCTTTTTTCGTTTTTAAAATGCGCGCTGCTGTCACAGCAGCTTACTGTGACTAACCGGGAACGTAAAAGAGAGCCGTATGATCTTTTTTGGATTAGGCAGCGAAGAAAAGATAGCTCATATACGGCCAGTATTTAAAAGTTGAACTTGCAATAAATACTTTTTTAAATGCTATATATATGAATAGAAATGAAAATGGGAAAACGAATGTAAAATATACTGTGATAAAAAAATTGTTTGCGAACACAAAAAAATATAAAAAACTATTGACGTATCACAAAAACGATGCTAAACTGAATTTAAATAAATAGTAAACCTTTGAGGGAGAAGTAAAACTGATTGACGATTTTACAGCGAGTCCGGGGCGGTGGAAGCCGGATAAACGACGGGTCAGAACAATGGGCTCCTGAGGGCGAGGGGAAAGCCTTAAATATGCGCTTAGTGTAAAAAATGCAAAGAAGGCATAATAGGGCAAGTATCTGAGACGAGATTCCGGCGTTAACGGAAAGGAGTGTGACGGCACTCTGCAGAGAGGACTTCTTTTGATGAAGTCAAACAAGGTGGCACCGCAGGTTATTACCTGTCCTTGAATATTCAAGGACAGGTGTTTTTGTTTTTACGGGCGAAATACTTTCGGCAGAGAACACTTCAATTAAACATTTTATATTTTTAATTGAAAAGGAGAAAAGGAAAGATGAAAAAGGGAATGAAAAAATTAGTAGCTGTTTTTATGATTATGGCGCTTACTGTAGCTGCATTTTCTGCGTGCGGTGGCGAGACTGATGAAGAAGGCACTACGGTTAAAATCGGAATTATTCAGCTCATGGAGCATCCGTCTCTCAATACTATTCGCGAGAGCATTGTAGAAGGGCTTGCGGAGGACGGATATACTGACGGGGAAAATATTACGATAGATTATCAGAACGGTCAGAACGATATGAGCGTAATGAAGTCCATTGTGCAGAAATTTGTGGCTAATGAATGTGATGTAATCATAGCGATAGCAACACCTGCGGCTCAGGCAGCGCTCAGTGAAACAGAGGAGATTCCTATTATTTTCGCGGCGGTAACAGATCCTGTCGATGCAGGGCTTGTGGATTCGCTCGAAGCTCCGGGAGCAAATGTAACTGGTACATCTGATGAAGTTTCCGCGGAAATGATTATGGATCTTGCTAAGCAGATTACACCTGAATTTAAGACAATCGGTGCACTCTACAGTTCGGGTGAAGACAACTCGGCATCCGTAATTGCAGGCCTCAAGGAATACGCGGCAGAAAATGATCTTGAAGTTGTAGAATCCGCTGTTACGAATACAAGCGAAGTAAAGCAGGCTGCCCAGTACCTCGCAGATAAAGTAGATGTAGTATATTCACCTATAGATAATACTGTAGCTTCGGCTATGGCTTCGGCAACAGATGTATTTAACAGTGCGGGAGTTCCGTTTTATGTAAGTGCAGATTCGATGGTGCAGGATGGAGGACTTGCGACATACGGAATAGATTATACTGTACTCGGAAAGGAAACGGCTCATATGGTGACAGAAGTTATAGAAGGAGGAAATCCTGCAGCAATGCCTGTAAAGAAGATGAGCGACATGAGCATATATGTAAATACCGATACAGCAAAGGCGCTCAATATAGAAATTCCTGCGGATATACTCGAAAGTGCAACTGTATTTACAAGTGCAGAATAGGCAATATTTACGGCGGTTTGGAAGCAGCCGCACCTGCATAATACAGAAGTATAATAATCAGGCAGTAAAACAGGAGATTAGAAAATGATGACGGTGACGGCTCTTCTTGGAGCCATAGAACTTGGAATGATATACGCTGTGCTTGCGCTCGGCGTATTCATTTCGTTCAGAACTTTAAATATGCCGGATCTCACGGTAGACGGCTCAATTGTAACGGGTATGGCAGTATCTGCCATAATATGCACAAAAATAGGACATCCGCTGCTTGCGCTTATCGGAGCGTTTGTCGGCGGCGCGCTGGCGGGTCTCATAACGGGAGTGCTGCATACAAAACTCAGAATACAAGCAATACTTGCCGGCATTCTCGTGATGCTTGCTTCATACTCGATAAATCTGCGCATTATGGGAAAAACGCCTAACATTCCTCTCACAAAAAGTGAAACTATATATAAGGCTGCTGACGCGTTGCTTCCGCCTAAATATGCGGGTATAGCTGTCGGGTTTGCGGTGCTCATAGTAGTTATAATCGCGCTCTATCTGTTTTTGCAGACGAGGCTCGGTTTTGTCTTCCGCGCTACGGGAGATAATGAGGATATGGTGAGAGCATGCGGGGTTTCATGTGATGCGATGAAGCTTATGGGATTTGCGCTTTCAAATGGACTTGTCGGCCTTTCCGGCGGAATGCTGGCGCAGAATCAGGCTTTTGCTGATATAAACAGCGGTGTGGGGATGATGGTAATAGGACTTGCGTCTGTAATACTCGGCGAGGTTGTATTTGGTACGAAGAGCCTTGGGAGAAGGCTTGTAGCGGCGTCGCTCGGAGCGATACTTTACAGGATTATTCTTTCACAGGCGCTTTATCTCGGTATGGAATCTACCGATATGAAGCTTGTGTCTGCTGTTATCGTAGCCGCGGCTCTTGCGCTCGGTGTTATCGGCGAAAAAGGTGTAAAAATACGGCTTGGAATGAAAAAAGGCGTGCCGCAGGAAAAGCGCGCAGATATGCAGAAAGGTGCGGAAGGTGGTGAGCGCATATGAACTTACTTGAAGTAAAAGGCATAACAAAGGTGTTCGGTGAGGGCACAATAAATGAAAGGACAGCTCTTGCGCAAGTAGATCTTGAACTTTCGGCGGGCGACTTTGTGACAGTGATAGGCAATAACGGCGCTGGAAAATCGACGCTTCTTAACTGCATAGCGGGTGTTTATTCGGTAGATGAAGGCACGATAATGCTTGACGGCAGGAACATAACGAAGCTGCCAGAACATAAGAGGGCGGAAAACATAGGAAGAGTGTTTCAAGACCCGCTCAAGGGCACGGCGTTTGATATGACAATAGAGCAAAATTTAGCTATTGCTTATTATAAGAACAAGAAGCGCGGGTTGCAGCCGGGAATTTCCGCAAAGGACAGAGCTTTTTTTCGTGAACATCTTGCGATGCTCGAAATGGGGCTTGAAGATAAGATGACGCAAAAGGTTAAGCTGCTTTCGGGCGGGCAGAGACAGGCGCTTACGCTTTTTATGGCGGTGATAGCCGAGCCGAAGCTGCTCTTGCTCGATGAACATACGGCAGCTCTTGATCCTGCGGCCGCGGCAACGGTGCTTTCGCTTACGGATAAATTTGCATCGAGAAAAGATATGTGCACGCTTATGATTACGCACAATATGAAAGACGCGCTCGCTTACGGCAACAGGACGATACTTATGAAGAGCGGCAAAATTATGATGGATATTTCGGGTACGGAGCGCGAAGCAATGACGGTTGAAAAGCTCGTAGAAAAATTCAGCATTGAAAGCGACAGGATGCTTTTGTAAAAAACCTCTCTAAGGAGAGGTTTTTATGTTGCAAATAACAACTGCAAGAGAGTATAATAAATATGTATGCATTTTTGTATCCGCAGAGACCGTCTTGTATAAATTATGCGGGCAGAATGCGGAAGAATATAAAGAAAATATATTGAGAAAGATATGACAGAAAGGAAGTGAAAGCCGTGGAACCTTTACCCGGAAACATACGACGATATTTTATGCGAAAATATAATAATATTCCCGGCTTTTGCTGCCGTATATAGGTAAGGATAGTCTGATTTGAGGGCTTAAAGAGCATAGATTTGTGCTGCATTGGTCGGGATAACTGAGAGAAAGAGAGGTACCGACCGATGGAAAACGAAAAGATACTTGAAGAAACATTCGACGAAACTCTCGACAGAGTTTTGGCGGATATTATTGCGCTCATCGAAGAAAAAAAGTACAGAACGGCGCGGGACACAATAATAAATGAACTCCATAATGGAGCCGATATTGCGGAAGTTATGGAGAGCATCATAGACAAGGCGGGCATAGAAAGAGCGATTATCATTTTCAGGATGCTGCCGAAGGACATTCTTGCGGAAGTGTTTGCGTACCTTCCGATAGATGATCAGGTAAACATCATTAACGGTATTACCGACAAGGAAATCCAATTTATTATGGATGAAATGGATTTTGACGATATGATCGATGTGATGGAGGAGCTGCCGGCAAATCTTGTGGACAAAATTCTTGAAAAGACACCGAAGGAAGAACGCAGGCTTATAAATACATTCCTGAACTATCCCGATGACTGTGCCGGAAGCATAATGACTCCTGATTATATTAGCTTAAGAGCTGATATGACGGTTGGGGAATCGCTCTTATATATAAAAAAGGTGGGTATGGATTCGGAAACAGTTTATACCTGCTATGTTAAAGACAAGGGAAGAAAGCTTATAGGTATAATATCGCTGAGGACACTTGTGATATCGGACGATAATGCGGCGGTCGGGGATATAATGCACGACGACTATGTCTTTGTAAATGTGTATGACGATCAGGAAGAAGTATCAGAAGTGTTCAAAAAGTATGACTTTCTTGCGCTTCCCGTTGTGGACAAGGAGCATAGGCTCGTCGGCATCATTACGGTCGACGATATCATAGATGTTATAGAAGAAGAGACAACAGAGGACTTTGAGAGGATGGCGGGAATTCTCGATGGTTCAGATAAAGAATATCTCGATATGAGTGTATTTCATCATGTAAAGACTAGGCTGCCGTGGTTGATGCTGCTTATGGTTGAGCTTATGATTACTGG
Organism: uncultured Clostridia bacterium; assembly: GCA_944383465.1. Lineage (GTDB taxonomy): Bacteria > Bacillota > Clostridia > Peptostreptococcales > Anaerovoracaceae > QAKD01. The sequence goes on from CALWPQ010000021.1 coordinate 43,098, forward strand.
CGTTATCATTACCCAGTTTGAGGAAATGCTTTCTAAAGTAATAGTTCTCGTATCGTATCTGCCTCTGCTTATGGGTACTGGCGGCAACTGCGGCAATCAGGCAGCGACTCTCATAATAAGAGGTATGACTGTCGGAGAGCTTGAGCCTTCTGATGCGTTCAAAGTGCTTTGGAAGGAATTCAGAGTAAGCTTCATAGTAGGGCTTGTTCTGAGCATAATCAATATTGTAAAGATTTTATTTATTGATAGGCAAAGCCTTATAATCGCACTGACCGTTGGGGCTTCGATGCTGATAATAGTTGCGCTGGCAAAGATTATAGGCGGGCTCCTTCCTATGGGAGCAAAGAAAATAGGCGTAGACCCTGCGCTGATGGCAAATCCGATGATATCGTCACTTACTGATATGGTGTCGGTGCTGACATATTTCTTCCTGGCAACACTGCTTCTCGGTATATAGATAATAAAGGGAAGGCTAAGAGCGAAAACAGAGTTTGTACGATGCAAAAAGAAAAATGGAAAATACAAGTATAATAACAAAAGGATATGTCCATACTGTAATTAAGAAACGCGAGAGGGACATACATAAAGGTGATTGCGGAAAGGTGCTCGCAGTTGCAGGCTCAAAGGGTATGGCAGGCGCCGCTGTACTTTGCGGGCGCGGTGCATACAGAGCCGGAAGCGGGCTTGTGCGCATAGCGATTTGCGAAGAGCTTTTTCCCATAGTCCAGATAGGGCTTCCCGAGGCCACCTGTGTATCGAGAGACGCGTTTTTAGGGGCGCATTCGCAGTATGATGAATACGATGCGGTAGCAATAGGACCCGGACTCGGAGATGACAAGAAAAATGAAGATATCATAAGAAATGTACTTAGAGAATACAGAGGCACGCTCGTTATAGATGCGGACGGTCTTAATACGATAGCGAGAGCGGAAATGGCATCTGAAGTGAGAAAAGCGGAAGCAGACATCATAATAACGCCGCACGCAGGAGAGGCATCAAGGCTTCTCGGATTAAGTATGGACAAGCTTAAAAGTATTGGGCGCACGGAAACAGCGCTGATGCTCGCAGAAAAATTTTCTGCAGTTTCGCTGCTCAAAGGTGCAGGCACGGTAGTGGCAACGCCAGGCGGCGAAGCATATATTAACAGTACAGGAAATCCCGGTATGGCCACAGGCGGAAGCGGGGATGTCCTTACCGGAGTTATAGCCTCGCTTGCGGGGCAGGGGCTCCGAGCAGATAATGCGGCAAAAGCCGGAGTGTTTTTGCATGGACTTGCGGCTGATATTGCGGCCGAAAAAATGTCGCAGCACGCACTTATGGCAGGTGATATAGCAGACCATATCGGCTGTGCCGTAAAGATGATAATTAAAGTGTAAATTTAGTTATTAAGTAAAAAACAATACAGAATTTTAATAGTTTAAAAGGATATATAGAGCCGGAGGGAAAAAATGACGATTAAAAAAGGCGATCTTTATTTCGCTGATTTAAGTCCCGTGGTAGGCTCTGAACAAGGTGGAATAAGACCCGTCCTTGTAGTACAAAATGATGTCGGCAACAAATACAGCCCAACCATTATCGTGGCTGCTGTGACATCACAGATGAACAAGGCAAAGCTGCCTACACATGTAGCGATAGATGCAGCAAATAACGGACTTAGCAAAAATTCAGTTGTTCTTATGGAGCAGCTGAGGACAATAGATAAAAAAAGACTTAAAGAACGGATAGGTACGCTTGATTCAGAGCTTATACCTGATGTAAATCACGCCCTGGGAGTGAGCCTGGGGATTACGGAAATAAGATAGCAAAAGATAAAAGGGGAAGAAACACAAAAAGGAGAAGATTATGAAAAAACGAACATTTATTATGACAATTATCGCAGCACTTATTTTAGGTATGCTGTGCGGATATGCGGTATTCGGTGCTTCGGACGGCCCGGGAACGGACAGCGATCCTCTTGTATCAAAGAGCTACGTGGATACAAAATTCACATATGCGCCGATTCAGATTACTGCGGGACAGAAGCTTATAGGCAGTGAAGGCACGGAAATAATACTGAGAAGCGGAGAGGCAACCGCTATAGATAATGGGGCAAATGGAGTCTCCGATATCACAGCGGGAGCAGATCTTATGACCGGCACGCAGGTGGCTGTAAACCACCTGCTGCTTGTTCCGCGCAGCGACGGCAGAGGTATAACAGCTATTACCGATATATGGGTAATGGTAAGAGGAGATTATGAAATAAATTAAGGGACAAGGGTAAAGGAGAGTACATAACGGATGAACAGCTTTGTTAAGGCACACAAAACGGTGAGCGTGATTGCGGCAATCGTCCTTGTAACGGTTATTGCAGCGGGAGCCGTACTCGGAAACAGAATCGGGATTGAAAAGAAAAATAAGACTTATGATATCGTTCTTGACTACGCTGAAATAGAAAAGATGGCAGAACAGAGCGAGCTTGACACGAGAGAATGGCTTTCGGAATTTAAGGATATGGGTATAACGAAAGTCGGACTTCAGGAAGAGAATATAATGACGCTTATGGAAGAGTCGTGGATGCCCGTAACTGGAGAAGTTATGGGTAATGTAATGGAGAATGCTTCGTGGCAGAGCGAGCTTCCAGAGGCGTTTATGCAGGCGGTCAGCGCAAAGGGCGGATTTGACCGTTTTGATGTGCTTGTAACTACTGGAAACAGCGAAGCAACAGAATTTTTAAGACACGGAATTACTGAGAGATTTCAGCCTGAAAGATATGAAGTGTATACGGAAGGCGACACAGGATATTTTTGGATAGACGGAACATCCGATACGACTTTGTATTCGCAGCAATACAAATATATGAATTCACAGGCGGGAGGATTTATCGAGAGGATAGATCTTGAAGGCTCGAAGATAATGTACATAAGCCTTGGTCTTATGCCGGAAAAGGTAGAGACGATACAGAGCTGCGGAATGGATATAATTCCAAGAACACTTTCATACAACGGTTGGAATGATACAAAGTATGCGCAGGCAGTGGTAGCGGAATACGAAAGATACGGCATAACACCGGAGTATATAATAGTGGGCGGTGAATCGGTAATCGGTTACGATGATGGCATTGATTTTGCCAAGGACTATATACTCGATAATGGTGTGACGATAGGACTTATCGAAAACACAACGCAGCTTCAGAATATAATGCAGTACGGTGTGTCAGAGGTTGCGCAGGCGTCGGGATATGATACGGTGAGAGTTTTCTCCGTATGGAATTATATACAATACAGGTATCAGTATTACGGATATGAGGGCGCAAAAGAAATAGAGAATACGCTCTTCAGGGCGGTGACGGAAAGAAATATAAGGGTAATATACTTTAAGCCTTTCCTGCATCTTAAAGATCTTCATACGTATGTGACCAATGTTGATGAATATAGAGAAATGTTCGACAATCTCGAAGCGAGACTCGCAAGACACGGATTTAGCAGAGGATCTGCTTCGGTAATGGATGATTACAGTGTACCTGTACTTGCTAAGGCGGCCTGCGGCATAGGGGCTGCACTCGGAGCAGTGCTGCTGCTCAGGAGTATATTGAGAATGAAAGATAAGTGGCTGCTTGTTCTTTCTGTGCTCGGAGTGCTCGCAGTAGCGGTAGCGTATTTTGTGATGCCGAACACGGCGGTGCTTTTGACTTCTTTTGCATCGGCCGTGGTATTTGGATGTCTTGCTATAACATTTTATACTATGCGGGCGCGGCTGGCAGCGGAAAAGCTCAGTTCCGATACGGGCGTAGTTAAAATTATGGTTTACGCCGTAGTAACTCTTGTCATTTCCGTAATAATTTCTTTAATCGGCGGCATTATGACGGCGGCACCTATAAGCAGTACAAGCTATATGCTCGAAATAGATATTTACAGAGGCGTAAAGCTTGCACAGTTGATTCCGATTGCATACTTTGTAGTCGCATTCCTTGCTTATTACGGCTATGGCGCGAGAAAGCAGCATATTGGGCATCTTGAATGGAGCGATATCAAGGATCTTTTCAATATGGAAATAAAGGCGTGGATGATGATTGTGGCGGCTTTTGTCTGCGGTATCGGTGTTTACTATATAATGCGTACCGGTCACGATTCGTCGATAGAGGTTTCAAGTATAGAAATGCTTTTCAGAAACAAACTTGAAGAGGTGCTTATAGCAAGGCCGAGAAACAAAGAATTCTTATTCGCTTTTCCTGCTGTTATGATGGCGGTTTACTGTTCGGTGAGAAAGCTTAAGCTGTGGACACTCGTTTTCGGTCTCGGCGGCTCAATAGGAATGGTATCTGTGATAAATACATTTATGCATATAAGAACTCCTCTTTATCTCGGATTTACGAGGACGGCTTATTCGCTTCTTTTCGGATCTGTGCTCGGACTCATCGCGATTGCAGTGTTCGATGCACTTTATAAACTTTATTTGAGGTATTTGAAGAAATATGTATAGAATTTTGATCTCCGGATATTATGGATTCAACAATATAGGCGATGAGTCGATACTTATGGCTGTTGTAAGCAGTCTCAGGGAAAAGCTCGATGATATCGAGATAACTGTGCTTTCGCAGAATCCGGAGTCGACAGCGGCAAAATACGGAGTGAAATCGGAAAACAGAAAATCGGTAACCGCTGTGTTAAGGGCTTTAAAAAACTGCGATCTTCTGATATCAGGAGGAGGCAGCCTGCTGCAGGACGTGACAAGCAGGAAGAGTATCCTTTACTATCTTTTTATAATGAGGGCTGCTAAATTTATGGGTAAAAAGTTCTTTATTTACAGCCAGGGTATAGGACCGATAGTGTCAAAGTTTAACAGCAGGATGACTGCGCAGGTGCTTAAAAAAGCAAGCGGTATTGTAGTGAGAGATATGTCATCAAAAGAGCTGCTCGTTAAAATAGGAGTGCCGGAGAGCTCTGTAGTGGTAACTGCGGATCCGGTGCTTCGCATAAAAAAAACGGGGCTTGAAGCGGGTGCAAGGATACTTGAGGAAGAGGGCTTTAATAACAGCGATGGTGCTCCCGTTTGTGGTTTTGCCGTAAAAGAGAGAAATCTTGATTCGGGTTTTATGCATGAGATATGCGCAGCGGCTGATAGACTTATAAAGGAGAGGAATTGCCGCATTGTGCTCATTCCGTTTCATTTCAGTGAAGATATGCCTGCGATAGAAATGATGGAGCGATATCTTGCGGAACGCGGCGCGGCTGATAGGGTGTGCGCCGTTAAGCATAAGTATCTGACGGAAGAGATGCTTTCGCTTATCGGCAATATGGACACGCTTGTGGGGGTAAGGCTGCACGCGTTGATTCATGCGGCGATAATGGATGTGCCGATGATAGGAATTTCATATGACCCCAAGATAAATTCATTCCTGCATTCTGTTGGCATGAAGGCTATGTGCAGTATATACGATTTCAAGAGTGAATTTTTTATGGAAGAGTATGATAAGACACAGCGCGAGCGTGAAAATTTAAAGGCTATGGTGCGTGCGAATGTGGATGTACTTATTAAAAAGATTGATACAAATGAAGAGATGATAAAAGCGATAATTGAGCAGGGCAAATAGATGGTGAAAATGGATAAGAGAAAAAAAATATTGGGAATAGACGTCGATATAATAAATAAGGACGAGGCACTCGAAGTTTTTAAGGAGCTTATGGAAAAAGAGGGCTTTGATATGATTGTGACGCCGAATTCGGAAATCATAGAAAATGCGACGAGAGACGAAGAACTCGCTTTGCTCATATCGGAAGCGGGGCTCATAATTCCCGACGGCATAGGGCTCGTGTATGCTTCAAAGCTGCTCGGCTATGAGCTTGAAGAGAGAGTGACGGGTATTGATTTTTTGACGGAGATACTCGCATATCTTGAGGAGACGGGAAAGTCGGTATATCTTTTCGGAAGCAAGCCGGCTGATGAAGAAAGAAAGAGCGTGGCGGAGCTGGCGGCGTCAAGGATGAAAGAAAAATTTCCGCAGCTTAGAGTTGCGGGTACGCACCACGGATATTTTAAACCGGAGAACGAGTCTGAAATAGTAGCGGAAATAAACAGGTCGGGAGCTGATTTTCTTTGTGTGGCGCTCGGTTCACCGAAGCAGGAAAAGTTTATGAAAGCGCACGCACAGGAATTTACTTCGGTGCGCGCAGGGATAGGCGTTGGCGGCAGTCTCGATGTGTGGGCAGGCACGGTAAAGCGCGCCCCTGAATTTTATCAGAAGCACGGACTTGAGTGGCTGTATCGTTTTGCAAAGCAGCCGTCTCGCTGGAAGAGAATGCTGAGACTTCCGGTGTTTATGTTAAAAGTAATTGCAGGAAGCAAGGATAGAAGCGAATCGGAAAACAGCAGAGAATAGTAATTGTGGCATATGAAAAATTTAAACGAATATGAAATCAGTCCGGCAAAAATATAAATTTTGTTTTTTAATATATTAATAAGTACCAAAAAGGAGATGTTAAGGCAAATGGACTTAAAATTTTTTGAAAAGACGGCAGCCGATGTGAGAGTCGGTGTTATCAAGGCCGTTTCCGCAGCGGGCTCCGGCCATCCGGGAGGATCGCTTTCGGCAGCGGATATCGTGACGGCACTTTATTTTAAGGAGATGAATATCGATCCTGACGATCCGAAGAAGAAAGATCGAGATAAATTCATTCTTTCAAAGGGACATGCCGGACCTGTGCAGTATGCGGCGCTGGCACTGCGTGGATTTTTTCCTAAAGAAAATGTACTTGAGCTTCGCAAACTCGGAGGCAAATTTCAGGGACATCCTGATATGAACAAGGTGCCGGGTATTGAAATGTCCACAGGCTCACTTGGTCAGGGATTTGCGGTTTCCGCAGGTATGGCGATGGCAAATAAGCTTGACGGCAATCCGGGCAGAGTGTATGTTTTAATCGGCGACGGCGAATTGCAGGAAGGTATGATATGGGAGACAGCGATGTCAGCAGCTAATTACAAGCTTGATAATTTAATTGCAATAATCGATTGGAACGGCTTGCAAATAGACGGAAAAAATGAAGATGTAATGAATGTAAGCCCTATTGACGAAAAGTTTGCGGCGTTTGGCTGGAATGTGCTTATGATAAATGGCCACGATTTTGCGCAAATATTTGATGCTTTTGACAAGGCGAGAGCTTGCAAAGGAAAGCCGACTGTAATCATCGCTAAAACAAATAAAGGGCACGGCGTATCGTTTATGGAGGATAACGCAGGCTGGCACGGCAAAGCTCCGAATGCGGAGGAAACGGAAAAAGCGATAGCGGAACTCGGAGGTGAATTCTAATGGCGGATAAGATTGCAACAAGGCAGGCATACGGACAGGCACTCGTTGAGATAGGAAAAACAAATAAAAACTTGGTAGTAATGGATGCAGACCTCTCAAAGTCGACGATGACTTATGAGTTCAGCAAGGCGTATCCGGAGAGATTTTTCAATATGGGCATTGCAGAACAGAATATGTATGCGGCGGCTGCCGGACTTGCTCTTTCGGGCAAGGTTGTGTGCGCTTCGACGTTTGCGATGTTTGCGGCAGGACGGGCGTTTGAAATTATAAGAAATTCGATAGGATATACAAAGGCAAATGTAAAAATCTGTGCCACGCATGCGGGAATCACGGTAGGTGAAGACGGAGCTACGCACCAGACTTTTGAGGATGTGGCGCTTATGAGAACGATACCGGGAATGACGGTTATAAATCCGAGCGATGCGGTGTCGGCAAAAAAGCTTCTCGCTCAGGCTATTGATATGCAGGGTCCATCTTACATAAGACTTGGAAGAGCAGCGGTTCCTGTATGCTACGATGAAAGCGATGATATCGTAATAGGTAAAGCGAATATACTTCGTGATGGCAGCGATGCTGCGATAATTGCTTCGGGAATTATGGTCAATGAGGCGCTTATTGCGGCCGAGACACTTGCGGCGTGCGGAATTTCCGCGCGTGTTATAGATATGCACACGATAAAGCCGATAGACAGAGAAGCGATTATTAAGGCAGCGCGAGAAACGGGAAAAATCGTGACAGCAGAAGAGCATTCCGTAATAGGAGGGCTTGGCGCAGCGGTTGCCGAGGTACTTGCTTGCGAGTATCCTGTAAAGATGGCGATGGTGGGTCAGAAGGATACATTTGGTGAGTCTGGAAAGCCTGCGGAACTGCTCGAGAAGTACGGAATGACGGCAAAGGATATCGTTGCTGATGTAAAAAATCTGTAAAAATGATTTTAGTGTTCAAGAAGTTTGAATATTATGTGAGTGCTTAGCCTTAAAAACTTTTCGGTGCAAGTACAAATTTAATTGAATAATAAACTCTCTTTGTGAATAGATTTAATTAAATCTGTGACGAAGGGAGTTTTTTATTGTGGGGATCGGTAATATAAAAGAAAAAATGACGGCTAAATGCCCGAAAAATAAGACATTTTTAATTGTCATGATTATCGTGCTTGTTGTGATCGGAATCATTCTTATAATGAATTTTGCGAAGGGTGATGAAACATTGGAATTCAGAGTGCTTAGCGACAGTGAGGTGCCGCAGGATATTACAAATCAGGTGATACCGCAGTACAGAGACCTTGAGAGGGCGCTTGCCTGCATCGTGGATGATAAGGTGTATGTGCTTGTGACAAGAGGCGAAAAGCCAACAAGCGGCTATGAAATAGCGGTAGAGAGTATGACTCTCGAAGAAGAGGACGGCAGATGCAATCTTGTCGTATGCGCGCAGTTTAAAGATCCTGAGCCGGGCGGGGCGCTCACGCAGGTTTTGACATATCCTCTTCAGGTGGCGGAAACACAGCTTGAAAAGCTGCCGGACAGCATAGAACTGAGAGTGAAATATTAGGTTAATTTTGATAGATATTTAGGCCGCTATGTTCGCGCTTATTGCTTTCCTGTTTAATTACGAAAAAATCTAATGGTTCTGATCGTTCTGACCGTTTTGATCAGTTTGATCATCGTGGAGACTGCATATACTGCTGCTGTTTATTCTGACTGCCGGCAGATTCCAGTCGAACTTGCTCGCAAGCATCCGCACAACGACGACGAGCAGCGCGCTTATGAGCATTGATAAGTAGGATTGCGAGAATTGCAGAAAAATTACATAAAGACATGCGCCTGCGATTGACGCGCAGGCGTATATCTGTTTTTTGAGCACATAAGGAATTTCACCTGCCATTATATCACGCATTATACTGCCGCCGATGCCGGTTGTGACGCCGAGGAATATGAGAAGAAAGAGGTATTCTCCGTAGCCTTTGTCTATTCCGGCATCAATACCGATGACAGTGAAAGCGCCAAGTCCAATTGCATCGAAGATATTGAGTATTTTTTCAAATGTTCCAATGTGCTTGCTGTCGAGGAGGGAAGGCGCTTTGTAAAAAATTATGAAAAGAAGCACAGAAGTTAGCGCTGCGGTGGCGATGTATACGGGATTCACAAAAGTGTTGGGCGGAATACGGCCGATGATGATATCGCGGAGTATTCCACCGCCGACCGCCGTAATTGTACCGAGCATAATGATGCCAAAAAGGTCGAGCTCCTTTCGGATTGCAATCATCGCGCCCGACGCCGCAAAGGCGATGGTACCTATTATTTCTGTTATAAAGATTATATTTTCTTGAGTTGTCATATAAAAAGACCTTTCTATATGTTTAAGTATGTAAGTTTATTATATTATCTATGCAGGCTTTTCTGCCGTATTTTTTATTGAAATGTAAAATCTATTCTTTCGCGCGCAAAAATTTAATTTATCGCTTGGGCAGCGAAGTATTTTATAGGTATTATATCATATATGCGAAAGAGATGTAAATGTGCTTGACAGCGCAGATATAAAAGATTAAAATATATACATAAATTTACAATTTAAATAATAAATAGAAATATATGATATAAGTTTGGATAAATGAAATTTGAATCTGTCTTGCGCTAAGGATGTATAGATAAATTTTTGATTTATCTGATCAGGTACGGGAAAAGGAGACTGATATCTATGAATAGGGTATTTGAAAGAGCGGGAATAAATGATGGGAAAAAAGAATTGCTTATTAACGAGAGGATAAAGGTAGGAGTTGCAGGCTGCGGCATCTGTGCGGGCGCGAGCTTTGTCGCGACTGCGCTCGCACTTTTGGCAGCGCGAACTTCGGGACTGCGCGTCGCTTTTGTGCAATTAGACGGAGGCCTGCAGGGAATTCCTTTTGGTATAATGCCGCAGGCTGATTGTACACTGCAAAAGTTGCCTTATGCTTTTGCAGCTGATGCTGCAGCACGCATTGACTGCGCGCGCTCTTTATTGCAGCATTCTTTCTCGTACAGAAGGCAAAATACAAATCTTTATGATGCACTTGGAATGGACAAGCGCTTTGCAGGCAGAAAATTTATCGATTTTTTTGATTTAGTGGCACGCGGCATAAGTATAAAAGGCGTACAGAATTTGGATGAAAAGATAAATTGGGCGCTGCAAGTTCCAGAAAGCCAAGCGGCGTATAACAGCGCTAAATATGCTTGTAACGATTTACGAAAATGCGGTTTAGACCATTCTTTACATAAAATTTTTGCAGAACCGAAAGCAGCGCTTTCAGCGGAGGATAAATGCATTGAAGATGAATATTTGCTTTCGGCTCGCCTTGTAAATAATATTGCGGGAGATTTTACAGTCTGCGATTTTGGCAACGGCTCATATGTAAATCCTCTTTATTATGATATGGATACACTCATATGCGTTTTGGATCCGCTGCCTTCAAAATTGCTCGGAAGCGCAGCGCTGATAGAAGAAGTAAAATTGATGGAAGCAAAAGGGCACAAAGTGATATGGATTTTGAATAAAAATAACGGCGGCATAAACAGGCGCGAACTGCGTGACTTCCTCGGGAATGTATTTGCCAGGGTACATATTATACCTCTTATTGATGAAAAGCTTTTTTACAGTGCCGAATATAACTGTGAAATACCGTTTGCTAAAAAGGAAATTTGTGAAAATGTAGAAGTTATTTTCAAAGAGATATTAAAGAGTATATTTGTGGTGGGAAGAGATGCGAAAAATACGGGGTGCGTAAAATGTCGAAACACCTGAAAGTGTAACATTATTGTAACATACATCACCTAATCTTCACTTCAATTCTTTGTAATATTATAGTATAATATATAAGATAACCGGATAATTTGTCGCATATGCACGGATTTTAAAAGTTAGATCCTAACCCTGCAAACAGCGATGAAAATAAGGGGAGAATATATGATTGTATTTGAAAATGTGACGAAGAATTACAATACAAATGTGGGTCTTGACAATGTCAGCGTTAAAATTGACAAAGGTGATTTTGTATTTCTCGTAGGGCCCTCCGGAGCGGGAAAATCCACATTTATAAAGCTGATTCTTAAAGAGATAGACGCGGATAGCGGCAGCATAAAAGTAAACGGAAATGAGATAACGACGCTCTCAAACAGGCAGATTCCGAAGCTGAGAAGAAGTATAGGCATAGTGTTTCAGGATTTCAGACTTCTTCCTAAAAAGACTGTATTTGAAAATGTAGCGTTTGCTATGGAGATAATACACCAGTCTCCACGGCAAATAAGAAGACAGGTACCTATGGTACTGAGTCTAGTGGGCATCAGCAGTAAGGCGAGCAAATATCCAAGCGAGCTTTCGGCAGGCGAGCAGCAGAGAGTAGCGATAGCTCGGGCTATTGTAAACAATCCGACCGTACTTATAGCGGACGAGCCTACCGGAAATCTCGATCCTGATACGGCCTGGGAAATAATGAGGCTTCTTGAACAGATAAACAGACGCGGTACTACAATAGTAATGGTAACCCATGCCAAAGATATTGTGGACAGGATGAAAAAGCGCGTGATAGCGATAGAAAAGGGAAGGATTGTAAGAGACGAAGCCGGTGAATACAGATATCATGAAGACAGAATAGACAGTACAAAGCACAGGAGCACTTATCCTCTGACGGAAGGAGGCACGCTCAATGTTTAGCAGCTTAAGGTATTCCGTAAAACAGGCTTTTGTGCAGGTTTTCAGAAATAGGGCGATGAGTCTTGCATCTATGTTTTCGATTACAGCAATGCTTCTGATACTCGGTCTTTTTTTCGTCATAATGGTAAACATAGGAGTCGGCATAGAAAAGGCGAAGACGGAGTTTGACTCCGTATCCGCATACCTCGAAGATACGACTACATATGAGGAAGCGCAAACGATGATGCTGCAGCTTTCGGGAATGAACGAAGTCAATGAGGTTTATTATCTCGACAAGGATACGGCAATGGCGCAGTGGAAAGCGCAGGAATGGCAGGATAATGCTTATCTGCTCGATGGACTCGTAGAAAATCCGCTGCCGAATTCGATAGAAGTTAAGGTTACAAAGCTCGAAGATGCCGATCGTGTTGTCGAAGTACTCAACACCTTTAATGGTATAAAACAGGTGAAATACTACAAAGAAACGGTGGACAAGCTCGTAAAAATTACTGATTCGCTTAAAGTAGGAATGCTTGTCATAATGGCGTTTCTCGTAATCGTTTCCGTAGTTGTAGTTTCCAATACGGTAAAGCTTACAGTATTTGCAAGGCAAAAGGAAATAGAAATAATGAAATATGTCGGAGCGACCAACTGGTTTATACGAGGGCCGTTCCTGGCAGAAGGAATATTGATCGGAATTTTATCGGCTGGCATTTCCGTAGGCATAACGGCGCTTGTCTATAAAAAGGTAATAGATATGCTTTCGCTCAATATGAGCCTGATACTCGGAAGTCCTATGGTATCCGTCGGCTTTATGACATCGAATCTCGTCTTTATATTTATGGCGCTCGGAGTTTCAATAGGAGCGTGGGGCAGCATAATTTCTATGAGAAGATTTCTTGATACATAGGAGGAGAAAATGAGAAAGAGAATTACAGCCTTTATAACTGCACTGGTAATGCTTTTCAGTATGTCGTCACTTTTTGCTTATGCGGATAATGAATCTGATGCGCAGGCGGCGCTCGATGAAATAAGAGGGGAGCAATCGGCATTAAACAGCGAGCTGCAAAAGGGAAAGGCGGTTGAAAACGATCTTAACAAGGAAATAAAGGCTCTTGAGGCAAATATAGCGACGCTCAATCTTGAAATAAGCGAGCTTGGTGCAAGCATCAATCTTACGCAGGAAAAAATTAATAACGCTGAGCTGCAGCTCAATCAGGTAGAGGCTGATATTGCAGAGCAGCAGAAGGCACTCGGCGACAGACTTGCGGCTATGTATATGAACGGAAATGTAGGTTTTGTTGAGGTTGTGCTCGGTTCAAGTTCAATTTCCGATCTTATGACCAACCTGGACAGAGTGCAGATGGTGTATGAGCAGGACAAAGAGATGCTGGAAGAACTCGAAGTACAGCAGAAGGTGATACAGGCGCAGAGGGAATATCTTGACGGACTGCGTGCGGATCTTCAGGCAGCCAAGGATACTGAGGCAGAGAAGAAAGAGCTTCTCGATGCTGACAAGGCGACAGTCGCAGATAAAAAAGCAGCGGTGGCGCAGGATAATAAGGCACTCGAAGAACAGCTCGATGCTCTTAATGCCGAGGCAAATGCGCTCATTGCCGAGATACTTAAGCTCCAGGGTGACGGCGACTTTATAGGCGGCGACTTTACGTGGCCGGCGCCGGGAATTTCGAGAACAACATCGGAATTCGGAAACAGACTTCATCCTATATTCAAAACATATAAGCTGCACACGGGACTGGACATAGGAGCGCCGACAAATACGACGATAGTAGCTTCAAACGCTGGTACGGTCATCAAAGCCGGTTGGAACAACAGCTATGGCTATATGGTGATGATAGACCATGGCGGCGGTATAGTTACACTTTACGCGCACAACAGCAGTCTGCTGGTGAAGCAGGGCGACGTAGTTTACAAAGGTCAGGCGATATCAAAATCCGGCTCTACGGGTAATTCTACAGGACCTCATCTGCATTTCGAGGTCAGAGTAAACGGACAATATGTAGATCCGAGAAATTATGTTACATATGGGAAATAAATATAATGAATGAAATAAATCCGATAATAATTGAATTACTGAAAAAAAGAGGCGTGACGTCTGAAGAAGATATCGGGGAATTTTTATCGGATAAACCAAAGAGAACTTATGATCCATTCCTGCTTGCCGATATGGAGGCGGGAGTGGATTTAATATTGGCAAAAATAAAAGCAGGCGAGAAAATCTGTATATACGGTGATTACGATGCTGACGGTATCACAGCGATAAGCTTGCTTTATCAGGTGCTTTCGCATCTGACAGATAATCTTTCATATTATATACCATCGCGCTTTGACGAAGGCTATGGTCTCAACAATGAAGCCATAGATGCAATCAAGGCGGATGGTGCGGGACTCATAGTTACCGTTGACTGCGGCAGTGTCTCGTATGCTGAAGCTGAGCATGCCAAAGCGATTGGTATGCCGCTCATGGTAACGGATCATCACAGCATTACAGACAGAAGAGCAGACTGTATACTTATAAATCCGAAAAGGCAGGACTGTCCGTATCCGTTTAAACATCTTGCCGGAGTTGGCGTGGCATTTAAGCTGGCGCAGGCGCTGCAGCAAAAAGCAGGACTTCCCAAATCAGTACTCACGGAAGTGCTCGACCTTGTGGCAATAGGGACTATAGGGGATATCGTGCCGCTGCTCGATGAAAACAGGACTATGGTAAAATTCGGCATGAAAGTGCTGAATGAGGGAAGAAGACCGGGGCTTAGGCGGCTTGCGGAGCGGATATCGCTGACGCTTGGGAGCATAACATCGGAGAATGTGGCCTTTGCGATAGTACCGCATATAAACGCTGCCGGCAGAATGGGAAGCGCCTATGCTGCGGCAGAACTTTTGATATCTCATGATATTGGAATAATATCGCGCTGTACAGAAACGCTTGTGCAAAACAACAGGGATAGAAAAGCTGTACAGGAAAGTACATATAAGGATTTAGTAAGTGAACTTGAAAAGACATATGATAATGATAATATAATTATACTGTCATCGGAGAATGCTCATGAGGGCATAACGGGTATAGTAGCAGGGAAGATACGGGAAAGATACGAAAGGCCTGTTATTATAGTCACGCCTTCGGGCGAAAATGGGGAATATTTAAAAGGTACGGGCAGGAGCATAGAGAAAATAAATCTTTACGAGCTGCTCAAAACATGCGATAATTTGTTTGAAAAATTCGGCGGACACGCAGGAGCGTGCGGATTTTTAATGAAAAAAGAATATTTTGGAGAATTTAGGCAAACGCTTGGGAAAAGGATGGAGCAGCTTTTATCGGCGGATGAGAGCTTATTTGACTCAGAACTTAATGCAGATTTTGATATCCCGCTGGCGATGATTACGGAGGATTTCGCCGATATGATAGATTTGATGCAGCCGTTTGGAGCTAAAAATCCGAAGCCGCTTTTCAGAATATATGGAACAACGGCCTTAAATACATCGTTTATGGGCTCTGAAAACCGGCATATGCGCTTTACGCTGCGGGATGATACGGGATTTAGCATAAACTGTGTGCTTTTCAACAGGGCGGAGGATTATGCGGATATTCTGCTTTGCGGGAAGGCGTTTGAAACTTTTGGTACCATAGAAGCGCAGTATTGGAACGGCAGTAGGCGCATACAGATGATAGTGTCGCATGTGGAAAGACTGTAAAGGGGGATTTGGTATGTCAGAGGATAATGGCAGCAGCAAAGGAAAAATTGTAATAAAGAAGAGAAGCTTTGTGATGATACTTGTGCTCGTGCTGCTTGCGGGTGCGCTCGGCGGTGCATTTTCATACAACGCTTATGTGACAAAAAATGATTTTACGCTCATAAAGACAGAGGATTTTGAGACGATAAACGGGGTGTACAGCAAATATGCAAAGCTCGAAATGCTGTACAACTATTTGAATGAGAGATATTATAAAGAAATAGATCAGGGAGATATGATGACGTCCATATACAAAGGACTTTTTGCGAGCCCCGGAGATCCGTACACTTCGTATCTGACGCTGGAGGAGTATGAGGATCTGATGGTGACAGCAACAGGAGACTTCTACGGTATCGGAGTGACAATGGAAGTCATTGATAATGAAATAGTTGTTGTAAGCACTATGGATGGCTCTCCTGCGCAGCTTGCAGGTATAAAGACGGGTGATGTTATCGTATCCGTTGATGGAGTGGCATACGGCGGCGAAAAATTCAGCGAAGCGGCTTCGGCTATGAGAGGCGAGCTTAATACTTCTGTGACGGTATCTTACAGGCGTGACGGTGTTGTAACAGATGTAAAACTGATCAGAAAGAAAATAACGACACAGAGTGTATATTCAGAGATGCTTGAAGGCAATATTGGATATATAAGAATAACTTCCTTTGAGCTTGCGACAGCCGAAGATTTTGAAAAAGAGCTTCGCAATATGGAGGTCAGCGGAGTATCGGGCTTAGTGATAGACCTGAGAAACAACGGCGGCGGTATAGTTGACAGCGGTGTTGCGATTGCCGATATGCTGCTGCCGGAGGGCACTATAGTTTATCTTGAGGATAGAAAGGGAGAGCGCGTATACGAAAATTCAGATGCGGATTGTACATCGGTGCCGTATGTACTGCTTGTGAACGGCGGTACAGCCAGCACTTCTGAGATACTTGCGGCTGCTGTAAAGGATAATAAGGGCGGAATTATCGTTGGCACGAATACATTCGGCAAGGGAATAGTGCAGAGCATCGAAAAACTATCGGATAATTCCGGTGCGCTCAGAATAACCGTGCAGCAGTATTTTTCGCCTGATGGCAATGTTATTCATGAAAAGGGCGTGCAGCCGGATTATGAAGTAATCCTTACGGAAGAAAGTGAGACTGATGTTCAGCTCGAAAAAGCTATTGAACTTTTGAAATAAAAATGGAAGTTCTGCAATCTGTATAGTGTACAATATGTTGACTTTTGGGCAGCGTAAGTATATAATTGTACTGTAACGCGCTAAAGCATAAAAATTGCACAAAAGTGCGGTGAAAGGAGAACAGATATGGCATACGACTCTAAATTTAAAAGAGATGATATAGACGCGCTGTTTGAAGCAATTTTATCGCTCGAGGATGAGGAAGATTGCTACAGATTTTTTGAAGACCTCTGTACCGTAAACGAGATACACGCTATAGCGCAGAGGTGGCAGGTGGCTAAACTTCTGGCGGAGAAAAAGACATACAGTGAAATAGAGGAAATAACGAAAGCCTCAACGGCAACGATAAGCAGGATAAACAAATGCCTTGTCTACGGTGCGGAAGGTTATCAGAGAATGCTGGCGAGACTTAAGGATAACGGAAAACTCTAAAATACGGATTATACTATGCCGCACTTGGGTAAAGACCTTTATGCGGCATTTTTATGTTTATGGATAGAATATGAAGTGAGGGTGGAACCGGTTTGGAAATATATTTTTATAAAAGCAATGCACACGGCGGAAGCTCGGAGCAGGAAGCGCTTATTAAAAAAAGCCTTATCGACTATGTGCAGAAAAAATATAAAGGAGATCGAGAAAACCGCCTGTGCGGAAAAGATGATAATGAAAAAGATGTACTTTTACTTGAAAAGCTTTGCGATGCGTTAAACAACGCGGAAATAAAAAGGGGCGAATACGGAAAACCTTATATTGCTGTTAAAGATACGGACTTTGCGGGATTTGACGGCAGCGCCCGCGGCGCAAAACTTTTAAAATGCGTAGAATTTTCTGTAAGTCACAGCGGCGGGCTGTTTGCTTGTGCGGTAGCGGAACGGAAAGTGGGTGTCGATATTCAGGAAATAAGAAAAGCGGATACTTTTGGCATAGCTGAAAGATTTTTTGCGGATGAAGAAAGAGCTTATGCAAAGGAGCACGGCGAGGGCGGTTTTTTTGATATCTGGGTTAGAAAAGAAGCGGTTATAAAGTGTACGGGCAGAGGACTTGCGCAAGGGCTTTCTTCATTTAGCACGGTAGGAGCTCAAAGCTTAGATGAAGATAAGAAAACCGTTTTTGCACTTTTAAATGAAATAGAGCTTGACGGTGAACTGCATGGGAAATACTCGCTGCTAAATGTAGACATTTCCCCGGAAATGAAATGTGCTGTTTGTATATTTGAGGGATAGATAATATGGACGATAAAGAAAAGAGGTTTGAAAGAGCCAAGGAAACGGCGCTTAATTTTCTTACGCATAGTATGCGTACAGAAGAACAGGTAAGAAAGCGCCTCGGTGATAAAGGATTTGTAAGTGAAGAAGCGGACTATGTAATTGCATTTCTCAAGGAATTCGGTTATATAGATGATTTTGAGTATGCTGTATCTTATATAGAATACGCAGCAGGAAAAGGTCACGGAGCGCGCAGGATAAAAGACGAAATGAGGAGGCGCGGTATAGACAGAAATACGATAGAAGATGCGTTTTATGAGCATGAAAATAGAGCGTCAGAGTTTGGAAGCAAAGTGGCGAGCGAAGAGGAAAGAGCGTTTGCGGAAGCTCTGCGCATAGTGAGCGGAAAGGAAATAGATGATAAGATTATAGCGAAGACGGGACGCAGACTTAAGACGCTTGGATATGAAAGCGGAGTTATTTATTCCGCAGTAGGAAAGCTGATGAAGATGAAAGGAAACGGAGATGACGATTTTGAATAATGGCGGCAATCAATTTGAGAGAACTGAAAGGCTGATAGGGAAGGAGGCGGTTTCTGCACTAGCACGTGCGCATGTAGCGGTGTTTGGTCTCGGCGGTGTGGGCGGTTTTGCGGTCGAGGCTTTGGCGCGCGCCGGCGTTGGCTGTTTTACACTCGTTGATAAGGATGATGTCGATATCACAAATTTAAACAGACAGATAATTGCGCTATGCAGCACCGTCGGCAAGGATAAGGTTGATGTGATGCGTGCGCGCATAGCGGATATAAATCCTGCGGCCAAAGTAAACGCGGTCAAGACTTTCTTTCTGCCGGAGAATGCGGACTCGTTTGATTTTTCTGAGTTTGATTATGTAGTTGACGCTGTAGATACCGTGACTGCAAAGATAGAGATTGTAATGTGCGCACAGGAGGCGGGCGTGCCGGTAATCTCATCAATGGGTACGGGCAACAAGCTCGATCCTACTGCATTTAAGATTGCCGATATATATAAAACGAGCGTATGCCCGCTGGCAAAGGTGATGAGAAAGGAGCTCAAAGCGCGCGGAGTAAAAAAACTCAAAGTGCTTTATTCTGAAGAAGTTCCGAGGACTCCTGCGGAGGGAGATAGAAGAACACCTGCCAGCATTTCCTTTGTGCCGTCTGCAGCAGGTCTTATTATAGCGGGTGAAGTAATAAAAGATATAGCGAATCTTAGGTAAAAGCACTTGTTAAATATATATCAATATGGTATTATAAATTGTATTTATAAAGATGAGAGAGATAAATTTAATATTAAAAAAATTTTGATATAAGGAGAGCGATAGTAAATGAAGAAAATAATCATAACAGGAGGGCCGACAAACGAGCCTATCGACGAGGTGATGAAGATAACGAATATGTCAACAGGCAGTCTTTCGACTAAGCTCGGCGCGCTTTTTCTCGAAGCAGGTTATAAAGTATGCCTTATAATGAACCGTGCGGTAAACACGAAAGAGGTAGAGGAGCTTGCCGAAGCTGCGGAAAATCTCACGATAATTTCCATTGAGACGACGGACGAGATGCTTTCAGCGCTTGAAGATGAGAGCAAAAACGGACAGGCGGATGCGCTTATACATGCAGCGGCTGTGAGCGATTACAAGGCAGACTATACATTCCTGCTTGAAGATCTTGCCAAGTATCTCTGGCAGGAAATCGAAAGCGGCAGAATATCGAGCGAAGAGGCACTCCTTGCCGCGATTGAAGATGGCGGTAAGTATCATATAGACAACAGTTCCAAGATATCGAGCTATCAGAAGAATCTTTCCGTAAAGCTTGGGCTTACGCCTAAGATTATTTCGCGTCTGCGCGGCTGGTATGGCGATACACTTCTAATAGGATGCAAGCTTCTCGAAAATGTACCTAAAGAAGAGCTTTATCAAGTAGCAAACAAGCTCTGTGTAAAGAACGATATGGACTATATACTCGCAAACGATCTTGCAGACCTTAGACACGGCAAACCTGCGAGATATCTTGTAAACAAAGATGGATTTACGGGGAAAACACTTGATAATCCGGAAGAAATATTTGCATTCGTGGACGCATGCCTTAATTAAGGCAGAAAGGCAGAAATGCGGGTAAAATTATGACTGCGTTATTGACGCAAGGAGGAAAAAAATATGAAACTGATGATAGCGTCTGATATTCACGGCTCGGCATATTACTGCCGCAAATTGCTTGAAGCATATAAGACGGAAAAGGCGGAGAGACTTTTGCTTCTCGGCGATATACTCTATCACGGACCGAGAAATGATCTTCCCAAGGACTACGCGCCCAAAGAGGTGATAGCGATGCTTAACGCTATGAAAAACGAAATACTCTGTGTACGCGGTAACTGTGATACGGAAGTTGATCAGATGGTGCTTGAATTTCCGATTCTCGCAGATTATGCTGTAATTATAAACGGTAAGCGCGATATATATGCTACGCACGGACATATTTACAATGAAAATAATCTGCCGCCGATTAAAGACGGTGATATTCTGCTTTGCGGCCACACGCATGTGCCTAAAATTACAGAGCACAGAGGGGGAGAAAAAGAGCCGCGTTACACTTACATAAATCCGGGATCGGTATCTATACCGAAAGAAGAAAGCCATCACGGCTATATAATACTTGAAGATGATGAAATGAAGTGGAAAGACCTATTGGGAAAGGTCATAGATAATTATCTGCTGCGGTAAAAACAAAAAAATTGCAGTATAGAAAAAAGCGGACGATAATAAATAAACATGCAGGAGAATTATATGAGAAAATTCGACACAAAGATACAATACTTAAATTATAAAGTGCTGCGCGAAGTTGCGCGCTTTGCATGGAACGATACGCTTCTTGAGAACATAATAAATATACCACAAATAGTAGTGCCAGGTGATACGCCAACTATGAGATGCTGTATTTATAAGGAGCGCGCGATTCTTGGTGAGCGCATTAAGCTGGCGATGGGCGGCGACCGGGAAAATCCCAATGTCATAGAGGTAATAGAAATAGCGTGCGATGAATGCCCAATGAGCGGTTACGAAGTGACTGATGCGTGCCGTGGATGTCTTGCTCACAGGTGTGATGATGTATGCCCGAAAAATGCCATAACATACGATCAGAACTATGTTGCGCACATAGACAAAACTAAATGTGTAAACTGCGGGGCTTGTGCCCGGGCTTGCCCTTACAGTGCAATTACAAACAGGAGAAGGCCATGCGAAAGCGCATGTAAGGTAAAGGCTATCTCGATGAGTGAAAAGGGCCCTGCGGAAATTCACAACGATAAATGTGTCGAGTGCGGGGCGTGCGTATATCACTGTCCGTTTGGCGCAGTACTCGATAAGGCTTATATACTCGATGTCATAGATATGATAAAAAAGAGTGAAAATAACAGTAAATACAAGGTATATGCTATGGTAGCTCCTGCTATCGCAAGTCAGTTTACATTTGCGAGAACGAGACAGGTGATAGAGGGGATAAAGCGGCTTGGATTTTATGATGTGACAGAGGCGGCGCTCGGAGCTGATATGGTTGCGTATGAAGAGTCAAAAGAGCTTGCTGAGAAAGGATTTCTTATAAGCTCATGCTGCCCGGCATTTGTGGAATACATACATAAAAATTTCAGCGATCTCGAGCAATATGTATCGCACAATCTTTCGCCGATGGCAACGCTCGGAAAGTATATAAAGGAAAAGGATCCGACGGCGAAGGTGGTATTTATAGGGCCTTGCACAGCCAAAAAGGAGGAAGCGCAGAAAGAAACGGTAAAGCCTTACATAGATGCGGTAATTACGTTTGAAGAGCTGCAGGCACTCTTTGACAGTAAGGATATCGAGATTACAGAACTTCCTGACGCTGATCTTGAAGGCGCGTCATATTACGGCAGAATATTTGCGCGAAGCGGAGGACTTGCAGAAGCTGTGGCGCAGGGACTTAAAGAACACGGAAGAGCCGATTTTGAGTTAAAACCGCTTTCATGCGGAGGTATTGAAGAGTGCCGTTCAGCATTGCTCAAGAAGAGGAGCGGTAAGCTCGACGCCAACTTCATAGAAGGTATGGCTTGCGTCGGCGGCTGCATAAACGGCGCCGGATGTCTTACGCACGGTGGCGAAAGAAGCCGCTCTGAGGTGGATAAGTACGGACAGAAGGCTGGAGAAAAGACGATAGCCGAAGCTGTTTTGGAAGCGGAAGCTATATTTTAAAAGTTATATGTTTATAACTGGACGCTGTTAGGCTTAAAAAGCTTGACAGCGTTTTTTATTTTTAATATTTATGTTGACAAGGTCGCAATATTGTATATAATAGATATATACAATATTGTTTTTATTTTTTTAAGGATATCTAAATGAAAATTATAATTAACAATGCGAGTGGAGTGCCCATATATGAGCAGATAGTATCGCAGATAAAAAATCAAATAATGACTGGAGAGCTTACCGAAGGCGAGGCGCTGCCTTCGATGCGGCTTCTGGCAAAAGAGCAGCGCATAAGCGTCATAACGACAAAGAGGGCATATGAAGAGCTGGAAAGAGAGGGCTTTATATATTCTGTGGTGGGGAAAGGCAGCTTTGTTGCACCAAAGAACATAGAAGTAATAAAAGAACAGCATCTTCGTGAGATTGAAGATAAGCTGAGAGAAGCTTTGGCGCTTGCGCATCTTTCTGGTATAGAGATAAAAGAGCTCAAGGAAATGTTTGATATTTTGGCGGAAGAATGAGCTGTGCGGTGCAGTGTGAAATATATAATAGGATGATGCGAAAGGGGATAATGTAAGAAAAAATGGTTGATTTTGCGATAGATCTTAAAAATGTGACGAAAAAATATGATGGGTTTATGCTCAATAATGTTAGCTTTACGCTTCCGCGCGGATGTATTATGGGGCTTATCGGTGCCAACGGTGCCGGTAAGAGCACAATAATAAAACTGATGCTCGGCATTATAAAGAAGGACAGCGGCGATATAAAACTTCTTGGATGCGATAGCGATAAGCTTTCAAATGAAGTAAAAGAAAGAATAGGCGTTGTGTTTGACGAGAGTTTTTTTCCGGAAAATATGAAGCTCAGAGAAATTGAAAGAGTGCTGGCAAACATATATAAAAACTGGGATGAAACTGTATTTGCGAGATATATAAGCGAGTTCGGACTGCCGCAGAACGTAGCTATTAAAGATTTCTCACGCGGAATGAAAATGAAGCTAAGCATAGCGTGCGCGCTTTCACATAACGCGGAGCTTCTCGTGCTTGACGAAGCGACGAGTGGACTCGATCCGATAGTGAGAAATGAAATACTTGATATATTTCTCGATTTTATACAAGATGAAAACAATTCTGTGCTCATATCGTCACACATAACAAGCGATCTCGAAAAGGTGTGCGATTATGTAACATTCATTGATAATGGAAAGATAATTATGAGCGATGAAAAAGATTTAATACTCGAAAAATATGCGGTGGTGAAATGCAGCCAGGATGAAATCGATAAGCTTCCGTGCGAAAAGACGATAGGAATAAGAAAAAATAAGTTCGGCGCGGAAGCTCTTACGGAAACAAAAGCAGTGCCGGCAGATTTTATTGCGGAGCCGGCGGATCTTGAAAAAATTATGCTTTTTACAGCTAAAAAGGAGAACAGGAAATGAAGGGGCTTATAATTAAGGATTTATATAATTTGAGGAAACAGCTCGTTTTGTACATTATTATTGGTGTTATATATAGTGTAATCGGGGTGGTGGCTAAAGACAGCGGCGGCAGCTCTTTTATAGGATTGATATTGATATTTTCGGCGATGCTGCCGATAACAGCTGTTTCGTACGATGAACGCGCAAAATGGGATAAATACGGTCTGACTATGCCTGTCAGCAGGAGAGAGACGGTAGCTGCAAAATATCTGCTGGGTGTTATATTGACAGCGGCAGGAGCTTTGCTTTCGTTTGCTGTAGGCCTGCTTTTCGGTGCTGATATGACAGAGTATGTGGCAGTCGTAACTATGCTTGCAGGCATCTGTTTTCTATATCTCAGCGTTTTGCTTCCAATTGTATATAAAATGGGAACGGAGAAGGCGAGGTTTATAATGCTTGCGGTGATACTGCTGCCGTTTCTGCTTATTATGGCGGGAGCGTTATATGCAAAGAACTCGGTTATAGGCGGTACAAAAATACCGGAAAACATGCTTGGAAATATGAGCGGAGCAACAGCGGAAATAAGCGGAGTGCAAGCGGAGGCGGGTATGATTTCAGAGCTTATGGCGGGAATTTTGATATTTACTGCGGTATCTCTTGTAATTATGTATATATCGTATAGAATATCGGTTTCAATTTACAGACGCAAGGAATTTTAACTGTTTATTCTTGCTTATCTATCTTCTTATGTCAAATTCTAATAAAAAGATAATAAAACTTGCTGCTATATTGCCGGTAAGCTGAAGCAGCAAGCTGTTATAATTTATAATCAGTGCAGATAGCGGTCGAAGACTGTCCAGATTTCCTCAGTGCCTTGTGAGAACTGCCAGCAGGCTGAGCCTGCAATACCGTATTTGCTTACGAGGGAGAGGCGGTTGGTAATCGAGGTTTGGTCTTCAATCCACACTCTGGCGGTGCCGCCTGATGCCTGATATTCCACATAGTTTTGCATTTCGGTTTTAAGGTATGTAGGTGTTAGATTTTTTTCACTCAGTATTTCATTCATGTGCGTCATTGTCACGGCACTGTTGGAGACGATTTTGCCGCTGCCGTCAACAACCCATATGCGTGTATACATTGGCACGCCCATGAGGAGCTTTTCGGCAGGTACGCCTTCGCTGAGGCAGCCTTCGATTGCTTCGATTACAAAAGGAAGCGAGGAAACTGAGCCTGGAATAGTGCTTCCGGCGTAGTGCTCGTCGTAGCTCATTACGGCGAGATAGTCTACATAATTGGAAAGTGCATCTCTGTCGTATTCTACAGTCCACGGCTTTGGAACGAGAGTGTCGATGGAGAGGTTGAGGCCCTGTCTTTCGGTATAGTTTCTAAGCTCTTTGGTAAATGCCGTAAGGCCATTTGCATCTGCGTCTTTTACATCTTCAAAGTCGATGTTGATGCCGTCAACATCGTAGAGGCACGAATAGAAGATGTACTGTGCGATTGCTTTTTTCTGAATGCTGCTGTCAGAAAACATTTTAGTTGTGAAGTTAGTAGAGCCTTTTTCACTCATATTGTTCGTTATTGTTGCCCAGACCATAAATCCACGTTCGTGGCAGAGCTCTGTGTAGCCTTTGTCGGCAGAATTTGTTACAGCGCCGCCGCCTTCGACGATGAGGCGAAACCAAGTAGGAGCAAGTATGTCGACGCCATCTGTTTTTGCAGGTGCATCCGGTGTCACCTCGTTTACATACTGCCAGGCGACATTGATTTTTTGATTGGCGCTTTGCTTAAATTTGCTCTTGCGCGGAGCGTAAAAATCGATAGTGGAAAGGTCGAGGTCTTCTACAGTGATGTTCTGCTTTTCTGTGTAATATACATTACCGTCGAAATCGGATATTTTGTAAAAGTTGTCGGTCTCGCCGTTCACAAAAACCTGTTCTCCTGCTGCCAGCGTTATCGTGTCTTCCGTTTCTGCGAAGAGAGAAGGGAATGCAGATACTGCATTATTTCCCACTTTGGCTATTTTGGCAGATTGGTCGTAGGCTTTAAGCTTTATACTGCCGTCGCTGAAATTATAGCTGGTATTGAAGAACTGTTCCATTGTATTCAGAGAGAAGCAGAGCGTGTCATTAATCTCCTTTAAGGGGACATAAACAGTACCGGCGTAATTTTTTATAAGTGCGGTGGTTTCGCTGTCGGCCATCATTATATTCATGCGACTCAGGTCGAGCGTGAGCTTTTTGCCTGCTGTATCGACAGCTACCGCGCTGTTATTGAGATATGAGCCTATCATCGAAACAGGTAAATATATATTTCCTTTTATATAAAATCCACTGTATCCGGTGCTTTTCCCGTCATAATATATGCGATAGGAGTCTTCACTGTCTGCGAAAGCAAATTGTGCACACATAAGGCTTATCAGCATACAAATAACAAAAATTATCAATTTCCTTCTTTTTCCCATTTTATTACCTCTCTTACGACAAATTTTTCAAAAAATGCACTATGTAATAGTATACTATATTTTGGCTTATAAAAGTTGAAGATTTTATGAAAAGCACGATATTTTGTTGAAAATTTTTGTCGAATTATATATAATTGAAAAGATAAAAAAATTAGGAGTATACAATTATATGGACACAAGACAAAAAGGCCTTTTGTCGCAGATCAAGCACCACGCGCTGGCATTTTTAATAAGCGTTAGAGACTATTTAAAGGAAAGCTTCAATATCTATATAAGAAATTACGGAGTAATTGGTGCAGCGGCAGTTTTGCTCGTCATCGCAAAGATTATTGTATTCTATGTACTTATGGGAACAAGCTCGCATTTTGTTTCTGTGTGCGTTATTACCTTGCTTTTTATATATCTGCTTTTTAAAGCTTTTAATAATAAATGGGTGCCGGCGACTATATTTTTTGTTCTTTCGGTTTTGATGTTCTGTGATGTTACATACAGCAGCTTCTTCAACAGATATCTGTCTGTCGGAATGATCGGAGCGGCGGAAGTTGTGGGCGATATCGGTGAGAGTATAAAGGAAGTGCTGCGCCCGATAAATTTCTTTATGCTTGTGGATGCGGCATTCATAATATTTATGCTTGCTCTAAAAAAAAAATCGGGCGGCAGGAGCGGCAGAATAGACAGTGACAATGCGGCAGGCGCAGTTTTGGATGGCGAAGATACAGAGGATAAAAATGCGAAGAAAGAAGCAGAAAAAGCGCATTCAAAAAAGAAAGCCAAAATCAATCTGAAAGCGATAGCATTTTTCGTAATAATGGTACTGTTTACGACAACAAATATTTTTAATTGGAGTTATATCACTTCACTTTCCAATCAGGAATTTTTTTCTTACCATATAAAAGACATAGTGTCCGGAGCGTTTGCCGGAGAAACGAGCGAAAATCTTGCGGCGTGGACGGACTCATACGAGCAGGAAAAAAACGGGCCGCTTTTCGGTGCTGCAAAGGATAAAAACCTCATTATGATACAAGTGGAATCAATGCAGGACTTTGTGATTGGACGCGAGTATGAGGGTCAGGAACTGACGCCGAATCTTAACGCTCTCATAGAAGGCAATGCGACATATTTTGATAACTTCTATCAGCAGGTAGGAAGTGGCAATACATCAGACGCGGAATTTGCGGCAAATAATTCACTGTACGGTACACTTGTCAGCTATACATACAAGCTCTTTAACCAAAATTATTTCCGTGGTCTTCCGGTACTGCTTGGGGAAATGGGGTACGATACGGCCGTATTTCACGCGCACGAGGACAGGAGCTTCTGGAGTCGTGAGAGTATGTATCCGTCAGAGGGATTTAACAGATATTACGGCGGACTTAAAGGCCGCGGCGGTGATTATGAAATGACGGAATGGATGGGCTGGGGTCTTACCGATTCCGAGTTTTATCCGCAGACGGTGGAATATATGAAGGAACTTGCGGAGCCGTTTTACAGTTTCGTAATTTCGATATCAAATCACCATCCTTATGAAATGCTCGACCACTACAAGTTTATAGAGCTTGCACCTGAGGATGAGGATACGATTGTCGGCAAATATTTGCAAAGTGCGGCGTACACCGATTATGCACTCGGAGTGTTCTTCGACGAGCTCAAAGAAGCCGGTCTTTACGACAACTCCATATTTGTGATATACGGAGATCATACAGGGCTTGCGCATTCCGATGAAATAGATGAAAGCATGGAGAGAATACTCGGAAAGCCTTATGACTATGAGGAAATGCTCAAGGTACCTCTCATAATCTATTCGCCTGACGAGAGCATAGAGCTTGGCGATACGATAATGACGGCGGGCGGCGAGACAGATATTATGCCTACTGTAGCCTATCTTATGGGAATTGAAGAACTCGATACGATATACACAGGCCACAATCTTTACACGGTAAAAGAGGGTTTTGTGGCAGAGCAGACATATATGACAAAAGGCTCATTCTTTACAAATGATATTGCCTATGAGATGTCGCGCGACGGTGTGTTTGAAAATGGCAGAGCCTGGAAGATTCATACGGGGCAGGCTGTCGACGTATCATTATGCTATGATGGATACCTGCGCTCTGTGGACATTGTCAATACATCGGAATACGTGCTCAAGAGCGATGCGATAAGAATGATATTCAAGGACGGAGAAAGCATCGGCAATGTGGACAGCATAAATATCTCTCGTATATACGCGGACGAGATAGTTTACGCAGGATATCCGGATTCTGAGCTTGTCGGTACAAATTCGGCCGAGGCGCTTGATTATTCCGTGTATGCCGGGAACAGAAGCATAAGGCTTGACGTTTACTGGAACGAAGATAGTCAGCCATATACGATAAACCAGAAGACAGGTGAAGTTGAAATGGAATATGACGAAATTATAGAGTGGATGGAAAGTCATGCGAGCGTCGATCTTTATATGAATATGGAAAAGAGCGCTGATTTTATGATACAGTTCTGCGGAACGCTTTCACCTGCTACACGTGAGCGTATTATACTTGAAGTGCCGAATGCTGAGGAATATACGGGAAGATACGAGGCGATCCTCGATCTTAATTCGGCGGGGCTTTCATATGAAAATGCGCTTGAATTTATAAAATCAAACAAGGTATGGGCGGTTGTAATGTCAAAAGAGGATTCTGAGGGGAGATTTGCGAAGCTTTTAGGAGGAGATGTGACAGTATACATCAACGATAAGGATGCAGGGATCATTACCAAGGTCAATTAAAAAAATATATAAATTTCTCATAATATTGCTGATAATTTTGCTGATGATAGAAAATCCGGCCGGAAATGCGTTTGTAACCGCGCTTACGAGCCAGGAATTTGTGCTTGCGCATCTCAAAGATGCGGCGGATTATTTTTTCGCGGAGCAGGAGGAGATTAACTTTAGACTGGCGACAGGTACATATGAAGAGCAGAAGGATGGTCCGCTTTTTGGCGCGGCAAAAGGACGAAATCTCATTGTTGTTCAGCTTGAATCTGTTCAGGGCATTGCGGTGGAAAACGACTATTACGGTCAGGAGATAACGCCGTTTATTCACAGCCTTATTGCGGATCCGGGCACGATTTATTTCGATAACTTTTATCACGAAATAGGCGCGGGAAATACATCGGACGCCGAGTTTGCTGTTAACAATTCCCTTATCGGCAGCATCGAGAGCTATACCTACCAGCTCTACGAAGACAATTATTTTAAAGGGCTGCCTTGGATACTGAAAGAACAGGGCTACAGCACGAATGTATTTCATGGGTATAAAAAAAGCTTCTGGAATAGGGAAAACATATACCCAGCACTCGGGTTTGATAGATTTTACGGCGGCGACGATTATGTCAGCGACAATATAGATGGCATAGGCGCGGGAAATATCGTAGGCATAAGCGACAGTGCGTTTTATGAGCAGGTTGTTTCTTATATGACGGAGCTGTCTCAGCCGTTTTACGGATTTTTGATAACGCTTTCAAGCCATAATCCTTTCGGACTTCCGGAATATTTGCAGGAAATAGAGCTTGAGCCACAGGATGAAAATATAGTCGGGCGCTATATACAGTCAGTGAATTACGCGGACAGATGCCTTTCTGAGTTTTTTGACGAGCTTAAAGAAGCTGGACTTTACGATAACTCGTTGATTTTAATATA
Source organism: uncultured Clostridia bacterium (assembly GCA_944383465.1). Taxonomy (GTDB): domain Bacteria; phylum Bacillota; class Clostridia; order Peptostreptococcales; family Anaerovoracaceae; genus QAKD01. The sequence goes on from CALWPQ010000021.1 coordinate 72,970, forward strand.
CGGCGATCATTTCGGACTGGCGCGCGCCGATGAAGCGGTGCGCTCGGTGGTTTCGGAATGGCTCGGGCGCGATTATACGTACGACGATCTGCTGAGAGTACCGTTTATTATTCATATGCCCGGCACTGATATTAACGAGACTGTCAGCATATCTGGAGGACAGATTGATGTGCTGCCTACTGTCTCATATTTGCTCGGTATTGAAGAGCTCGATACGCTTTATCTCGGTCAGAATCTGCTGACTGCGGAAAGCGGCTTTGCGCCTTTTCAGATGCATATGATTAAAGGCTCGTTTATAAAGGACGATGTAGTGTTTGAAATGTCGCGCGACGGTGTTTCTGAAAATTCTACCGTTTATAACAGACGCACAGGAGAGAAGCTTGAAGCTGCGGACTATTATGACGAGTATTTAAGAGCCAAAGAAATGATAGAGCTATCGGCGTTTTATTTGGAAAATGATGTTTTAGGACTGGCGATACGCGACGGCAAGACGGCAGCGCAGATAAACGAGGCGATATTCGGAAGCGGCAGCGTCGCGAAAAAGCTTGAAGGATTTTATCTTAGTGCTGCTGATGATGACGGTATCGACGAGGTATATGCTTTTATAAATGAAAGAATTGCAGATGACGATGATTATTATGCGGCGCTGTGCGCAGATGACATACTTACAGTGCTGAATTATATAGAAGAAAAATTTTCGGGAAAGAGCGGCAAGAAAGGAACGATTCTTTCGGTTGATGAGAGTGTGAACGAAGAATTTCTGCGTTTTCGCCAGCACGTGTATCCTGTGACGGATATTGCGGGTGAGATGACGAAGATAGAGTATGCGGGATATGATAACGTAATAATACGCCCGAGCCTTGATAATCTGTCGCCGGCACAGCTTTATGAATTCGTGAGCGTAAATAAGCCTGCGGGAGTGCTGCTCGACAACAGCGCTTTATGTGTCTACGGCAGCGTGCTCAGTGCAATGGACTGCGTTAAGTATGCGGATGCTATGAGCGCAGAATCAGGTGAAACTAAAAGCGCGCTTGCCGGAGTAAAGTTGCCGTGGACAGACGGTATAGTGAATTAAAAGAGTTTAATGAAAGTTATTTGAAAGCAGTATTTTAAAAGCAGCATTTTAGTGAAAATTCGGTTTTAATTTTTACACACTTATAAAATGCTGCTTTTTGTTTTTTTTTGAAAGGATGAATAGGATAGAGCAAATTTTTGATTAAATGAAGAAACAGCAACTTTACATGCAAAACTGTTTATTGCAGCAGAATTTTGTGGTATTATATATAATGAATAAACAGAAAACAGATAGATATATGAGCTTGAATTCATAGTGAAAATATGGAGAATAACGACGGGAGAACGATATGAACAGTATTACATACGTTATATATGGCGGGCTTTTTTTTATAGTGATACTTCTTGTGGTGATGCTCGTGATGACAGCGGCAATAAAGAAAAAGGGACAGAATGAAAGTACGCAGCAGATTTCTATAGTGAGAGATGAATATATGCGTCTTTTTGCAGAAACAGAAAAGGATATGCGCGAGATGAAACAGGACATTACCAATGAAATAAAGAGTTCTCGCGTTGAAATGAGTCAGAATATAAAAATGAGCATGGGAACGCTCGGCGATTTACTTGCAGGCGGCCAGAAAGCATCTTACGAAAATCAGGACAAACGCCTTGCGGAACTCAAAATGCAGCTTTCTAATATGAATATGGAAAATGAGCAGAAGCTCGAAAATATAAGAAAGACTATGGAAAGCAGGATTGCGGCGCTGACGGAAGACAACAATAAGCAGCTTGAGCAGATGCGTATGACAGTGGATGAAAAGCTGCAGAAGACTCTCGAGGATAGAATAAGCAAGTCTTTCAACCTTGTATCGGAAAGGCTGGAGCAGGTGTATAAAGGTCTTGGTGAAATGCAGACGCTTGCATCGGGTGTCGGCGACCTTAAAAAAGTGCTTTCAAATGTAAAAACGCGCGGAATTCTCGGAGAAATACAGCTTGCGGCCATTCTTGAGCAAATATTAACGCCCGACCAATACGACGAAAATGTGGCGACGAAGAAAGGCAGTACCGAGCGCGTAGAATTTGCAGTAAGACTTCCGGGCGATGATGAGGGAGGTATTGTTTATCTTCCTATTGATGCTAAATTTCCTGCGGATAGCTACAGCAAGCTTCTTGACGCTTACGATACGGGAGACCGTGAAGCTGTCAGGGCAGCGGAAAAGGTGCTCATACAGACTATAAAAGCAGAGGCGAAAGATATACGTGATAAATACATATATCCGCCGGACACGACGGATTTTGCCATTATGTTCCTGCCTGTAGAGGGGCTTTATGCGGAAGTTATACGACTCGGTATGGTGGAAACTTTGCAGCGCGACTACCGTGTAAATATCGCAGGTCCGACGACGATGGCGGCACTCCTTAACAGTTTGCAGATGGGCTTTAAAACGCTTGCTATACAGAAGCATTCGAGTGAGGTATGGCAGGTGTTAGGTGCAGTGAAGACAGAGTTTGATAAATTTGGAAGCGTGCTTGCCAAGACGCAGGAACGGATAAATCAGGCTAATAAAGAGCTCGATACGCTCATTGGAACGAGAACGAATGTCATACGGAGAACTCTCAGAAATGTACAGAGACTGCCTGAAGCGGAGAGCCGGGCGGTACTTGAAATTTCAGCTGCCGATGCGGACAGCGAATAATAGCAAGGCTCGGAAAGCAGAAAGAGACAGAGGGGTGCGTGACGGAGCACAGGCAAAGAAAAGATAAGGACAGGAGTAACAAATTTATGGCTATATATGCTATCGCCGATCTGCATCTCGGTTTTGACAAAAGAGTGGAAAAGCCGATGGATATTTACGGCGAAAGATGGATAAATCATACCGAAAGAATAAAGGAGGATTGGGAAAAGTGCGTAAAGGCGGGCGATACAGTCATAATTGCGGGTGATATATCGTGGGCGCTTAAACTGGATGAAGCGCTTATAGATCTTGCATGGATAGATAGTCTTCCCGGCAAAAAGGTATTGATAAAAGGCAATCATGAGCTCTGGTGGAACGGTATAAACAAGCTGAATAAGATGTATGATGACATATTTTTTCTGCAGAATACATTTTATGAGGTGAACGATGAGACGGGGCGTACTGCTATCTGCGGCAGCCGCGGCTGGATATGCCCGGGAACGGATGGGTTTTCGGAGGATGACAGGAAAATATATAATAGAGAGTGTTTGAGGCTCGAGCTTTCACTTGCGGCAGCAAGGGACGCGGGCTTTGAGAACGGCATCATCGCCGCGCTTCACTTTCCGCCAACGAATGAAAATCACAATCTTTCAGGTTTTACAGAACTGTTTGAAAAATACGGAGTAAAACAGGTAGTATACGGACATCTTCACGGTAAAGAAATATGGAAAAGAGGGTTTCAAGGAATCCTTAACGGAGTAAAATATTCGCTGGTAGCACAGGACTATACAGATGCCAAGCTGATTCGTTTAAAATAAAGCTTAAGATATATGAAAACCGGTAAAAATGCGCTATGGCGCTGGAAAATATGAGGTCAATAATAGAATGGTTGACAATAATAAAAATTATGAAAACGGAATTTTATCAGTAAAAGGAACAAAGAAAACGGAAATTGCGGAAAAAGAGCGGTCGGTAAAGCGCGTAATTCTCATCGTAGCTGACAGTCTCGGCGTGGGAGCGCTTCCAGATGCAGAAAAATACGGAGACGAAGGGGCGGATACGCTCGGCCACATTATGAGAGCAGTACCGCACATGAAAATACCGAATCTCACTAAATTAGGACTGCTCGATATTAGCAGTGCCGGCACAGATGGAGCGTTTGCAAGCCCAAGTGCAAAGATGGGCGCATCTCCGAGAAGGTCCCTCGTCTGCAAGCTTGCGGAAAAATCAAAGGGCAAGGATACGATTACGGGACACTGGGAAATTGCCGGACTCTATACAGAGGTACCGTTTAAGACATATCCTGATGGCTTTCCGCAGTATTTTATAAAAAGCTTTGAAAAAGCTATTGGAACGGAAGTGCTTGGAAATTATCCTGCGTCGGGAACGGAAATAATCGAAAAGCTCGGGGACGAGCATGAAGCGACGGGAAAGCCGATAGTATATACATCTGCCGACAGCGTGTTTCAGATAGCGGCAAATACGGAGGTAATTCCGCTTGCGCGTCTCTACGAAATATGTAAAACAGCAAGAGAAATGCTTACGGGTGATATTGCCTGCGGACGTGTGATCGCAAGACCTTATATAAAAAAAGACGGGAGACGCATACGCACAGCGGAGCGAAAGGATTATGCCGTGTCGCCGCCGGCTGAGACGATGCTTGATATCATATCCGAGGATGGAATGACTGTATATGCTATCGGTAAAATAAGCGACATATTTAACGGAAAAGGCATTACGGCATCGGTGCATACGGAGGATAATGCTGACGGCATAGATAAGACGATTGCAGCGATAAAAGAAGATACGAGCGGGCTAATCTTTACAAATCTCGTAGACTTCGATTCAAAATACGGACACAGAAGAGATGTTTTAGGATACGCGCGCGCTATAGAAGAATTTGACGCGCGAATTCCGGCGATTATAAGCGCGATGAAAGAGGATGATGTGCTTATGATATGCGCGGATCACGGCAACGATCCCGTCCACAGCGGCTGGGATCACACGCGCGAATACATACCGCTGATAGTATATAGTAAAATGATGGAAAATGGTGGTTTTGGCGCGGGAATTACTCTTGAAGAAAGAAAGTCGTTTGCCGATATAGGCGCGACAATATGCGATATGCTGGGAACAGAAAAGTGCACTGCAACCGGTAGGAGCTTTTGGGAGGTGTTTTGCCTATGAATGCAAGTGAATATATGAATATGAATGCCATAATAGCCAAAAAGCGCGATGGACTGCGGCTGACAAAAAAGGAAATCGAGTTTTTCATAAAGGGGTATACAGCGGACGAGATTCCGGATTATCAGGCTTCCGCGCTTTTGATGGCGATGTATTTAAATGGACTTAGTGATGATGAGATATTTGAGCTTACGGATGCAATGAAAAATTCCGGCGACATTGTGGATTTATCCGCAATAAACGGGATCAAGGTCGATAAGCATTCAACGGGCGGTGTGGGAGATAAAACGACGCTTGTCATAGCTCCGATAGTTGCTTCCTTTGGGGTGCCGATAGCCAAGATGAGCGGCCGCGGTCTTGGTTTTACTGGCGGCACTGTAGATAAGATGGAATCCATACCGGGAATGAGAACGGACCTGTCAGCCGAGGAATTTATAAAGCAGGTAAATGATATTGGTATGGCGGTGATAGGACAGACAGCGGAGGTGGCTCCCGCAGACAAGAAACTTTACGCACTGCGCGATGTGACGGGAACAGTAGGAAGCAGCGGTCTTATAACTTCGAGCATTATGAGTAAAAAGCTGGCTTCGGGAAGCGACGCGATAGTGCTCGACGTAAAATGCGGAGACGGGGCTTTTATGAAAACTAAAGAAGAAGCGGCAGCACTGGGGCAGATGATGGTGAACATCGGACGGAAATTCGGCAAAAAGATGGTCGCGGTAATTTCTGATATGAATCAGCCGCTGGGAAACGCTGTCGGCAACAGCATTGAGGTAAAAGAAGCAATAGAAACACTTAAAGGAAACGGACCTTCTGATTTGACCGAACTTTCACTTACTATTGCAGGAATTATGATATATCTCGGCGAAAAAGCAGATAGTCCAGTGGATGGAAGAAAAATGGCGGAAAATGCGATAAAGGACGGCAGCGCGCTGGCAAAATTCGCAGAATTTGTGGCGGCGCAAGGTGGAAATCCAAGTGTCATAAATGATATGAGCATTTTTAAGCCGGCAAAATACCGTATCGGTATTACAAGCAGGACAGAAGGATACATAGCGGATCTGCCCGCAAAGAATATAGGACTTGCCTCGCAGCATGCAGGAGCGGGCAGACTTACAAAAGAGGACGAAATTGATATGACGGCAGGTGTATATCTATATAAGAAAACGGGAGACTTTGTGCAGAAAGGGGCTTTGCTTGCGGAAGTATTTTCAAATGATAAGCGCAGAGCAGAAGCAGCAGCGGAGGAAATATCAGAAGTCTACGGCAGCAATATCTGCGGTATTGCAGAAAACGCTGATTTGTCCGAAGAAAAAGAATCAATGGGCGCCCTCAAAGAAAATAAAAGCAGTATTATAAAGGCAGTAATTGGATTATAGCTCTTTGATAAAACAGGAGAAGTTTTATGAAAAACGAAATAGAAAAAACAAAAGTTATAAAAACAGAAAAGCCAGAAATGCCGAGGATAACCGGAGCATACAGAACACGTTCAATACAGGTGCCTGAAGAAATATATCAGGCGAGCGGCATAGTGATAAACGGCAGAAGAATAAAATCCGTTATTTTCAGTACCGATATTGCTATTATAAGAAACTGCAACGCTGACGCTGTACTGGCCGTATATCCGTTCACACCGCAGCAGGTGATATCGCATACGATAATAACTGCTGCGTCGATGCCGGTGTTCTGCGGCATAGGCGGCGGACTTACGGGAGGACTGCGCTCGGCTGTTATAGCCAAAGATGCGGAAGCGCAGGGAGCCTTTGGAGTAGTTGTGAACGCACCGTTTTCTACGGAAACGATACGCGCTATAAATGAGGTTATAGATATACCGATAATATCGACGGTAGTAAAGGAAGAGACGGACTTTGAGGCGGCCATTGATGCGGGAGTTTCAATCTTTAATATTTCCGCAGCAGAAAATACAGCGGAGCTTGTAAAAAAGGTGCGTTCACTCTATCCGAAATTTCCTATAATTGCCACAGGAGGACCGACAGCGGAAACGATACTTAAGACTATAAGAGCAGGCGCTAATGTCATAAGCTATACTCCGCCTACGACAGCTGAGTTTTTTAAGGAAATTATGACGAAATACAGAAATGAATAAGAGGGCTTATATATGACAGAAATATTAAAAGGCGCACCGGTAGCCGCATCTATTATAGAAAAGGCGGCGCGTAAAACTGAGCGCCTAAAAGAAAAGGGAATTGTTGCCACTCTTGCCGTCGTCAGATTTGGCTCGCGGGAGGACGATCTTGCATATGAGCGTGGAATCAGGAAAAGCGCGGAGCGCGCGGGAATTTCAGTAAGCTTATACGAAATGCCGGAAAATGCAGAGCAAAGAGAAGCGGAAGCGCTTATAGCCAGGCTCAACAGCTGCTCTGAAATTCACGGTATCCTGATATTTAAACCGCTTCCGCCCGGTATAGATGAAAAAGGTTTGCAAAGCATACTCAGTCCGGAAAAGGATATTGACGGTATTACTGATGCGGCCTCAGCGTCGCTTTACAGTGGAGACGGCAGGTATGCTATTCCATGTACGGCAAGAGCATGCATAGAAATGCTTAGACATTACAATATCGGCATAAGTGGAAAAAATGCTGTTGTCATAGGCAGAAGTCCGGTAATAGGAAAACCGGTATCGCTTTTGCTGCTTAAAGAAAATGCAACGGTTACGATATGCCATAGTAAGACGGAAAGCCTCAGTCAAATATGCCGCGGAGCGGCAATACTTATCGCTTGCAGCGGCAAAGCCGAGATGATAACAAAAGAATTTATGAACGAGAAGCAGACGATAATAGATGTAGGCATAAATTTTGATATGGACGGAAATATGGTTGGCGATGTGAGATTTAAAGACGCTGACGGTTTTGTGTATGCCGCAGCACCTGTGCCGGGAGGTGTCGGCACGGTGACAACGGCTGTACTTATGGACAATCTTGCAGAAGCGGCTATGCGCAGCGCAAAATAAATATGTGGGAATAAACCTCCAAGATGCACAATATCTTTAATAAGAACAGTTGCAGACAGGAGGTTTTTCTATGGGCAGTTTGTATAGATATATAAAAAATAAAAGCAAAAGAATAAATAAGGCGGTATGCTTATGCCTTGTCGCTGCACTCTTTGTCGGCGGTGGATTTATGGGAATAAACAGCTTCAAGGCTGAACAGCGCTCGCTCGATGCAACGGACGGAGAAGGAAGAACGGTATCGCTCGATATTCTCACATCTGGGAATGCGGCAATTGAAAGTGAAAGCGGAGTAAAGCAGAATCAAGGAGGAGAAGGAGTTGAGACAGCACCTGCCGCGGGTGCAATGACGATAGACGCCAAAAGCGCAGTCCTTATGGACGCAGCAAGCGGCAAGGTGCTTTTTGCACAGAACGAAAACGAGCAACTGCCGCCGGCTTCGGTGACAAAGGTGATGACGATGCTGCTTGTGCTCGAGGCTGTTGACAGCGGTAAAATAAGCCTTGATGATACGGTAACCATTTCGGAAAGAGCAGCAAGTATGGGAGGCTCGCAGATGTATATGGAGGTGGGCGAACAGCATACACTCGAAGAAATAATGAAAGGCGTGGCAATGGTGAGTGCCAATGACGGCTGCGTTGCGGCGGCCGAGTATCTGTGCGGCTCTGTGGAAATATTTGTTGAAAATATGAATAAAAGAGCAGCAGAGCTTGGAATGCAGAATACTAATTTCGTGAATACCAATGGACTTCCCGCAGCAAATCATTACAGTTCGGCATACGATATTGCTCTTATGTCGCGTGAGCTTATGAAGCATATAGACGGTCATACTTGGTTCACGACATGGCAGGATAAAATTATGGTGGGGCTGCCGGGAAAGCAAACTGAATTCGGACTTACGAATACAAATAAACTGATAAAGCAGTATCCGGGAGCTATAGGTCTTAAAACGGGCTATACAAGCGATGCAGGCTACTGTCTTTCGGGTGCGGCAACGCGTGATAATACCACTCTTATAGCCGTTGTAATGGGCTGCAAAACTACAGATATAAGGTTAAAAGAAATAAGCAAACTTCTCGACTACGGATTTGCTAATTACGACACAGCGATAGTGGCAGAAAAGGATCAGGTGATGGGTGAGATTCTGTTGGAAAAGGGAAGTCCCGAGAAGATAAATGCTGTGGCTGCCGAAAAGCAGGCTATTCTCGTCGGAAAAGGTGAAGCTGGCAGCGTTACATCGAGTGCTGTAATCTGGGATACGGTAGAGCTCCCTCTTGCGGCCGGCGATCAAGTAGGAGAACTCTCGATATTTAAAGGAGAAGAGGAGATAGCAAAGGTACCGCTTGTTGCCGAAAAATCTGCCGATAAAGTCGGTATTATCGAAATTTACAGAAGAATGCTGCTTAAATTGGTCAAGTAAATTATGACATTTAAAGGTTTTTGGCATATAATGTATTGAATAGGAGGGAATCATATGAAGAAAGAATATGTACTCGCGTTTTCTTCCTTTTACAAAGCGTCGTATGCTCAGGAAAAACTTGCGGAGCACGGAATGAGGGCGGCCGTCCGAAAATTGCCTCCGGAGCTTATGAAGTCATGCGGCTATGCTTTGTACCTGGTAACTTCATCAATACAAAGTGCGGCCGATATTCTTGAAAAAAATGAGATAGATTTCCGCGGCGCGTATGAAATAGGAGATACGGGCGGAAAAAATGTATACAGAAGAGTTCTTTAAAAAGAGTAATGAAGTGAACAAAGCTTAAAAAGAGCGGGGCATTATCGATTGTAAGCCTCGCTCTTTTCGATTGCATTCTGCTTTTTCAGCCTTTTATTTGAGATTTTGCGGGTTTAACCCTTGGAGCTCTGGAATAACGAAGATGCCGTCTTTTCTTACGAGAACATCGTCAAACCATATCTCGCCGCCGCCGTAATCCTCGCGCTGTATCATCACGAGATCCCAGTGAATTGCGCTGTGATTGCCGTTCTGTGCGTCTTCGTATGCGCGCCCTGGAGTAAGATGGAATGAGCCGCAGATTTTTTCATCAAAAAGTGTATCTTTCATAGGATGCAGTATATATGGATTGACGCCGATTGCGAATTCTCCGAAATATCTTGCACCTTCGTCTGTATCGAGGAGATGATTTATCCGCTCATTATTGTTGGCCGTCGCGTTTATTATTTTGCCATCCTTTATTTCAAATACTATGTTTTCAAAAGTAAATCCCTGTTCCTCCGATGGAGTGTTATAGGAAATTTTGCCGTTTATGGAATCGCGTACCGGAGCCGTGTATACTTCGCCGTCGGGAATGTTTCTGAGTCCGTCGCATTTTATGGCCGGAATCCCCTTGATTGAGAAAGTAAGATCTGTTCCCGGACCTGTAATTCTCACTTTATCTGTCTTTTCCATGAGAGCAACGAGAGGATCCATAGCGCTGCTCATCTTTTTGTAGTCGAGAGTGCAAACATTGAAGTAGAAATCTTCAAATGCTTCAAGGCTGCTGTTTGAAAGCTGTGCCATAGAGTTGTTCGGGTAGCGCAGTACTACCCACTTTGTTTCGTTGATGCGGTAGTCAAGAACAGGAGAGTTAGCTTTGTTGTAAAGAGCGAGCTTTGCAGGCGGAACATCAGAAAGCTCGGATGTGTTTGCTGCACCGCGTACAGCGATGTAAGCCTGCATACCCTTCATCTGTGAAAGCAGGTATTCGTTCATAAATTCGAGCTGCTTTGCTTCTGCTCCGAGCATAATTTCTCTCGTAATCTGCGAGTCTCTTATCTCAACATAAGGATAGCCTCCGCATTTGTAAATTTCCTTTATTATCTGTCTTACAAGAGGTTTGCATTCCTCGCCCTCATAAGAAACGAGCACTTTTTCACCCTGCTGTACGTTGCATGAATAATGTACAAGAAGCGAGGCGAGTTTGTCTATTCTTACATCCATTTATAGTACCTCCGAATAGTAATATGTTGTTAAATACAAAATCTACTATGTAGTATACTCTAAAATTCGATAATTTAAAAGGAAATATTGCGAAAAAGAGCTGAAAGCTTATAGATTCTGCCATTTCATATTGAGCGTTACGGTAAAACGCGAGCCGATGTCGGGCTTGCTTACGATATCTATGCTGCCGCCCATCATTTGCACTATGCTGTGCGCTATTGACATACCGAGGCCGCTTCCGGGAATTTCACATCCGTATGAACTTTTGCGCATTTCTTCAGAGCATTCGGGGAGCACGCGAAATTCACGTGAAAATGGTTCAAAGATGTGATTTATGAATTCGGGATTCATACCTCGTCCGTTGTCCTCAAAGACAAATTTGTAAACAGAAGAATAGCTGCACTGTTTAGGCTCCTCGAATACAGATATATTGATGCTGCCGTTGTTTTGCGTGTATTTTACAGAATTTGTTACAAAATTAAGAAAACATTGCTGCAGGCGCCTGCTGTCGCCGATAACATCGGCATGTTTGATGTCGGAAATATTTACAGTAAGGCTTTGGTTTTTCAGATCTGTTTGGGGTTTTATAAGAAGTACTATATCGCTTATCATATCGTAGAGGTTGAAATTTTCTTTATTAAGAGAAAAATGAGAGGTTTTAATCTTAGACATATCTATTATTTCGTTTATGAGTGTCATAAGGTAATTTGAAGAGATGTTTATTTTGTCGAGACAGCCTTGTATTTTGGCCGTATCATTGATGCTTGAACGTGCAACTTCCGTCATACCGATTATAGTGCTCATCGGCGTTCGTATGTCGTGCACTACGCGGGATAGATATTTATACATATCTTCCATTTTATAAAAACCTCCTTTCGATAAAGTTTGTTCTATAAAAATTATCGCATATAAAAGCGTATAGCACAATCCGGAAACAAACGACATTTATCGCCCCTGTTTTACAAAATCTGCGTTTTATCTGTAAAATTAAGAATAATTATTCAACACTTTATGCTTTTAATTGACTGAAAGTTGGGATTATGAGATAATTATAACAGTGCTTTGACGATATGCGGCTTAAAAAATACAATATGTAAAAGGAGTGCAGTATGATGGAAAATAATATGAATATGCCGCTTTTCGGCATAAAGGTTGTGGAGCTTTCGACAGTTGTTGCAGCGCCGACTACAGCAAGAATGCTCTGCGCATACGGAGCGGAGGTAATAAAGATAGAGACCTCTTATGGAGATGAGGAGAGAAGATCGGGCAGTTTTCAGAAGGTGCCTTACGAAGATGACAGAAATCCCGTTTTTGCGATTAAGAACAGCAACAAAAGATTTGTTTCGATAAATATAAAGTCGGAAGTCGGACGTGAAGCGATAATGAAGCTTCTTTCCGATGCGGATGTATTCCTGACAAACGTAAGAGGTGCGTCTCTTAAAAGGAATGGGCTTGATTATGAAACTCTCAAAGAAAAATTTCCGAGGCTGGTGTATGCTCACTTTACAGGCTACGGACCGAAAGGCCCTGATGCCAACGACCCCGGATTTGACAGCACGGCTTTTTGGCTTAGATCGGGAGGTCAAAATGAATGGCAGGTAAAGGGCGCTTATCCATTTAAACCTACATACGCATTTGGAGATATGGCTACAAGTTCTACATTCCTTGCTGGAATATTGATGGCGCTTTACGGGCGTGAGAAAACGGGACGAGGCACAAAAGTGGAAACCTCGCTTCTCGCAAGCGGCATCTGGTGTAATGCAACCGGTATAGTAGCTACGCAGTTTGAGAGGAAGCACTTAAACCCAGATCCTGAAAACAGAACAGATCCGCTCAGCGAATATTATATGTGCAAGGACGGCAGATGGATAATGGTGTGCGAAAATGAATACAAGCGCGATAAAGATAAATATTTCAAGGTGCTTGGTCTTGATTATCTTATAGGCGATCCTCGCGTGGAGACTATTGAGGCACTAAATGAGAGCGGTATGGTGAAAGAAGTTTTCGAGCAGTTTGAAAAGAAATTTGCAGAAAAGACGAGCAAAGAGCTTAGGAAAATGTTTATAGCTGAAAATATTTCCTGTGAGATAATGTGCGAAATGAACGAAGTTGCAAGAGATCCGCAGGCGATAGAAAACGGGTATGTTGAGGAACTTGAATTCGGCGGCGGAATGAAAGTGATGATGCCAAGTCCGCCTATTTTTTTCAGTGAGTACGGGAGAAAGCCTTACGATATCACAGGGCCTCTGGGAAGAGATACGGATGAGGTGTTTTCTGAGCTTGGATACAGCAGGGAAGAAATTGCGGAAATGAAAGCAGAAGGTGTCATTAAATAATGTGCATAAATTGTTTGACTGCGGCTCTGTGCTCTTATGCGATTATTTTGGTAAAAAAATTAAAGGTGGGAACAGACTATGGTATTCGATTATAAGAAAGAGTACAAAGAATTTTATATGCCGAAAAATAAGCCTGAAATAGTGACAGTACCGCAGATTAACTATATTGCGGTGCGCGGCAAGGGCGACCCGAACGAGGAAAACGGAGAATACAGGGAGTCGATAGGTCTTCTTTACGGCATTGCCTTTACTATAAAGATGAGCAAAAAGACAGATTACAGGATAAAAGGGTATTTCGATTATGTAGTACCGCCGCTTGAGGGCTTTTGGAAGCAAGAAGGAAGCGCAGAATTTGATTATTGTAACAAAAGCAAGCTGAGTTTTATTTCGGTAATATGCCTTCCCGATTTTGTGACTAAGGAAGATTTCGATTGGGCTGTGTCGGAAGCAGAGCGTAAGAAGAAACAGGATTTTTCAAAGGTTGAATTTCTGACAATAGATGAAGGATTGTGTGTGCAGATGATGCATACAGGTTCGTATGATGACGAGCCTTTAAGCGTTGCGGCGATGGCTGCATTCATAGCTGAAAACGGTTATGAAACTGATTTTGAAAGCGGCAGGCTTCATCACGAGATATATTTGTCGGATCCAAGAAGGACAGCGCCGGAAAAACTCAAAACTGTCATCCGCCATCCGTTGAAAAAGAGGGATTGAAGTTTGACAGCGGATTGTTAAGAAACGGCGCTGCCAGACTGCAGTGCTGTAACACTGTCAAAGAGAAAAGTATATGTCAAAAATGTGCCTACTTGCAATACAAAAATATATACTATAAAATTACAATATAAAGTAAGATGAATTTGACAAGGAGGTATTATTTATGGAATACAGAAAACTGTCAACAGGACAGGATATAAGCGTTATAGCGCTTGGCGGCGCACTTCAGGTGAGTGAAGGACAAAGAGCTGAGGAGGCGATAGATTTTGCATATGAGAACGGTATAAATTTCTTTGATTTTGCGGCGGCGGAGGAAGCTCCATTTGCGGCATACGGAAATATACTTGCAAGCGTAAGAAATAAAGTGTATTTTCAGGTACATTTCGGAGCTCTTTACAGAGACGGCAAGTATGCGTGGGGACTTGATCTCGACGATATAAAGAAGTCTGTGGATGCGCAGATGAAGGCGCTTAAGACGGATTATATTGATTTTGGCTTTATTCATTGCCTCGATGAAGAGCAGGACTGGGTTACATACTGTGATAACGGTGTTTTTGATTATATAAAGGAATTAAAGAGAGATGGCGTTGTACGTCATATCGGCTGTTCGACGCATACGCCGAAGCTTGCGCATAAAATAATAGATACGGGTGAAATAGAACATATGATGTTCAGTATAAATCCAGCGTACGATTTTAACCACGGAGCTTATGCCAGCGGGGAAACATCGGAGAGGCTGAATTTATATGAGCGCTGCGAAAAGGAGGGTATTGGCATCAGCGTAATGAAGCCATTTGCCGGCGGTACGCTTCTCGATGCTGCGACATCGCCTTTCAATCAGGCGCTGACTAAATATCAGTGTATACAGTATTGCCTCGACAAGCCGGGAGTGAAGACTGTAATACCGGGAGCATTTAATAAAAAACATCTTGAGGAAGTGCTGGGCTTCTTTGATGCTGCTCCGGAAGAAAGAGACTACTCGATTATAGGCTCTTTTACGCCGACTGATGCCAAAGGAAGATGTGTTTACTGCAATCACTGCCAGCCTTGCCCTGCGGGACTTGATGTTGCTCTTATAAACAAGTATTATGATCTTGCCAAGGCGGGCGATGAGCTGGCAGAGGATCATTACCGTAATCTCGAGCTTAAAGCGAGCGACTGTATTTCGTGCGGCCATTGCAATGAGAGATGTCCGTTCGGCACAGATCAGGTAGCGAAGATGAAAGAAATAGCAGAGTACTTTGATAGATAAAATGAGGATTACTTCTTAAATCAGCTGAATAGTAAAAAACGCCCGGATATATATAAGCCGGGTGTTTTGCTGTTTGCTTTATTATACCAATTCTGATATAATAAAAAACGAACTATTAAGAGACGAGAAGGTATTGATGGATACGAGCGGATACATAACGGACAATAATATAGAGAACATAGATGAGATGCGCGAAAAAGCTGATAATTATTTGACGGCTCTCGCACAGATTTATGATGAGATTTTTGAGTTTGATCTTAAAAAAGGAACTGTAAGTCGTGTTTACGGCCAGTTTTTTGACATACTTTCGCCAAAGCAGACAAATGTTGAAGCGGCTGATGCTGTCTTTGACTGGATAGAAAAGATCGTATTTGAAGAGGACAGAGATAATGTTAAGGCGGCATTTAAAAGATTTTTCAGTATTAGCGAAAATACTGCCTTGAGATCCGGACCTATTCAAATTGAGTTTTCCGCAAAGATAAACGACGAGACAAAGGTATATCTCGGCGTATTTCTTGCTATGAAAAAGAATACATTTCTCTTTTGCTGCTGCGATGTAACAAACATGTATGAAGCTGATAAGCTGAAAAGAGAAAATACCAATCTGCGCGATTTGAATAATAATATGAGGGAAATCGTAAAGCATTTTACAGACGGAATGCTCGCGTTTAAAATGCAGAATGAAATTGTCACACCGCTCTATATAAGCGATAATATATGCGACTTTTTCGGCTTTAACACGGAAGAATGGATATTTATGATGAATGAAGGACTTACCGTGAATGATTTTATAGCGCGAAGCAATTTTTCGTATGAGGATTTTCAGAATCTTATGCGTGAGGGAGAGGCGGAGTTTGATTATACTGATGTCGAGAGCGGAGATAAAAAACGAATACGAGCGGTAAGCACCATATATTTTGACGAAAACGGGCCGGCATTTTATATTATGCTGCAGAATGCTGCCGATAAAAGTAGAGAAAAACGGGGAAACACGCTTAAGCTGTACAGCAATGCAGATGCAGAAAGCGGAAAAAATGTATCGTCACGTGTATATATCCGCACTTTTGGATATTTTGATGTGTTTGTAGACGGCAAGCCGATAGCGTTTAGAAATAAGAAGTCAAAAGAGCTTCTTGCACTTCTCGTTGACAGGCGCGGAGGATTTGTTTCATCGAGCGAAGCCATAAATTTTTTATGGGAAGATGAGCCGGCAAACAAGACGACGCTTTCTCGGTACAGAAAAGTAGCTCTCAGGCTTAAAAATTTTCTCGAGGAATACGGTATAGAAAATATCATAGAAACTGTTGACGGCAAGCGGCGCATAGTTCCGGAAGCCGTAAGATGTGATTTTTACGATTATCTTGCAGACAGTGACGGAAATGCGCGGACATTTAACGGTTCTTATATTCTCAATTACAGCTGGGCCGAAACGACGCTCGGTGAGCTTCTCATAATGAGTGGAAAGATATTTGATAAAGAAAATTATTAAAATACATAATTTGGACAGAATAAACCTTGTCTACCATAAAGACGAGGTTTATTTTTGTGATATTTTGAAAAATTTTTTAAAAAAGGAACGCAAAAGGAACGCAAAAGGAACGCAATTGGAACTTTTATGGGATAAAATAGTGTAAATGAGGTCATAAAGACCATAAAATTATTGAATTTACGGAGGATTTTATTATGTTATTTGATACTATCGCAGAACTTATTGCTGAGCGTACTGATTGTGATATTGCTGACATTAAACCTGAAAGCAAATTCAGTGATCTCGGTATAGACTCTCTTGATACTGTTGAGGTGCTTATGGAGCTTGAGGACAGACTCGGCAGGGAAGTTGAACTCAACCAGAAAGTTGAAACTGTACAGGATCTTATCAATGTAATTGAAGGAAAGGAATAAGTCGTGCTTAATTCTCATTTGTGTGAAATGCTCGGTATCCGCTATCCTGTTTTTCAGGGCGGTATGGCGTGGGTCGCAGACGGCGAGCTTGCGGCGGCTGTATCGGAAGGCGGCGGACTTGGTATAATCGGCGCGGGAAATGCGCCGGCCGATTTTGTAAGAGGAGAGATACGCAAGGTAAGGTCGCTTACCGATAAGCCTTTTGGTGTAAATGTAATGCTCTTAAGTCCGTTTGCCGATGAAGTGGCGGAGATGATAGCGGAAGAGAAGGTTGCTGTCGTAACTACGGGAGCGGGTAATCCTTCAAAGTATATGAAGATGTGGCAGGATGCGGGCTGCAAGGTGATACCTGTTGTGGCATCAGCTTCTATGGCAAAACTGATGCAGAGAATAGGAGCTTCTGCGGTAATTGCGGAAGGCGGCGAAAGCGGCGGTCACGTAGGAGAGCTTACGACAATGGTACTCGTACCGCTCGTTTGCGATGCTGTTGATATCCCTGTTATTGCGGCCGGCGGTATTGCTGACGGACGCGGCGCGGCGGCGGCATATATGCTCGGAGCCTGCGGCGTGCAGATGGGAACGCGTTTTCTCTCTGCTGAGGAGTGCAACATACATCCGAAGTACAAGGAAAAGATAATAAAAGCAGGAGACCTCGCCACGATGGTTACAGGAAAGAGGCTTGGACATCCTGTAAGAAGCTTGAGGACAGCATTTGCCCGTAATTATATGAAAGAGGAGTACGGGGGTCTTGCTGATGAAGAACTTGAAGCGCTTGGAACAGGAGCACTTCGCCTTGCGGTACAGGAGGGCGATACAGAGAATGGCTGCTTCCTGTCAGGTCAGATTGCAGCTATGGTAAATAAAGTGCAGCCTGCGGCAGACATTGTACGTGAAGTCGCAGAGGAGGCCGAAGAAGTGCTGAAAGGGGCATCAAAATGGGTAAAATAGCTTTTGTCTTTTCGGGACAGGGAGATCAATATTCCGGAATGGGGAAAAAGCTTTGTGAAAAGTATCCGGAGGCGGCGCGTGTATTTGACATATGCGATAACATCAGGGGCGGTACTTCAGAACAGTGTTTTTGTGGAAGCGAAGATGAACTTAAAGAGACGAAAAACACGCAGCCGTGCCTTTTTGCGTATGAAGCGGCAGCAGCAGCTGTGCTTACCGCAAACGGCATAAAAGCCGATGTGACGGCAGGTTTTTCGCTCGGTGAAGTTGCAGCACTTGCGTTTTCGGGTGCTGTGGATCTGGAAACGGGATTTTCGCTTGTCTGCCGAAGAGGCGAACTGATGCACAAGGCAGCGGAAAAACATCCTGCAAAGATGGCGGCCGTAGTTCGCCTTGAAAATGATGAAGTTAAAAGAATTGCATCGCAGTTTGAAAATATATATCCGGTTAACTTCAACTGTCCGGGGCAGGTAACTGTTGCAGGCAGTGAAGAGATAATGCCGGAGTTTTCAGTTGCTGTAAAAGAGGCGGGAGGACGTGCTCTTCCTCTTAAAGTAAGCGGTGGATTTCATTCGCCATTTATGAATGAGGCGGCAGAGCTTTTTAAGGATGAGCTAGAAAAAGTATCGTTTGCAGAGCCTCAAATTCCGCTTTATTCCAATGTTACGGCGCTTGCTTATAGCAAAAATGCGCCGGAAATGCTTTCTAAGCAGATATGCTCTCCTGTGCTTTGGGAAAAGCTTATACTTAATATGATAAATGAGGGAATAGATACGTTTATCGAAATTGGACCGGGAAACACGCTCTGCGGGCTCATATCGAAGATAGATAAAAACGTGCGCGTTTATACGGCAGCTGATCTCGAAAAATCGGAATTCCCGTTTGATGAGGTGAAGTCATGCTAAAGGAAAAAGTAGCAGTTATCACGGGCGGCTCGCGCGGAATAGGCGCGGAAGTCGCATATAAGCTTGCTTCTCTGGGTGCGGATATTGCTATAATATACGCGGGAAATGAAGAAGCGGCAAATAAGGTTGCGGAAAGGTGCGAGAATGAGTATTCCGTAAAAGTTCGCACATATCGCTGCAATGTAGCAGATTTCGACGAGGTAAAGACTACGGTAGGACAGATAAAAGCTGATTTCGGTACTGTGAATATCCTCGTGAACAGTGCGGGTATAACTCGCGACACTCTCGTTACGATGATGAGTGAAAAGGATTTTGACGATGTTCTCGACACAAATCTAAAGGGAACATTTAATATGATAAGACACTGCTCAGGTTTTTTTATCAGAAACCGTGAGGGAAGCATTATCAATATATCATCTGTTTCGGGTCTTATGGGAAACGCCGGACAGACAAATTATTCAGCGTCCAAAGCGGGTATTGTCGGTCTTACAAAGTCGGTTGCCAAAGAGCTTGCACCGCGAGGCATCAGATGTAATGCAGTCGCTCCCGGTTTTATCGCTACGGATATGACAAAAGACCTCGGAGATGGTGCTGAAAAGCTTATGAAGATGATTCCGCTCGGAAGAATAGGAAAACCGCAGGAAGTTGCAGAAGCGGTAGCTTTCCTTGCTTGTGCTGAGTATATAACGGGTGAGGTTATCCGCGTAGATGGCGGTATAGCAATGTAATAATGAGGGAGAATTATTTATTATGGAAAATAAAATTCGCAGAGTTGTCGTTACTGGAATGGGAGCAATAACACCTGTCGGAAACAATATAGATGAATATTGGCAAAGTCTCAAAAACGGTGTGAACGGCATTGCGCCGATAACGCAGTTTGATGCATCAGATTTAAAAGCAAAACTTGCAGCGGAGGTAAAGAATTTTGATCCGCGCGATTATATGGAAAAGTCGGAAACGCTGAGAAGCGATCGTTGCGCGCAGCTGGCAATTGCCGCAGCTACGCAGGCAGTCGAGGAAAGCGGTATTATAGGAACTCTGATGCCTGAGCGCATAGGAGTTTATTTTGGCAGCGGTATCGGTGGTATAAAGACGATAGAGACTGAACTGGAAAAGTTGTTTACAAAAGGGCCGAGGCGCGTGTCACCGCTCTTTATTCCGATGATGATACCGAATATGGCATCAGGGATGATTGCCATCAGATTTGATTGCCGAAATGCGGCTATGCCGGCTGTTACGGCATGTGCGTCGGGGTCAAATGCAATCGGTGAGGCGATGAGAGCGATAAGACACGGTTATGCAGATGCAATGATTGCAGGCGGTTCGGAAGCTTCTGTTGCTATTTCGGGTGTTGCTGGATTTGTAAATATGCAGGCGCTTTCGACAGCAGAAGATCCTGATGCGGCTTCACTTCCTTTTGATAAGAGAAGGGGTGGATTTGTAATCGGAGAAGGCGCTGCTGCGCTCATTCTTGAAGAATATGAACATGCTCGGAGCCGCGGAGCGAAGATTTATGCGGAAGTATGTGGATATGGCTCGACATGCGATGCATATCACATTACAGCGCCTCATCCTGAGGCAGAGGGCGGTGCGCGCGCTATGAAAGAAGCTCTCACAGAAGCGGCATACGATGGCGAAGAGACGGTATATATAAATGCGCACGGAACAGGCACGCCTATGAACGATTCACTGGAAACGCTGGCTGTTAAAAAAGCGTTTGGTGAAGAGCAGGCAAAAAAGGCATTTGTAAGCTCGACAAAGTCGATGACAGGTCATATGCTCGGAGCTGCGGGAGCCGCGGAAGCTATCGCTTGTATCAAGGCTCTCGATGAAGGTATTTTGCCTCCGACCATCAATCTCAAGGAACCTGATCCTGAATGCGATCTTTACTATGTGCCGAATAAAGCCGAAAAACACGATATAAGGCTGGCCCTGTCAAATTCACTCGGATTCGGAGGACATAACGCCTGCCTTGCGTTCAGGAGGGTATAGGTATGAATGAAGAGAATATAAGAAAATATGCGGAGCTTATGAATGAGCTGGGACTCAGTGCGCTTGAAATCACTGAGGATGGCAGTAAAATCCGCCTTGAAAGGGAGGCAGCGCCTGCATCTGCGGTAACAGTACCGGTTATGCAGCCTCTTACTTTGCCATCAGCAAGCAATGGTGCAGACACATCTTCTGCGCTCGATGCGGATATTATAACTATTACATCGCCTATGGTGGGTGTATTTTACGCTGCTCCTACCGAGAATGCGGAGCATTTTGTAAGCGTGGGCGCAAGGGTTAAAAAAGGTGATACGCTTTGCATCATAGAAGCTATGAAGCTTATGAATGAAATCACATCTGAGGAAGATGGAATTGTGGCCGAGATATGTGTGACAAACGGACAGGTAGTTGATTTTGGCTGCGATTTGTTCAAAATAAAGAGGTTATAGTCATATGAACAGAACAGAAATAATGAGCATACTTCCGCACAGAGATGATATGCTTTTGATCGATGAAGTGGAAAGGGACGGCGATTATGCCGTCGGCAAATATCGTGTGCGCGGAGACGAATTCTTTTTAAACGGACATTTTCCGGGAAATCCAGTAGTGCCCGGAGTTATCCTCTGCGAGATGCTGGCACAGTCTGCCTGCATACTTCTTGCGGATGATATGACAGAGGATAAGCTCCCTATGTATACGGGGCTTAATAATGTACGCTTTAAGTCTCCTGTAAAACCGGGCGATGTGTTTGAAACGAGATGTATTATAAGACGTGCAAAACCACCGTTTTATTTTGCCGAAGGCACCGGCTCTGTTGAAGGCAGAGTATGTATTACAGCGGAGTTTTCATTTGCCGTAATGGGGAAGTAGATATGTTTTCAAAGATTTTGGTTGCCAACCGCGGAGAAATAGCCGTAAGGATTATCCGTGCGTGCAAAGAAATGGGAATAAATACAGTAGCAGTGTATTCCGAAGCTGACAGACAGGCGCTTCATGTTGCGCTTGCCGATGAAAGCTATTGCATAGGAAAATCCGAATCAAAGGAAAGCTATCTTCAGGAGGAACGCATAATAAGTGCGGCGATGATATCAGGAGCCCAGGCAATTCATCCTGGATACGGATTTTTGTCTGAAAATGCGCACTTTGCTGCTCTTTGCAGGAAAAACGGCATAGTTTTTATCGGACCTACCGCAGAAATGATGGATGAGCTCAGCGATAAGTCGGTGATAAAAAAGAAAATGGAAGAAGCCGGACTTTCTGTGATTCCTGGGACGGCGGCGCTCGACAGCGTGGATGAAGCTTTTGCCGCAGCGGAAAAAATAGGGTATCCGGTTATGCTTAAAGCTTGTGCCGGCGGCGGCGGACGCGGTATCAGGCTCGTACAGACCGCATCTGAAATGGCCAATGCTTTTGCTCAGGCAACGGCAGAGGGCGAGGCATCATTTGGAGACGGCAGTGTGTATATGGAAAAATACGTATTTCCAGCTCGTCATATAGAAGTACAGATTATGGCGGATGAGGCTGGAAATGTAGTATGCCTCGGAGAGCGCGATTGTTCCCTCCAGAGAAGCCATCAGAAGCTGATAGAAGAATCTCCGTCACCGAATGTAAAAGAGTCAAGCAGAAAGAAGCTCATAAAGGATTCAATTGAGGCGCTTAAAAAGATAGATTATGTAGGAGTAGGAACACTCGAATTTTTGATGGATGATGAAGGCAACTTCTGGTTTATGGAGATGAATATAAGACTTCAGGTGGAGCACTGCGTTACGGAAATGCTTACAAAAATAGACCTTGTGAAGTGGCAGATTCGTATAGCGGCGGGAATTCCTATAAGTTTTAAGCAGGAAGATGTAAATCTTTCGGGCTCGGCTATCGAATGCAGAGTTATGGCACAGGCTCCAGGCAAGCTTAATATGCTTCATGTGCCCGGTGGGCCTTTTGTGAGATTTGACACGTATCTTGTGCCGGGTACGGAGGTGACTCCGTATTACGATGCGCTTCTCGGAAAACTGATTGTGAGCGCAGGTACGCGCGAGGAATCGCTGAGAAAACTAAAAGCAGCGCTTTGCGAGCTTGTCATTGACGGAATTCCGACTAACATAGAAAAACAGTTAAGACTGATTGAGGATGAACGTTTTATGAAGGGTCAGTATGATTTATCATTTGTAGGAAGCAGGTGATTAAATGGCTTTTATGAATTTTTTGAAACCGAATAACAAACTTGAAAAAGGCGGGCGTGCGGCGGCGCCCGTGCAGCAGGATGAGGGCGAGCCGGAAAAGGTATGCCCGAACTGCCATAAATCGTATCCTGTAAGCCGTATTCTATCAAATAATAATACTTGTCCATGCGGATACCATTTTCGTATGAATGCACGGCAGAGAATACATTTTATATGCGACGAAGATTCTTTTGCGGAACTTTTTGATGATATAAAGAGCGCCGACCCGTTGAAATTTCCGGGATACAAAAAAAAGCTGGCGACAGTGAGCGCATCTTATGGCGGAAAAGAAGCTGTAATGTGCGGTACTGCACGCATCGACGGCTCTGAATGCTGTATTTTTGTAATGGATTCGTATTTTATGATGGGAAGTATGGGCACGGCTGTAGGCGAGAAAATAACGCTGCTCTTTGAATATGCTAAAGATCGCAGACTTCCTGTTGTGGGATTTACTGTTTCGGGTGGAGCGCGTATGCAGGAGGGCCTTTATTCTCTTATGCAGATGGCAAAGACGAGCGGTGCGGTTAAGCGTCACAGTGATGCGGGCCTTCTTTACATTACAATACTTACAGACCCTACGACGGGTGGAGTTACGGCAAGTTTTGCGATGGAAGGTGATATTATTCTTGCGGAGCCAGGGGCGACAGTAGGTTTTGCAGGAGCAAGAGTAATAGAGCAGACGACGGGAAAATCGCTGCCGAAAGATTTTCAGAAGTCCGAATTTATTTTAAAACACGGTTTTGCTGACGATATAGTGCCGCGGTCAAAGCAGAAGCAAATGATTGGAAATCTTCTTAAAATGCACAGTGAGGTGAGCATTATATGAGTATGACGGCTTATGAGCGTGTAAAGATAGCCAGAAGTGAAAAGAGACCGACAGGTCTGGATTATATAAACAACATATTTAAAACTTTCTATGAGTTTCATGGCGATAGATTTTATGCTGATGATACGGCAATTGTCGGAGGTATTGCTTATCTTGAAAAAATGCCTGTTACTGTAATTGCGATAGAAAAAGGACACAGCGCTAAAGAGCGCGCATTCCGTTCGTTTGGAATGCCGAATCCTGAAGGGTATAGAAAAGCCTTGAGACTTATGAAACAGGCAGAGAAGTTTCATCGTCCGGTTATCTGTTTTGTTGATACTTCGGGAGCGTTCTGCGGTATAGGCGCGGAAGAGCGAGGACAGGGCGAAGCTATTGCGCGTAATCTTATGGAAATGATGACGCTGAATACGCCGGTGATTTCGATATTTGTAGGTGAAGGCGGAAGCGGAGGAGCGCTTGCGCTTGCTGTTTCCGACAGAGTGTGGATGCTGGAAAATGCAGTTTATTCTGTGATTTCGCCAGAGGGCTGCGCGAGTATTTTGTGGAAAGACGCATCAAAAGCGGATGTTGCGGCAAGGAATCTTAAAATGACTGCGGAAGATGCGAAGAATTTTGGAATAATCGAAGAGATAATTTCGGAAGATCAAATAGATAAGCCGATATTTTACGAAAACATTAAGAAAAAACTTAATGATGAAATATTGCTTCTTATGAAAGAAAACGATCTGCTGGAAAAGAGATACGAGCGTTTCCGAGCCATAGGGCGACCGCTTGTGCAGGGATAACAGATAATTATTTGTTTATTTTATAGATAAAACAGGAAAACAAGGAAAATAATCGTATGAGCATATATGAAAAGTTTTGCAGTGAAATTCTGGGAGATGATGGAAGACCTCTAAATTTCACGCTTAATTATAATGAAAATTTCAATTTTGGATATGATGTCGTGGACGCGATTGCGGAAAAAAGTCCGGATAAACGTGCGCTTGTATGGTGTAATACAGAAAATGAGGAGCACACTTTTACATTTGACGATATGAGAAGGCTTTCTAACAAAGCTGCAAATGTATTTACTGCAAGCGGTATAAAGAAGGGTGACAGGGTGCTTGTGGTGCTCAAGAGGCATTACGAATACTGGATAGTGACGGTGGCTCTTCATAAAATAGGCGCGATTCTGATACCGGCGACGCACATGCTTACAGTTGATGATATAGTATACCGTATAGAAAAAGCCGGAATAAGCGGAATTGTCTGTACTACGCAGGACGATACGGCAAAGAAGATGAAAGAAGCCGTTGAAAGGACTGGAGGAGATATAAAGCTTTGGACCGTGCAGAGAGAATTTGACGGATTTTCCAATCTAACAGAAATGCTTGAAACTGCAAGCGATGAGTTTGAAAGAGTAAAGACATGTGTTACCGATCCAATGGTTACCTATTTTACATCGGGAACAACGGGATATCCGAAAGCTGTAATACATGATTTTTCTTATCCGCTTGCGCATATAGTGACGGCGAAATATTGGCATAGAGCAGAAGACGGGGGGCTTCATTTTACCGTTGCCGAAACTGGCTGGGCAAAAGCATCGTGGGGCAAAATCTACGGACAATGGCTTCTTGAAAGCGCTGTAATGGTGTATGATTTTGATAATTTTGACCCGCGGCAGCTTACTACAGTGATAAACAAGTACGGTGTCACGACTTTCTGTGCGCCGCCGACAGTATACAGGTATCTTGTAAGAAAAGGTGTGCCGGAAATGCCGCATCTTAGATATGCAACGACAGCAGGCGAACTTCTCAATCCTGAGATTTCCCGTATCTTTATGGAAAAAACAGGTATAGAACTTGCGGAAGGATACGGACAGACTGAGACGACGCTGCTTACAGGCAATTTTAAAGGAAAAGCGCCGGTTGAAGGTTCGATCGGCGTGGCTTCGCCTATGTACAATATAGAACTCCATAATAAAGATGGAAGCAAGACGGATATAGGAAAAATAGGAGAGATTGTAATTGTGCCGCCTGAAAACGGAAAGCAGCCGGGGCTGTTTACAGGGTATCTCGGAAATGAAGAACAGTACAAACAGGTATGGCGCGGCGGAGTTTATCATACAGGAGATGCTGCTTGGCAGGACGAGGATGGATATTTCTGGTTTTACGGCAGGTTTGATGATGTTATAAAAACCGGCGGCTTTAGAGTGGGACCGTTTGAAGTGGAAAATGTGCTTATGGAGCATCCCGCTGTGCTCGAATGCGGTGTTATAGGTGTGCCCGATGCGCTGCGCGGACAGTCAAGAAAGGCTGTGATAGTGCTGTCACCTGGATATGAGCCGACTAAGGAGCTGGAAAAGGATATAAAGGATTTCTGCAATTCCAAGCTCGCCGAATATAAGTGGGTGAGAATAGTAGAGTTTATAGATGTGATGCCAAAGACGATAAGCGGCAAAATAAGAAAGGTAGAGCTTCGCAAAAATTAAATTTTCTGTGAACTGAATTATTGCTTATTTCGAGGTTGCATATCATAAATAAATATGCTATACTTTTATCGTTGCATATAAATATGCAAAAAATATATAACTTGTCAGAGTAGGAACAGCGCGTTAAGTGCGGTGAGACGGGATGTGGTCACCGACGAAATGCCGGAAAGGTATGCGATGCTGTATCCGCATCCGCTGCCACAGAAGGAATTGCCGACTCTTTTCGTGGCAACAATGCTGCGAAAGGAGTCTTTTATTATGGATCAAAACAAAATACGTAAAATGACCGTTAACTCAATGATGGCCGCTATGTGCGCCGTACTTGGGTATGTTTCTCTTGATATGGGCAATATCAAGGTGACTTTTGAGAGCTTTCCGATTATGCTCGGAGCACTGCTCTTTGGGCCTGCGTCGGGCGCGCTTATTGCAGGCGTCGGCGATTTTATTTATCAGATAATTCGTTACGGATTTTCGGCAACCACGCTGCTTTGGATTGTTCCTTATGTAGCTTCGGGGCTTGTTATAGGGTGGTATGCGAAGAAAAATAGCTTTGAGCTTACAAGAATTAAGACACTTGCAATCGTGCTTATCGGCGAAATAATTATTACCGCTCTGAATACGGGCGTAATGTATATTGATGCCAAAATTTATGGGTACTATTCGTTTGCTTATATTTTCGGCGCTACTGCCGCGCGTATTGTGCTTTGCATAGGCAAGGGGGCTGTATTTGGCATCGCAATGCCGCCGATTTTGTCTTCGCTTAAAAGAGCGCTCAAAATGTAAAAGAATGTAGACATAATAAAGTCCCCCGAAATTCGGCTATTGGGGGGTGCTTTTATTTATCTATGATATGATTTGCCGATGAAAAAGTAATAAATTAAAATCGGTATTATTTTGATTTTTCAAGGATAAAAGAAAACAATAAACTGGAAATTGAAGGAGTTAATTATGTTGCAGATTAGAACTGCTGACAATAGTGATTACAGCGATGTCAGAGATTTTTACTATTCATTGATTGATGCGATGGCAGATGCAGAATATAAGCCGGGCTGGCAAAAAGATATATATCCAGCGCAAGAGTTTTTGATTAGTTCTATCAAAAGCAAGGAATTATATATTGGAGAGATGGACAGGCAGATAGTTTCCTGTATGGTTGTGAATCATAAATACAATGATGGTTACAAGGATATTCAGTGGTCTGTTGAAGTAAGTGATTCAGAACTCTTTGTAATTCACGCGCTGGGTGTTAATCCTATGTTTTCGGGTAAAGGAATAGCAAAACAAATGGTTCAGCAGGTTATTAAAATAGCTCATGAGAATAATATTAAGACAATTAGGTTAGATGTTCTCGAGGGCAACACTCCGGCAGAAAGGGCGTATATTAAAATTGGCTTTATGTATCTCGATACAATTCAAATGTTTTACGATGATACAGGTTGGACGAATTACAAGCTGTTTGAATTTATTGTTTGATTTACTTCATATATAAGATAGTTTGTAGCGAGAAGTATTAAGATCTTTCTATCTAATAAGAGAAAAAACTGCAAATTATATTCTTTAAGTTACAGAATATACTGTAGTTATGATGTAAATCGGCGTTTTGACAGGGTGCCTAAGTAAATTATAAGCTGACTGTTTTTTCTGTTTTAAGGCTAAAATAAAAACGGGAAATTGCCGGAAATTGAGCAGTTTGCTGTTTTATAAGGAAACGTAAAAATCCGTTCAAATGAACGGATTTTTACGTTGGCGGAGTTGGTGGGATTCGAACCCACGAGCCCCGGAGGACTACCGCATTTCGAGTGCGGCTCGTTATGACCACTTCGATACAACTCCATAATAATTTTTAATGTGTTTTAAGCAAGACGCTTTAGACAGTATAGCATATATTTTGATTTTTGGCAACTTTTATGTTAAAATAAAAGAAAAAATATTTTTGTGAAAAGAGGGGAAATAAATGTACGAACTTGAGTATAATGTGGGATGCAGCTGTATGGGGCTTGACGGCCGCGTTAAGATACCGGCAATTCTCAATTTTATACAGGATTGTAATTTCAGGCATTTGGAGAGCATTCCTAAGCTTATGGGATATTTTCATGAGACGAATTCGGGAATGTATGTTTCATTCAGAGAGATAGTTATAAACAGGAGGCCTATGCTCAATGAGGACATAGTTATGCGTACCTGGGGATGCGGCATGCGCAGCATGTATGGCAACAGAAATACCGTAATTTATGATAAAGATGATAATATTCTTGTGCTTTCGAGTGAAGTAGGCGTATTTGTGGATTTATCTACAGGAAGACCGTTTAGAGCTCCTGAAGATGTGGCTGATTCTATTCCTATTGAAGAGCCGCTTACTACAGCTTATTTACAGCGCAAAGTAACTCTGCCGAAAGTAAATCCTGTGTTCAGAGACGAGGTGCTTGTCAGAAAATATCACTGTGACCATTATGGGCATATGAATAATGCGAAATATGAAGAAATTGCGGAAGAATATCTTCCTGATAGCTTTGATATTGCGAGGGTGCGTATGGAATATAAAAAACCTGCCAAAAGAGGTGATATAATATATGTTGAGACGTTCGAGGATGACGAGATTTTTATGGTAAATTTGGCGGACAAGGGTGGAAACAGCTACGCGGTCATAGAGTTTCTTGGTCAAAGAAAAGAAATAGAAGAATAAAATGAAAACAGTTCGTAAACGAGCTGTTTTTTTGTGAAAAATAATAAAATTATTATAAGAAAATGTGGAAATTCACCAAATTCTATGCTACAATAATATGCGAAATAATATTTTAGGAGGAAGAACATGAGCAATCACATTGGCGCACTTGAAGCAGCAAAAGGATCAGTTGCAGAAAGCGTGCTGCTTCCGGGTGACCCGCTACGCGCTAAATATATAGCGGAAAATTTTCTTGAAGAACCAAAGCTATATAATGAGGTAAGGGGGATGCTCGGATATACGGGAAGGTACAAAGGCGTGCCGGTGTCTGTTCAGGGTACTGGTATGGGAATGCCGTCGATGGGTATATACTCATGGGAACTTATGGAAAGCTACGGCGTACAAAAGCTTGTCAGGGTAGGCACGGCTGGCTCGTTTCACGAAGATGTAAAGGTGCGTGATATTGTAATCGGCGTATCGGCGTCAACAGATTCGAACTATGCGCACACTTTTGATATTCCGGGGACATTTGCTCCTGCTGCAAGTTTTGACCTGCTGCTTGCCGCCGATAAAGCGGCTTCTAAGCTCGGACTTTCGTACAGAGCCGGAAATATTCTTTCGGGAGATGTATTTTACGAGCTTACAGATGATTGGTGGAAAAAGTGGAAGAGAATGGGAACGCTCGCAGTAGAAATGGAGGCAGCGGCACTCTATATGAATGCCGCGTACTTAAAACGCGACGCACTCACAATACTTACAATATCAAACCACTTTGTGACAGGTGAAGAGACTACAAATCAGGAAAGAGAGACGACATTCACGAATATGATGAAACTCGCGCTTGAAACGGTAATTGCGTAGACTCTGAGAATACCTGAAACCGATTTATAAGGAGATGCGAAAATGAGAACGATTTTAAAGAATGGCAGATGTCATACATTAAATGAAAACAATGATATAGTTGAGGCGATTTTAGCTGAAAACGGCAAAATCGCTGCGGTAGGTACAAATGAAGAGATTATGAAGCTGGCAAAAGACGGAGATGCGATAATCGACGCCGGCGGCAAGACTGTTATGCCGGGATTTTACGATAGCCATATGCACCTTTTAAGCTATGGATATAGTCTTACTATGGCATACCTTGATGACTGCAACAGCATTGAGGATGTAATAACTACACTAAAAAAATATATAGAAGACAACAATATTCCGCCGGGTACATGGGTAGAGGGAAGAGGCTGGAACGAGACGAATTATCCCGAAGGACGTATGCCGAATAGATTTGATCTTGACAGAGTTTCAACAGAGCATATGATTTCCATCGGAAGATCGTGCAGCTTTATCTGCATTACAAACACAAAAGCGCTCAGCGAGCTCGGCTTTATGGAAAAGCTGCCTGATGTTTCGTCGGGGATGGTGGAGGTTGATGAAAACGGAGTGCCGACCGGAATATTCAGAGGAGAAGCCAAGGAAGCCGTATATTCGAGACTTCCTAAACTCGGTGTCGAGAGAATAAAGCAATCAATTGTCGCCGCCTGCGAGAAATATAAGGAAGCCGGAATCACATCGGCGGAAACAGACGATTTTGAGCTCACACGTGCGGGAGATTTCAATGATATATTAAAAGCATATAAGGAACTCGACGAAGCGGGAGAACTGCCGATAAGGGTAAATCTTATGCTTTATCTGCCGGAGGACGAGCAGCAGCAGGAATTTTACAAGTACGGATTTAAGACAGGCGACGGCTCGGATTTTTTCCGCATTGGAAAGTTCAAGCTCCTTACGGACGGTTCACTCGGCGTAAGAGAAGCGGCTCTTCTCGAACCTTATGCAGATGATCCGACCAATTACGGCGGACCGCTTGTGACGCAGGAAGCTATCTGCCGTAAGGTAAAGGATGCTTATGAGCACGGACTGATTACTGTATGCGACGGTATGGGCGACTTCGGTATTTATCTTGCGCTTAAGGCGTACGAACCTATTGTTGCCGCGCATCCGGACGAAGATTTGAGATTTGGAATAGACCACTGTCAGATCACTACAGAAGGCCTTATTGAAGAGTATGCAAGACTCGGTGTAGTTGCAGGCTGCGAACTCGTATTTGTAAAATCAGATATTGAAATTGCAGAGGACAGAGTCGGAAAGCACAGAGCGTCGCTCTCGTACAACTGGAAGAGATTTTTTGATAACGGTTGCGTAGTTGCGGCAGGCTCGGACAGTCCTGTTGAGGACTATAACCCGATGCTCGGAATAGAAGGCGCTGTAAACAGGCGCGACTGGGATAATCAGCCGCCTGAGGGCTGGTTCAGCGAGCAGTGCATAACCGTTGAGCAGGCAGTGCAGGCGTTTACAACCGGCGCGGCTTATGCCAATTACGAAGAAAACGAAAAGGGAACTATCGAGGTTGGAAAATTTGCAGACCTCATAGTACTTTCGGACGATATATTCAGTATGAACAAGGATGACCTTGCAAAAGCAAAGGTTGAAAAAACGATTATAGGCGGAGAGCTCGTATATTCGGCTTGATTATTTAATAAAATTGTTTAATAGTGATTAATTACGGTAAAATCGGAGGCAGCAATAATAATCTG
Organism: uncultured Clostridia bacterium; assembly: GCA_944383465.1. GTDB lineage: Bacteria > Bacillota > Clostridia > Peptostreptococcales > Anaerovoracaceae > QAKD01. The sequence continues at coordinate 104,567 of CALWPQ010000021.1, forward strand.
CATCCGATTTTCTTTATATTCTTCCAGTACTATCTTTATATTCATTTTTTCAAAATTAAAGATCATTCCTATCATTACATTTTTGAGGTTTAGTGGTAAAAAAGATCTTTCAGATGATTTCTATAGTCTTTCTATCGGTATTCATTATTATCTTACAGCCGAGCGGCAGCGTCAGCTGCGGATAGGAGTGTCCGCAGGCAAGTCCTGCAAGCACGGGAATACCAAGCGGCGAGAGAACTTCTTTAAATGTATTTAAAAGTGACGAAGCATTTGTATCAGGCGCTGCGGTGCAGCTTGGATTGTCAGGCAAGCATATACCGCGGCAGTCTTTGAAACTTCCGAGAAGAATGCCCTGGGCGTGCGAAAAAACACCGGCGAGCATAAGCGATGTCAGCATGCGGTCAATTTTGTACGGTGGTTCGTTTATTTCCTCTATAAATATGATCTTTCCGTCACCGTTAAAAGCGTAAGGGCTGCCGAGAGTCGACACTAAAAGTGACAGATTGCCTCCGGCAAGAGTACCGCAGGCAATGCCGCCGCAGATAGAGTTAAGCTCAAAATTATCCGCAGTGCTGCTGTATTGCGGATTTCTGATTTTCATATCGCAAGTATCGCCGAACATTGCAAAATAAAGCGATGAGAGAGTAAAATCGTCGAGAGTGCTATAGTCTATACTCGGCATAGGTGCGTGAAAGGTAACAAAGCCGCATTCTTGGTTAAAAACCGTATGCAGCGCTGTAATATCACTGTAGCCGAAAAATCTTTTGGGATTATTTCGTATTATATCATAGTTTAGGAGATTTAAAAGCCTGGGAGTGCCGTAACCTCCGCGCAGGCATATGACGCCGCTTAAGTTTTGGTCTGCAAAAGCGTTTTCGATATCGCGGGCACGGAGCGTATCGTTTCCGGCCAGATAGCCGTAGTTTTCCACACACGATGGAAACAGTCTGGGCTCAAGTCCCAGCGCCTTTATTGACATAACCGCGCGGCGCAGGATGCCGGGTGCGGGAGGCGAAGAAGGCGCGATGAGCGCGACACTATCACCTTTTTTCAGAGGTCGTGGGATCAGAAGAGTATCCATAATTTTACTTTGCATTGTGGACACATCCTTTCGTATATGATAAAATAAAGTCATTGAAATACAAGGAAAGAAGGCTTACGCATGGAAACGTATAATAATGTATGCGAAGACGGTAATAGTTTATACCTAGGCAAATATCACAAAGTGCGGCAAATAAAAACGCTCAAGGAATTTATCGCAGGCAGCCATAAACTTTATAAGGAAAACACGGCGTTTCTCACAAAGGATAAAAAGGGAGGAGATTATAGAGAAATAACATACGACAGCTTTAAAGGAGATGTCGATGCGCTCGGTACAAAACTTATAGATATGGGGCTCAAAGGCAGAAAAATAGCTGTCATAGGTGAAAACTGCTATGATTGGGTGACTGCGTATTTTGCTGTCACAGCAGGTACTGGAGTCATAGTGCCTCTCGATAAGGAATTATCGAAGGAAGAAATAAAGCGTCTCATTGATACCGCCGAATGCAGCGCTGTATTTTATACGAATACATACAGTAAAATTTTTGAAAATATAGATATAGAATTCAAGTTTGAAATGTCTGTATATGAAGATATGCGCAGCAATCAAAATGAAGCGGAAATACGAAATCTCATTGAAAGCGGAAAAGAGCTCATCGAAAGCGGAGACAGACGTTTTATCGATGCGGAAGTTGCGCCAGAGCAGCTGTGCAGTCTGATATTTACATCAGGAACGACGGGAACGCCAAAGGCGGTAATGCTCAGCCATAATAATATCGCTTCAAATATTATGAATACGGCTAAGATATTTGAAATAAAGGAAACAGACAGGTCTCTTTCAATACTGCCTATTCATCATACATTTGAATCGACTATCGGAATTATGGGACTTTTGTTCAAGGGTGGTTCGATAGCTTTCTTTGAAGGCTTAAGATACCTTAATAAAAATCTGACTGAGGCACAGTGCACGGTGCTTATCGGAGTACCGCTCATATTTGAAAATCTCTATGCGAAGATCTGGAAAACAGCTAAAAAAGAGAAAAAAGACAAGCTTCTTAAAAATGCGGTCAAAATGGGAAGAACTCTTAAAGCTGTGGGGATAGATGCACATAAGCTGCTCTTTAAGTCGGTTTATAAACCGCTTGGCGGCAAACTGCGCATAATCCTTTCGGGAGCGGCGGCTCTTGATCCTAAGGTAGCGAGAGGTTTTCACGATCTTGGTTTTGTATTTTCACAAGGATATGGGCTTACTGAAACTGCGCCTCTTGTTGCAGGAATTCCGGATTTTGAAACATATATAAACGGATATAAAAAGGCAGGCTCATGCGGCCCTGCGCTTCCTCAGGGTGAGCTCAGAATAGACAGACCTAATGATGATGGCATAGGCGAGATTATGTACAAAGGTCCAAATGTGATGATGGGATATTATAATATGCCCGAGGAGACTGCTGAAGTGCTGCAGGACGGCTGGTTTGCAACGGGCGATCTCGGTTTCCTCGATGAAAATGGCTGGCTTTATATAACGGGCAGGAAAAAGAATGTCATCGTAACAAAGACGGGCAAGAATATATATCCTGAAGAAATAGAAAAATATCTTGCAGATATTGACTATATTTCCGAATGTATGGTATACGGTACGGACAGTGAAGACGGCAACGACACTATCGTAAGCGTGCAGGTGCGTATAAATGACGAGGCCGTGGAGGAAGCAATAGGCAAAAATTATTCCGATGAGGAAGTTTACAAGCTGATAAGGGCAGAAATAGCTGATATTAATATGAAACTGCCGAATTGGAATCGCATAAGACACATAGTAATACGCAAGACTGATTTTATAAAAACAACGACTAAGAAAATAAAAAGGCAGGATAATATCGAACTGCTCGATGAAGATATGTTTACATTAAAATAAAGCGAATAAAGTATCATTTGTACCTCGCAGTCATAAAATTTAATGATTGTGAGGTGTTTTTATGTCAGATATATATCTTAAAAATGAAATCGAAGAAGCAAATAAGTGGGCTGTAGACATATATAGAAAAATACATATGTATCCCGAAACAGGAAACGAGGAATACAGGACAGCGGCACTTGTTGAGGCGCAGCTCGCTGAAATCGGCCTTGTTTGCCAAAGACCGCTTCTGACATCTGTAACAGCAGAGCAGCATGCGGCTGAGAATATCAAAGCAGAGAAAATGGTAAGCGCAGGTAAAAACAAAAATCGCTTAGTTATGCGCTGCGAGCTCGATGCTATAGATATAAAGGAGGAAACAGGACTTCATCATGCGTCTTGCAGAGAGGGATTTATGCACGCTTGCGGACATGATGTGCATATCGCTGTAATACTTGGAACAGCAAGGGTTTTATCAAAAATTAAAAATAAACTTAGTATAGATATTAAGTATATATTTCAGCAAGATGAGGAAGGAAACGGTAAGGGTAAGGATATTGTAGCTCTCGGAGAAATATGTGAAAACGATATCGTGCTTGGACTTCATGTAAGACCGTCTCTTGCAAGCGGCAGCATAGGGATAAAAAAAGGAATTATGAATGGTGCGTCTTTGATGTTTGATATAAAGATAGATGGTAAAACAAGCCACGGCGCTATGCCGCATCTCGGCCGTGATGCTGTTGCAGCAGCTTCTGCAATTGTTTATACGGTGTACGCTTCCGTATGCCGCCGTATAGATCCGGTGCGCGCACATCTTGTGTCTTTTGGCAGCATAAAAGGCGGCATTCGCCGCAATGTGATAGGAGGAAGCGCCGAGCTTTCAGGAATTATCCGTGCAGAAAACACAGAAATGTGCAAATTTATTGGTGTAGAAATTGAAAAAGCAGCAAAAAACATAGCAGAAATATACGGGTGCAGCGCGCAGGCGATTTTTACGGAAGGCTATCCGCCGCTGATAAACGATGCAGGCGTTACGGAAATGCTGCGAGATGCTGTAAATGATTATAATAAGAAGAGCATAATGGATGAGATTAAAATTACGGAAGTGGAGGATTTTTCCCTTACTGTAGACGACTTTGCATATTATCTCGAAAAAGCAAGGGGCACATACTTTTACCTTGGAAGCGGCTTTCCGGGAAAGGAAAACAGCGATATACATACGAGCACTTTTTGTGCGGACGAAAGCTGTATCAAAGTCGGAATAACGGCGCTGACTGCGGCTGTACTTAAGATAAATAAAGATAAAAGTATTTTTTCAAAAATATAAAAAACGAAGGGAGACACATCCTTCGTTTTTTTTACTCACAAGTAAATGCGCATTTAACTTATGCGCCGGTGGGGACGGGTGAGTTTTATTTCGCGTTGTTGAACTGCTTTGTAAGTCTGCTGACCTTTCTCGAAGCAGTATTTTTATGGATGGTTCCCTTTGATGCTGCCTGCATAAGCTTTTTCTCGGCAAGCTTAAGCTTTTCGCCGGCAGTTTCCATATTGCCTTCGGCAAGAGCTGCTTCAAAATCCTTTAAAACAGTCTTAAGATGATTCTTAATTCTTCTGTTTCTTGCAGTCTTTTTATCAATAACACTGATTCTTTTTTTTGCGGATTTAATATTTGCCATTTTTTAATTCACCCCACTTTTCATTAAATTTTTTAAGCAAATTTCGCAACAATAAGTATATATGAATAAAAGCAAAAAATCAAGGGGAAAATCCAAATATATATTTTGTGGGAGGAAAAAATGAAATACAGAACCGATCTGGCGCTTGAATGCGTGCAAATGTACGATGAGGACAGAAAAAAGAAGACGAATGCGGAAGCGGGAACTGATAGTGAGCATAAAACGTCAAGCGAAAAGTCCAAAGGAAGTTTGAGCGATATACCGGGTGTAAAGTGTATAGAAGAGGAGATTGACGGCGACATAAAGGTTACGAGAATAGAGATAACAGACGAGACGGGGGAAGCGCTGCTTGGCAAAAAACGCGGCAGCTACATTACTCTCGAAATCGACGGCATCATCGACGGAAAAGAAGGAATAAAAGAACGGGCTGCGCGGGCACTTGCAGACGAGCTTAAAAATTTCATAAAATTTCATTATCATTTGAAGGCGCTGGTCATCGGCCTTGGAAATGAAAAGGTAACTCCCGATGCACTTGGACCTTATGCGGTGTCCAAGATGAAAATTACGAGGCATCTTTTTCTCATGTATGAGTGCGACGGAGATTCGGAAATGGCCAACGTCAGCAGTTTTATTCCCGGCGTTATGGGCACAACAGGTATAGAAACGGCAGACCTGATAAAAAAAGCGGTTGAAGTAGTAGATCCAGAGGTTGTTATCATAGTAGACTCACTTGCGGCACGCGACATAAGCCGCGTCAATACCACAGTGCAGATAAACGATACGGGCATAAATCCCGGAAGCGGTATGGGAAACAGCAGAAGAGAAATAAGCGAGGCTACTGTGGGAAAGAGAGTAATTTCAATCGGTGTACCTACCGTAATCGACGCCAATACACTCGTGCTCGATGCGCTTTCAGGATTTAATGAAGCCGAGGATAAAATTGAAGATTATATAGCGCAGAATCCGCAGGAGCTCGTGGTGACATCGACTGATATAGACCTTGTGATAAAAGATTTCTCGGATATTATAGCAAACGGTGTTAATATAACACTGCACCCCGGCATATATATTTAAGAGTATATCTCCGAAACGGGGATGAAGGGGGAAAAAGATGAGAAATAAACGAGTTGCTAAGATTGCTGCTTTTGCGTACTTGCTTGCTGTGTTTTTTAGTACCGTCGCTATGGCGGACGGAGAAAATCTTCAGATTTCGGAAGGTGAACTTGGCATGATGTGCGTGGCTACGGCATATCCGGCAGTGAGCAGAGGAAACAGAGATATGACAAATGCAGGCGATGAAGCGCAGAATGATGAAAATGCAGGTATCAACGGTATTACTGATCCGAATGCCGTGAACATAGTATTAGGACAGGCAGGAGCAAAAGGAGATGACGCTGCACAGACGGAAAGTGATACAAATGACGACGGCGGTATGGGAACGGTAGTATCGCCTCCGGCTCTTCCCGCGGCAGGAAACGGGCAGCCGCTGGTAATAATATATCATACGCATGCGACGGAAGCATATCAGCCGATATCGACAGGGAATTTTAGAACGACGGAAGTCGAGGGCTCAGTGCGGGATGTTGGAAATGTGCTGGCAGAAGAACTCGAAAAGCTCGGAATTGGTGTGGTGCACGATACGACGCTTCATGACGCAGAATCGTACAACAAATCTTACAGCCGTTCGCTGGAAACGGCGAATTATCTCATATCACAGTATCCGTCGGCAATATTTGTGATAGACCTGCACAGGGATGCTGCGGCATATACAGGCGGTGCAGCCAAGACCGTTACGATAGATGGAAAAACTGTGGCGTCATACGCGCTTGTTGTGGGTGAGGGAAATCCGAATGCGAGCGCGCTCAAAGCCTTTGCTAATGCCGTAAACGATAAAGCGGAAGAGATGTATCCGGGATTTGGTGGTCGTATAATAAGCAAGTCTTACAAATATAATCAGTATGTGTCCGATTATCATCTCCTGCTTGAAATCGGTAACAATGAGAACAATATAAAAGAAGCAAGACTCACAGCCAAATATTTTGCGCATGTGCTTGCAAGCGTTATCGAAGATACTTTATAAATGATGATAATGATAAAGCTATGCATAGGCGGGCAGTGCGGATATTATATAAATCTATAAGATATATACATAGCTGTTAAAGGAGAAATACAAATGATAAGAAAACAGATAGCCATATTTTTTGTGACACTGATGCTCGTGCTCGGCTTAGTTCATGTTGACAGAGTGTGCTCACGCATATATGCGCAGGAAAGCATGAGTGAGGAGGTGACAGCGTACATTACTGATATAATTAAGCGCGAAATTGTGCAGTATTTACGCTCTTGAACGGATTTTCATTCTGTGATATTATAATAGTACACGCACAGCAAGCTGTGCTGTTTTATAATGTTATTATTGAGAGGAAAATATGAACTCATATCAGGATAAAATCAGGAATTTCAGCATCATAGCGCATATAGATCACGGCAAGTCGACGCTTGCGGACAGGATAATAGAAAAGACAGGTCTTGTGGCGGAAAGAAATATGAAGGAGCAGTTTCTTGACAATATGGATCTCGAGCGCGAGAGGGGCATCACGATAAAGCTGCAGACAACGAGACTCGTATATAAAGCGAAAGATGGGGAGGAATATATCTTCAATCTCATAGATACTCCGGGACATGTTGATTTTACATACGAGGTATCGCGGAGTCTTGCCGCGTGCGAAGGAGCAGTTTTGATAGTGGATGCGACGCAGGGAGTTGAGGCGCAGACGCTTGCCAATGTATACCTTGCACTCGATGAAAATCTCGAGATACTTCCTGTATTAAACAAGATAGACCTTGCGAGTGCAAGACCGGATGAAGTTAAGCTTGAAATTGAGGATATTATCGGCATAGATGCGAGTCAAGCGCCTCTTATATCAGCGAAGGAAGGAATAGGCATCGAAGATGTGCTCGAGGACATAGTGAAAAATGTGCCTGCGCCAAAGGGTGATGCTGACGGAAAGCTTAAAGCGCTCATTTTCGATTCTTATTACGACAGCTATAAAGGCGTAGTAATCTACAGCCGTATCTTCGACGGTAAAGTTAAAAAGGGTGACATCATACGCCTCATGAATGCAGGAAAAAAATATGAAGTGACAGAAGTGGGCTATTATGCTCCCGGACCTGTGCCGACGGGTGAATTAAAGGCTGGTGAGGTAGGTTATATCTGTGCGTCAATCAAACAGGTGCGGGACGCAAAAGTAGGCGATACGATTACACTTGACAGCGATCCTGCCGATGCGCCGTGCGCTGGCTATAAAAATCCGCAGTCAATGGTATACTGCGGTATCTATCCGGCGGAGGGCGAGAAGTATGAAACAGTAAAAGATGCGCTTGAAAAGCTGCAGGTAAACGACGCGGCATTTCATTTCGAGCCTGAGACGTCGACAGCGCTTGGCTTCGGCTTTCGCTGCGGTTTTCTCGGTCTGCTTCATATGGAAATTATAGTAGAAAGACTTGAACGCGAATTTGACCTCGGTGTAGTCACGACATCACCAAGCGTAATATATAAAGTAGTGATGAACGATGGGACTGTGAGGATGATTCAAAATCCGACAAACCTGCCGAATATAATGGAGATAGATCACATCGAAGAGCCTATCGTTAAGGCTGATATTATGATACCGAAAGAGTATGTCGGCAGCATAATGGAGCTGTGCCAGGACAGGCGAGGCAAGATGATTCATATGGAATATATTACGGAGACGCGTGTACAGCTTCACTATGAAATACCTTTAAACGAAGTAATTTACGACTTTTTTGACGCGCTTAAATCAAAGACGCGCGGCTACGGTTCGCTCGATTACGAGTTTATAAGATACGAAAAATCAAATGTTGTAAAACTCGATGTGCTTCTTAACAAAGAGCTTGTAGATGCGTTTTCTATGATAGTACACGAATCCAAAGCTGTTGCAAGAGGACGCTTCGTATGCGAAAAGCTTAAGGAAATAATACCGATGCACCAGTTTGAGGTGCCGATTCAGGCGGCTATTGGTCAGAAAGTCATTGCACGCGAGACGGTAAAGGCATACAGAAAAGATGTAATAGCCAAGTGCTACGGCGGTGATATTTCGAGGAAGAAGAAGCTGCTCGAAAAGCAGAAAGAGGGCAAAAAACGTATGCGCCAGTTTGGTACAGTGGAAGTGCCGCAGGAGGCTTTTACAGCCGTGCTTAAATACGACGATAACAAATAGATAACGGGGAGATGCTGGTAACACGTAAATTACTTAAGCGAAAAAATGTGAGGTAAAAAACTTGAAGAAACTCGGAATTTACATTCATATACCGTTTTGTGTGCGCAAATGCAAATATTGTGATTTTTTGTCGTTTGACAGCTTAAAAGAAGACGTAAAAGGGCGTTATGTAAACGCCCTTTTTTCGGAGATAAAAATGCAAGGGAAACGTTTTCAAGGCTACGAGGCGGATACTATCTTTATTGGCGGAGGTACGCCGACTGTGGTACAGGCTGAGTATATCGCGGAAATCGTAGAATGTGTAAAAGAGAATTTTCACTTAGCGGAGGCTGCCGAGATTACAATTGAGGCTAATCCAGGAACTGTGACACCGGAAATGCTTGAGATTTATAGAAAATCTGGCGTAAACAGGCTGAGTATAGGTGTTCAGTCTCTCGACGATAAAGTGCTGTCTGCACTTGGACGCATTCACACAGCGGAAGAGTTCAGAAATACATATTTTGCTGCCAGGCACGCTGGATTTAATAACATAAACATAGACCTGATGTTTGCTGTGCCTCTTCAGACCGAGGAAATATGGGAAAAAACACTGAAAGAGGCAATTCGGCTTAAGCCTGAGCATATATCTTTTTACAGCCTGCAGCTTGAGGAGGGTACGGAATTTTACAGAATGTATAAAGAAGGAAGGCTTACTCTCGCAGACGACGATACCGACAGGCGTATGTATCATACTGCTGTTAAAATGCTGAAAGAGGCGGGGTATCATCACTACGAGATATCAAACGCGGCAAAACCGGGCTTTGAAAGCCGTCACAATATGAAATACTGGCAGTTTGACGAGTACATCGGCCTCGGTCTTGGCGCCTCATCGTTTACCGGCGGCAAGCGTTTCGCAAACACGAGCATTATGGACGAGTATCTTGCATTTTACGAGGGTATGGGAACGGGAGGTTGCCCAAATTTTGATGTTTTATGTAAAAACGCCGACCCTGTATCAGGACAGATAATTTTGCCGCAGGATACGGTAGAAAAAAATACCGAGGCCGATAGCATATTTGAATACATATTTACGGGGCTTAGGCTGACATCAGGTATAGATCTTGCACGTTTCAAAAGCATTTTTGGCAAAAATCTTCAAGATTATTATCCCGATAAGGCAGCGTATATAAAGCAGATGATTGCAAGCGGATTTATGTTTTGCGAAAGCGGCTTTCTTGGGCTTACTCTTTCCGGCATAGACATCTCAAACGGAATTATGTCGGAGTTTTCTGAGCCTTATATTACTGACTGAAAGATTATTATTTCTTCGCCTATTTTAAGAATGTTCTGCCACGGCAGTTTGATATAGTCGCTGTTTTTCCTAAAGCGTGAAGGCGCGCCTTCAAAATCGGGGACAAGCAGCGCTTTTATTTCTCCTGTGTTCTCATCGAAGAGCATTTCGGCATCCCAAAGCTGTCCGTGCTTGCTGCCATCCTTTATATCTATTATTTCTTTGTCTCCTATCTCACTGAGTCTCATTTTCAATCTCCTTTATTCGCAAAATTTTTCTTATTATTTAATAAATAATGCTAAAAATGCAGATAATATGACGGAAAAACAGAGAAAGGCGGACAAATATATGAATATGCCGGTAAAAAATCAAAACGAAAACGGAAATCAAAATCAAAACGAAGACTTTACGTCGAGTCTGATAAAAGAACTGGGTTTGCTTTCACTCGGCAACGAGTTTAAAAGCGATCTGCAATATATAAGTATAATAGGCAGCATAGAGGGTCACAATGTGCTTCCGGCAGAGAATAAGACGACAAAATACGAGCATCTAATACCACAGCTTATTGCGGTTGAGGAAAATGCGGAGATAAAGGGGCTGCTTACTGTACTCAATACTGTGGGCGGCGATGTAGAAGCCGGGCTTGCGCTTGCTGAGCTCATAGCAACGATTTCAAAACCGACGGTTTCACTTGTTCTTGGCGGAGGACACAGTATAGGGATTCCGCTCTCAGCGGCGAGTGATTATTCTTTTATAAGTGAAACGGCGACGATGACACTTCATCCGATCAGGACTAATGGATTGATAATTACGGCAGAGCCAACTTTTGAATATTTGAGAAAGACGCAGGATCGAATTGTTGATTTCATAGTTTCGCATTCAAAAGCGAAGCGCGAAGAGATCGTGAAGAGAATGAACTGCACCGATAATATGGCAAACGATGTTGGCACAGTTCTTTTCGGACGTGAAGCTGTAGAACTTGGAATAATAGATGAAGTCGGAGGTCTTTCAAATGCTCTTAAAAAATTGAGGGAAATGATTGCTTTACAAAATATGGAAAATAATATACAATAATACTAATATAAATATTAGTATTGGAGGATGAATATGGAAATTATTTCTCTCGGTATTTTGTTGAAAGACAGAGAATATGCTGAAGCTTTAGCGAGAGCAATCGCCGCGAGTGAAAGGTATTTTTTGCCTATGGTCCTCGACAGGGACCAATTACATAATTTTGACGAAAAAGAAAAAGTAATAATAATTACTGACTATAATGACTTGGAAATGGAAAATGCTGTTTATATCTGCAGCTTTATGCTTCCGAGAACTATAGTAAACGCAGCAGCAGAAAAATGCAGCAGCATTTACGGCATAAGGCCTCATGGTTTTTCATTGCCGCGCCTTTCTGATGAAAAGTACGCAAAACTGATAGCGGTGACGAGTACAGCCGGCGGCGTGGGTATAACATCGACAGCGGATGCACTCGCAGCAGAATTTACAGTATACTACGACAAATCGGTTTGCCGCATGTCGCTTTCCGCATTTCCCGAGGGCAATTCTTACAGTGCGCGGGAGCTAAGGCGGCTTCTTTTTATGCTGTGCAATAGCGAGGAGGCGGACATAGGAGAATATTTTGAAAAAGACGCAGGCGGTGTTTATAGAGCCTGCACAGGAAACGGCATAAACCCGCTTTTAGCAGCGGAAGGCGAGGAAATTTACAAACTTACCGCTGCGGTTGCAGAGCAGGGCGGTTTTGATGTTATTATATTTGATATTCCTCCTGAGGCCTTAAAAAAAGCGGAGAAAATTATCATTGCATCGGAAAGTGTAATTGCGGTGGAAAGAGAGCATACTCTTGCGGCAAGAGGCGAAAGGCTTCAAAGCTATCTTGAGCTTCTCCTTGGAAAAGATGCCGAAAAGCGGGTGATTCGATTTGTGAATTTCGCTTCTGCGGAATATGCGGGAGATTTTGCTGCTGCGGAATATGATTCCGAATCCTTTTGTAAAGATGGTGTTAAAATTGACGGGGAGTTCGGTCTTGCGGTTAAAAATATTGCGCACAGTCTTATATTCTGCTAAAATATAAATGTAAATATTTTAGAATATTTAATAAAATGCGTATCACAATCAGCAATATGTATGCAACAAAAGTAGAAAACATATGAATTCGGGAATCGTACAGATGATTGTAACTCTGCTCGGTGGGCTTGTCATATTTATTTACGGTATGAATCTTATGAGCGACGGTCTGCAGAAGGCCGCAGGGGAAAAGATGAAGAATATTTTGGCATTGCTTACTAAAAACCCAGTTGTAGGAGTGCTTGCCGGAGGGCTTACAACGGCTGTACTGCAGTCAAGTTCGGCTACAACCGTAATGGCGATAGGCTTTGTAAGCGCAGGTCTAATGACACTTCCTCAGGCTATAAGTATTATACTTGGAGCTAACATAGGTACTACGATTACCGCTCAGCTCATTGCTTTTCAAATCGGAGATTATGCCTGGACATTCGTAGTGATAGGATTTATAATGTATTTCTTTATAAAAAAAGAGAATATAGTAAATATAGGACAGACAATTTTCGGCTTTGGAATGCTGTTTATCGGTATAAATATAATGGGTAATACGATGGAACCACTCGCGGCAGCTCCGGAATTTGCGAATATAATGATGAGCGTAAAAGACATCCCGGTGCTCGGAGTAGTCATAGGAGCCGTGAGTACGGCGGTAGTGCAGAGCAGTTCGGCAGTAATCGCAGTAATACAAAATCTTGCTTCTAAGGCGGGCCCGGACGGTGTTACGAGTGTAATAGGGCTTTCAGGGGCGCTGCCTATTCTTTACGGAAGCAACATAGGTACTACTATTACGGCGATTTTTGCTTCGATAGGCGGCACGGTAAACGCTAAGCGGGCGGCAGCTGCACACACGATATTCAATATTGTCGGTTCTGTTATCTTTATGTTCTTTATAACACCTTTTTCAAAGTTTATTCAGTATATATCACCTTCAGGCGCGGAGCTTGCTGTAATATCAAGACAGATAGCAAACGCTCATATGTTTTTTAATATAATCAATACAGTTATATGGCTGCCGTTTATCTGGCTCTTAGTAAAAATTGTTACTAAAATAATTCCTGAAAAAGAATCGGAGAAACTTCCGTCTGAGCCTGTATATCTCGATTACAATATGATAGGACAGCCTGTATTTGCAATGCATCTTGCGTGCAATGAGCTTACGCGGGTTGCGAATTATACGCTGGAAATGGTAGCGGACGCGAAAAAGGCATTTATAGACGGAAGCGAAGATGCGATTGCAAGGCTTATGCAGTCGGAGGAAATTGTAAACGAGCTTCAGGATGCGACTGTACAGTATCTTTCTTCGATGTTTGCAGATGAAGCGCTTACGGAAAGACAGTCTAAGGAGCTTGCGGGACTGTTACATATAGCGGCCGACATAGAGCATATAGGAGATCATTGTGTAAATATAGCTGAATTTGCTGACGATAAGCTGAAAAAAGGCTATGAATTCTCGGATTCGGCATATGCGGAGCTTTTTGAAAGTTTCGATCAGGTGACAATGATGCTTAAGGATACGATAAAAACATTTGAAACGCGAGATACAAATCTGGCAGAAGATGTGCTCGCTCAGGAGGATGCTGTAAATGAAAACGAGGAACGTCTAAGAATGACGCATATGAAGCGTTTAGAAACAGGCAAGTGTTCACCTGAATTTACGGTAATATATACAGATATTATCCATAATATAGAAAAGATAGGAGATAGCTGTACTAATATAGCCCGCATTATCGTTTCGGATTTTGAGCATAAGGGCGAAAAGGCAAGTTAAAAACAAGTAGATATTTCTTTGAAAATAAGGCAGGAGGTTATTATTTGGCACATATTGATCCTTTTATTTTAGATCTGGCGCTGGTGCTTGTAACAGCGGGCATAGCAACTATAATTTTTAGAAAGATAAAACAACCCGTAGTACTCGGGTATATTGTTGCGGGCTTCCTTGTAAGCCCCAATTTTTTACTTCTTCCGACGGTGAGCGATATAGCAAATATAGAAGTGTGGGCGAGTATTGGTATAATATTTCTAATGTTTGCGCTTGGCCTCGAGTTTAGTTTTCATAATATAGCAAAAGTGGGCGGAGGAGCAATAATAACGGCGCTCGTTGTAATGGGCTCGATGACAGTAGTAGGCTATGGTCTTGGCTCGCTTCTGGGCTGGGGTAAGATGGACAGCATTTTTCTCGGATGTATGCTTGCTATCTCATCGACAATGATAATATTGAAAGCCTATGAAGAGCTCGGCATCAAATCAGAGCCTTTCGCGCAGCTTACGCTCGGCGCGCTCGTAATAGAAGATATAGTGGGCATTTTTATGCTGATAATACTTACTGCGATTTCGGCAAGTAAAGAGGTATCAGGTATCGAGCTTGTCGGTGAAATAGGAATGATGCTTCTTGTGCTTATAATAATTCTTTGTGTCGGCATATACATAGTGCCGACTCTGCTCAACAAAGTTAAAGATACGGTAAACGATGAGATACTCATGATAGCTTCAATAGGATTTTGTCTTTTGATGGTTGTAATAAGTATAAAGGCGGGCTTTTCGGAAGCTCTGGGAGCGTTTCTTGCGGGGTCAATTCTTGCCGGCACATCGTTTGGTGAAAGAATAGAGCACCTTGTAAAGCCGCTGAAAGACCTTTTTGGCGCGATATTCTTCGTATCTGTAGGAATGCTGATAGAGCCGACTATGCTCGTAAAATACGCATTCCCTATACTTATAATTACGATTGTGACAATTGTCGGTCAAATGACATTTTCGTTTATTGGAGCGCTTGCTTCCGGCCAGCCTTTTGAAAGAGCGGTGAGAATAGGATTTTCGATGGTACAGGTCGGAGAATTTTCGTTTATTATAGCTTCGCTTGGCGCCTCGCTTGGCGTAACGGGAGATTTTCTCTATCCGATAATCGTATGCGTATCCGTTATCACTACGTTCACGACGCCTATATTTATAAAAAACGGAGAAAAAGCGGCCAAGAAACTGTATCTCAAACTTCCTAACAAGCTCAGAGTATTCCTTTTGAACTATACTTCTGATAAGCAGGACGAGGTGGAAAAGGATAACGATTGGGCAAAGTATATGAAGAAGTATTTTATAAAGCTGCTGCTCGGTACGGCAATACTTCTCGGAATTTATCTTTTAAGCGTCAACTATGTGCATCCATATCTTACGGATTTGATGGTGAGCGGAACGGCTGCTAATGTACTGACGCTCGTAGTAGGTCTCATAATGATGACGCCTGTAATAAATATGATATGCACGAAGAAAAGTATGCTGTTCAATAAAATATGGCTTAAGAGCAAGGCAAATATACTGCCGCTGCTCACATTGCGCGCAATTTCGGTGAGCGTTTCCTCACTGTTCATAATAATGATGATGGAAAAATTGCTTCTGATACCACTCATATTTGAAGTTATCGTGGCGATTGCAGTGGTGCTGTTTTCAGTAAAATCGGGACTTGTACGCGGACGCTCGGCGCAGCTGCAGACAACATTCCTTGCTAATTTCAATCAGAAAATACTCAATAATGCTAAAGCGGCGAGCGGCGGCGATAGTGCGATTTGGGTAGACGAAATACTTTATGTATGCAGATTCAGGCTCACAAAGATATATAAGCGCAAGAAGATTAAAGATTTTGTAGCTAGTCGCGTGTTTGGTGTTATGCTTATACAGATAGTGCATAAAGACGGCAGGCTTGTACTCATACCGAGAGCGAACGATAAGACAGAAGAGGGTGATATCATATATGCAATGGGTACGCGAGAGCAGATAGACGCATATATGATGTTTCTCGAGAAGATAGACTATGCGGAAATCGAGAACAATAGAGTAACGACGCTGAAAGAATTTCTTGCTATTCAAAAATCGCAGGGAATACTTCCTGATAATATGCTTCTCTGTGCAGCGATACCGATTGACAGGGACAGTGAATTTGCGAGAAAGTCTATCGAGGACAGCGGTTTTACGGAAAATTACGAGGGAATAATACTCGGTGTGGAGCGAAATCTGCTGCCTGTTGTAAGTCCGAATAAGGATTTTGTGATTCTTGAAAACGATATTATGTGGACACTTGGAGCGCAGAATATGCTTGATGCAATGGTAAGAGCGGGACTTCTCGAAGAGTAAAAATAAAGAAGATTATCCAAATTAAAAAATAAACTACATAAAATTACAAAAAACAGTTGCATTTAAAATGCAGCTGTTTTATTATATAGATAAATGGAAAATAAAGGAATAAAATAAAATGAATACAATTATATCAATAAATAAACAAAAAGAGCTGAGACGCAGCATAACGAGCGCGGTGCGAAAGGCCATAAACGAATATGAAGGTGCTGTAAGCGATGAAAAAGCGAGAGGGATTATCACCAATATTCTTCTTGCAGATGTAAGAGCGGGTGTGCTATCGCTGCGAGAGCTGAGGCAGATAGCTGACAGCATTTTTTATACTGTAAGGTGTGAACTTGGTGTGCTTACTCCGTTGATGGAGGATAATGAAATTACGGAAATCATGGTGAACGGCGCCGGCAGTATATATGTCGAACGAGGAGGCCATATGGAAAATAGTTCTCTTACATTTGACTCTGCTGAAGAGCTTGAAGAAGTGATACGGAGAATAGCTGCGGGTGTGCATAGAGAAATAAATGAAATGATACCGATACTCGATGCAAGGCTGGAAAACGGAGACAGGGTGAACGCTGTATATAAAAATGTGGCGCTCGGCGGGCCATCGCTTTCGATAAGAAAGTTTCCGAAAACGGCGCTTACTATGGAAAGACTGATAGAATTCGGCAGCATTACGCAGGAAGCGGCAGAATTTCTCAAAAAAGTGGTGGCGGCGGGCTATAATTGTTTTATAAGCGGCGGCACATCGTCTGGAAAAACGACATTTCTCAACATACTTTCTGAATATATACCTAAGGAAGAAAGGATTGTAGTTATCGAGGATTCGGCAGAACTCAAGCTTATCGGTGCGGAGAATATAGTGCGGCTCGAATGCCGCAGCGCTAACGTCCACGGCAAAGGTGAGGTGAATATGGAATCGCTTATAAGAACAAGCCTTAGAATGAGACCGGATCGCATCATCATTGGTGAAGTTAGAGGAGGTGAATGCGCAGAGATGCTTCAGGCTATGAATACCGGGCACTCGGGAATGTCAACAGGACACGCCAATTCTATAGAAGGAATGCTGAGGCGGCTGGAAGCTATGTATTTGCAAAAGGCAGCTTTTCCGATAGAAGCTATAAGGGAGCAGATTGCCCAGGGAATAGATATAATCGTACACCTTGGGCGAATTGCCCAAAAAGGAAGAAAAGTACTTGAAATAGCTGAAATACAGGGGTTAAATAATAATAAATTTATCATTAATAGCATATTTAACTATAAATTTGATCAAGGTCTGATAGCTACAGGCAATAAAATAGTGAACACAGATAAACTTAAATTTGCGGGAATTGAAATATGAAAACGATTGATTATGACATTTATAAATTATCAAAGAAAGAGAAAACGGAATATTTGATTTCAGTAACAATACTGTCATCGGTACTTCTTTATCTTTTTTACAATACTACGCTTGTGGTACTGCCGGCTATACTTTGTGCCTGCCTTACAGAGGGATATTATGCGGCATACAAGGCAAAAAAACGGCGCGATGTTCTTATAGAGCAGTTCAGAGACCTGCTCTATTCGCTTTCAGATGCGGTTGCTGCGGGCAGGCATATGACGGAAGCGCTTAAAGATGCGCGCAGTGATCTTCTGCTCATATATGATGAAAACACGCCGATGATAAAAGAATTAGAAATAATGAAAAAGAGAATTGAAGATGCAAATGAAAGCGCGGAAGAACTGCTTCTCGATCTCGGCAGCAGAAGCAGGGTGCGCGATATAACAGCGTTTGCTGAAGTTTGCCGTATTTGCAGCAATACGGGCGGTGATATCGTCAGGGTTATAGGTATAACGAGCCAAATGATGCTTGATAAGCTTACGATTGTGAGAGATATAGAGAGCTATACGGCGCAGAAAAAGTTTGAAGGAAAGATCATAGCACTTTTGCCGCCTCTGATAATACTGTTTCTGAAATTAACAGCCCCGGACTACCTGCTTCCTATGTATGAAAGTATGGCGGGCAGAATTATAATGACAGCGGCGCTTTTATTGATGATATGCGGATACATAGCAGCACAGAAGATAACAGATATAGGGATGTGGAACGATGAAAATGATAAAGGAATATTTAAGAAAAACCAAATTAAAAAAGGAAAAAGAGATTGAAAGGCGAAACGTAGCAGATGAACTACCCGATTTTACGAACAGACTTGTACTTCTTTTAAACGCGGGACTCGTGCTGACATCTGCAGCGGCTAAAATCACGGAAGAGGAAGAAAGAGACTGCTATTTTTATAAAGAACTAAGAAATATAAACGAAAGAGTTAGGAATGTAAATAGCTCGTTTATTACAGAATTTCGTGAATTCGCCAAACGGAGCGGAGCGCGAGAGCTTCTGCGTCTTTCAAATATTATGGCAGATAATATAAATAAAGGCTCTGAACTTGTAAACAAGCTCGAGCAAGAGGCAAATTTTATGTGGCATATGAATAAAAAACAGGTGGAGGAGCGCGGCAGAATTGCGGAAAGCAAGCTTACTTTTCCAATGGCGCTTATGCTCATAGCACTGCTCGTGATTACAGCGGCACCGGCATTTATGTCGTTTAAATAGATAAAATAGAGAGCAGAAAACGAAAGGGGAAAATTATGAAAAAGAGATTAACTAATGTCAGAAGTAAAAAAGGAATGGAGCTCGTGCAGGTGGCTATACTCATAGGTATTGCAGTTGCGGTTGGACTCATATTCAGAATGCAGATTACTGATTTTGTAAACGCCGTGTTTACAACGCTTGCGGATGGTAAATTCACTTCTTAGATCGCTTATGGATACGCTTTGCAAATCAGAAATTAGTGCGGGTCGTATAAAAAGCCGCCGCGGCAGCACGATGATAGAAGCAGCAGTCGTGTTTCCGATAATAGTTTTATCCGTGCTTACAGTAATATATATACTGCTTACAATGTATAGTCAGGCAGTGTCTTCCGCAAAACTGCATCTGGCACTCTGCGAGGCTGCGGCAGATGAAAGTGAATGTACATTATACGGGGAGAAATACAGCGAGCTTATAAGCATCGGAACAGGAAATAAAACTGTTTCGGATATGTTTTCAAAGATAATTATAAATATTGGAGAAAAAAGCGGCCTTATAGAAAAGAAAATCACAGCAGAAGCTAAATACACGGCACGGGCAAAAGGACTTATCAAAAAAGCGGTGGCAAAAAATTTGCAGGATGAAATATATATAATTGATGAGGAAGAATACATAAGATGGGCAGATACTTTAGAAAAAACAATAAAAAAGGCAGCTCAATGATATTTTTGTCGATGATACTTGCGGGACTTATTGGACTTGCTGTGCTCCTTGCTGTGTCGGCGAGAGAAAAAGCAGGTCTCAGTTACAGACGTACCGTCACCGATATTGCGTGCCGCTCGGTGCTTTCAGAATACGATTTTAGGCTCAAAGATGAGTACGGAATTTTCGCGTTTAGAGGAGGAAATAAATATGTCGAAGATAAAATAGCGTATTATCTCGAATATGCAGACGATAAAAGTGATATTATGTTTTCCGCACTCCCAGAAAAGCTTGAATGCGACGTCAAAGGATTTGAAATAACGGATACGGATAATTTTGAGAAACAGATAATTGCCGCGGCTAAGCACGATGCTTTAAGACTTGATAAAGTAGGTTTTAATGCGGAAATGATAGCAGATATTGCGAAACTTGAGAAAGCAGAACTTGACAGCGCTGCTGTGATATGCGGTTTGCCGTCTTACGGGTTTACAGGAAAGGCGCTTGACCTCGATTTTCCTGATTTGACTGAAGATGGACTCAAAGGTCTTATTGTGCAGGCGGGGGATACGTTTATGACAAATAAATATGCGTTTTCCGTATTTAACTGCAGGACAAAACATCTTGAAAATCACTATTCCTATTTTAATTTTGAAATAGAATACCTGATATGCGGTTATTTCTCAGATGCAGAAAATCTCGATAAAATAAAAGACTATCTTGTAATTCTTCGAACTCCTATAAATATTGCCAAGATATATGCAGACAGCGAACGCTCCGCGCTTGCGCTTGCTGAAGCAGAAGCGATTGCCCCGGGACCCGGAGCAATCGCAATGCAGCTTGTGATAATAACGGAATGGGCAGTAGAGGATTCAAAGAAAGATGCCAATAAACTTATGAATGGAGAAAAAGTTGACGGATTAGCTTACGAAGATTACCTTGCTATATTTCTTTCACTTCAGGACAGAGAAACGAAGCTGCTGCGGATGATGGATCTTGTGCAGATAAATATGAGAAAAAACTATTATAACGGATTTTTGCTGAGTGAGCATTCGTGCGGTTTTTATCTTTTTACTGAGCATCATGGAAAGGAGCTTACATATGTACACACATATTAAAAAAGGCTTTGTAACGGTTGAAGCGTCAATTGTGATACCGCTTGTTATAATAGCAGTGCTGACAGTGGGAAGCGTGATGAAACTCGCATACTTAGAGGAACGTATAGCATTTATCTCGGGAAACGAACTTAAAAGACTTGCGCAGGATGCATACAGCAAACCGGCAAGGCCGTTTTTCCCGCTTGAATTCAGGAGTACTATGAATGAAAGGATGCCTGAGCTTACTGATTTTCAAGTGGCAGACTTTAAATACAAATATAAAGATAAAGAAGGCGGCGGTATATATATGGACAACCTTATATGTATGGAGATATCGTTTGCGGTTAATACCTGGCTTCCGGGAAATATGGGAAAAGTGCACAGTGCAAGAGAAGCTTTTTTGCTTAGGGTGTTCTGCGGTAAAGATAATTCGCATGATTTGGGCATTTATGATGAATCAGGTACTGATTATGAGCCAGTATATCTTTTGCCTGAATATGGGGTGAAGTATCATACGGAAAGCTGTACTTATGTAAATTCGTATCCGCTTAAGTCTGTTATGACGAGCGCTGTCAAAAGAAAATATAAAGCATGCAGCATTTGCAAATCAAAGAATGCGGCGCGAGGCAGTACAGTTTATTGTTTTAAATACGGAGACTCGTATCATACGGCATCTTGCAGCACTGTCACAAAGTATACGGTATGTATGGATCGCCGCGACGCAGAGATGAGAGGGTATACAAAATGTTCTAAATGCGGGGGAATAAAATGAACAAATTTAATTTAGATATGCCGAAAGGCAGGATAAAAGAATATGAGAAAAACGCGATACTTTTAAGCAGTCCCGATTTTCTTATTCCTATGAAATTTACAGATTATGGAGATAAATACAGGATCACTTATGATTACGGCGGATTTATACCCTTAAGCGATATGAGCGGCTGTCTTACGGTAAGAGATATTTTCGATTGCATCGAGGAGGTTATAGGAATTCTCAGGATTGCATCGGTTTTTATGTTGTTTCCTGAACGATTTCAACTCAGAAAAGAGACTATATATATGAACCGCAAAGAGAGAAAAGTGAAGATTATGTTTATACCGCCTGACGGAAACTCTGATCCGAAGGAAGAACTTTTGCAATTTATAGGTGATATCCAGAATATGTATATCACTAAAGCTGCAGCAGAGTACAGCGAGATGTTCAAAGAATACGTAAATAACAACTGCACTCTTTCGGAGCTGCAAAACAGAGCGGTGATGATGAAAAGAGATGCCTTTATATGCGGAATAAGCTGATGAAAGCTTGATATAGGGGAGTAAAAATGATAAAATTTGAGAGAGCAAAGCACAAAATACGGAAAAAAGAGGTGGCAATGTGAATAAATATGCTGATATTCATATAGATAATGTGAAGCTTTCCGAAGATGAGAAGGCAGTTGTAATAATAGACCAGAGTAAGCTTCCTGGAGAAACCGTATATCTTACGCTTAAGAGCAATACGGAGCTTTGGGATGCAATTTACACGCTTAAGGTGCGCGGTGCACCGGCCATAGGAATCTTTGCAGCTTACGCAATGTATGTGCTTGCGGCAGCTTCTCTTAAAGATACAGGGAATAATTTTGAAGAGTTTTATGATAATTTTAAGAGAAACAAGAATTATATCAATTCATCGAGGCCAACAGCCGTAAATCTTTCCAAGATGCTTGACAGAATGGAAAACGTTGTTGTCGCAGAAAAAGGCCAGCCTCTTTTTGTAATAGTTGAGAAATTAAAAGAAGAGGCCAAGAAAATACAGGAAGATGATGTAAAAATGTGCAGGGCTATTTCTGAATATGGGCTTTCACTTGTAAAGGACGGCGATGGTATACTCACGCACTGTAACGCCGGGCAGCTTGCAACATCAAAATACGGAACGGGACTCGGGCCATTCTTTCTCGGCATAGAGCGCGGCATCAGGCTCAAAGCGTGGGTTGATGAAACAAGACCACTGCTTCAGGGCGCCCGTCTTACAGCTTATGAGCTTAATAAAGTAGGAGTTGAATGCACTCTTATATGCGACAATATGGCGAGCATAGTGATGAAAGAGGGCAAAATAGATGCTTGTTTTGTCGGATGCGACAGAGTGGCGGCAAACGGAGATACAGCTAATAAAATAGGAACGAGCGGCGTTGCTGTTCTCGCAAAGTATTACGGTATTCCGTTTTACGTATTTTGTCCGTCAGAGACAATAGATTTTAATTGCCGTTCAGGCAGTGACATCGAAATAGAAAAAAGGCCAGATGCAGAAATAAAGAGGGCATTTTTTGCTGAACCGATAGCGCCGGATGATGTGAAATGCTACAATCCTGCTTTTGATGTTACGGACAGTGAGCTTATAACAGCAATCGTTACTGAAAGAGGTATCTGTTATCCACCGTACGGCAAAAGTTTAAAGGAATTGTTTTATAAGGAGTAAAACAGAATGGCTGAAAAATACATAAGCGATGAAAAAGCGATAAAGGATATTTTAGATATAGGACAGAGGATGTACTATGCAGGATTTGCAGCGGCAAACGATGGGAATATAAGCGTAAGAACAGGCAAAAACGAAGTTTGGACTACGCCGTCAGGTGTATCAAAAGGATTTATGACCGAAGAAATGCTTGTAAAGACAGATCTCGATGGAAATGTAATTGCAGGGAGTATGAAACCATCGTCTGAGCTTAAAATGCATCTTGAAATATATAAAGAATTGTCCGATGCAGGAGCTGTCGTTCACGCGCATCCACCGGTTGCTACAAGTTTTGCGGTTGCGGGTATTCCACTCGACAAAGCATATCTTCAGGAATCGGTTGTACGTCTTGGTGTGATTCCCGTTGTTCCATATGAGCTTCCAGGAACGGAAGCACTTGCTGAAAGCGTAGGCAGATACTGCCGCGATTATAACGGCCTATTGCTCGAGCATCACGGCGCAGTTACATGGGCATTCGATGCTGTGCAGGCTTTTTATTTACTCGAAAGTATAGAATATGATGCAAAGGTAACGATGAATCTGCGCCTTATGGGAATTGAACGTCTGATGACAGAGGAGCAGACAGATGAGCTTATCGCCCTGCGAGCTGACTGGGGCGTGATAAAAGGAGGACGGCCAAAAAGCAGATAAATAAGCTTCTTTAAATTTATTGCATACCTGTTTCCCAAAGAGAATATTATGTACAAGCAATTATAAAAGGGACGAGGTGTGATAATGAGAAAAGCTAAACATCGCAGGATGCACGTAAGAAGAAATGTTTACGCAAACAGATACGTGAAGAAAACAGGGGTGAATTTATTTGCGGTTATTGTTATAATAGGATTAGCGGTCGCACTCGGATTTTTGACGACCAAATATGTTGTTTATCCGCTTATACTCGGACAAGAGGCGTCTTTTGACGTCGTTCTCGGGAAGATAGGCTTCAGCGGCGATAAGGATGATGACAAAAACAGTGGCACCGAAAGTGAAGAGAGCAATCTTGATGATTCGAAAAGTACAGACAATTCGGCAGACATAGATAACAACAGCGGCGCCAATATCGCGATTCCAACGACAGAGGCGGGTATAAGCGGTCAGGAAGCAGAAGGCAGCACAGGCGAGCAGCCCCTTACATCAGGGTATATGATACAGTTTGGCAGTTTTTCAAGCGCAGATGCCGCGGGCGAGCTTTTAAATGAACTTAAAAATTCGGGAATAGATGCTTCCGTTATTCAAAAAGACGGCCTTTTTAAAGTTGTAGGTCAGATTTTTGCTGATAAAGAAAGCGCACTTGGAAGTAAAGCGAGTATTGATGCTCTTACGGGAGCAAAATACAGCGATGCTTTTGTAACGAGTTTCTGATGCAGTCCGTAAAAATTTGCATAATACCACAGCTTAGAGCAGCAGAAAATGAAAGGATAAGAATGAAGTATGATACCTTTATCCACCAAGATGAGACCGGAGACACTCGATGACTTTGTCGGGCAGAGCCATTTTATGTACAAGGGCTCGCTTCTTTACAATTCGATAAAAAACAAAACTTTTGATTCAGCAATATTTTTCGGACCGTCCGGTACTGGTAAAACAACGCTCGCCCGCATAATAGCGCGGGAAACAAACTCTGATTTTTACGAAATAAATGCGAGCATATCGGGAACAAAGGAACTCAAGGATATAATAGACAAAGCAAAGCTTAAGTTTTTCTGGCTTCAGAAAGAAACGACATACGTTTATGTGGACGAGTTTCACAGGTGGAACAAGCTTCAGCAGGATTCGCTTCTTGCTGCACTCGAAGAGGGTGTTATACGGTTTATAGGAAGTACTACGGAAAATCCTTATTTTGCCGTCAATAACGCTGTAATAAGCAGGGTACGGAATATATATGAGTTTAAAAGGCTTGAGACAAACGATATCGTGACAATAATAAAACGCACACTTAAGGACAAAGAAAAAGGACTTGGCAACCTTAGTATCAAATACGATGAAGAGGCACTTACCGTGCTTGCCGATATGTCGGGAGGAGATGCGCGGGTGGCTCTGGATACGCTCGGTTTTATAGTGGACAACCTTAGTGAAAAGAATAAAATAGAAGTGAA
>CALWPQ010000022.1 GCA_944383465.1 uncultured Clostridia bacterium
CCTCTGCCGGGTTCTCCGCCAGCCCCATAGGGAAGTATCATTAACCCTGATGCGTTTCATCGCCTTATCCGTAGCAATCGGATATTTCAGAATAGCTCGGCATCGCTCGCCCTCCTTGTTTTCCGCATTTGCCCTTATGGGCAGGAGGATCACGGCGCACTTTCATACGGCTGAGGTTTTACCCTCCGCTCAGGAACGACCTGATGAATGTGTATTCAGTTTTCAAGGATCGTGCAGGGTGTTTTGCCCTACACTTCTAAACAGGACATTTTTTTCTCTAATGGGAACGGCTTTTTCAAAAAAAATTATTTTTTGAACATTTAATAAAGAAAAAAGCCCGTCACATTCTGTTTTAGAATGAAACGAGCAGAAAACAAAAAGCCCACCGATTTCTCGGTGGGCTTCTGAACATGATTAGATTTACAAAGAGTTGCGGAGTTTTGCAAAGATTTGCATAATCACTCCACATCTTTTTTGGTAAGTTTTTCGTAAATTTTGGTAAGCTCTGTGGTAAGCTCCATACATAACTCTCTGTAAGTCTATGTGTATAGACTTATTTGTCAAGCGGCTTCATGGTCGGGAAGAGCATAATATCTCTTATCGACGGTGCGTTGGTAACGAGCATTATTACTCTGTCGATACCGATACCGAGCCCGCCTGTCGGAGGAAGTCCAACTTCGAGCGCGTTTACAAAGTCGAGATCCATCGGGTGCGCTTCGTCATCCTCGCCGCTGTCGAGCTGCGCCTGCTGCTCCGCAAATCTCTCGTACTGATCGATCGGGTCATTGAGCTCGGAGAACGCATTGGCGATTTCCCAGCCGTTTATATAAGCCTCAAATCTTCTCGTAATTCTCGGATCTTCAGGGTCTCTCTTAGCAAGCGGAGAAATCTCAACAGGATGTCCGATAACAAATACCGGTCCGTCGAGATATCCCGGTACATCCTCACAGTAGTCCTCGAACATCTCAGCGAGAATTTTTCCTCTCGTCCACTTGTTAACATCATCAGGATCCATACCATACTTTATTGCCGCTTCTCTCGCCTCTTCATCAGTATTGATCTTATCAAAGTCAACGCCTGTAATTTCCTTGACCGCATCTGACATCTTGAGCCTTCTCCAAGGAGGAGTGAGATCAAACTCCTTGCCCTGATAATTTATTTTCATCGAGCCGTTTGCCTTCATAGCAGCGTTCGATACTACAGTCTCCGTTACTTCCATTACGAATTCCATATTTGTGTACGCAGCGTAGCATTCCATAGATGTAAACTCAGGGTTGTGATTTCTGTCCATACCTTCGTTTCTGAACATCTTGCCCATCTCGTATACTCTATCAAGTCCACCGACAACACATCTCTTAAGGAAAAGCTCGTTTGATATACGCATCTTCATATCGAGATCGAGCGTGTTATGATGCGTGTTAAATGGTCTGGCATTGGCACCGCCCGCAATAGTCGTAAGTATCGGCGTATCTACTTCAAGATATCCGAAGTCCTCCTCGAGAGTTCTCTTGATTTCCTTGATGATAGCAGCTCTCTTGTAGAACATCTCCCTTACTTCCGAATTGATGATAAGGTCTACATACCTCTGACGGTATCTCTGGTCGATATCTTTGAGCCCATGCCACTTATTAGGAAGCACCTGCAGCGACTTCGAGAGCAGTACGAGCCTTTCAACTCTTACGGAAATCTCCCCTCTCTTTGTCTTGAATATCTCACCCTCAAATCCAATTATATCACCGATATCATACGTGAGGAAAATTTCATACTCTTCAGCACCGATTCCATCCTCAGAGACATATGCCTGTATCTTGCCTTCCTTATCGAGAACATCGACAAACGACACTTTTCCCATATGGCGATTTGCCATCATTCTGCCAGCCATAGAAACCCTTTTGCCTTCCCAGGCTTCAAAGTTTTCCTTTACTTCCTTGCTGTATGTTTCTACATTCCAAGTCTCTATGAGGAATGGGTTCCTGCCCATTTCCTGCAGCTTTCTTAACTTCTCTCTTCTTATTCTCCTCTGTTCCGTCAGCTGCTCTTCCGATAATTCTTCTTCATTCTCAATGTTTACATTTACATTTCTTTCGTCTGTCATTTTATTTCCCTCTCTATTTGTATATTTAGAAAATTAACCGATTGCAATAATTTTATAATTTACAACACCGTCCGGCACAGCAATTTCAACCACTTCATTGAGCTCTTTATCAAGCAGTCCCGCGCCTACCAGCGATTCATTTGATATTTTTCCCTCAAACGGGTCGGCTTCGGTCGAGCCTACTATTATAAAATCCATTTCCTCGCCCGAGCCCATCTCTTTGACTTTTACCTTGGTTCCGACTGTAACTCTGTCGCCCGCAGCCTCGGATTCGTCTATGATTTTAGCCTTTCGCATCATATTTTCGAGCTTGTGTATTCTCTCTTCGAGTTCAGCCTGTTCATTTTTGGCAGCGTCATATTCAGCATTTTCGGAAATATCGCCGTAAGAAAGCGCTTCCTTTATCCTTTCGGCGACTTCCTTTCGTTTGACTGCTATGAGCTCCTC
Organism: uncultured Clostridia bacterium; assembly: GCA_944383465.1. GTDB lineage: Bacteria > Bacillota > Clostridia > Peptostreptococcales > Anaerovoracaceae > QAKD01. The sequence continues at coordinate 2,543 of CALWPQ010000022.1, forward strand.
ATGCTCCGCAACTATTTTTTCATAACCTTCTCGGGTCAGTAAAATTTCTTCTGCCATCTGTCGATTCTCCTTTCAGGCTTATATTTTATCATATCATTTTACACTAATTACCATACTATTGTCAAATAAAATACAGTAATTAGCATATAAAACCGCCTAAACCAGCATTATTACGGCTGCCAGTGAACCGCGAAGCGCCCCCATACGCCTGTGCGACCAGAATAAATCGCTCTCACAGTACGTACAGTGCTCCGATATTTCTATGTTTTCAGACTTTATCCCCGCTCGCATAAGCAGCATTCTATTTATCGCCTTTAAATCCACAAAATATTTAAGGCCCTTTTCCGGCGTCACCTTTTCGGCAATTGCAGACTCCGCTGCATCTCCGAGTACGCTTCGCATCGCTTCAGGTACATCTATATCCGTTTCAAAGCAGCATTTGCTTATGCAAGGTCCTATTGCAGCGTGCATATCCTGCGGATTTGAGCCGTATTCTTCTGCAAGCCGCCGTACAGTCTTGCCCGCGATATCAAGCGCGGTACCCTTGTGACCTGCATGCGCAGCCCCTATAGCCCTGCGCACCGGATCGTATATAAGTATCGGCGTACAGTCAGCCGTTCTTATCGTAAGCGCAACATTCGGCTCATCTGTTATGAGCGCATCCGCATCTACTTTGACCGGCAAAAACAAGCCTGTACCGCGCTCCTCTTTGCTTACCCTTTTTATATTATCGCCATGCACCTGCGATGTGATGTACATATCCTCAGGGTTAAACCCCGCTGCCTCACCCAGCACTCTGCAGTTTGCGATTACCGTTTCTATGGGCTGCCCTTTCCAAGGGTCAGGGCTCATTCCCTCTATACCGCAGGCACTTTTCCCGCCGAGTCTCGTCGAAAAGCAGGTAACTGCTCCTGCCGGAAAGTTCTCGCAGCTTATATAAATATTCCCGTCTTTCAATCTCATTTTCCCTCTACCTCTATGACAGCATACAGGTATAATTTATACAAAAACCCGCTTTACATTAGATGAGCCTGTAAGAAATACACCTGAACCATAGCGAATATCAAATTCCACGATATCACCCACTTTGAGTTCACATTCCGCATCCTCTATATCGAGAATAGTATGATCGCTTGAGGCTCCTATCACCTCTACGCCTTTCATGCGCGGATATATGTCATTAAAATCACAATAATCCACCTTGCCTATCGCAGCGAGTGCCCGCTTTCGCATACCTCTGTCCTCATATGTGTTTTTGTGTCCGAATGCATCCACCGTGATGTTTCCCACAGGATGAGAGGCTTTCGTCTTTATTTCCACAATCTCGGCTTTAAGCGTAAAAACATCGTTATTGAGAAAGCTCATATCACAATTAAAGAAGTCCGGAAGATCACGCGCATAGATGATGCCTTCACCTATGCGGAGAAGATTTATGCGCTCCGGCATATCTCCGTCAATGAGCCTCGGAAGCGAGGTTGTCGCTCCGCCGCCTATATATTTAAGTTTCCTTCCTATTACAGCCTCCACGGCTTCGGCTCTTTCAATGAGCTCGTTCATCTTTGCCGCTGTCGCTTCGATAGAGCCGTAACAGCCAAGGTTGGTCGCAATTCCTACAAGTTCAAGATTTTTGAGCTCATTTTCCGTAATCAGCGCCGCTTCTATAAGCTCCTCCGTCGTCCAAAAGCCCTCGCGCAGATCGCCAAGGTCTGCCATCAGGATGACCTCATGTATTCTGCCCTTGGCAGCCGCCGCTTTATCAACTTTACAAAGTACGCTTATCTCACTTTCCAGCGAGCAGTCAGCTACACTCACAAGATCGTCTGCCTCCGATATCATCGGTATTCTTATGCACATAGTCTTCGTCTTTATACCGGCATTCTTTGCCTCCTCAAGCTGTTCAAGTCTTGAAGAAGCAATGTAGGAAACACCTGCATCCTCGTACTCGCGCACGCACCTTGCAATACCGCTGAAGCCCTTTATTACGGCTGCTATTTCGATGCCGTTTCTGTCGCACAGTAATTTCATCGCCTCAATATTTTCTCTAAGTTTTTTTAAGTCAATTTCAAGCTGCGGATATTCAGATTTCAAACTCATTTTCTTTCCTCCGTTTCTTACTTCAACCAAATGTAAGCACGCTTCCCGCACCGCTCTAATGTCCTTATTTCTTATTGCCCTCAGCAAAGCGTTTTATCTTCTTTGAGCTATTCTTTTCAAATTCCTCCTTGCGCAGAGTGATAGCCTTGATTCTTTTGAAGTACGGAACTTCAAGATTTATTTTATCGACCTCCTTCCACAGCTCGCGTTCGATTTCTTCATCGCCAAGCTCCCTTTCTCCGAATTTCTCGAAAAGAGCCTCACTATTTACAATAATCGACGCTACGATTACCATATCCTCACCGTCTTCAGACGGCTTGCTCCATACCATAGATTCCTGCACCAGCGGAATATTTGAAAGCCTGTATTCGAGTTCTTCAGGATATACATTCTTGCCGTTTTTTGTTATTATTACATTCTTCTTGCGGCCGGTAAGGTATACATAGCCGCTATCATCCATATATCCGAGATCTCCCGTATAAAACCAGCCGTTTTTCATCACTTCTTCTGTAAGCTCCGGCCTGTTGTAATAGCCGAGCATAATGTTATCACCTTTTAAGCAGATTTCTCCTATACCGTCCTCCCCGGTATTGACAATTTTTATATCAAATCCAGGCAGCTTTCTGCCTATGGAGCCACTGTTCGGCTTAGTATCCGGATTGAGTGCGCCAATCGGTGATGCCTCTGTAAGTCCGTAACCCTGAAGTGCAGTAGGTCCGAAAGCTGTCAGTCCCTCAAGCACTTCCGGATTTATAGCGGCGCCTCCGCATATCATCATACGCATGCGGCCGCCGAAGAGCGCGCGGATTTCCTTAAACGCTATGCCGCCGATGTCTATGCCGATTTTCTTCGTCTTTTTGTTTATACTTATCGCCTTTTTCAGCGCATCTTCTTTGCCCTTTTTCCTCGCATTCTGCCATATTTTCTTATATAAATTTTCAAATACTGCCGGCACGCCCAGGAAAAATGTAGGCCTTGCCTCTGCCAAATTTTTTACTATATATTTGAGTCCCTCACAATACGCAATCGCAGCGCCTTTATACAGCGGCATCAAAAAACCGCATGTACATTCGTATGTGTGATGCAGGGGCAAAAGCGAAAAAAATACGTCGCTCGGCATAACCTTGAGCACTGTAGGCGCTGCCATAAGGTCGGCCGCTATGTTCTTATGACTCAGCATTACTCCCTTTGACACGCCGGTTGTTCCCGATGTAAAAAGAAGCACGCCCATTTCTTCGTTGTTTATCTCAGCTTCGATGAAATCCTTGTTTCCCGAAAGCACCATATTTCTGCCTGATTCCACCATATCTTTCCACGCAAACATTTCCTTGCTGCTCGTATCTGCGTCCATAGAAATGAGAAGATCAAGTTCCGTATCCCCCTCATCCTTCATCGCTTTAAACATTTGCTCGTACTTGCCATCAAAGATTATGCAGCTCACATTTGCTTCTTTAATAATGTTTTTAAGCTCGTCCGCAGAAAGCTCCTTGTCGAGCGGTACGACAACACTGCCTCCGCATACGACAGCCAGATATGAAACCGCCCATCTATAACTGTTCTCACCTATCACAGAAATGCGTCTGCCTTTAAAGCCTGCTGCTATAATAGCCGTACCAAGGCCGTTAATATCATCATGCGCCTCTTTGTATTTTATGGGACGATACTCGCCGCCTTTTTTGTCCTTCACCCAAAACGCTGTATTCTCGGCAAACTCCGCGCAAGAGGTGTCTATCATATTTTTTATATCGGTTATGGGTCTTGAGTTTCTGTATTTTACCGTAGGCTCGCTGCTGTTTTTAATTTCGCTGACAAATTTCTCTGCCCATTCTCTTTCTTTTGCTTTTCGCACTATATATCCGGAATCATGTGCCATTTCGGTGCTCCTTTTTCTGTTCGCTATTTGTCCTGATTTTTCGCGTTTTTCTCCAGCTTCTTCTGATTTCGTTTTACTTTTCTCGTCGTCGTCTTTTCAAATTCTACATCCCTTACCGCAACTCTCGTCACGCGCTTATAAGTTGGCAGTACATCGCATACCTCGGATACCACATGCTTTATAAGCTTTTCGACTTCTTCATCCGTGAGCTTTCCGAATTCTTCTTTTATCTGCCCATAATCAGGGTATATCTCAGCCTTGACAAATGTATCGCCCGTTTTTTCGTCAATCTCACCGTAAACAAGCACTTCCGCAATAAAATCCGCTTCGCTCAGTATATATTCTATCTCTTCAGGGAAAATATTTTTGCCGTTTTTCGTGACGATTACATTTTTCTTTCTTCCCGATATGTAAAGATAGCCTTCATCATCGAAATATCCGTAGTCGCCCGTGTAGAGCCAGCCGTCCCTTATCGCCTCAGCTGTAGCTTCCGGATTTTCATAATACCCAAGCATGACGGACGGTCCTTTTACGACAATTTCCCCGATGCCGTCTTCGTTCGGATTGTCGATTCTGATTTCCGTTCCCGGCATTGCCGGACCCACTGACGCAGGCTTACTGCACTTATCGCGGTTTACAGCTATTATCGGCGCATTCTCGCTCATACCGTACCCCTGTATCATCGGAAAACCGAGTGCCTGAAAATCTTCTATTATTTTAGGATTCATCGCCGCACCCCCCACTATCAGCAGCCTGATGCTGTTTCCGAGCGGCTCATGCACCGACTTGAAAATTTTTCTGATAAAATTCTGGTCATTATAAAGTCTGTATTTTTTAGACCTTTCCATCATTTTTCTCATCTTTTTGGCCTTGCCCTTTGACGATGCCTGCTTCATTATCTTCTTATAAATATTTTCAAAAATAAGAGGCACTCCAAGCATGACTGTAGCTTTTGATTCGACAAGATTTTTCTGTATATATTTAAGTCCTTCGCATATAGCTATGGCCATTCCCTGATAAAATCCCGTAAAAATATGACAGGTCATTTCGTAGGAATGATTCATCGGCAGCACGGAAAGGCCGATACCATCGTCGTCTATTTTTACATATTTCGACATATTTTGCACATTGGCCGCAATATTTCTCTGACTGAGCATTACGCCCTTGGCCATTCCTGTCGTGCCCGATGTAAACATAAGCGTACACATAGCGTCGCTGTCGACTTCGTTGTCGAGAAAGCTCCTGTCGCCTGATATGAGCGCTGTTCTTCCTATTTCCATAACAGTATCGAGATCGGTTTCGGCCGCGCCGTGATCTGATTTCATGCATATTCTGTATTTGATACCGTTTGCCGTTTCCTCTTCCATCTGCTCAAGCGCCGCATGAAGCAGTTTTTCAATCTTCTTGGAATAAACTACCGCGCTCACCTTAGCGCGTGTAAGGAGATTGGCCACCTCGTTTGCGGGAAGCTCCTTATCAATAGGTACAATGACGCTGCTTCCAATCACCGTCGCAATATATGTCATCACCCATTCGTAGCTGTTTTCTCCGAGTACAGCTATTTTTTCACCCCTGAGTCCGAGCTTGTAAAATCCCGTACCGAGACATTCCACATCTTCTTTTACGCGTGAATATTTTATCGGCATATATTTGCCGCCCGGCTTCTCTTTTACAAGATACGCCGTCTTATGAGCATAGAGATCGCACGAACCTACAAACAATTCCTTGATATTGTTTATATCGCGCGTCTCATATATAGTATCCTTATATTTTTTACTGTTCATAATAAATCCATCCCCGTTCCAACCGTGCAAAAAGTTTTAATATAATATTTTAACATTTTCTGCCCCTTTAATCAACACGCGCAGCTAAAAAAACGAGGCCGCTTTTTGACGCTCCGGATCGTCTTTTTTGTGACGTCCGGTTAGCGAATATTCCACCCATTCGGCAATATTTACGGCGTGGTCGCCTATGCGTTCGAGATACTTTGCTATCATAAGAAGATTGAGACCGCGTTCGCTTGATACATCGCTGCTTTTTATAAGCAGCATTATCTCTTTTTTGACCTTTTCAAACAGTCCGTCTACGATGTCATCCTGAAGCATCACATTCTTTGCCAGCTCTACGTCTTTGGCTATGAAAGAAGCAACGCTGCCGTTTACCATCTTTATAGCGGCCTCCGCCATATCTTTTATGTGTATGCCGCTCGCTATGCGGTCGGTTTCCGCTTCGTACTCTGCCAAGCTTTCCCCACCTTCTAATTTTTCATATCGTGCCTCCGGATTTTCATGCTCAGCGGACGGTTTTTCGTATATTTTGGACGGATTTTCATACAAAGCCGCCGATTTCTCAACTGAACGCTTTACTATCTCTGCAATGTCAGATGCTTGGTCTCCTATTCTTTCCATATCCGATATCATTTTAAGAGCCGCCGATATAACGCGAAGATCCCGCGCCACAGGCTGCTGCCTCAAAAGCAGCTTCATACAGAGATGTTCGATCTCACGTTCCATTCTATCAATTTCTGCATCTTTTTCCTCTGCTTTTTCGGCGAAATCTGTGTCGCGCAGAATAAGTGCAGCTACTGCCGCCGCTATTGCCTCCTCGCACAACTTTCCCATTTTTTCAAGCTCCGCGTTGAGTACCGCCAAATCCTCTTCAAATTTATTTCTCATTGCTCTACTTCCTTTCACTTTTGCGTTTAACCAAACCGTCCCGTAATATAATCTTCTGTACGCTTATCGCGCGGCATCGAAAAGACTTTCTCGCTCTTCCCAAATTCCACGGCTTCTCCTGAAAGGAAAAAAGCCGTATAGTCTGAAATGCGCACAGCTTGCTGCATATTGTGCGTCACCATCACTATTGTATACTTTGACTTCAGCTCCGCGGCTAAATCTTCAATGCGCGATGTCGAGATTGGGTCGAGCGCGCTCGTCGGCTCGTCCATAAGCAGTACCTCAGGGACGACCGCCAGCGCCCTTGCAATGCAAAGGCGCTGCTGCTGTCCTCCGGACAGCCCGAGCGCGCTCTTTCTCAGTCTGTCCTTTACTTCCTCCCAAAGCGCCGCGCTCTTAAGCGAATTTTCCACTGTTTCGTCGAGCTCAGATCTGTTTTTCACACCATGCGTGCGCGGCCCGTACGCCACATTGTCATATATACTCATAGCAAACGGATTTGGCTTTTGGAACACCATTCCTACTCGCCGTCTCAATTTATTAACGTCTGTATCGCTGTATATATCTTCTCCGTCAAGCAGCACCTTTCCGCTCACGCGGCAGCCCTGCACGATATCATTCATGCGATTGAGCGTCTTTAGAAGTGTCGATTTGCCGCAACCCGACGGCCCTATAAAAGCTGTGATATTTTTGGCGGGGATTTTCATATTTATATCCTTAAGAGCGTGAAACGCTCCATAATAAAGATTGAGATTTTCAATTGTAAATTTCTCCTTTGCCGCTGCCATCGCTCCTCCTTTTTGTCAAATTCTATATGCGTACGAATTTTCGTCCGCATATCCGGTTTTTCGTATTTATCATCAAACAGACACTGCTCTCTATCTATTTATCAGCTTATGGGCGATTACAGCCGAAAGAAAATTTATAAGAGCCGTTACCGCAAGCAGCACAACTGCCGTCGCCGATGCCTGATCCATATAAAGCCCTTCCGAATACAGCGCGTACATATGCACAGCCAGCGTCCTGCCCGATTTTAAAATGTTTCCCGGTACACCTGCGGCTGTACCCGCAGTATAGATCAGCGCCGCAGTCTCTCCGACGATTCTGCCTGTACCGAGTACAACGCCTGCGAGCACACCCGGCGCAGCCGACGGCAGCACAACGCGAAATACCGTACGCAGCCTTCCTGCTCCCAGCCCGAAGCTACCCTCGCGGTACGAGTCGGGAACTGACATCAGTGCTTCCTCTGTTGTACGCATCACGAGCGGCAGTATCATTACTGCCAACGTGAGAGCTCCGCCGAGTATAGAATAGCCCCACCCAAAATATACGGCAAACATCAGAAATCCGAAAAGTCCGTAAACGATGGAAGGTATGCCGGAAAGCGTCTCCGCGGTAATGCGCACAAGCGCCACCAGCCTGCTGCCGCGCCGCGCATATTCGGTAAGATAAACAGCTGAAAATACACCCAGCGGCACCGCGATAGCAAGCGAAAGCGCTGTCATAACTACGGTATTTATTATAGCAGGCAGCATTGAAACATTTTCACGGTTGTACCTCGCTGCGAACAGTTCTGGCGACAAATGCGGCACACCGGTTATCAGTATATAGGCGATAATTATGAAAATCACGGAAGCGCTTAACGCTGCCGCACAGTATACCATTATCCTCAGAAGCAATGCCTCTGTCCTGCGCGCGCTATTTCTGTCAGGCGCTCTTCCCGCCGCTTTTCCTACATCTTTTCCGACGGCGGCTGTCTTCTCTTTTCGTTTTTTTACTCTATATGTGTTCATATATTATTTTCCTTTTTTGAGACACGAAAATGAAAGATTTATTATGAGAATAAACACGAGCAGCACCACCGCCGTCGCGATTAGCGCTTCTCTGTGAAGATCGGCTGCATACCCCATTTCGAGCACTATATTCGATGTCATCGTACGCACACCGCCGAGCACGCTCCTCGGAATTACTGCCTGATTTCCTGCCACCATTATCACCGCCATAGTTTCGCCTATCGCTCTTCCTATACCGAGCACCACTCCCGCCAATACACCCGAAGCCGCTGCGGGCAGCGTTACTTTAAACACGCTTCTCTCATGCGTCGCCCCGAGAGCAAGCGAACCTTCATAATAGTTTTTCGGTACGGCCCGCAATGCCGATTCCGCGACACTTATTATTGTTGGCAATATCATAATTCCGAGCAGTACCGAGGCCGAAAGCACGCCTTTGCCGCTCACACCCGTCAGTCTGTGCACTGCAGGCACTATCACCATCAGTCCGAAAAAACCGTATACAACTGACGGTATGCCGGAAAGCAGGTCTATCGCAGGCTTAAGCACCTTGTATGTCCTGGGTCCGCAGAATTCCGCCATATAAATCGCTGTCAGTATTCCCAGCGGCACGCCGATTATTATCGCTCCTGCCGTCACATAGATGCTTCCTACTATCATAGGAAAAATACCATACATACCGCTTTCCGGCTTCCATATACGCCCGCATATAAATTCACCTAAGCCGATTTCCGCAATTGCCGGGACTCCGTTTGTAAATAAAAAGAAGCATATCAGTGCCACTGAAGCGATAGATGTACACGCCGCCGCCATAAATACTATTTTCATTGCTTTTTCTCTGAAATTATTCATAACTACTGCCGCCCGATTCAATACTACTCCAATTACTGATTTCTCCCATATATATTTTCTTAATTTCGTCGCTTGTAAATCCTGCTACGGGATTCTCCTTATTTACAATTACAACTATTCCATCTCGCGCAATTTCCGAGGCAATGAGTCCGTCCGCTATCTCACTTTCACTCAGACTGCGCGATGTCATACCGATGTCGCATATTCCTTCACGTACCGCCATTATTCCCTGCGTGCTGTCGCTCTGCTGCACTTCTATTTCCGCACCCGGATTTGCTTTTGTATACACCTCTTTCAACGCTTCCATAACCGGAGCTACAGACGATGAACCGGAAATCGTAAGCCGCCCGCGTATAGGCTTGGACGTCCCGCTGTTTCCCTCAATGCCTTCTGTACTCGCCAAACTGTCTGCACTTTTGCCGTCAGCCTGACTGTCTTTTATTTCTGCACTCTCCTCATTTCCCGCAAGCCCGACATATCCTTCTTCTTCGATTATGCTCTGGCCCTCATCGCTCATTACAAACTCCGTAAAATCCCGCTCGAGCGCTGACTGCAACCTATCTTTCATTGTCACTATCGCAAAAGAGCGCACAGCTTTGTAGCTTCCGTTTTTTATATTCTCGGCACTCGGAAACACGCCGTCCACGGACACCGCTTTAATGTCATCGTTCGTCGTTCCAAGTGAAATATAGCCTATAGCGTTTTTATCAAGCTTTACCGTTGTTATCATTACCGAAGTGCTGTTTGTCACCTCTGAAAGCTCAAAAGTTGCATCCTCCATACCGCCGCTTTTAGAACGCACCTCTATACCGAATATTTCGGTAAAAGCCGTTCTCGTACCCGACCCTGACTCTCGCGACACCACCGTGATAATTCCGCTGTCGCGCGCTCCGCATGCCGACAGCAGAAAAATTACTGCCATTGTAAGCGCGCCTATGCTGACGCTTGCTCTCTTTTGTCTTCCAAGCCTGCTTCCGAACCTGTATCGCTCTTTTTTACTGCTCACGATTTTGTTTTTTCCTTTTATAATATATCTAACTTCGCCATATGCGAATTTACTCATAAAAAATAACACTCCACTGTAATTCTTTGCTGTTATACCTTATTATTTTTTCATAATATTAGAAGTATTATTCGCATTTTGGCGCGTCCGTATTTATTTTTAATCCAGTCCTTGCGTATAGGCTCTAAAATACTCTGTAACATATCGGCTTTAGCTTTAAAAGTAACAGTAAATAATAGTAAAAGAGCGCGCCTTGCAAGGCACGCTCTTTTGGAGTAATTATTGAGAATTTAAACAAAATTGATAAGCGTATATCAATAATTGCTTGCAGTTTTATTTTCCCATAGCCTCAAGCGCCGCGTCAGCCTCGTGAAGAAGCTTGCAGCCTGCTTTTATTTCGTCCATTGACGCCGCGTATGAGATTCTTACGAAGCCCTCGCCCTCGGAGCCGAAGATCGTTCCGGTTACCATAGCCACTCCGTAATTTACTATGAGCCAGTCGATACACTCGGCCGATGTCATCCCTGTTTTCTTAATGTTCATGAATATGTAGAAAGCTCCCTTTGGCATCAGGCATGAAAAATGCTTTGTCTTATTTATTTCTTCAACCATATAGTTTCGGCGTTTTTCAAATTCACCGCGCATTTTCTCAACAGTATTGTATTTCGGCTCATCGTTGAGCGCCGTTGTACAGGCTTCAAGAACGAATGCCGGAATTCCTGAAATTTGGAAACCGCAGTGAATATAAAGCTTTTCCTGATACTGCATAGGAGTAATAACATAACCTGCTCTCCAGCCCGTCATTGAAAATGCCTTGGAAAATCCGTTGATGATAATTGTCTTTTCACGGAGGCTTGGAATCAACGCCGGTGATACAGCTTTTACGCCGTCATAGACGAGTCTCTCATAAATTTCATCCGAGCAGATGATGATATCTTTATTCTCCATAATTTTGGCAACGCCCTCGAGATTTTCGCGTGTAAGCACGCCGCCGATAGGATTGTTCGGAGAGCATATTACCATCATCTTTGTTTTCGGCGTAATGAGCTTTTCAAGCTCCGCAAGGTCGATTTGAAAATCGTTCTCCTCTTTGAGAGCATACGTCTTTACTACCGCGCCGCAGATTTCAGCAATTTTTTCGTAAATGTTGTACATCGGGTTAGGGATGAGCACTTCGTCTCCCGGATTTAAAAACGATGTCAGCACAAGATAAGCCGCCTGTGCCGCGCCGCATGTAGAAATTACCTGCTGCTCGTCGAATTTCAAGCCATTCTCTCTTTCGTACTTATCGCATACCGCCTGTCTGAACGCCGGAGTACCGCTGTAATCCGGATATGTCGTATACCCATCGTCGATCGCTTTTTTACAAGCCTCCGAAATGTATGAAGGCGTTGGAAAGTCAGGCTGTCCGAGTGTAAACATATGCATTTCCCTGCCCTGCGCCTGCATTTCAGCCACCTTAGCGCTGAGCATTCTTATCTTTGAAAGCTGAAGCGATTCTAATCTGTCTGCTGTTTTCATAATAAAACTCCTCTCCTTATGAGCATTATGTAATAATGTATATTTTATACTTTATATTATAATACACGCCATTATCTACTACAATAATAATTTATAAATCAGCGTTATCTTTCTCTATTCAGCAATCCTTGCTCCAAGCTCATATGCTTCATCATATGCTTTTGTCGCCTTAACTTCACCAGCAAGCCAGGCATTATTGCCGCATACCACACCAAGCTCCTCTGAATCAGGTATGCAGTCGAGAAGTCCACGCATCGAATCGAATGTCCTTTCAAGACGTTCAGGCTCGGGAACTGACACTGCTGCAATAAAACAAAATTTTTTTCCTGCCATTTTCTTATAACCGTTATGCAGGCGGTCGATCAGCGTTTTAAGCTGCGCCGACAAAGTAAAGAAATAAACCGGTGTTGAAAACACCACGATGTCAGCTGCAAGCATTTTTTGGAAAATCCATTCCATATCGTCTTTTATAACACAAGCACCGTCATTTCTCCTGCAAGCGTCGCAGCCAATGCAGTAGCCTATGTTCATTTCGCGCAGATTTATCTTCTCACAGCACGCGCCTTTGCTTTCTGCACCTTCTATCAGTCTGTCACAGAGAATTTCAGAATTCCCGTTTTTCCTCGGACTTGAATTTATAACAAGAATTTTTTCCATTTCATTCTCCTCCCTCTATTTGAACAGCTGCGAATGCTGCAATAAAGCTGTGACAAATCTAATTTTTCTGCTGTTTTCATGATAATACCCTCTCTTTTAATGCTGTGTGCCTGCTGTTTAACTCATACTATATATTTTGTACTGTATGTCATAATACAAAATTTTACAATTTATGATATTATTTAGCTCGCAATTTTCTGGCTCGCAAGTCGCTTTTTATTGCTCTTTACGATTGCCATAGCGCATACGGAACCGAGCAGGAGAGATATTATAAGAATTATGAAAAGAATATCATATCCGGCGTTGCCTTTTGTATCAAGGCACCATCCTATAAACGGCGCAAGCACAAGGTCTACAAGTCCCGCAATAGTCGACGCGAGCGACGTTGTCGTTCCTATCAAATGTGCCGGTATTCCTGTTTCGTTGATTGTCGAATACTTGATCGTATATGTCATCTGCACAAATGCCGAAGGAAGCAGCGTATAGAAGCCAATAAGCATTGGATTTGCGCCGCTTGGTATAATAAATATACCTGCTACTACTACGGCCATTATAGCAAAAGCCACTGCCATCCACTTGGACGGGCTCTTGAACACTTTGTCTGCCATAAAGCCTCCGACCATTGCAAGAACGAGGAATACATATGTCCTTATAATTCCGAATATTCCCGACTCTGCCGCAGATATGCCTACAACATTTGTCAGATAAGGCGTGAAGTAGCTCTGAAGCGAATACAGCATATATCCTACAAGGCATACAATCAGCATCATCCATGTCATTGGAATCTTGAGAATTGACACATATTCCGCAAGACTGATTTTTGTCTTCTCTTTCGGCGCGTTATTCTTTTCAGCCGCCCTTGCCTGCTCGGCAAGATTTACAAGCTCGTCATCCATAAGGAAGTGAACTAAAATCGCTGCAATGAGCGTTCCCGCCGCTGCTACAAATATAGGCGCTCTAAATGCGGCATAAGGATTGTCAAACTGTGTGGAGGCCCAAAGTGAAATCGAGTTAATCACAGCTGCGCTTATACCATTGAAGGCATAGTAAATTCCAAATGCAAGCCCTGATTTTCCTTCGCCTGTCTTATCCGTCTTTTGTCCGACAATACTCAAAATCTTTGAGAATGCCGGCCAGTAAATTGAAGTAAATACGCATATCGCGCACCATATAAGCATTGAGCCCACATATGATGTATATGTAAACGAATAGACGATGGTTACAATCGTCGTGCCTATAAGCGCCCATCTGATGCCGTCTTTAAGGTTAAGTCTATCGACAATCATACCTACAGGTACGCCAATTATCATACCGAACGCAGCATATACAGACATTAAAAATGCAGACTGTGTGTTTGTCATTCCAGTAACCTGAAGCTGCAAATCATAGAATACAGACCTTATGTACGGTATAATGTAAATTGAACCGCCGGCACAGCCAAGCGCAAACAGCGTCAGGTATATTCTTGCTTTGCTAATAGTGTTTTCCATTACTTTCCCTCCCAAAACAATTATTACTTTTTATTTTTAATATAATTGTATCCTTCGATGAAAGCGTCTCTGTTGATTTCAACAGGAATATGCTTTTCTTCATAATACTGAGAGACCGCTTTTACACCGTCCTCATACGGAAATAAATCCGCAAGGGCTACGACAGCTCCGGCCATTACCGCACTCATGCCGCGCGGATTTCCCATTTTCTCCGCAATCTCGTTGGCCGGTATATGCACAAGTTTTACATTTGCCGGAAGCTCTATTTCGTGTACCAGCTCGCTTTCGGCTATCACCGTAGCCCCCTCCTGTACAAGATCTATATACATAGGTATCGGCAGTGTATGAAGCGCAACGAGAATGTTGACCTTTTCCATAAACGGATTTACTATAGGTTCATCGCTGACCTTAATCTTTACGCTCGCGTTGCCGCCGCGCATTTGTGAACCGTATTCCGGCACATATGTGACATTTTTGCCCTGCATTGCGGAAGCTTCCGCAAGAAGCATCCCGAGTGTAAGCGCGCCCTGGCCTCCTACACCTGCACAAATTATATTGTTTAACATCTCCACACCTAACCTTTCAATTCACCAAGCTCAAAATACTTTGACGTTACATTCTCTATATGATCAAGCGCATCTGTCGCCGAAAGCTTCCAGTTTGTCGGGCACGGTGCCATTATCTCTACAAACGAATATCCTTTGCCTGATTTTTGACACTCTATCGCTTTTTTAATGTACCCTTTTGTCGTCTGATACTCCTTGAAATTCGCTATACTTCCTCTCGCTGCATAACCCACATTAAATGTACTTATCAGCTCTGCAAGCTTGAGCGGCTCGCCGAATACTTCGTAATCGACACCGTTTTTCGCAGTAGTCGCTATCTGCCCCTCAAGCGATGTCGGCGCCGTTTGTCCGCCCGTCATTCCAAATACACCGTTGTTTATGAATATAGTCGTAATCTTTTCATTTCTTTTTGCTGCATATATTGTTTCTGCAATACCGATAGCTCCTGCGTCGCCGTCGCCCTGATATGAAAATACGAAATTATCGGGGCGCGCCCTTTTCATTCCTGCCGCTACTGCTGCCGCTCTTCCGTGCTGCGCCTGTACCCAGTCGTTTCCCATTGTCGCTTTGATCATGCATCCGCAGCCTACGGCGGCAGCCCCGATAGCTATGTCCGCAACTCCGGTTTCTTCAAATACATCGCAAAGAAGCTTTGCCATTGTGCTGTGACCGCATCCCGGGCAAAATCCGTTTTCTGCTATTATGAGTTCAGGTTTTTTTAATACATTTGCCATTTGCTACACCTCCTTCAGCTCGCCTGCAAGAGCTTTCTCTGCTATATCTATTATATTGCTCACTCTCGGATACCCCGCGCCTGTCGTATACGAATATGTAGGCGCTATCTTTCTTGCTGCAAGCGCAACGTCTTCCGCAAGCTGCGGCATTACGCACTGCTCTACTGCAAGAAATCCTTTAGGCCTGCAATTTTTAAACGCAAACTTCGGAAACGGCCATATAGTCTTTGGTCTTATAAGTCCGAGCTTTATTCCCTGCTTTCTCGCTTCTGTTACCGCCTCTTTGACGATTCTTGAAGTTGTGCCGTAAGATACGAGTACGAGCTCCGCGTCTTCAGTCATAAATTCCTCAGCTCTCGCTTCGTTTTTCTCCATCGCGTCTATTTTTGCTTTTACAAGCTCCACGCTTTCGTCAAGCGTTATATCGTAATAGAAATCAGGACAGAATGTTTTATGCTTTTCACCTCTTGTATGGTGTATTGTCCAGTCGTATTTATCTATATCGTGCTTTGTGATATCATCTGGAAAATCTACCGATTCCACCATCTGACCGATACTGCCATCAGGAGCGACTATTACCGGATTTCTGTATTTTTCGGCTATTTCAAACGCAAGCGGCATAAAATCAACACATTCCTGAAGAGAGCCCGGAGTAAGTACAACACACCTGTAATCTCCGTGGCCGCCGTTCTTTGCCAGCTGCAAATAATCGCCCTGCGCCGGATTGATATCTCCGAGCCCGCAGCCGTACCTTGTTACATCTACAATAACACAAGGTACCTGTGCCGATGCCATATACGAAATACCTTCCTGCATAAGCGAAAATCCCGGCCCCGATGAACTCGTCATCGCTCTTCTGCCGCATGCCGCCGCGCCGTATATCATTGATATGCCCGCGATTTCGGACTCCGTCTGCACAAATACGCCTCCTATTTCCGGCATTCTCGAGCTCATATATTCAGGGATCTCACTCTGAGGCGTAATCGGATATCCCGCGAAGAAAGTGCAGCCTGCACGGATTGCCGCTTCCGCAATCGCATAATTTCCTTTGATCAGTGTCTTTGCTTTTGCCATTTTCTAACCCTCCAGTTCAAGTACGCAATCGGGACACATATGATAACACACCCCGCATCCTACGCATTTCTCATCATCAATTATCACTGTCTTGTAACCCTTCTCATTCAGCTCTTCACCAAATGAAATTGCTTTTTTCGGGCATTCTCTAATACAAATACCACAGCCCTTACAGCGTTTCCTGTCAATACTTACTTTGCTCAAAGCCTTTCCCTCCGTTCTAAATTATTAGTCGGCAAAATTGACTGACTATTTCGTCTTTTTTTGCTTAGTACTCATTATAATACTGCCTGTGCAACTTAGTCAAGCATTTTGTATATTATATTTTAAATTAAATATTATGTATTCTATATCTTAAATTTTAATTGACTATTTTCCTTTTTTGTTGTATACTTATGTATGCATTACATAATAGGCTTATTGAATGATAAATAAACGAGGTACATATGAGAAAACTAAAAACTATAAGCGAGCAGGTTTACGACTATATTATTGAAAAATTAACAAATGGAGAATTTATTCCGGGGCAGAAGCTTACGGAAGCCGACATTTTAAAAGAGCTTGATATAAGCCGCACGCCCGTTCGCGATGCATTTTTGCAGCTTGCTTCTGATGGTGTTCTTGTAAGTGTTCCGAGAAAAGGATATTTTATTAAAGAATACAACGAAGAAACCGCGCTGGAGGATTGGCAAATTATCGGCAGGCTCGACTCATATGCCGCCGAACTCGCTCTTGATAATTTAACAGAGGATGACTACGACAGTATGCAGCGCTGCATCGATGATATGAGCGCAGCTATCGATAATAATGATATCGCAGCTTATAATTCATTGCAGCATCAATTTCACGATATATATCTTAACAAATGCGGCAATAAGCGTCTTATCGAGCTGATTCACTCAGTACTGCATGGCGTATCGAGAGCTTCGGCATTCCTTTCTCTTATGGAAGGCGTACAGGAATCGACTAAAAAGATAAACGAAAGCCATAAATTATTGCTCAAACTGTTCAAAGAAAAGGATCTCCCTGCTCTTACAGACGCTATCATAGATCACTGGACGACCTCAAGCTATGAAATTAACGACTAAAGTTACAGAATAAAAGCGAAAATTAAAAAGCGGCAGTGATTAAGGCCTTAATCGCTGCCGCTTTTAATCTTTTTTCTTATTTTTCCTGTTTCTTGCGAATTTTTCACTTTTGCAGCCCGCAGCTTTCGATTGCTGCTTCTTGCTTTGCTGCTTCTTTCTGCCGGCTATCGCTTTCAGCGTTTGCTTCACCACTTTCAACTCCGAAAATTTCTCTTTCGATTATCTCCGCTGCGTCCGCTATGCACGAAAGACAGCTTACCGGATCGTTGCCCTTTTTAAGCTCAGCGCACAAAACTGTCGAATTTTTTTCTACAAACTCCCCAAGCATTTTACGTGTCAGCTTAAACGCATCTTTTTTTGTTTCAGTTTCCGAGAGCTTGCCGTCGCTTGCCGCATATCCCGCAGCCATTGCCATTGCTGTAACCGCACCGCATGTTGAGCCAATAGTCATACCGTTCACCATTCCCGCAGCCGCCTTAAAAGCATCCGTTTCCTCGAGTCCGAGAAGATCCGCATATGTACAAAGTACTGCCTGCGCACAGTTGTATGCTCCGCTCGTTTTTCTTTCCAGCGTTTTCTCTACCCTGCTTTTCATATCTTCTTTTCCGCTTATCACAGCCATATATTCTATTCTCCTTTTTTTAAAACGCACATTTTTATAAAAAATGACTGCACCGAAACAATTTTCTCAATGCAGCCACCTTTATGGAGCTCCCGGCCGGGCTTGAACCGGCGACCTGCACGTTACGAATGTGCTGCTCTACCAGCTGAGCTACGGAAGCTTGACTTAAATAATTTTAGCACTTCCTTACCGTTTCGTCAATAGGCATAATTGTAAATTATTTCAGCCTCAATTAAATAAAATAACTGTCCTTTTTATAAAACGCTTGCAAAAATGATATCTTTATGGTAAATTAGTTATTGCGCAGGTCACTTTTATGAAGTTGTCTCTGCAGCATACGAAAATTCGGAGGATTGACCGAGTGGCTAAGGGGCTTGATTGGAAATCAAGTAAGGCGTAACAGCCCCGCGGGTTCGAGTCCCGTGTCCTCCGCCAAAAAACACAGCCACGCGTCAAACGCGTGGTTGTGCATATGCGGGCAAAGCCCTCTGTTCTTCGCGGGACACGTCAAACGTGTAAACTAAACTGCCAGCCGCGTTTCTTCTTAAGCTTACTTCTTCTTAAACGGTACGCGTTCTCCCATTGTCAGTTGTTCTCCTAATTTTTCTTCCTCAAGCTGTTTTCTTATGTACTCCTTTCCATTCACAAAGCTGCCTTAATATTTTCCCTATCGCAACCCTCTTCTAACCATAGAATACTTTTCTCATATACTTCGGTGCAAAGACTATGTGGTATTTGCAATTCCACTTGGAACGCGACAAACTGTTTATGTCATTCATACTCATTTGAATGTCCTCCTTCTTTTCCTTGGTTTACAGTTGGCAGACCGCATTCCAAGTTTAGCAGAAGGAGTTTTTTTGTTCAAATGTATAACTGCCTTTGAACCACGCGTCTAAATCGTGGTTTTCTGCATACAAAAAAAGTCCTCTTTGCGTTCCCGCTTTGAGGACTTTGTCTACAGTTTGACGGGCGCTGCTTTTATAAGGCAGCGCCTTTTTCTTTATTTAATTATTCAGAACAAGCGGTTCTTACGCTTCTTCGACACTCTTCATTCCTGTCATCTTTTCAAATGATCTTAAACCTGCAAGGCACTTCTTGTGGTGGCGTCCGATCCAAATACCGGTAAGAATTCCTACAACGCATATAGCAACGATGATTAAGAATATATCGTTAAACGCTGCAAGAGGTTCCCTTGTATCCATAAAGTGTCCGAAAGTTGCCGGTAAAAACATCTGGATTATACGCTCCGAAATTGTAGCAATACCGGAGAGTGTTGCCGTTACCATTGCAGGAACGTGGAGTTCTCTCAGTACCGACCAGATCGTTGTGTAGAGCATCATTATCATTGCGCAGACGAGTATAGTATATATGCCAACAACCATTACATTTGAAGTTTCCCTGAACATTACTGTCATGGCTAAATACATAACGCCGACGATTCCGAATCCGATTATGTACCACTTGTATGTAGCCTTGAGCACCTTATCGCAGATATATCCGCCGATAGGAGCCACAAGATTTACGCCGTACTGACGGATGATAGCGAGCGTTGATGAAAGGCTCGGATCCATATCGTATACATTTACAAGATAAGGAGTAAAGTATTCAACATAGTTGTAAAGCGATACGCCTGCGCCGTAAGCGACGAACATCATCCAGAAGCCCGGATATTTGAGCAGGTAGAAGATGTGCTTAATCTGGATAGGGTCGTCTCCTTTGAGGTAGATGCCTCTCTCCGCGAGCTTCTTTTCATCCTCAAGGAATACAGCTACGAGGATCGTTGCGACTGAGGTGATGACACCTTCAACAAATATGATCGTTCCGATGCCCGCATTCAGCGCGTTTGATACCCAAAGAGGAATGAATGATCCTAAGGCTCCCGAAAGACCGTTGAGTAGGTAGTAAGTTGTAAATGAGCTTCCCGCCGAATCCTCTCCGTCGAGATTGTTGATGTACTTGATGAGTGCTCCCCAGTAAGCAATTGTAATTACGGTGTAAATAACTTTCCATGCAACATAAGTTGTAAAGCCGTGTACCCAGAGAGGCCAGGAAAGATTGAGGATCGACTGTGTGCCGATACTGAATACAAGCGTCTTCTTGGCATCGAATTTGTCACCGAGAAAAGCGCCCGGAACAAGAAGAATTATTCCGATCGGGCTGCAGATTGTTTTTGCAAGACCGTATTGAGTATTGGTTATGGCCAGACCGGTGACAAGCTGCGTGTAATATGTCGAACCTGCATATGCCGACATATAGAATGTACCGCCCATAAAACCAAGCGAAATGAGCATCAGCCATTTCTTCAGTGGCGTTTGTTTTTGCATAAAATGCATCCTCCTTTTAAAAAATAAAACTTAATAGTGCTAAAAACTCCGTTATTAAATCAATTAAATAACAGAGTTATGCGGCCGGAATTTAAATAAAAGCCGCATATATTTATTATAGTTTATAAAAATCAAAAAGTCTAACCTTTTTAACAAAAAATTAAGAAAATTTATAAAATTGCGCTAATTTTCCTGAACAATCTACTTTTTCCGTCTTATAAAAGTGCATAGAAGTATTTTAAAAATGATTATGGCCGGAAAGCTGCTTTCTTCCGATACTCGTTTCGAGTTTAGTTACTTTGAGTAAGTGATTAAGCCCAGAGCGAGGCAAGCAGTAGCTCTATCGGCTGTCCGTTGTGAAACGCACGAAGATATCTCAGTTGATCTGATCTTTAACAACTGAATATGCAGTTTATATTGAGTAGCTTGCAGCCGAGCCGAAATGCTAATAAGGGTGGAAATGTGATTGGTGCATATTTGTGCGATGAAAGCTTCAAGCTACGCTTCGGTCAGTATACATTGAAAGACGGAGACTGATTTATAAATTCCCTGTATCGGGGCGGGCGGCCAATAGAACAAAAATGTAAAAATCAATCTCAAACAAAAGAGATAACAGATACTATGCTGCTGTGAACTTTACACGGCCGCATAAATCCGGTATTTTAAAATCCTCAATTTATGATATAATTTTACAAATTATGGTATGAATGAGAATAAATGATTGCAAAATTGCAAATAATATTAGAGCATTCAGATATAAAACTACCGAAATTTATGTTCATATAGCAAAAGAATATTGCACAAATAATTTTGTATCTCAATTAGACAGTATCTTTGAAAATATAGCGTAAAAGATACATTTGTTTTCTTTGTAACCTGATTCCCTTTCTGATAGCCAAAACAAAAGGCATAATATATTTACCATCGGAAGCGGAAAAAGCTGTTCTAAATGTCCACGAACATAGAGAAAGAGGGGAAAGAAGCAATGACTTCTTTCCCCTCTTAACATGCAATCCTTATGGCAGCTACCCTGTTCTTGTTTTGCTTTTGCTATTTTATTAGTAGCTACCATATAGCAGCACTCTTGTTTTTTATTATAATGACACGATCAAGCATTCAAAATACTATATTCTTATTCTGCCAGCGATGCTCCCAAAGCTCTGCACTCTGCAAGCGCATCATCCCCCGGAACTTCATTGCAGATTACACTATCGCAGACAAGCACTGCTCCATCACCGCGGCAGGTTTCTTCCCAAGTGCGCATCCACTCGCCGCCGCCCCAGCCGTAAGACCCGAACAGCGCGATCTTCTTTCCGTTAAGCTTGCTTTCACAGGAAGCGAACATCGGCTCAAATTCTCCTTCTTCAAGCTGCTCCGCGCCCATAGACGGACAACCGAAAGCTACCGCATCAAACGCATCCATCGCATCCCCATTAAACTCACTGCAGTGCATTAGCGAAGCCTCCGCTCCTTTTTCCTTTGCACCCTCCACTACAGCGGCCGCCATCTTTTCCGTGTTTCCTGTGCCGCTCCAATAAACTACTGCAACCTTATTCATAAATATTTCCATCCTTTCTGTTACAATTTTATTTTTATGAATAGCTCACGATGAGCCTATCAAACGATTGATTTTTTTTAAACGCCGCGCGGTACAGCCGCGTACATTTTTTGTACTGTGCAAACCTGCGCTGCGCTGTTTCCACATCTCCGTACACCTTCCATGTCCCGACACATTTTGCTCCCGCCGCGCCGTTTTTTATAAACCCCTCCACATCCTCAGGCGGATAACCGAGAAAAAGTCCTATTTCATGCGGAAATTCTTCCTCGTGCCTAAGCCTTCGCACAAGGCACGCAAGACATCTTTCTGCCTGCCCGACAGGGTAATCCCTCTCTGTAAGTATTTCCTCCGCCATTACATGTTTTAAATCCTCCTCAAGCATCTGCGGACGATACATATAAACAAGTGCGCTTCGTTCCTTAATCTTGAGAGGCACCAAGCGAAGTCCGCGCGGAACAATTCTTCTGTTGAGTTCAATTATTTTTTCCATCAGTTCTGCACTATCCTCCAAAGGACAGTTGAACAGACTTCCTGTTTTTAATCCCGCCATAGTCGGCGCACAATGATCAACAATCAATTCTTCAGATATGTTCTTCTTTTCCTTATAAGCTCTATGCATAAACCTACGGTATTTGTATGAGTACGCTTACATATCTCACCGATTTTTGCAGCACCGTGCTCATTCAAATTCTCCTTTCTTCCTGTTTTTAAGTTAGCTTATGCTAACTGATTGCTTTAATAAAAATGCCTCCTGGCATTTCATCATTTTTTCTGTTTTAAATTCGCGTTGCTGTAAATCGTAAGTTAGCTTATGCTAACTGATTGTATAGTATCATATATTGCCTCTATCTGTCAACACCTTTTATCAAAAATTACCCGTCCTATTTGTCAAGCAGGACGGGTAACCGGTTCACTGTTTTATATTCAGTCTACTCTCCGCAAGCAGTGCTGCACATAGTACTGAGCAGTCTCTCCATTTCACGCACACCTTCCCTCTGCGATATAATTATTGCATCGAGAATTGGGATGAGCTCCGAACATATTTCAAAGCGCAGCGCGTTTTCCGACATTCTTATCGCTCCCTGATGATGCGGTATCATCTGCACAATAAAATTATGCGAAATACTGCATGTCAGCTCAGCCTCAGTCATTCCCTTTATCATATCGCTTAATATCTCATAAAACCGGCACAAATAGTCCTTTGTAACATTGCTGTATTTTTGCTGTTCGCTCATTTTGCTCTCCTTTTCACACTTCCGCGCCTCCTTGCATTTTATTTTCTTGCGGCACGCAGATATTTTCCTTTTATATTTTATGAGCACGCGGTCAAACCTGTTCCAGTTCCCGCTTTCGGGCAATAAAAAATATGCGTGCAAATCAATGCACGCATATTTATCCACAAAATCACATTCTGCGGCCAATCAGCAGATCCTCGGCAATCCTTCGCCGTAAAGCACATCGACAATGCGCGTGCCTCCGAGCCTCGTAATCATCACCGTACCGCTGCCTTCAGCAACGCGGCCTATCACAGCAGCGTTCCTTCCCACTTCCGTCGCCCTCATTATTTCAAGAGCGCGCTCCGCATCCTTCTCAGGCACAACAGCTATCATCTTGCCCTCGTTGCCCATATAGAGCGGATCAAGTCCGAGAATATCGGCAAAACCCCTGACCTCGTCATTCACAGGAATATCCGTCTCCGTAAGTTCTATGCGGCAAGCTGACTGCTCTGCAATCTCATTTAATATCGTTCCCAGCCCGCCGCGTGTAACGTCGCGCATCGTCTTTACATTTATTCCCGCACTGAACAAACCGTTTGTAATATCGGCGAGCACTGCACAATCGCTTTTGATATTATTTTCAATTTCCATACGCGCACTTAGTATGCAGGCGTGGTGATCTCCGAGCGTTCCCGAAAGTATGATCACATCACCGGATTTGCAGTTTGCAGCGCTCACATTGCGCCCCTCAGGGATAACACCTATACCCGACGTATTAATATAAAGACCGCCGCTGCCCTCAACTACTTTAGTGTCGCCCGCAACAATTTTAACGCCGGCAGCTTCGGCCGTCTTTGCCATAGAGGAAACAAGCCTGTCGAGGAGCTCGATATCAAGACCCTCTTCAAGAATAAATCCGCAGGTTATATATTTCGGCACGGCACCCATCATCAGAATATCGTTTACCGTGCCGCAAATACAGAGCTTGCCAATATCGCCGCCCTTAAATTCCACCGGCGTAACGACAAAAGAATCGGTGCTGAATGCTATACGGCCGTTTATCTTAAGTACTGCTGCATCTTCCATTTTATCAAGCACATCATTTTTAAAATGTTTTCCAAAAATATTTGACATTAGTTCCGCTCCGGTCTTACCGCCCGCACCGTGCGCCATAATGATTTTTCCCATATTATATCCTTTCAAATCACCGAGCCTAAGTTCAAATTTCCTCACTTATGCAAAATCCACACGCACCGCAAGCTCTGTAAACTTCGCGCCTGCCACCGCTTCTGCGAATTTCGCAGATTTTCACAAGCTCCGCATATACCTCTGCTTCCGTATTCGACTATCTATATCGAGCGATACCAGATACCGCACGCGCCTTCCGCCGAGACCATACATGGCCCATATGGATGCAGAGGCGTACAGCTTTTGCCAAACATCGGACATTCGTTCGGATTGAGCTTTCCCACTATTACGCTGCCGCATGAGCATCCCTTAGGCAGCTCCATATCTCTGTCCAGGCCGCGGCTGCCGCCGTCGTACTCCGCATACTGCGGTTTCAAATACAAGCCCGAATCAGGAATGCTGCCAAGCCCACGCCACGTGGCTTCTCCGGTCTCAAAGTACTCGTTTATTGCTTTTATCGCCTTTGCGTTTCCTTCATCGCGCACAGCGTTTTTATAAAGATTCTTCACATCGCTTTTTCCGCATTCTATCTGCCTTACTATATCATATATCACAGCAAGAAGATGCTCCGGCTCAAATCCTGCAACGACAAAAGGCTTATTGTACTTTTCTGCAAGCGCTTCGTACACGCCGCTTCCGATTATGACGCTCACATGTCCCGGACAGATAAATCCGTCAATATCGTCCTGATTTTCGCATATCCAGCTCAGCGCGGGAATAACGGTTTTAAGCGCGGTCACGAGTTTCAGATTTTTGATGCCGCGTTTTGCCGCTTCCTGCACCGCAAGCGCATATATCGGAGCTGTTGTTTCAAAGCCAACCGCAGCTATGACATAAGTCTTTTCGGGATTTGCCGCCGCTTTTTCTATAACTTCAAAAGGGGAATACATCATTCCCACATTTATGCCCTTGCCTTTCATATCGGAAAGACTGCCGCATTTCCCCGGCACTTTCATCATATCGCCGAAAGTGTATACCATATGATCAGGCTTTGCCGCATAATCAAGTACTCTATCTATATACGCGGTTGGCGTAACGCACACCGGACAGCCCGGCCCCGAAATCAGCTTTATCTTCGGCGAAATAAGCGAACGTATGCCGTTCTTAAAAATACTCGCCGTATGCGTGCCGCACACTTCCATCAGCTTGAGCGGTCTGCCGTCATACTCTTTGAGATATTTTATAACATCTTCTGTTTTCAACTTTCAAACTCCTCCTCAAGGTCGGTGAACAGCTCTATTATTTCTTCAGCCTTTTCTTTCTCCATAACCTCAATCGCACATCCTGCATGGACAAGCACATACTGACCAACCTTCGGCTCTACAAGCCCAATATTAACAGGAACATTATTGCCCTTAAAATCCACCTGCGCCGTTTGTCCATCTATCGCTACGACCCTCCCGGGTATCGCTATACACATATATTTTTCTCCCCCGTTTTAATAAAATTTCATATGCAAAATTCATATGTAAACCACATATTTTCATATTGTGCTTTTTTACGCCTGCCGTCTATAAAGCCTTACATTTTATTGCCGTCTACTCCTGTTTTTCATCCTCCGGCAGCTTACATACATCTATCCAGTCCACGGCGTTAGAATAATCGTGAAGCTCATCCGGCGTGAGCTCTATGGCACTGTTGGCGCTGCCGCATGCCGGAAATACCGTCTTAAACCTTTTGAGCGAAACATCCGTATAAGCCTTTACGTCAGGGTGCTCTATCGCAAATGCGCATACGCCGCCAATTGCGTGCCCCGTAAATTCAATGACCTCCTCCGGTGTAAGCATTTTAGCCTTAAAACCAAAAGTCTGTTTAAACTTCTGATTGTTAATCTTGCCGTCGCCCGCAGCTTCTATCAAAATACAGCCGCCCTCAGGCGTTTTAAACGAAAGCGTCTTGCATATTCTCGCGCCCTCTACGCCTACAGCCTGTGCCGCAAGCTCAACAGTCGCGCTCGATACGTCAAATTCCTGTATTCTGTCCGCAATTCCTATATCTTCAAAGTATTTTCTCACTTTTTCTATTGCCATTTCCCTATATCCTCCGTTTTTTAACAAATACTTTAAATCATCTCAAAGATCCGCTTTTGCAGCTATCTTATATTTCCTTAGCTCTCGTTACTCTCCTAGTTTTGAAAGCTCAACTGCTATTTGAGAGCCGATATTCGCATTATTAAGCACCAGCTTGATATTTGCTTCGAGGCTTTCACCGTCTGTCAGCTGTTTTACCCGGTCGAGCAGGAACGGCGTAATTCTCTTACCCGTAATACCTTTTTCGCTGCACTCGCGAAGCGCCTGCACTATTACTTTATCCATCTTTTCATAAGGAATTTCATCGGCCTCCGGTATCGGACATGCAATTAACATTCCACCGCCAAGCCCGAGCGCATATTTCATATTTATTACCTCGGCAATATCCTTCGGGCAGTCAAGCATGCACTCCGTCTTAAATCCCGATTTTCGCGAATAAAATGCCGGAAATTCGTCAGTCCCGAAGCTGATAACCGGTACGCCTGACGTTTCAAGGTATTCAAGCGTTGCTCCGATATCAAGTATGGATTTTACACCCGCGCAGACAACGGCTACACCAGTTTTCTTAAGCTCTTCAAGGTCCGCAGAAATATCGAAGCTTTCACCCGCGCCTCTGTGAACGCCGCCGATACCGCCTGTCACAAAGAGCTTAATACCGGCCATACTCGCCGCTATCATCGTCCCCGCAACAGTAGTCGCACCGTCCAGCTGTTTGGCAATTACCAGCGGATAATCTCTCCTTGAAACCTTGAGCACATCCGGAGCCTTTGCCATATACTCCACTTCTTCCTCCGTAAGGCCAACCTTAATTCTTCCTTTTATTATACCCACTGTTGCCGGCACCGCACCGTTTTTCCTTATCAACTCTTCAACAGCAAGCGCTGTCTCGACATTTTTTGGATACGGCATCCCGTGAGAAATAATGGTGGATTCCAGCGCAACTACCGGTTTTCCGGAGTCAAGCGCCTCTTTTACCTCAGGCTTTATATCCAAATACTCCTTATAACTTTCCATAATTCTTTTTACCGCACGCTTTTATATTTCAGCGGCGGCTTATCTCCTTTTCTATTTTTTAATATACTTTTATTTATTTTTAAAGCTTTTTCGCCATAGCTCTCATTTGTCTCATTTGCTTAAATTGCCTGCCCGAACTCTGAGAAGCTCCGCGCTCATCAGTGGATTTACCGCTGCACACGATTCAAGAGCCAGC
Organism: uncultured Clostridia bacterium; assembly: GCA_944383465.1. Lineage (GTDB taxonomy): Bacteria > Bacillota > Clostridia > Peptostreptococcales > Anaerovoracaceae > QAKD01. The sequence goes on from CALWPQ010000022.1 coordinate 30,109, forward strand.
GCTGAAGCCGCCATAGCCAGCTCTGCCGTTTCTCTTATTCCGAGCCCGTCCACAAACGCTTTGAGGCACGCCGCCGAAAATGCGTCGCCTGCGCCGGTAGCGCTCACTATATTCACCCTGCCCGCCTTTACGATACCGCTCTCCTTTTCATCCGCAAAAAATACTCCACCCTCACCGAGCGTTATAAAAATGCGCTTTACACCGGCGCTTAAAAACCAGTTCGCCGCACGGTTAAGGTCGCCATCGCTTTTTATTTTTATACCGCTTATCGCCTGCGCCTCAATTCTATTCGGCTTCACCGTATGAAATCTGCCTACAAAATTTTTAATTCTCTGAGACTTTGTTACAGATACCGGGTCTATAAATATGGGCGTGCCCTGCAATTTTTCCGTGAGATAATATATATTTTCCTCAGTCATATTAGTATCTATTCCCACGATTTTAGATGTTTTGAGCGTTTCTGCCGCTTCATTTATGAAGCTTTTGTCGATTTTCTCGAGTATGTCCATATTGCAGAGCGCAAGCTCCATATCTCCGCAGCTGTCAAGAATAGAGAGATAAATCGCGGTGCTTTCTCCGTCCTCAAGCTTAACCCCCGAAACATCCGCTCCCAACGATTCGAGCTGCTGCTTTGCCGCCCTGCCGATAAAATCATTTCCTGCTATCGAACAAAAACTCACGTCAGCACCAAGCCGCGCAAGGTTTTCCGTTATATTTCGGCTGACACCCCCGTATGAAATTTTTATTTTACCCGGGTTTGAATCAGCATAAATGAGCATTCCATCGGGGCGTCCTTCTATATCCGCCGCTATCCCGCCCATGATCGCTATATCGCTCATAAAAAATCAAGCTCCTTATTTTTTCTCATACAGTTTTAGTATACCACAACCATTGAAAAAGTCAAAGAATATAGCTTGTACACGTTATTATAAGCCGCTGTTTAAAATTCTCCGCTGCAAAATCCGCATATGGCATAATCTATGCGCTGTCACACGCGCCGAAGAGCAAGCGCAAAAGGAAAATCTGTTAAAATGCAGTTAAAATACAGAGCGGCATAGAAAAAATCTATGCCGCTCTGCTTTAATTTTAATACTGTTCAATTAGCATCCGCAAGGATCGGAATATTCTTCACACCCGCATCCGCATCCGAAAATACTCGGCTTGCAGAACATAAGTATGAGGATCAGAAAGAAAAACAGTAAGGATTCGTCAATTCCATTAGAATCATAACAAGACATATAGTTACCTCCAAATAATGTTTATTCTTTTCTATTACTATATGCCGCAATGCATTTTTGCGTTACTCTGCGTATGCGCATTACTTACGCGAATTGAGCACTTTCACGCTCAGCCTAACCCGCAGCTTAGCACGCTTCTGTTGTTATTTCTGCTTTTTCACTCATCGCCTCGATGAGCTTTCTCATCTCATCCCAAGTGAAAGTTATACCCTTTGTCATCCTCGTATGATCGCTGTTCCACTCGCGCACATCCCATTTAGGCGGCAGCCCTCTGAACGAAACATAGTTAAGCTCTTTCGTATACCCCTCTTCACGTCCCTTTCCGAGCACACATATATGCTCTACAATTTCAAATGTAAAACCGTTGTCGCCGCCTGTGTTTTTTCTTACCTTTTCATTCTCCTGCATTTTTGATCTCCTTTTCCCTTTTTCCCTTTTGCTTTTTGTTTGACTTTTTTCCTGTTTTTCTTTTTTCTTGTGTTTTTGCTTATGTCTGTTCAGATAGAATGCTTTTGATTTTGCGTCTCCCATAAGTCTGCTTTTCAGTCCGCACTTCAGCCTATACGCAAAACCTGCATTCCGGTTTGCTGTTCTTCAATTTTCATATACATTTTTTATGCAAGTTGTACAGTTTAAAATATGCAGTTTGTTTCCGCATTTGCATTTAGACCGTGATTATGCGCTGCGTCTTATGCACTATACGCTATGCATTATGTGTTATACGTTTACTAACTTGTCTCCTTACTGTCTCCTATATGCATTGACTCCTTTCCTTGCCTTTATCGTCGGTGTATATCTATATTACAATATATTCCATATTATGTCAATAAGTATTTTTTATTCAAGTAAATTTTTTGAAAAAATAAAAAGCTGTTCCATATGAAACAGCTCAGCTTCTTTTCTTCCTTTTAATATCATCACCGTGAAAATCCGAACCGCGCGTTACTTCTAACCCCAGTTTTTCCGCCATCGCCGCAAAGCGTATAGACTGCTCTTCACTCTGATCGGGATGATAGGCTTCAATACCTCCAAGCCCTTTTTTGACAAGCGCTTTCACGAACATTTCAAGCCTTGCGAAATATTCTTCACTTCCCGGTTTACCGAACTCTTTTATTTGAATCGGATGCGCGAGCGTCGCTCTGCCGCCAGCTCCCGTTATCAGGCGAATTGCCTCTTCCGTGCTTATTTTTTTCTTTTTGATACGCTTCGCTTCGGGCGTCTCGAGAAACTTACCCGGCGTAAACACTTCCTGCGCTTCCTTTATATATCCTTTCCGTACCATCGCGCGCCCAAAATCAGGCTTGCCTATATAATCCCCGCACTTACCTATGAGCAATTCCTCATACGTCAAACTATATCCCTGCCCGGCAAGATGAGCTATAAGCTTTTCATTCCTCTCCCGGCGGGCTTTACGCAGATATTCAAGCCTCTCATTTAAAGCCGCATTTTCAATATCTATATAGTGTCCGAGTATATGCGTTTCCACTCCATTTTCATCTGCCGTAGAAATCTCAATGCCTGAAACCACCTTAAGCTCTGCTTCCCTGCCGCGCAAAAGCGCCTCGCGCACACCGTCGATCGTATCGTGGTCAGTAATCGCTATTTCATCATACTCATTTGCTTTGTATCTTTGCACTATTTCTCCGGGAGTCAGCGATCCATCAGAATAGCAGGTATGAATATGAAAATCTACTTTCATAGAATGCTCCTTCTCCTGAAAATAAACTACCTGCCCATAAGCAAATCTTCCATAAGCTTCTCTGCTGTTTCCTTGCCTTTCAGTATTGCCGCAAGCTCAACAGCAAATTCCATAGCCGTGCCCGGCCCTTTAGACGTGATAATATTCCCGTCAACAACAACGCGGTTTTTCATAAGCAGCGCCTCCTTTAAGTGCTCTTCCATTCCTGGATAAATCGTCGCCATCTTTCCTTTAAGAAGTCCGAGCTCACCCGGTATCATCGGCGCCGCGCAAATTGCGGCAAGGTATTTGCCCTTATCTCCGCTCTCCGCAAATATCCTTACCTGCTCCGCAAGACCCTTGTGCTTTGCAAGATTGAGCGTGCCCGGCATCCCGCCCGGCAGCACTATCATTTCACATGTATCAAAATCCGCTTCATCGAACATTATATCCGCATTTACGCAAATTCCGTGCGCACCGCAGACAGCTTTCGCTGCGCAATCGCCTTCTGCACTGCCGTCTGCCGCGTTTCCGAAGCCGCCTCTCTCATCAGCGCCTGTGCCTCCGCAAGATGCACTTTCGCCGCATATCGGCACCAGCACAGACTGTACTTCTGCGCCCGCACGCCTCAGCACATCGACAGCAGTCAGAGCTTCTACTTCTTCAAAACCCTCTGCCAAAAATACATAAACCATCTTCCGCACCCTCCTGTTTCGTTTTTTACAAAACACAGCTTTTGATTGCATACCGCTCATTTAACATTAAAAAATTTCAAAAATTAAGCTGCAATACTATTATCTAAGCTCTAAAACCAATTTGCGTCTGCAATACGCCGCTGCGCTACGCATCTGCACCACTGTTTTCTCCATCCTCAGGCTTTTTCTTCTTTATCATTCCCTCCGCTACGAGGAATATTACCTGCGCCAGAGCAAAAATTGATACTACAATAGGAAGAGCTTGCAGCGAAAATGCCGTCGATACACTTGCCCCTATCATAGGAGATATCATCATTCCTACTGAATTCACGGATGCCGTTATACCGAAGAGCGCCCCGCGCTGTCCCGGATCTGCCTTTTCCGAAAGTCCGGACGTCAAAACCGGCTCTATCGCACCGATAACAAAATAGTAAAGCGCATAAACACCTATAAACAGCCAAATCGTGTGACTGAACGGCAAAAATGCTGAAATCACCAGCGTAACTACAGACAGCATAGATGCAAGTTTAAATTTATCATATCTATCACCAAGTCTTGTGAGTGTGACAGACGATACCGCCGTCGCAATGCAGGTAGCCATATTTACAAAACCCGTATACCTGGTCGCGCCATCCATTCCGCCTATCATATCGCGCACAAAGAGAGCAATAAACGGTGAAAAAATAGTGCGTCCTATACGAATTATCAGAATTACAATCAACGTCATCACAAAGTTAGCGGTCCAAAGTCCGACTTTACTGCCACCAGCGAGCTTTGCCGCTTTTCTCGCCTCTATAAGCTTCAGTCCATATGTTGTCGGATCTTCTTTTACAAGCGCGATCACAAACACCGTTCCCACCGCTATAACAGCCGCACCGAAATAGAAGCATGCCTCATAGCCGAGCACCTCGCATACAACGCTTCCTACAACAGGACCTATTGCATAACCGAGAAAGTTTGACGACGTCATAAATCCGAGCGCGTACGACATTTTGTCCTCCGGCGTATGCGCCGAAACGAGCGCCATCGCTGATGGAATTGTACCCGTAAATATGCCCTGAAGTACGCGCAGCACCAAAAATATGCTGACTGTATTGACAATCCCCATAAAGAACAAAACAATCACTGCGCAGATCATAGCCCTCACGAGCATCAGTTTCCTGCCATACCTGTCTGATAGATGACCCCAAAGCGGAGACGCTATCGCCTGCGCCGCCGCAGGCAGTGTCGACGAAAGACCCGTATAAAAATTGAGCTGCGCGGTCGACATCACCGCCATTTCCTCCAGATAATAAGGAATAAACGGAATAACAAGCCCCATTCCCATATTTACAAGCGCCTGCGTCACCCACAGGGTGTACAGATTTACTTTCCAAACTGCATTTTTATCTAACATTTCACCCCATCTCTTTCCGATAACAATTGCAGTCAGCACAAAACCTGTTTTGTTATCTTTCTTCCCTGAAATAATTATTGGAGAGATCCGCCGGCGGCTGGCTCTCTTTTCTCTTCTTATGCGTACTGAAAATTACTATTATAATCGTTGCAAGATACGGCACCATATCGAAAAGATACTGCGAAATGCCTACGCCCATAACCTGCAGTCTCATACCCATAATCGAAAGCCCGCCGAAAACAATAGCTCCAAAAAATGCCTTTATCGGATTCCAGGCCACGAAAATTACGAGCGCAACAGCAATCCAACCCCTGCCGTTTACCACATCTTCCTGCCAAAGCGGAATGCGTACTATCGAAAGGTATGCGCCGCCCAGACCCGCCATTGCGCCGCCGATAAGCACGTGTACATATTTATAGAGCATAACATTTATGCCTGACGCATCCGCCGCCGCCGTATTTTCACCGACAGCTTTGAGATTCAGACCCATTCTTGTCCTGTACATATATACCGCCGCCAGCACGCACAGCACATATGAAAGATATATGAAAACATCCTGACGAAAAAATATCGGCCCTATAAAAGGTATGTCTCCGAGAAGCGGAATACTCTTTTTAGCGAAAAACTGCGTCACCTCCGCCGGTACCGCTTTCCCCAGATAAGGCTGTCCCACAAACTTGGCGAAACCCGTGCCGAATATAGTGAGCGTGAGTCCTGTTACCACCTGATTTGCTCTAAGACTTATAGTAAGCACCGCATATATAAGGGCGCCCAGCGCCCCGGCAAGCGCCGCAACCAGCACGGTAAGATACGGATTCTGTGTGCCCGCCGCGGTCACATATGCCATCACCGCACCCATAAGCATCATTCCCTCAACGCCCAAGTTGGTATTACCCGCTTTTTCCGTTATAAGCTCGCCCAAAGTGGCAAAGAGAAGCGGCACGCCTGCTACAACGCATGAAGCCAAAAATACCTGCATCTATGCCACCTCCGTTTCTGCTTTTACAGATTTTTTCCCGAATATCACCTTATATTGCAGGAAAAACTCGCTTCCGAGCACGAAAAAGAGTATTGTTCCCTGAACTATCGACGATACTGCACTCGATATGCCAAGCGACACCTGCAAATAAGTACCGCCCTGAATAAGCATTGCAAACGCAAGGCAGACAATCAGCGCTGATACCGCATTGAGACGTGAAAGCCACGCCGGAATGATCGCCGTAAAGCCATAGCCGCCCGCAATATTTGAAATAAGCGTCTTTTCTATGGCGGAAGATTGTATCATTCCCACGATACCGCACATTCCGCCCGAAATAAGCATCGCCGTAATAATTATCCTGCTGATATTCATACCCGCATATCTCGCTGTTTCCACAGACTCTCCGACAACAGCAATTTCATAGCCTTTTTTAGTGTAATTCATAAATATATGTACAAATACCACAAATAAGAGCATAATAATCCAACCTATATTAATGCCAAATACCGACGGAAGCACAGCGTTTGCGGGAAACTTTGCTATCTTAGGAAAGCCGCCTGCATTCGGATCCATCCAAGGTCCGTACTGCAAGTACGTAACAAATTTTATTGCTATGTAGTTCATCATCAGCGTAAAGATAGTCTCGTTTGTACCCATTTTTGCTTTAAACATCGCCGGAATAAAAGCCCAGATGCCGCCGCACAGCATAGCCGCAATCATCATCAGAAGCAGCATCACCGGCATCGGCAGCGTTTCCGGAAGATTCAGCGCCACCCATGTCGCACCGAAGGCTCCCATCGTTATCTGACCTTCCGCACCGATATTCCAAAACTTCATTTTAAACGCCACTATAATGCCAAGCGCCGTTATCGTAAGCGGTATAGCTCTTATTATAGTTTGCTGAATTCTTATTTCCGTACCGAGCGACCCTTTTATAATCGTAGCAAATATTTTTAGCGGATTGAGTCCGAATATCACAAGGATAAGTCCTGCAAATACTATCGACATCAGCACAGCGGCAATTCTAATGATTATTTCCTGCCTTTTCGGCATATCGCTTCGCTTTATTATTCGTATGTTCATACCGCCGCTTCCTCCTTTTCAAGCTTCTGGCCCGTCATCAGCAGTCCTATATCCTCTTTTGTCACCTCGCTCGGGTCTACGATACCCGTCACCTCGCCATGACAAAGTACCATTATTCTGTCGCACAGTTCCATAAGCACATCGAGATCCTCGCCCACAAACAGAATACCGACACCGTTTTTCTTCTGCTCGTTGAGAAGATCGTATATCTTGTGCGATGCTCCAATATCAAGTCCCCGCACGGCGTACGCCGTTATGAGCACCTTGGGCGCCGCATCTATTTCACGCCCGAGAAGTACCTTTTGGATATTACCGCCCGAAAGCTTCTTGACCGGAGTATTGATACTCGGCGTCTGTATATCGAGTGCCGCAACTATTTTTTTCGCTTTTTCTATACACGGACCCTTTCTGAGCCTTATACCCGGCTGATTCTGATAATCCTTGAGTATCATATTATTCACTATGTCCATACTGCCGACAAGCCCCATTCCGAGCCTGTCCTCCGGAATAAATCCCATTCTTATTCCGAGTTTTATGATATCACGCGGCGTCTTGCCGACGATATTTTCACCTTCAAAGAATATTCTTCCCTTGTCCGCATGCACAAGCCCTGCGATCGACTCGCACAGCTCTTTCTGCCCGCTGTTTGCAACTCCCGCAACACCGAGGATCTCTCCGCCCGCAAGCGTAAAGCTGACATTGGAAAGCATCTCCTTACCTTCTGCGTTCAGCACTGTCACACCGTCCGCTTCAAGTATTTTTTCAACCTTTTCCGTTTTTTCCCTGTGAATGGAAAGATCGACTTTTTGTCCTACCATCATTTCTATAAGCGATGGGATGTTCACATCTTTTGTCACCACAGTATCTATCGACTGCCCTTTTCTGAGCACCGTCACCCTGTCCGATATCTCCATCACTTCATTGAGCTTATGCGTGATTATGACAACCGCACAGCCCTGTTCTTTCATATTGTTTATCACCCTGAAAAGTTTCGTAATTTCCTGCGGCGTGAGTACAGCCGTAGGCTCATCGAGAATCAGTATCCTCGCGCCTCTGTAAAGCACTTTTATAATTTCGAGCGTCTGTTTTTCTCCGACCGACATATCATAGACTTTTTTATTAGGGTCAATATCGAGGCCATATCTGTCCGAAAGTTCCTTTACTTTTTGGGCAAGCTCCCTTCCTTTCGTAAAAAAGCTCGACGGCTGGCCGATTATGATATTTTCCTTTGCGATCATAACATCTACGAGTTTAAAATGCTGGTGAATCATTCCTATGCCGAGTCTTATCGAATCCGCGGGCGAATGAAAGGTAACGGGCGCACCGTTTATGAGAATTTCTCCGCTGTCCGGAGTGTATATGCCCGAGAGCATATTCATAAGTGTTGTCTTTCCAGCCCCGTTTTCACCGAGAAGCGCATGCACCTCGCCAGGAAGCACCTCGAGATTGATATCGTCATTGGCCTTTATATCGCCGAACGACTTGGTAATATGTCGCATTTCTATTGCCAGATTTTGTTGCATATTATCCTCCAAAAAGGCAGTTATAGGGACTGTCCTTGCGACCGCCCCTTTAACTGTAAAGTTTGTATTATTTTTTATTTATGCCTAAGTCACACACTTATATAGCGCTTACGCCCTGAATTTCGTTCGTGATCGACCAGATACCTGCTCTGTCGAGAGTCTGTCCTTCTTCACAAAGAACGGTACCGTCCTTGTAGTAGATAGGACCTGTAAATACTTCAAATGTTCCGTCAATCATCTGCTGCTTGATATCATTGATCTGATTTCTTACTTCAACAGGAACCGCCTCACTTACCTCGTCGATAGCGATAAGGCCGTCAGCCATTGTGCCGTAGTAGCTTTCAGGAACAAATGTGCCGTCCATTATATTCTGAAGCGCATAATTGAAATAAACTTCAGGATTCCAATAAGCTGCTGTGAGGTACTTATCGCCGGCATCGTTCTTAGGATAGTTCCAGCCGATAGCCCATGCGTCTCTTTCAGCTGCTGCAAGCTGTGCCGCAGTTGAATCTGCGTGGTAGCAGATAACATCAGCGCCTGCATCGAGAAGCTGCTCTGCACCTGTCTTTTCAAGCTCAGCATCGCCCCAAGTATTGATATATACAACCTTAACTTCTACATCAGGGTTTACAGCCTGTGCGCCAAGCGTAAAGGCGTTGATACCGATCTGTACTTCTGTGTAAGGATGAGCCGCTACATAGCCGAGAATATTTGACTCTGTTACGCTGGCTGCTGCCATACCTGTTAAGTATCTTGCCTGTTCCATTGAGCCGAACCAGTTGTCAAAGTTCGTATCGTTTTTCATTGCTCCTGAGAAGTGGAGGAATGTGATGTCAGGATATTCGCCGCTGAGTTCGTTCATCGCATCTCCAAAGCCGAACGAGCAGGCGATAATTACATTGCAGCCTTCGTCGATCATATTGAGAGCTGTGCTCTTAACTTCCTGAGTGTCCTCAGCTACGTTTTCACGATAGATAAAATCCATCTTACCGGCAAAGTGCTCTTTTGAAGCAACAGCGCCTTCATACATCGCCTGAGTAAATCCACCGTCGTTGATAGGTCCGATGAAGATATATCCTACCTTAACCTGAACATCGGAGCCTTCATCCGTGTTTTCATCTCCGCCGCATGCGACAAAGCTGAATACCATTACAAGCGCAAGAAGTATTGCTAAAAACTTTTTCATTCTTTTTCTCCTTTTACTTACTTTTTAAGGGTAAACTTTATAAAATAACATACGTTAATATTATATTATTTAAGAAATTAGATGTAAATAGGTTTGTCCGATATTTTGGGAAATAATTTGCTAAAAACAAGAAAAGTTCGGTTATTTCCGAACTTTTCTTGCATTATTCGTCTGTTTTGTTTGCTGTTTTACATAATATAAAATGCAGTCCTGTTTACACAGATTCGCCAAATGTAACCTTGCCGTCCTCAATTTTAGCGATTGCTGCAAGCGATTTAACTGTTATACCGCGGGCGCGCAGTCTTTCGGCGCCGCCCTGGTATGTCTTTTCAATGGCGGCGCCGAGTCCGACAACCTGCGCTCCCGCCTGCTCTACTATGTCGCAGAGCGCAAGACCCGCCTCGCCATGCGCGAGAAAATCATCGAGTATCAGCACTCTGTCACCTTTTTCAAGATGCTTTTTCGATACATGCAAAATTGATACCGTTCCCTTTGTAAACGACCTCGCTTCTGCCTCATATGCGCCTTCTGTCATTGTATTCGGCGCCGCTTTTTTCGCAAAAACTACAGGTATATAACCGAAGCAGCGCGACGAGCTTACTGCTATCGCAATACCGCTCGCTTCAACCGTAAGAATTTTATTGGGCTTTGCATCTTTAAAAAGCCTTGCAAATTCGCAGCCCATCTCATCCATAAATTTAACATCTATTCTGTGGTTGATAAATCCGTCTACTTTTACTATTTCAGTTCCTATTACTTCTCCGTCTTTCAGGATTTTTTCCTCTAGTGCTTTCACTTTTCTTCTCCGTTTTTGTTTTTAAGTATGGCGATATTTTCAGATTTTTTCTTTGTCATTTTCGGTCTCTCACTACTGCCGTTTTCCGGTCTAATACTTTCCTTTATGCGCTTCGTTGAGCACTGTATAGTTTGACATGCAGGTAGCAATAAGCTTACCGCTTTCCTTTGAATATGCCTCGGCCGAAAGTCTCGTAAATGTTCTTCCGTCTTTTACGACCTTTGTTTTTATAACTAGCGTTTCGCTGCCCGGCATCCTCGCGATAAAATTCGTATAAAGATCAACTGTCGCTACTGTCTTTTCTCCGGCAAGCGCAATTGATGCAAGAGCTGTAGTCGTATCAAAGAATGTACAGCATACGCCGCCGTGAAGCTCGTTTCTCGGATTCTCCATCCATTTTTGAATTTTAATTTCAACTGTATATTCCATTTTCTCATCGTCGGCACCGACAAGTTCCATACTGTCATTTACCATTTCCGACATTTGTTCAAGTTTCTGTGGCTTTCTTCTGTTAAAAATATATTCTACTTTTTCTGCCCAAGTCATTTTGCCTTCACCTCTTCATCTAATTTCTGTTTCTTTTTATAAATTTTTCTTTAGTGTAATTTCACCAGTATATTCTATAACCAAGCTGCCTTCAATGTCAATCTATTATTGCCGTGCCGCAAAAGCTGCTATATAACTATTCCAAACAATTTTTGCACGGTTCATAGCCAAGCTCCGCTATCTTCTCTGCGCTTAAAGCTGATTCTTCCTTGTTTTTAACCGCAATCTTGCTTACGCTTGGACAGCTTGTCAGATGATATTTTTTCGTCTTTGTGTTCAGTATGTACAATGAAGCTTCCGTCGTTTTTTCGTCTTCCAGTTCCGGAGGTATGCTCTCATTTTTTGTACACGACCATGTAATATTTATACCGTCTGTGTATGCAATCACGGTGCCCTGCGTATCTGTTCTGTATACTTCGATATTTCGTGCTGAAAATTTTTCAAGTATTTCTTGATTAGGATGCCCGTATTTATTGCCCGCGCCGCAGCTTATAACTGCGTACTGCGGATTTATCGCATCAAGCAGCGCGTCGCTCGAAGATGTGCGGCTTCCGTGATGTCCGGCTTTAAAAACATCTGCGCTCAAATCTATTCCGTTTTTAACAATGTCAGCCTCAGCTCCCTCAGCGTCGCCTGTAAAAACAAAGCTTGTATCACCGTAATCGAATATCAGCCCCACGGAAAAGTCATTCCAGCTGCTGTAATCCTCACTGTTTGGCGCAATTATTGTAAAGCTGCCGCTTCCAAGCTTGTACGCGTCTCCGACTTTCGGATAAGTTATTTCGTAATTTTTATTATTCATTGTATTTATGACATCATCATAAGTTTTCGTCTGCGGATCGCCGTCAGGCATTATAATCGTATCGCAGTAAAAATTATAAAGCACCACATCCATTCCGCCAATGTGATCAGCGTCAGGATGTGTGCCTATTACATATTCCAGTTCTTCGATGCCCTGCTTTTCAAGATAGCGTCTGACCTCCATACCCTTGTCATTGTCGCCGCAGTCGATTAACATTGCCTCGTTATCTGCAATGATGAGTGTGCTGTCACCCTGTCCCACATCTATAAAGTGAATTTCCGCCGTATTCATATTCATTTCCGGGCTTTCAATAACCGACCGGCCGGTAACCTGTGCTTCTGAGGAATTATTCGTATTGTTTTCTTCTCCCCCGTTATCCGTGAGGTCGCATCCGGTTATCATTGCCATCAGTAGCAGCACTGCAAGAAGCAGCGCCGGCCTCTTTTTATCAGCAATCCCATTGAAATTTTTTAATATCGACATGCATTTCATCTTTGAATTCAACTCCCTCTCTACGCAGAATTTCCGCCTGCTCTTCCCAGCCCGGTACAAGCCTGCCAGCATGGTTTACCACCCTGTGGCACGGATACTTTCCGTAGTATTCGGACATTGAAAGCACTTTGCCTACAAGCCGCGAATTCTTGTCGCGTCCTATAAGCCGCGCGATTTGTCCGTATGTTGCAACATTTCCCTCCGGAATTTCCTCCACTACCGAAAGGATCTCGTAAATCAAATCTTCCTGTAAAACATTCGCCATATCTGTACTCCGATAAAATCTTTTGTCTCAATTTTTCTTTGAATATCATAACATATTGCCGCCGGAACGGCAAATACTGTAATTTTATGCCTGTTTCAAACAGAATTCAGCATTCGATTTGCTGCTCTGAACTTTTCCGCTCGCAGTATTTATGCAAGATTTTTTGTTTGCGCACCGTAAGTTTTCATTGACGGAAGCTGCACGAGCGGTTATAATATTATTTGCATAAATGTAGTTTTATGTGTTTTGACCATTCAAAATTCATATGCGGATATGGCGGAATTGGCAGACGCGCACGGTTCAGGTCCGTGTGAAGGTTACTTCATGGAGGTTCGAGTCCTCTTATCCGCACCAGATCGGAGCAAAGCGAGCTTTGCTCCAACTTATTTTTTTGACAAAAATAAGTCATCCGCGCGCTCCGCGCCGCTACTCCTCATCTTTCGCAAAAAGGCACGTTATGGTTTCCTTATCCTCTCTTTCACGTTTCATTACTTTTATGACAACTTATTACAACCTGCACCTATTCGCAAGCAAGGATATATGCTGAGAACAGAGTTTAGCGCTCTTTCATTTATGTCTTTTTCGCCATTGGTCAGCAAATATGATTTGACCTTCCCTTATTCTTTAATTAAAAATGAGACTATCAAAATCAATAGTCTCATCTTTGATTTTTTTATTTTAGAAATTATTATTTTAAATATTCTCTAAAGAAGGCATCTATTTTATCAAAAGGAATAACATCTAAATTATCATACAAATCTATGTGATTAGCATTAGGTATAATTAGAAACTCTTTGTTACTACCTTTTAACTTTTTAAATTCATCCTGGCTAAAATAACAGGAATGTGCTTTTTCACCATGAATCATTAAAACTGCACTTCTTATTTCATCAGTGTATTGTAATATTGGCTGATTGATAAAAGACATCGTTCCTGTTACATTCCAGCCCTCATTTGAATTTCCGCTTCTTTTGTGATAGCCTCTTTTTGTTTTGTAATAAGTATTATAGTCTTTTAAGAACTCCGGCGCATCCTCCGGTATCGGATCAGCGACGCCGCCGGCGCGGGCATAACTATTATTTTGATAGTCAATTGTTCTTTGATTATTTAAACTTTTCTTCTTTTCATATCTAACGTCTTCATTATTCTCACTGTCAAAATAACCATTGGCATTAACCCTGGACATATTATACATAGTTGAAGTGACGGTCGCTTTAATTCTGGTATCAATTGCCGCCGCATTTAAGGCCATTCCGCCCCAACCACAGATTCCTAAAATCCCAATTTTTTCTGCATCGACATTTTCTTGAACTGACAAAAAATCTACAGCAGCCTGAAAATCCTCGGTATTTATATCAGGACTGGCTACAAAACGCGGCTGCCCTCCGGATTCACCTGTAAAAGAGGGGTCAAAGGCTATCGTTAAATATCCTCTTTCTGCTAACACTTGAGCATATAGCCCTGACGATTGTTCCTTGACCGCACCAAATGGCCCGCTGACTGCAATAGCCGGTATTTTTCCGGAATAGTCTTTTGGCTCATAAAGATCGGCTGCTAAAGTTATGCCGTACCGATTATGAAAGGTAACTTTTTTATGATTTACTTTATCACTCTTTGGAAAAACTTTATCCCAGCTCTTTTCTAAAACCAATTTTTCTTCTTCCATTTTCATCTCTCTCTTTCTTTTTTTATTATTTTTCAGGGATTGTATCAGGTTCTAAATCAGCCTTGATCCCTCTGTTGTCATGAATACTTTCTGTCCCCGCTTCAATTGCCGTTTTGTAATACCATTCTTTATACTCAATTTCTTTTAGATAATAGTCTAATTTTGCTATTTCATTTAGTATTTTTTCTTTTTGCTCTTTTATCAATTCATATCTTTCCGCAAGAGAGCTGTCACCATATTTTACAAGTTCGCCATATTCTTTAATCTTTGCAAGAGGCATATTAGTATTTTTTAAACAATTTAAAACTCTTAACCATTCAAAATCTTCATCTTCAAACACTCTAATACCATTTTTTCTCTTAATATTAGGAAGCAGCCCTATTTTATCATAGTACCTTATGGTAGATGGCGCAACGTTCATCATTTCTGCTATTTCAGATATAGAATAAGACATATTATCAACCTCCCAGCATATTATAGTAGTTAAACTATAGTTTAAGTCAACACAAAAAAATAAAATATTTTTTCAACAAGCATTTGCAAAATAGGCAATTATTTGTTATAGCAATAAGAAGCAGTCTCAGAACATCTGGGACTGCTTTTTTTAACCTGCGGATTTTCTATACATTTTGTCCATATTCACTTTTGCACTGCATTTTAGTCAATGCTTACAAGCTCATAATCTCTTGTGCCAAACCCGAGAGCTGCCGCCGCTTCGATTGTATGAACACCCTTGCGGCTTTCAATTCTCTCGATGAGGTGCTCCTTGCCCGGATCATCAGAAGCATAGACCATATCTATGCAAGCCTGATCCACGGCTACAGGATCGAGCCCCGCTGCGATACCGATATCCTTCATACATGGGTCCTGCGCCTGCGCCACACAGTCGCAGTCTACAGAAAGATTGCACATAATGTTAATGTACGCGATTTTACCCTCAAACCTTTTATGAACTGACATCGCGGCGTCTGCCATAGACTCGAGGAATTCTTCCTGCTTTACGCCAAACATATCTGCGGTCGCATCGCCAACACCATGTATTACATGCTTGCCATACGAGGATGCAAAGCCGATTGAAAGCTGCTTGAGTGCACCGCCGAAGCCGCCCATCGGATGCCCTTTAAAATGTGACAGCACCAGCACTGAATCGTACTTTACGAGATTTTTACCGACATAATTCTTTTTGAGGCGCAGGCCGTCCGGTATACAAAGCTCCAGATCCGGTCCTTCCGCATCGAGCAGATCAACATCGAAATACTTCGACCAGCCGTGATTTTCAAGAAGCCTGAGATGCTTCTCCGTCGTATTCCTCTGACCGTCGTATGCTGTATTGCACTCTACTACCGTACCGTTCACTTTATTAACCATCGCTTTTACAAACTCGGGTCTGATGTAATTCTGATTACCTTCTTCTCCGGAATGCAGCTTTACTGCTGTCTTACCTGGAAGCTTTACGGAAAGAGCCTCATAAATTTTAACCACACTTTCCGGTGTAATTTCCTTTGTAAAATATACTTTTGACCTTGTCATTCTACTCTCCTCCTTTACCCAAAAATATTTCGCTAATCTAATTATACATTACTACGAATAGAAAACAAACTTTTCCTCGCAAAAAATTAAATTTCAGATCAAATATTTTAATTCCGTATTTTTATAACTTGAGATGTGCAAACTAAACAAAAATATGCTGAATATGCAAAATTATGCGGAGGAACAAATGTCAAACAGATTAAAATATGAAAAGTCACCTTATCTGCTTCAGCACGCCGACAATCCTGTGGATTGGTACCCTTGGAGCCGTGATGCTTTTGAAAAAGCAAAAACAGAAAACAAGCCAATATTTTTAAGCATCGGCTATTCTACCTGTCACTGGTGCCATGTTATGGCTCACGAATCCTTTGAAGACAGCGAAGTTGCCGATATTCTCAACCGCAGTTTTGTATCCGTAAAAGTTGACCGTGAAGAACGTCCCGATATCGACGCTGTATATATGGCAGTGTGTCAGGCAGTCACAGGATCAGGCGGCTGGCCGCTTACTATAATAATGACTCCGGAGCAAAAGCCATTTTTTGCCGCAACCTATCTGCTAAAAAACGGCCGTTTTGGACAGGCCGGTCTGACGGAGCTTCTCGTTTATGTCAGCAAATTATGGGCCGATGAGACCGAAAAGAAAAAGCTTCTCGAAAGCGCTGAAAGAATTACAGAGGCTGTCGCAGGAATTAAAAATTCTAATAGAAAAAACAGTCACAGCGCAGACATTTTCAGCACTGAAAATTTTGATCCGCACAGCGGACAAGTGCGCGGCAGACATCTGCATGACAAACAGCCTCAGTTTGAACCCTTGCGCTTCAGCGAAAACAGCTTTAACAATGAGCTTTTAGAAAAAGCTTATATGTCATTCGCCTCCCGCTTTGACAAAAAATACGGCGGTTTTGGCAGCGCCCCAAAATTCCCCGCTCCGCATAACCTCATATTTCTTATGAATTACTCAATATATGAAAATAAAACCGAGGCATGCAGAATGGCGCTTGCCACACTCGATGCGATGGCCGACGGCGGAATATGCGACCAAATCGGCGGCGGATTTTCGCGCTACTCTACCGATGAAAAATGGCTCGCACCTCATTTTGAAAAAATGCTTTACGATAACGCCCTTCTTCTTTCCGCATATATAAAAGCTTACCAGCTGACGCAAAATGAGCGCTATGCGGATATAGATCGCCGCACCGCAGACTATATGCTGCGCGAGCTCAGAGACCCCGCCGGCGGCTTTTACTGTGCACAGGATGCCGACAGTGAAGGAGTTGAAGGCAAGTATTATGTATTCACGCCCGATGAGGTTTTGGCGGTGCTTGGAGAAAAAGACGGCAGAGAATTCTGCCAAATTTACGATATAACAAAGGCTGGCAATTTTGAGGGAAAAAGCATTCCGAACCTGATTGCAAATCCGCACGACAGCTGGCGCTCTGACGATCCGCGTCTTAAAAAGCTGTATGCCTACCGCAGCAGCCGCATGCAGCTCCATAAGGACGATAAAGTACTGTCCTCATGGACATCGTTTGCCGCCGCTGCATTTGCGCAGGCGGGACTAATGCTTGACAACGCGCATTATCTTGAAGCTGCAAAAAATGCCGTACACTTCATTTCCGAAAATATGACGGATGCTCGCGACAGACTCTTTGTTTCTTGGCATAAAAATAAAAGCCATATTTCCCCAAGCGGCTGCAGCTCTTCAAATAACTGCGGCAGCAATAAAGAATATACCGGAGACGGACAGCTTTCCGACTATGCTGCATACGCGTTTTCTCTACTAACTCTCTACAAAACGACTCTTTCCGCTGAATACTTAAAGCAAGCCGCCGCGTATGCCCATAAAATCATCGAACTTTTTGCCGACGAAAGCGAAGGCGGATTTTTTCAGACTGCTTTCGACGCCGAGCAGCTCATAATGCGTCCTAAAGAAGTTTACGACGGTGCAATACCGTCAGGCAATTCTCTTGTCGCTATGATTTTTGAAGAACTCGCGGAATTGACGGGCGAAATATTCTGGCGCAAGCAGGCCGACAGGCAGCATCTTTTCACAGCTTCCTGTGCAGAAATATCACCTGCCGACTTTAGCTTTGCTATGAACGCGCTCATGAAAGCATCATATCCTCAGCGTGAGCTCATCTGCGCATGCGCATCAAACCGTATTCCGCGAGAGCTTGAATCATATATGCGCTCAGCTGCTTCAGAAAGCACCAGCATTATCTTTAAATCTCCTGATAACGCTAAGCTTTTGGCAGAGTGTGCACCGTTTACCGCGGATTACCCATTGCCGAGCAAAAACGATAAAAACGCTGCAAGTGACAATGCCATTTCCGTCACCTGGTACCTCTGCAATAACGGCGCCTGCACAGCTCCTGTCGCGGATTTTTATTCGTTGGATTTATAAATATTTGCCGGATTATATCCGCTCAATCACCGCAAATTCCCGTGCATTTTCAAATCGATTAAAGTTTCCTGCTCGCATTTTGAACAGCGGAGATAAACATTATTTCACATGTCTTTAGCTCATCGTTCAAAGAATTAACCTCAAAAGCATAAATGCAAACACTATACCCCCGATACCGCTGATAATTCCATAAATTTTGCAGGACTCTTTATCATGCTTTTCTTTAATAAGATAGTAAAGTCCAAACGCTGCCACCATCGCTCCAATAATCATTCCAATAATACTTATAATCATTACTTTTTCCTCCATTTTAACAGCAATGCTGAATTTATAATCACAAGCACAGAGCCTGCATTATGAACAAGGGCGCCGACAACAGGATTCAGAATGCCGGCAATAGCGAGAATAATAGCGATAAAATTAAGCGACATTGAAAATATCAGGTTAAGTCTGATTGTTGTCATCATACGTTTTGAGAGTGACATTAAATGCGGCAATTCTTTCACTTCATCGTCCACAAGAACGATATCAGCCGCATCAACGGCAATATCACTTCCTATCCCGCCCATAGCAATTCCTACCATTGATTTTTTCAGGGCGGGCGCATCATTGATTCCATCCCCAATCATGCAGACAAAATTTTCGTTTTGCTGATACTTGTCAATATATTTTAGTTTATCTTCAGGTAAACAACCCGCATATACTTCCGAAATATGTAGTCTGCCTGCGATTTCCTTCGCGGCGTTTTCATTATCACCTGTCAAAAGCACAGTTCTTATGCTAAGACGCATGAGACGGTCGATCACGTCTGTGCTTTCTTCTCGCAGTGTATCAGACAGCACAATATAACCGATATATTCATCATCCGCAGCAAGATAAATTACCGTGCAGCCTTGCTCTAAGAAACCCGTAATCTCCTCGCAGCTTCCCACTTCAATGCCTTGCTCAGACAGCAATTCCTTATTTCCTGCCACTATTCGCTTTTCGTTCAAAACAGCAGAAACGCCTCTTCCAGGCAGCATTGCAAACTTCTCTTCAGCGATCAGTGGTTTTTCATATTCCCGCTTATATGAGCTTACAATAGCCTTTCCGAGAGGATGCTCGGACAACTTTTCCGCAGAAGCCGCAAGCAGATAAACCTCTTCTTCACTGTAAGCAGACGATACACTATTAACTTTAATAACTTTTGGCGTCCCGTAGGTCAGCGTGCCTGTCTTATCAAAAGCAATAATTTTGACTTTAGCTAACCGCTCCAGCGCATCACCTTCGCGGACAAGAAAACCGTGTTTCGTCGCATTGCCAATAGCCGCCATAATCGCTGTAGGTGTTGCCAGCACCAATGCACAAGGACAAAATACAACCAGTATAGTAACGGCCCGAATAATCTGACCGCTGATCGCCAAAGTCAGTATAGCGGCTGACAGGGCAATAACAACAATCCAGGTTGCCCAGCGGTCAGCCATTGTAACAATTTTTGCCTTGCCTGCATCCGCCGACTGCACAAGACGGATCATCCGCTGAATGGAGCTGTCCTCACCCACCTTTGTCGCTTTCATCTCAAAAGCGCCGAACTGATTGACAGTTCCGCTCGACACCTCATCACCAGCCGCTTTATCTACTGGCAATGACTCTCCTGTCATAACCGCCTGATCAATAGAAGTCTGCCCTGACACAATGATCCCATCGACAGGAATACTCTCCCCCGGCAAGACGCGGAGAATATCGCCAACCTGCACTTTCTCAGCTGGAATAATGGTTTCTCTTTCATTTTTTAATACTCTTGCCGTTTGCGGTGTTAAATGCACCAGCTTTTCAATGCCTGCTCTTGCCTTTGCAACCGTCAGCTCCTCCAGCAAGGCACCTACCTGCATAATAAATGCAACTTCTCCCGCGGCAAAGTCTTCACCAATGCATACCGAAGCAATAAGCGCAATGGATACCAAAACATCGGCCTTAATATCAAAAGATGTTGCCAAGCCAATAATTGCTTCTAAAACAATCGGCACGCCGCATAAAATAATCGCCACCCACGCAATATCAAAAGGCAGTGGCAATATTTTTGTAAGGCTCAAGATTAGGGCAATACCGGAAAGGACAAGCAGTATAATATCTTTCTTAGTCCCGCCAAACTCAAGCAAATACTCCAATCTTTCTGTAAATTGTTTCATATGTTATATCCTCTTTTCTATACCTATCGGGGTATAGGTATATTATACGTATACGAGTATAGGTTGTCAAGCGAATAAAATAAAAACCGGTTGAAAATTAACCGGTTTTTCATAAATTATCCCATATTAGCAAATCGTTCTACAGCTTTTGTGAAATCTTCGATAGTTTTATCCGCATCGCCGTGTTCAATCCCATCTTTCACACAATGCTTAATATGCCCTTCCAAAACTACCTGACCACACTTATGCAAAGCGGATTTTGCCGCATTAAGCTGCGATAAAATATCTTCGCAGGGCACATCTTCATCAACCATTCTGTCGATTGCCTGCACTTGTCCAATTATTTTTTTGAGCCTGCGGTGCAGGTTGTCTGAATCCATACATTGTTTCATTTCTTTATCCTCCATACCATTAGGGGTATGTGTATATTATACCGGGTTTTATAAAAATGTCAATGGAATTAAAACCTATTTTTTGTATATAATGTTTATCAATTAAGAAAAATAATCTCCTGTTTAACAAATATTAAAATTATATGTCATATACTGCCTTATTCTATAGATTCTAATACAGCCGTTATATCAGCATTGATGCAGATTGACTGCGATGCAATCTCTTCAGGAACTATCGCATCGCCATAGTTAATACAGGCATAGACAGCATTGGGGTTTTTCGCTGTCATATGCCAAAACGGATATTTAATAATGACAG
>CALWPQ010000023.1 GCA_944383465.1 uncultured Clostridia bacterium
ACGAGTTACCTGCTTCCTCCTCACCGCCGAGGTTGTTGATGTACTTAACGAGACAAGCCCAGTACGCCATCATTACTATCGCCTGACCTACGAAGATGAGCAGTGCAACAGTATAGCTGTGCGGGAATGCCGCCCATACAAACGAAAGTACGGTAATAGCGCTTACTGTGAAGAGAATTACATTCTTTGCATCGAGCTTATCTGCCCAGTAAGCTCCGATAAGTGTAAGCGGGAAACTTACGATTGAACATATCGTATTTAAAAATCCGAGCTGTGCGTTCGTGCACTGCAGCGCATCCATTACCTGCGCATAGAATACATAGCGCACATACATCAGAAGGTAGATTGTTCCTCCCATGTAACCGAGGGAGAACAGTCTCATGAATTTCAGAAATCCATTGTTTCCTTTAATCATAACGATGCCTCCTAAATAAAAATTAACATTATAACTGCACACACATCACATATCGGCCGATAGCTCGTGTAACATCGAAAAAAGGCATAACCGCCTTTTTTCACTCTCATATTATATTATTGTTAATACTCACGCAATTGACAAAAAATCAATATTGTCAATTATTATTACAATTTTAAAATAATGCCGCCAAAATTATATTCAACTCTTCATTGTTTTAAATATTTCCGCATAAAAACAATCTCCTCCGTTATCATTCCCAAAAACATCATCTATTTTAACCTTATTTACGCGTAACAGTCTGTTTACAAATTCCTCTTCCGAAATAGGCATATCGTCAAATATCCAATTCAAAATCATGCCGTAATATGCCATTGTATGATATTCGATCACTGCATTCATATCCTCCGTAATCTCTGTCTCACCGTTCATTTTACGCCATTTTATTTCATTCTCTTTATTATGCACTATCATATGTTTCCAAAGGCAGTTGGGGCCGCTCATTTCGCAGGCCGCCTTCATGAATTTTCTGTGCTCTTTTATTGACCCAATATACCCGAGCGTCCATTTATATGTATATTCCCACTCCTCCTGCGGTGATTTAAAATCATCATTTGACATTTCCCATTTCGGTACAATTTGCGTATCATAGCAGTACTGTATCAAATCATCCTTATCCTGAAAATGCTTGTAAAATGTCTGGCGGCTCAAACCTACCTTTTTCTGTATTTCTCCGATTGTAATTTTTCTCAAGTCCTTATGCTCGCACAATTCCAAAAATTCAGACGCGATAATCTTTTTAACATCAAGCGCCATATACCAAGCTGCCTCCTTTTTAGAATAATTATCACGCATTATATCACAATCACCGATAAAAATAAAGATGCGGAAAATGAAAAACACCCCAATTTAAGCCCCGGAGCGTTTTCTGTCATAATTCACAATTTATTGTTCTTAGACAAAGTATTTATGAAACTCCCCCTTAATATTAAGTCCCATTTTCGTTTTGTACCTGCTCTCTAAAATACTTAATTATGTGCTTTACATTTTTAAAATATATAATATATTGTAAAAATGCGTAATATATAGGACGCGCTGCAGCAGCTCCGCCGTGCGAGCGCGTCCTACCTTTATTTCTTATGAAATATTATACCGTAATCAGTTCATACTCTCTCATTCCAAGTCCAATTTTTTCCGCGTGCTCCAGACACGATTTCCACTCAGTATTCGGGTGCACCATATGGAAATGGTCATGCTGCCCGCCGCAGCCTTGCCCATCGCACCCGCTTTCTTTCATCTTGTCACCGAGAACGCTTCCTTCTACCGGTTTCATATTGTTGCAGAGATCAGCGCACGCCTGATCGAGTGCAACAGGATCAAACGATGCCAGCATACCAACGTCCGGAATGATAGGAATATCGTTAACAGAATCGCAGTCGCAGCTCGGCGAAACATCACAGATGAGCGCTATATGGAAGCACGGACGATCCTTGCAAATAGCCCATGCATATTCTGCCATCTTATAATTAAGCATCGCAACTGACGAATCAAAGTCGGCAGCAATTGCATCTTTCGGGCAGACAGCCAGACATCTGCCGCAGCCTACGCACTTATCATGGTCTATCGTAGCTTTTCCGTCCTTGACTACAGGTGCATCGTGCGCACAGATCTTAATGCAGGCTCCGCAGCCCACGCATTTATTTTTATTTACACTCGGTTTACCGTCGCAGTGTTGCTCCATCTTGCCGGCTCTCGAACCGCCGCCCATACCTATATTTTTGATAGCGCCGCCAAATCCTGCCACTGCGTGTCCTTTAAAATGAGTAAGTGAAATGAGAATATCCGCGTCCATAAGTGCGGCTCCAACCTTGGCTTCCTTTACATATTCGCCGTCTATAGGCACGATGGTTTCGTTTGTACCCTTAAGACCGTCCGCGATAAGTACATGACAGCCCGTCTGCAACGGCGAAAACCCGTTCACATATGCTGTATCGAGATGGTCGAGCGCGTTTTTTCTGCTGCCTACATAAAGAGTATTGCAGTCTGTCAAAAACGGTTTGCCGCCAAGCTCCTTGACATAATCAGCGACTACTTTCGCGTAATTTGGGCGTAAAAACGCCAGATTGCCATACTCGCCAAAATGAATCTTGATAGCAGCATACTTGTCCTCAAAGTCTATATTCTCGATACCGGCCGTCTTCATCAGACGGTGAAGCTTTCTTAACAGTGTTTCGTGACCCGCTGTTTTGAAGCTTGTAAAATAAACATTCGCTTTTGCCATATTTTCCTTTCTCCCTTTCTTCCTTTTTTCTGCAACTTTGTTCTGGGCGCATCTTTTCCCAGAACTTTTCTTTTGCAGACTGCTTTGTGCTAACGCAGACTGCAAAATTTTTTGTAAACTATATATGCCAATTTGCTCATACAGTGCTTATTTTACCAAACTTATCCGCATTTGTAAAGCGCACTGCCAAAACGCAAAACAGCCTTCATAAACCCTCTGGCTCTTTACTGCATTGATATTTATGTACAAACAAAGCTGCCTTGATGCTGTCTGCACCATAAAGCCGCTTTATATTAAATTCGCGCGTTATTTACTCTGTAATTTTACCGGTTTATGACAAAAACGGCCGTAAATCAAATTTACAGCCGTTTTACTTTACTTTTTGTTAAATTTTAAGCTCTGCCTTACAGAAGCCCGCCGATCTGTACGAAAAGCGGCGCGAATACTACTGCAACAATAGTCATCAGCTTGATGAGGATATTGATTGAAGGGCCGGATGTATCCTTAAACGGATCTCCTACCGTATCTCCTACAACCGCTGCGTGATGAGTTTCCGAGCCCTTGCCGCCGTAATTGCCTGCCTCGATATACTTCTTGGCATTGTCCCATGCGCCGCCTGCGTTGGCCATCATAATAGCGAGGAGTACGCCTGATGCAAGCGCGCCGCCGAGCATTCCTCCGAGAGCCTCAGTACCCATAATTAAACCTACTGCAAGCGGAGCTATAATAGCCATCAGTCCAGGGATAATCATTTCCTTTAAAGAAGCGCTTGTTGAAATATCTACACATCTTGCATAGTCAGGCTTTGAAGTACCTTCCATAATACCCTTGTCTTCTCTGAACTGTCTTCTTACTTCTTCAATCATCTGATTTGCAGCTTTTCCTACTGAATTCATCGTCATAGCCGAGAACAGGAACGGAAGCATTGCGCCGATGAAAAGTCCTGCAATTACAAGCGGATCGAGAAGACTGATTGTCTCAAGCTGAGCCACCTGCGAATATGATGCAAAGAGCGCGAGCGCTGTAAGCGCAGCTGATCCGATTGCAAAACCCTTGCCAATAGCGGCAGTAGTGTTGCCTACAGAATCGAGAGTATCAGTGATCTCTCTTACAGACTCCGGAAGATCTGCCATCTCTGCAATACCGCCTGCATTGTCCGATACCGGACCGTAAGCGTCAACCGCAACGGTCATAGCCGCTGTCGAAAGCATACCAACCGCCGCCAGCGCAATACCGTAAAGTCCCGCAAATGCGTTGGCAACGAGAATACCCACAGCAATAAGAAGGATAGGCCAAAGAGTCGACATCATACCAACACCAAGACCCGAAATTATATTAGTTCCGGCGCCTGTCTGCGACTGCTCCGCAATTTTCTTTACCGATTTGTAATCAGCCGATGTGTAAATTTCTGTAACCTTTCCGATAGCGATACCTACTATGAGCCCTGCTATGATAGCAACAGCACAGTTGTATGTACCGAGAAGCGTCTTTGAAAGTACAACAGATGCAACAATTACAATAACTCCGCTGATATATGTTCCTATATTAAGCTGAGTAGCTGGATTTACATTTTCACTGCCTCTTACGAACATAATGCCGATGATGGAAGCTATAATACCTACAGCCGCAAGCAACAGCGGGAAGAGCGAGCCCATAAGCGGATCAAGCGCAAATTCCGCACCGATAGCCGGCACAACCGTAGGAATGATAACTGCAAGCGTGATAGCTGAAATGATTGAGCCTACATACGACTCGAAAAGGTCTGAGCCCATACCTGCAACATCGCCTACATTGTCGCCTACATTGTCTGCAATAACAGCAGGGTTCCTTGGGTCATCTTCAGGTATGCCCGCTTCTACCTTACCAACGAGGTCAGCTCCGACATCGGCAGCCTTTGTATAAATACCGCCGCCAACACGGCCGAAGAGCGCCATAGATGAAGCTCCAAGTCCGAAGCCTGTAATAACATCTGCGCAGTCAACTCCAAGAGCAACAAAAATAACTCCAAGACCGAGAAGTCCGAGACCCGTTACACAAAGTCCCATAACAGCGCCCGATCTGAACGCTACTTTAAGCGCCTTGCTCATACCCGACTCGTGCGCAGCATTTGCCGTTCTTACATTGCCTTTTGTAGCAACATTCATTCCGAAATAACCTGCAAGCACTGAAAGCAGAGAGCCAAGTACATAGAGCACCGCAGTTATCCAGTTGCCGAGTCCAAATCCGATAAGCAGGAAGAGAACCACGATTACGATTGCCATAATCTTGTATTCTCTCGATAGAAACGCCATAGCGCCTTCTCTGATGAAGCCTGCGATTTCCTTCATTCTGTCTGTGCCTTCATCTACGCTTCCAATCCACTTTGTAAATGCAAAAGCAACAATCAAAGCAGCAAGAGCGCAAACGGAGGCAATGATAGCATAAGAATTCATTTGAATAATACCTCCTTCTTGCTTTTAAACATACACTTTAAGAGGCACCGCAGCGATACCTCTTAAAAAGCTTTAAAAGCAAAATTATAATATAAATTAAATAAAAATAAACAAATAACTTTACTCGATTACTACGAGCACAATCGAAAGAATTATGAATGCGATTGCCGCAACCGCCGTAATCTTTTCCAATATAGCTTCATAACCTTTACTCTTTTTCTTGCCGAAAAGCTGCTCCGCACCGCCTCCGATAGAGCCCGAAAGTCCGTCGCTGTTGCTCGACTGCAAAAGTATACTTGCTATAAGCGCTAAACTTACTATCGCAAGAATTACCATAAGTATAGTCTTCATTACTTTACCTCCTACGTGATTAACCTCTAAAGTGTACCATATGAATTTACGAAAATCAAGGTTTTTTGAATAAAATTACCCCAATTTATACGTTAAATTAACGTAAATTGTAGAAAGCGTCCATTCCCGCATATTTAGCGGATGCTCCGAGTATTTCTTCTATTCTCAAGAGTTGATTGTATTTTGCTATTCTGTCAGTTCTTGACAGCGAACCGGTTTTTATCTGTCCGGTGTTGAGTCCAACCACAATATCTGCAATTGTCGTATCTTCCGTCTCACCGCTTCTATGCGAAACTACAGCCGTATAACCCGCTCTTTTGGCCATTTCTATGGCATCAAACGTCTCTGTAAGCGTCCCTATCTGATTTACCTTGATAAGTATGGAATTTCCTATACCTTTTTCTATACCAGCAGCAAGCCTCTCGGTATTCGTTACAAAAAGATCGTCGCCAACAAGCTGTACTCTCTTTCCGAGCCTATCCGTAAGCTTCTTCCAGCCGTCCCAGTCGTCCTCCGCAAGTCCATCTTCTATAGAAATAATAGGATACTTATTTACGAGCATTTCAAAATAATCTATCATTTCCTCCGCAGTTCTTTCAATGCCTTCACCAGTGAGACGATAAATTTTCTTTTCTTGGTCGTAAAATTCGGAAGCTGCTACATCGAGCGCAATCATTACATCTTCACCTGACTTGTAGCCCGCCTTTTCAATAGCCTCAATGATTACCTGAATAGCCTCTTCATTTGTCGAAAGGTTAGGAGCAAAGCCGCCCTCGTCTCCTACTGCCGTATTCATTCCCTTCGCTTTAAGTACATTCTTTAAACTGTGGAACACCTCAGCGCCCATACGAAGCGCCTCGCGGAAACTGCCTGCGCCTACCGGCATAATCATAAATTCCTGAATATCCACAGTATTGTCAGCGTGTGAGCCGCCGTTAAGTATATTCATCATCGGAGTCGGAAGCACCTTGGCGTTTACACCGCCGAGATACTGAAAAAGTGGAAGTCCAACGCTGTCGGCCGCTGCACGCGCAGAGGCCATAGACACTCCAAGTATTGCGTTAGCGCCAAGCTTGCCTTTATTCGGTGTGCCGTCAAGATCTTTTAAAAGTTCATCGAGGCCTACCTGATCAAACACTTCGTAACCCATCACTTCGTCCGCGATGATATCGTTTACATTTGCTACGGCTTTAAGCGTGCCTTTGCCGAGATATCTATCCTTATCCCCATCGCGCAGCTCAACAGCCTCATGCACTCCTGTAGATGCGCCTGACGGTACTATTGCTCTGCCTTCACTCCCGTCTTCGAGGATTATCTCAACTTCAACCGTCGGATTGCCTCTCGAATCGAGAACCTCTCTTGCCCATACATCTGAAATAAAACTCATTTTGTTCCTCCCGAAGCTTCCCGCTTCTTTCTTGCATATATTTAATTTTTAAAAATTTACTATTTTTATAAAGTCCTGCGGTTTCAGGCTTGCACCGCCCACGAGTGCACCGTCAATTTCAGGCATATTCATTATTTCACCCGCATTTTCCGGCTTTACGCTGCCTCCGTACTGAATTACAACCGCGCACGCCGCCGCATCGCCAAAGATCTCTTCTATAACATCCCTTATGAAACCGCACATCTCGTCGGCCTGCTCCGCGCTCGCAGTCCTGCCCGTACCGATTGCCCATATCGGCTCGTATGCTACCACAAGCTTCGCTGCCTGTTCTTCTGTAAGCCCCGCAAGTCCCGTGACCAGCTGACGCTTTACCACATCAAACGCTTTGCCACAGTCGCGCTCCGAAAGGCTTTCTCCTACACACATTATCGGATTTATACCTTCAGCAAAAGCTTTATGAAGCTTTTTATTCACGGTCTCATCTGTCTCTCCGAAATAATTTCTTCTCTCTGAATGTCCGATGATACAATATTTTACACCGAGCTCTTTCAGCATCTTCGCAGAAATCTCACCCGTGTATGCGCCTTCATCTTCAAAATGCATATTCTGAGCGCCTATTTCAACACCCGTATCAAAAAAAGCCTCCGCCATCGCAGCAATCTGCGTGTAGGGCACGCAGATTGCCACGCGGACATCGTTCTTTACATATATTTTTTTAAATTCTTCCGCAAAATCTCTCGCTTCAGCCACGGTTTTAAACATTTTCCAGTTGCCTGCGATAAACGGTTTTCTCATTTATTTGTCCTCCAAGCACGCAATTCCCGGAAGCTCATTGCCCTCAAGATATTCAAGCGAAGCGCCGCCGTCCGTCGATATATGCGTCATTTTATCGGCAAGTCCGAATTGAGAGCACGCTGCCGCCTAATCGCCGCCGCCGATAACTGTTACAGCGTCAGACTCTGCAAGCGCCTCGGCCACTTTCTTCGTCCCCTCTTCATAACTCTTCATCTCAAACACACCCATAGGACCGTTCCAAATTACAGTCTTTGCTTTCTTTATTTCATCGCTGTACGCTTTTATAGTCTCAGGTCCTATATCAAGTCCCTGAAGCTCAGCCGGAATACCGCTTGCCGGGAATACTCCGACTTTGGCGTCATCTGCAAAGTCGCTTGCGCAAACGATATCGGTCGGCAGCATCAGTTTTACGCCCATATTGTTCGCTTTTTTGATAAACTCGCCCGCAAGACCGATATTTTCGCTGTCGAGTATGGATCCGCCTATTTCGCAGCCCTGCGACTTAAGGAAGGTATAAGCCATTCCCCCGCCGATAATGAGCGTATCCACTTTTCCGAGCAGATTTTCAATAACAGGTATCTTGTCCGCCACCTTGGCGCCGCCCATAATAGCTACAAACGGTCTTGCCGGATTTTCCACCGCATTTCCGAGAAATTTAAGCTCTTTTTCAATAAGGAATCCCGATACAGCAGGCAAATAATCAGCTATTCCGGCCGTTGAGCTGTGCGCTCTGTGAGCAGTTCCGAAAGCATCGCTTACGAATATTTCTCCAAGCGATGCAAGCTCTTTAGAAAATGCAGGGTCGTTTTTCGTCTCTTCCTTTCTGAAGCGGACATTTTCGAGCAGCATAATTTCGCCCGGTTCGAGAAGCTCCGCCGCGCGCCTTACATCCTCAGACACCACTTCCGGTGCGCTCACAAAGAGTATTTCGCGTCCAAGAAGCTCCCCAAGCCTGTCTGCGACAGGCTTAAGCGTATACTTCATATCCGCTGTACCCTCAGGTCTTCCGAGATGTGACATCAGAATTACTTTGGCTCTGTTTTTTACAAGATAGTCGATTGTCGGAATCGCCGATGTTATTCTGATATCATCTGTAATGACGCCGTCTTTCTGCGGCACATTAAAATCGCAGCGCACAAGCACGCGCTTTTCCTTGACATCTATGTCTCTTACCGTTTTCTTCATTTTTTACCTCTCATCTAAATACAGTGTTAAGCAACTTTGCGCTCTCAGCTTCATTTTGCCCGCACTTTCACGGTTATGCTTTAGACTCTTGCCGCACATACGCAAAAATTGCTTCTTATTTATTATCTACGCTGTACATATGCTTGATGAGTTCGAGCACCTTGCTCGAATATCCGTACTCGTTGTCGTAAAACGCTATCAGCTTGAAAAGCTTGTCGTTTACGGCTATTCCTTCTCTCGCGTCAAAAATAGATGTATGCGAATCTCCGATAAAATCGCTCGATACGACCTCGTCGTCCACATATTCAAGCACACCCTTCATATATGTTTCCGAAGCCTCTTTCATCTTTTTGCATATCTCATCGTATGTAGTCTCTTTTTTGAGAAGGACATTTAAATCCACAAGTGAAACATCTGCAACAGGAACTCTGTATGAAATGCCTGTCATCTTGTCCTTCATCGAAGGTATTACAAGCGCAACGGCCTTTGCCGCACCTGTCGTCGAAGGAATGATGTTGCCAAACGAGCTTCTTCCCGTTCTCCAGTCTTTCATCGAGCGGGCATCAACTACCTTCTGCTTCGCCGTAGCCGCATGAATCGTAGACATAAGTCCATGCTCTATGCCCCAGTTGTCCTCGAGCACCTTTACGAGCGGCGCCAGACAGTTTGTCGTGCAAGACGCGTTGGAAACGATGTTGTACTCAGTCTTATATTCCGTGTTATTTACACCCATTACAAACGTCGGCGTTTCCTTATCCTTTGCCGGTGCTGTGATTACTACTTTTTTAGCTCCTGCTTTAAGATGATCGGTTGCCTTTTCCGTAGTAACATAAGCTCCCGTACCCTCCACTATATATTCCGCTCCGCAGGAAGACCACGGAATGTTAATTGCTTCGCTCTCGCTATATACCGGCACTTTTTTGCCGTCGATTACAAGACCATCTTCATATGTATCAAGTGTTCTCGGAAATCTTCCGAAAATGCTGTCGTATTTGAGCATATACACCATATAATCCTTGTCGGCATTGCGGACATTGATACCTGCAATCTCGATCTCCGGATCGTTCATCGCCGCCCTTATCACAACTCTGCTGATACGTCCGAATCCGCTGATGCCAATTTTAATAGACATTTTCTATTCCTCCTAAGTTTCTCCATTAAAAATTTCAATTTTTTCTTTTATATGCGCTCTGCATAATGTGCAAAGTGACAGTTATAATTATTATACCACAAACTTCCGTACTTGGCGGCTTTTTTTAATATCTTTCCCCAATATTCTTGTTTTTTAATAATATTTTTCACAAAAATCCGCCGTCAATAACAATGGCGGCGCAAAAAACTACCTTGACATCTTTTTTACCTTATAATGCCCCAAAAAGATAATACAGCCTCAAAAGCGTACTTCACAGGCGTATCGCTTGAATTTTTAAACCGCTCGGCTATATTAAAAGCTTTTTTGCAGAATGTACCTACGGCAAGTTAGGCGTTTTACTCAAGACCCGGAAATCCGAGCTGGCGCAGAGCTTCAAACATTATTATATTAGCGGAATTTGCGAGGTTAAATGAGCGCAGTCTCGTATTTTCGCTCATCGGTATTCTTATCGCATTTTCCTCATGCTCAGCTATAAAATCGCGCGGCAGCCCCGCCGTCTCTTTGCCGAAGAGCAGCATATCGCCGTCCTTGTACGCTATATCGGTGTAGCGGTGCTTACCCTTTGTGGTCGCGAGGTACATAGTTCTATTTTCCCCCTCTTTGCCGTATTTTTTCATGAATTCACCGAGACTTTCGTGTATTTCAAGCGTAACATAAGGCCAATAATCAAGCCCCGCCCTTTTTAAGCTCTTATCGTCTATCGAAAATCCCAGTGGCTTTACGAGATGAAGCACGCTGTTTGTCGCCGCACACGAACGCGCTATGTTGCCTGTATTCGGCGGTATTTCGGGCTCTACGAAAACTATATGAAGTGACATCTTTATTTTCTCCTTTTTGATTCTGCTCATTTTTTGTTTATTATTATTCTTCTCATTTACGGCATTCCGTGTAAGAGCAATATTTTATTTCGGTACCCCGCTGATATCTTCCTGCCTTGTTTGCTGTCTCGCTGCTTTGCTGCTGCCGTGTATCTTTACATTATAGACGATTTCTATCGATAAATAAAGTCCACTGTATACTTTTTATGCAGAATACTATATAGCTTTCAGGCCAACCAAACAGCAAAACTGCCTTTCTGCGTCAGCCAATATCAAGAGAGAATTGACACAAGTACAGGCTTTTCACAGGCTATTACAATTACAGTTTTCCAATCTGGGAGCCGCGCTTCATTACCCGCGAAACATTTACGCACTACCGCAGTATAATGCGCGGCGCATCTAAGATGGAAATACCGCTGCGCTATCACCCTTACACAGCTGGTAAAGCCGGCCTTCTGCACCGCCTGTTCAAATAAGGCTGCAATAACATTCTGAGTCTGTCCCTGCCTTAATAAAACCCTATTCGTCCAAA
>CALWPQ010000024.1 GCA_944383465.1 uncultured Clostridia bacterium
TTGTCTTTTGGTCATCCTCTCGGACAACCTTTTGACTTCTTTCTTTCACTATGAAGTTTTCAAGGTTCCTAAGAGCTTCTATCGCTCTTTCGCTGCTCGTCTTCTTTCGCCGACGAACATTTTATATTCTATCACTCTGTCTGGTTCTTGTCAATGGCTTTTTAAAAATTTTTTCAAAATTTTCTTTCAACCTTTTGAGCTTACCGTTCAAGTGACAGCTTTTATATATTACCACCTGGTAAATGTTTTGTCAACATATTTTTTGCAAAAATTTTTATTCTTTTTTAACGACCCTGAATGTCTGATTTTTAGCCATTTCCCGATTATAATCAAAGCTTTTCTTATAAGACGTTTACAATAAAATACCCGGGCAATTGTTTAATATTCTTTTATCTGTACTCATACCTATCCCGGGGTACACATATGAATGGAAGCATGGACAGTTTAAATCGGTTATGCTACAATTAAATAATCAATAGGTTCGGAATTTTATGAGGTACTGTATGTTTATCAGAAAAGAGACATCAAAAGATTATGAAACCGTATATTCAGTAATAAAAAGTGCGTTTGCTAATGCCGAACACGCAGACGGAAATGAACATGATTTAGTGGTCGCGCTGAGAAAGAGCGAGGCATTCATCCCGGAATTATCATTGGTTGCTGAAATTGACGGAAATATTGCAGGACACATTATGTTTACAAAAGCATATGTCGAAGATACTGCTGTTTTAGCATTAGCACCGCTATCTGTCCTACCTGAATATCAAAAGATAGGAGTAGGAACTGCTTTAATAAAAAGCGGACACGAAATCGCTAAGAATTTGGGCTATGGATATTCAGTTGTATTGGGAAGTGAAAAATACTATTCAAGATTCGGGTATTTGCCAGCATGTACATTCGGTATAAAACCGCCGTTTGACGTGCCCAAAGAAAATTTTATGGCTTTTAAAATAAGTGCAAGCGCACCTCATATTCATGGCTTTATTAAATACGCAGAAGAATTTGGAATTTAACAAATATAATATTGGGATTAGAAATACTGTAATTGATAGAAATCTTGCCGCAAATTACTTTTTACCCTCGTAATAAAACCTATCGGTGAAATTCTGTAAAATATATTTGTTATAATGAACAAAGGAAATTTACAGATTTTTTATTATACGAGTCCCACCCTTACATGTTTTCATTTATAAACGTAAAAATTGAAAAGATATATTCTTCGTTCCGACCAAAAAAGCGCCATTTAATATACTCAATATATAAGTTTCATCTTGGTAAATAAATGACAAACCTCTTAAAATAATATCTTCCCTCTCATTTCGATTTTGGAAGAAGGCTCCGTCTATTTTTCTGCGAGTGCGACTATAAACTCCGAGCTTTATCCCATATTTCAGCGCAAAGCGAGAGGTACGGAGCTTTAATATACGCCCTGTAGTCTGGCTTGCGGTTTCATACATCAAAATCGCAGCTTTGTCTTTATGCAGCCAAGGCGCTGTTGTGTTCTCTCTTATGTAACAACAACATTTTTACGACGATACCGAACGAGCATATAACAAATATGCTGCCATTTACGAATAAAGATGTATTCCAGAAGAACGCTGCCCTTTTAAATTCTAACATAAAAGGCGCTATGAACTTCGCCGAAGTCATAGCGCCTCTTATTGTCATCAACCTTAATCAACTGCAAGTCAAGCTGAAATCAAGCAAATATTTGTACGCCGGCAGATATGCCATCAGGCAGATGCCTTTATTATATTTTACAAGTTAAAACTACCGTCCTTAAATATCTCGACTTCGCGGCCGTCCGCACATGTCGCCTTGCAGCGCATATCCTCCGTACCGAACATAAAGTCCACATGCAGTGCTGAAAGGTTTAACCCTTTTGCCTCAAGCGCTTCGCTGCTTCTGTCCTCTCCCATTATAACATCGGAATATCCGGCGCCAAGCGCAATATGGCAAGAGGCGTTTTCATCAAACAAAGTATTGTAGAAAAGCACGCCGCTCTTTCTTATCGGAGAATCAAACGGTACAAGGGCAATTTCTCCTATGCGCCGCGAGCCTTCGTCCGTCTCGAGTATTCCCTTTACTATATCCTTTCCCAGCTTGGCATCGTAATCAACAACAAGGCCTTCCTTAAACTTGAGATAAAGGCCGTCTACGATGTTGCCCGCGTGTACGAATGGCATCGAGCTGTAAACTTCGCCGTTTACTTTAAGCTTATGCGGCGTTGCGAGTATTTCTTCCGTCGGAATGTTCGGTGCAAACACTTCTCCATCCGGCTCAGGGCAGTGACATATACCCCCTGTAAAAATTCCATCATCGCAGATATCCATTGTAATATCCGTTCCCAAAGAATTTGTAAAATGAAGACTTCTTATATTAAGCGCATTTATCTTCTTTACATTTTCCCACATCTCGTCAATATGCTTGTCCCAGCCGTCTATACCGCTTTCCTCTGTAACATAGCAGGCGTCAAATATCGCATTCCACAGCTTTTCGACAGCTTCTTCCTCAGATGCATTAGGAAATACGAGCTTAGCCCACTCCTTTCCCGGAAGTGCAAGCGCACTCCACTTAACAAGATTTTCTTTCTTGCGGAAGGCGAGGTCTTTAAGCGGCTCGGTTATAGCTTTTTTCCAGGCGGCTATTCTATCTGTCGATACTGACGAAAGGCCGTTTGGGCTCTCATCAATAAGACGCAGGAAGCAAGCTTTTTTGTCGCCATAATAGCGGCGCGACTCAGCCCACCAATCAGGCATTTCAGAAAGAGTCTCCATCGCTGCATTTTCGAGCCTTATCTTAGTGAGCTCCTGGTCGGCAAAATGAATGACAACATCTTTTGCGCCGAGCTCATATGCTTTTTTCGTAAGTATTCTCAAAAATTCTATTTGCGTTACAGATGGATCTTCTATGACGAGAATATCGCCAGCTGTAAGACCGACTCCGCGCTGCAGCACTAAATCTGCGTAATTCTCAATTTTTTTCTGATTCATTATACCGTAAATCCTTTCCGCCTTTTATCCTATTTATATACTTAAATTACTCAATCAAAAGTTACTCAATCTCTCCCGTAAAATTCATATGACAGGCCGAAAAATGCCCCGGTGAAATCTCCTTAAGCTCATATGAGTGCTCCTTGCATTTATCGCACGCATACTTACATCGAGAATAAAATCTGCAGTAGCTAACAGGGTTTACAGGCGAATTTACTTCTCCTGTAAGAAGCTCCGGCTTCTTTCCCCTCTGCGATATATCTATTACAGGTATCGCAGAAAGCAGCGCTTTTGTATATGGATGTCTCGGATGCGCAAAAAGCTCTTCTGTAGGAGCTTTTTCCACACATTGTCCAAGATACATAACTGCAATCTCTGTGGAAATATGCTTTACTACGCTCAGATCGTGCGTTATAAATAAATACGAGAGCTGCTTTTTTTCCTGAAGATCCATCATCAGGTTTAATATCTGCGCCTGTATCGAAACGTCAAGCGCCGAAACCGGCTCATCGCACACTATAAATTCCGGATTTGTCGCCAGTGCTCTTGCAATACCTACGCGCTGGCGGCGTCCGCCGTCCATCTCATGCGGATATGTGTTTACAAGTCTCGGTGCAAGTCCCACAAGCTCCATAAGCTCTTTTACTTTTTCATCGAGTTCTTTTTTGGAAGAGCACATTTTATTTACTATCATCGGCTCTTTGATGATTTCCGATACCGACATTCTCGGATTAAGCGAGGCGTAAGGATCCTGGAAAATAAGCTGCATTTTCCTTCTTATCGCTTTCATATTGTCCTTTTTTAATTTTGTTATATCCTCGCCGTTGAAATAGATTTCTCCCGACGTAGGCTCTATCAATCTCAGTATAGTTCTTCCGAGCGTTGTCTTGCCGCAGCCCGATTCACCTACAACTCCAAGAGTATGACCTTTTTCTATCGCAAAGCTGACATCGTCTACAGCATGTAGCTGTCCTGCCGGCGTCTTGAAATACTTTTTTAAGTGATTAACCTCAAGTACAGGCTTATCCATCTATTTCACCTCCTCCGAACAGATGACATTTTACGAGATGCTCGCCGCCGAGCGAAACCGTCTCGGGAACCTTTGTCTTGCATATTTCCATGCACTTAGGACATCTCGGATGGAACACGCAGCCATCCGGAAGGTCCATCGGATCAGGCATAAGCCCATCTATCGGCGAAAGCCTGTCTGTCACTTTATTCAGATCAGGAATTGAACCAAAAAGTCCAACTGTATAAGGATGATGCTTATCCTTTGTGAATATTTCCTCCGCTGTACCCGATTCTATAATTGAGCCCGCATACATTACAGCTACCTTTTCGCAGTTCTGTGAAACTATGCCGAGGTCGTGGGTAATTAGAATCATTGATGTACCGAGTTTCTTCTTGAGTTCGTTCATCATATTGAGCACCTGCGCCTGTATCGTTACATCGAGCGCAGTTGTCGGCTCGTCCGCTATCAGAAGCTCAGGTTCGCATGAAAGCGCCATTGCGATTACTACTCTTTGTTTCATTCCACCGGAAAACTGATGCGGGTATTCCCTTTTTCTCGATGCAGGAATGCCTACCATTTCAAGGATTTCATCTACCTTTTTCTCCATTTCCGCATCAGAAAGGTCTGGCATATGCACCTCAAACGATTCCTTTATCTGCTCTCCTACTCTTATTACCGGATTTAAGCTCGTCATCGGATCCTGGAATATCATAGATATCCTGTGTCCGCGTATGGCCTTCATAATTTCCTCGTTCTTTTCCAGAAGATTGCCTTCTTCGGCAAACTCTATTTCGCCCCCCGTAATAAAGCCTGTGCGCTTCGGCAGCAATCTCATTATCGCAAGCGCGGTTGTCGTTTTCCCCGCTCCTGTTTCGCCTACGAGTCCCAGCGTTTCTCCGTTATTGAGCGAGAAGCTTACATCGTTAAGCACTTTTGAAACTCCGTCATCTGTGCGGTATTCTGCCGATATATTTTTTATTTACAAAAGTTTATTACTCATAAGTTCTCCTCCTTAGTTTCGCAGCCGCGGATCAAGAGCGTCTCTCAGTCCGTCACCGAGCAGGTTGAGCGAGATAACTGCAAGTGTAATTGCTCCGCCCGGGAAAAGCACGAGATAAGGCGCGCCTTTCAAAAAGTCTCTTCCTTCGTAAAGCATAGTACCCCACTCAGGCGAAGGCGGCTTGACGCCAAGAC
Source organism: uncultured Clostridia bacterium (assembly GCA_944383465.1). Classification (GTDB taxonomy): domain Bacteria; phylum Bacillota; class Clostridia; order Peptostreptococcales; family Anaerovoracaceae; genus QAKD01. The sequence goes on from CALWPQ010000024.1 coordinate 5,200, forward strand.
CCATAAAACTAAGCGAGGCAATTATAAGTATCGTTGCTCCCATAGCAAGCGTCGCCTGCACTATGATAGGTCCAATCGCATTTGGTATAATGTGCTTAAATATTATTCTGCCGTTACTGCTGCCGCAGGATTTTGCTGCTTCTATAAATTCCTGATCCTTTATGGAAAGAATTGATGAACGGATAACTCTTGCAAACACCGGTATATACGCTATGGCAAGCGCAATTAGAAGATTTACCATGCTCTGCCCGAGCGCCGCTACTATTGATATCGACATAAGCATCGGCGGAATCGCAAGAAGTATATCCATAAACCGCATAAGTATATTGTCCGTTTTGCCGCCATAATACCCTGCAATCGCGCCTATGACCGCACCGATAGCAACAGCGATAGCCATAGCTATAATGCTCATCGAAAGCGATATTCTCGAGCCGTGAATGATTCGCGCAAATACATCGCGTCCAAAATTATCCGTTCCGAACCAATGCTTTGCGGACGGAGTCTGCATACGCTCCGGCATATTCTGCTGTATTGCTTCGGTATCGTAATCGGCGATAATCCCTGCAAACACGGCTATCAAAATCATAGCCAGAAGCATAAATAGTCCTGCCATAGCCATCTTATTCTTTTTTAAACGCATCCAGATAGAAGCCATCTGACTTCTGCTCTTTATCTGCGTTTCTTCTTTCGCATTTCTTCTGCTCATAGTCAGCTAACCCCTCTCATACTGTGATTTAATCCGCGGATCAATAAACGCATAAATAATATCGACCACCAAATTTACAATACTGTATGCAAGCGTTACGAACATTATTGCCGCCATAACAGTAGGCGTGTCTTTCATTCTTATCGCTGTAATAAGAAGCGTTCCAAGTCCGTTTATTGAAAATACCGATTCTATTACTACCGTACCTCCGAGAAGATAGCCAAAATCAACTCCTATAACGGTAACTATAGGCAGCATCGCGTTTTTAAGCGCGTGCTTTAAAACGACAGTTCTTTCGTTTACGCCTTTTGCCCTTGCCGTCCTTATATAATCCTGCTTGAGCACTTCAAGCATAGTCGAGCGCGTCATTCTTACGAGTGTAGCCATAGTCGCAGTCGAAAGCGTCAATGCCGGCAATATATAGCTCTCGATGCTGTCAAGTCCTGTGGCCGGAAGCCATCTCAGGTGAAGACTGAATACGAGCATAAGAACAAGCCCCATTACAAAAGATGGAATGGAAGCAAAGAGAAGTGCCAGTGTTGTGCTTATTGCATCCGTAAAGGAATACTGACGCACTGCTGAAATAACGCCTACCGGAATGCCGATAAGTGCTGCAAAAAACATCGCTACTGTCGAAAGCTTAAGAGTCGACGGAAATCTCGTAAATATTTCCTCAAATACAGGAAGCCCTGTATTGTACGATTCGCCGAAATCACCGTGCAGCATATCGACAATATAATTAAAATAGCGTACGAAAAACGGATCGTTGAGTCCAAGTTCCTCTTCCAGCTGTGCCACGCGCTCAGGTGATGCGCTCTGTCCGAGTATCATATAAGCTGCGTTTCCCGGCGTCAGATTCATAATTGTAAATACGATAAACGAAATGCCGAATACAACTACTATCATCATAAGAAGACGCTTTCCAATGTACTTTCCCATATATAATACCTCATATCTGTCCTATATTCAAAACAGAGCCTGCATGCCGGCAGATTTATCTCCGCCGGCGAGTCAAGCTCCGCTCTATCTTCGTATCTAAACGATACTTTTGATTTCATTATTTTTTTCGATTTGCGGAATTATTCCTACCAAGACCAATTCTTTACCTTGTAAATTCCTATCGTGTTTGCCTGTACGCCCTTGAGCTGAGCGTTTGTAGTGATAGTAGTAGGCTCGTAAACGAGATATGCTGCTATAGCCTGATCCTGAATCATTCTTACGACATCGTCATAAGCCTGTACTCTCTCTTCTCCCGTCATCGTTGCCGCAGCTTCAAGCATACTCGAAAGTTCGTCAGACACTATACGAGTGATGTTGCCTGTACCGCCGTAGCAGTCTTTATGGTACTGGCTGAAGAGAAGCGAATGTGCATCAGGGAACATTGCGCACCAGCTCAAGATTGTTACTTCAAAATCACCTGTATTATAGATAGCATTGCTGTAAGCGCTTGCTTCCATAACATCTATCTGCATATCTATGTTTACCTGCTTGAGGTCGTTCTGAATAACCTGAGCTACTCTCTGGTTCTTGGCGTCCTCTTTGATCTTCATAGTAATTACGAGCGGATTGTTTTCATCATAGCCTTCTGCTGCGAGAAGCGCCTTTGCTGCCTCAGGGTCGCATTCTGTTGCTTCTACATTTGTCGAATATCCTTCGCAAGTAGGAGCTATCGGTGAATTTGCGATTGTTCCTCTGCCCTCAAGCGCACCGTCGATGATGTTCTGTCTGTTGATAGCGAGATCTATAGCTTTTCTTATATTCACATTGTCAAGCGGAGCCTTTTCTACGTTCATGTTGAATGTAAGCACGGCAGCAAGATCTGTGCTGTAAAGACTGAGGCTATCGTCTGCTTCAACTGTCGGGATATCAGTTGCATTGATATTGAGGAATGCATCGATTTCTCCTGTCTGGAGCGAAATGAGACCTGTATTCTTATCCGTAATCGGCTTGAATGTAATCGTCTTTATTGCCGGAGCTCCCTGGAAGTAATCTTCATTTGCTTCGAGAGTGATGTGATCGCCGCTTACCCATTCTACGAACTTATAAGCACCTGTTCCCATCGGCTTTCTTTCCGCAGCATCGTCACCGTTTGTTTCAAGATAATTCTTGCTCATAATTGAGAAGAAAGGCGAAGCAAAGCTGCCGATCATTCCGCCAAAAGGAGTATGAAGAGTTACTCTTACTGTGTACTCATCAACCTTTTCTACATTTTCAATGTAGCCTGCCATATCGAATGCCCAGCCCTTGTCGATTGTACGGTTGATCGAGAATACTACATCGTCAGCCGTCATCTGAGAGCCGTCATGAAACTTTACATCATCACGAAGACTGATTGTATATACGAGTCCGTCGTCTGAGATTTCAATATTCTTTGCCAAGCTCGGAACATAGTTTCCGTCTGCATCTTCTTCATAAAGGTTGTCATAAATGGCATATGTTACAGTAAATGAGCTCATTTCTGCCATTGCCATAGGGTCGAGCTTGCTCGGATCTGCCGAAAGTCCGTATACGAGATCCGTTCTGTCGCCCGTGTCGCTGTCATCTCCACCGCCGCATGCTGTAAGCGTTGCAAACAGCATTACGAAAACGAGAAGAAGCGCTAATATCTTTTTTGTTGATTTCATATCCTTAATCTCCTCTCATTGTTAATAAATAAATTATGAATACCTTCGTATTATACAGTTTCCTTATAATTCTGTTAACTTTTCCGCTCCAATATCTTAAAATGTATTTTTATACATTTTAAGATATTGTACAGCCTGCATACACCGGCACTTTACTAAGAGCAATTGTCAAAAATTTGTTGACAGGTTCTTTTTTATGTGCTATGCTTTGCTCAGAGTGACGGCAGAGCTGTCACGAAGGGGCATACCACCTCGGGTATGAAACTTCGTGACAGCTCTGTTTTTTGTTTCGGAAAGGAGTGGTATGTAAAATGCTTAAAATCAACGGCTGCGAAAAGGACGCATCCGGACAGACTCTGGCAGATTATCTTCATAAATCTGGCTATAACTGCGCGCGAATAGCTGTCGAAATCAATCTGTCAATTGTGCCGAAATCAAGGTACGCAGAAACCATTCTCCGTGACGGTGACTCGGTAGAAATCGTCAGCTTTGTAGGGGGTGGTTGATATTATCTCAAAAGAAGAATTGGAGCGTGCGTTTGATTCCCGCTTTCCGGCAGAAACAAAGGCAAAGCTTGCCGACGCCCGCGTGGCTGTCGCAGGCCTCGGCGGTCTTGGCTCAAACATAGCCGTAATGCTCGCAAGGAGCGGTGTCGGTCACCTTTTTCTTGTGGATTTTGATGTTGTTGACGTTACTAATCTAAACAGGCAGGCTTACAGCGCATCGCACATAGGAAAACCTAAAACAGAGGCCATTAAAGACATTATTGCTGAAATCAATCCGTATCTCGACGTTGAAGTATGCTGCAAAACCGTGGACGAAAACAATGCCGAAGAGCTTTTCGGATCATATGATATCGTCTGCGAAGCATTCGACAGGGCAGAAAACAAATCAATGCTCATATCCTTTCTTCTTTCCGCATGTCCCGAAATGCGCATCGTTTCGGGAAACGGAATGGCGGGCTACGGAAACTGCAACGATATACAAACGAAAAAAATATTCGAGCGCTTATACGTATGCGGAGATGGAAAGAGCGGAATTGAAGGCGGAATCGGTCTTATGGCTCCGCGCGTAGCAGTATGCGCGGGTCATCAGGCAGACAAGGTCATCGAGCTTATACTCGGAGACGTTTCCGCTGCAGCGGATAATTTCAGTGATTAATACTGAGTGATTAAAAGAAAGGAATTACATAAAATGCAGGATAAACTTATTTTAGGCGGACACGAATTTACGAGCCGCTTTATTCTCGGGTCGGGAAAATACAATCTCAATCTCATAAACGCTGCCGTGGAAGAAGGCGGCGCCGAGATTATCACGCTCGCCATAAGAAGAGCCAACACTCAGCCGAGCGAAAACATTCTCGACTTTATTCCCAAAGGGGTTACCCTTCTTCCCAACACCTCCGGCGCAAGAAATGCCGATGAGGCTGTGAGAATTGCCCGTCTCGGCCGTGAAATGGGCTGCGGCGATTTTGTAAAAATCGAAATAATGCACGATGCGAAATATCTGCTTCCGGATAACTACGAAACGGTGCGTGCTACCGAGATCCTGGCAAAGGAAGGCTTTATTGTGCTCCCTTATATGCATCCCGACCTCAATGTCGCACGCGACCTTCAAAATGCGGGCGCTGCCGCAGTAATGCCTCTTGCATCGCCGATCGGAAGCAATAGCGGTCTTGCGACAAAAGCTTTTATTCAAATCCTGATCGACGAAATTGATCTTCCCATTATCGTAGATGCAGGGATCGGCAAGCCTTCTCAGGCCTGCGAGGCTATGGAAATGGGCGCTGCCGCTATCATGGCAAACACGGCCATCGCAACGGCAGGAGATATCCCTGCGATGGCGAGGGCTTTCAGACAGGCAATCGAAGCCGGACGCACGGCATATGTAACGGGTATGGGACGCGTTCTCACAAGAGGCGGAAGCGCATCCGACCCTCTCACAGGTTTCCTCAGATAAGAAAGGAGATTAAAATGAACGAAGAAACTCAGGTTTATTTTATAGACAACGACACCTTGCCGCCCGAAGCCGCGGAAAGAAAGAAAAGGCTCGAGCAGGACCCGTCATCGAGAATCGATCATATGACATACTTGCCCGGTATGGAAGTTATTGAATCGGATATACAGGAAAAAGTAATCTCGCAGATGAACGCATATGATTACGATAAATACACAGCAGAAGATGTTGAGCGTGCGCTTTCCCACGAAACATGTACAATCGAGGATTTTAAAGCGCTGCTCTCCCCTGCCGCAGCTCCATTCCTTGAGCGCATGGCAAGAAGAGCCGAACTGGAAACGAGAAAGCATTTCGGAAACACGGTCTACATATTTACACCGCTCTATATAGCCAACTTCTGTCAGAATTACTGCATCTACTGCGGCTTTAACTGCTACAACAATATTCACAGAAAGAAGCTCACTATGGAAGAAATTGAACATGAAGTTCAGGTTATTGCCGCTACGGGAATGGAAGAGATTCTGATTCTTACAGGCGAAAGCCGCAAATACTCCGATCTTGAATATATAGGTAAGGCTGTAAAGATAGCACGCAAGTATTTTAAAAATATCGGCATCGAAATATATCCGGTGAACACCGACGAATACGCTTATCTGCATGAGTGCGGCGTCGATTACGTGACGGTATTCCAGGAAACATACAACAGCGACAAGTACGAAACGCTCCATCTGCTCGGCCACAAGAGAATCTGGCCGTATCGCTTTGACGCTCAGGAGCGTGCGCTCCGCGGCGGGATGCGCGGCGTATCGTTTTCGGCGCTGCTCGGACTTGATGATTTCAGGAAAGACGCGCTTGCAAGCGCGCTTCATGTATATTACATAAACAGAAAATATCCGCATGCCGAGCTGAGTCTCAGCTGTCCGCGCCTGCGCCCTATCATCAACAACGATAAGATAAATCCGCGTGATGTCGGCGAAAAGGAACTGTGTCAGATACTCTGTGCTTACAGAATATTCCTTCCTTATGTCGGCATCACGGTCTCCAGCCGTGAAAACGAGCGTTTCAGAAACGGTATAACTCACATCTGCGCAACAAAGGTCTCCGCCGGAGTGTCGACAGGCGTCGGCGACCATGAAACAAAATACGAAGGCAAGGAAGACGCCGATGTTGGCGACGAGCAGTTTGAGATAGATGACAACCGTTCGTTTGAGCGCATGTACAAGGATATGGAGGCCGGCGGCTTGCAGCCAGTTCTCAACGACTATCTCTATGTATAATATCGCAGGTGCGGCTCATGAAACATACATATGATTTCAGTAAATATATAGCTGTTACAAACAGGCAGCTCGCAGGCAGCGATGATTCATATTTCAGTCAAATAGAAAAAATAGCTGCGCTTGAGCCGCATGCTGTCATCCTTCGCGAGAAAGAGCTTAATCGTGAAGAATATGCGGTCTTTGCGGCACGGGTAAAAAAAATCTGCGATAAATACGGTGTTACGCTTTTTATACACTCACATATAGATACAGCCCGCGCCTTATGCTGTAAACACCTTCATTTATCCTTCGCAGATTTTTGCTGCAATACGGAAAAACATGAAAATGACAATTCAGATTTATATGATGCAGATAATTTTTTGGCACATTTCGTTAAAATCAGCGTGTCGTGCCATAGTATAGATGAAGTACGGAAAGCAGCAAAACTTGGGGCAACACAGATAGTCCTCGGCAACATCTTTGAAACCGACTGTAAAAAGGGGCTTCCCGGAAAAGGCCTTGATTTTCTAAAAGCAGCCTGCCTCGAAAGCAGCGGCTTACCGGTATATGCGATAGGCGGGATATCGCCCGCAAATATCGGCGATGTGCTGAATGCCGGCGCCGCGGGCGGCTGCATGATGTCTGGATTTATGAATATGTAATTAAGATGCAGACTAAAAGCCGCGCCGCTTCGCAGCGCGCTCTGCGAAAGACTGCTTACGCAGAAGAGTCCGGAGCAGCTGCACATGATCGAATGTTGTATCAATACATAACAATACAGCCACGCGTCAAACGCGTGGTTTTCTTTATACAAAAAAGAGCCAGTGTTTTTCACTGACTCTTTTGGTATTCACCGATATATACGCTGCAAACCTATGCCTCTGCTGCCATATTCTTATATGTCTCATACCTTTCGCGCGCTTCGTTTTCGCACTTCTCGAAGAGCTGTTCCGCAGTTTCAGGGAATGTTCTTACGAGCGACGAGTAACGAACTTCGTCCATAATGAAGTCGCGGAAGTTTCCTGTCGGCTCCTTGGAATCGAGAATAAACGGATTCTTTCCTTCTTCTTTAAGAAGCGGGTTGAATCTCCACATATGCCAGTAGCCGCATTCTACTGCCTTCTTGATTCTCTCCTGAGCAGTGCTCATACCGCCCTTGATACCGTGATTGATACAAGGAGCGTATGCGATGATGAGTGACGGTCCCGGATATGCTTCTGCTTCCTTGATAGCCTTGATGAGCTGTGACTGACTTGCACCCATAGCTACCTGAGCTACGTAGATATATCCGTATGAAGTAGCCATAAGGCCGAGGTCCTTCTTCTTTGTCTTCATTCCGGAAGCAGCAAACTTAGCAACCGCACCTGTCGGCGTAGCCTTTGAAGCCTGACCGCCTGTATTTGAATATACCTCTGTATCGAGTACGAATACATTGATATCTTCGCCCGATGCAAGAGCGTGGTCGAGTCCGCCGTAACCGATATCGTAAGCCCAGCCGTCGCCGCCGAATATCCACTGCGACTTCTTAACGAGAAGGTCTTCCCCTTCTTTTACGATGTCGATAAGCTTGCCTGACTCGTCACAAGGAGCGTTTATCTTTTTGATCGCTTCAATGAGCGCTGCCGATGTTGCTTTCGACTCTTCGCCGAGATCCTTAGTATCAAGCCAAGCCTGACCCTCTTCCTTACAGATGTCCCATTCAACAAGCTGTGTCACTGCATCGATAATTCTCTGGCGTCTCTGCTTCTGTCCCGCGAGCATACCGAGTCCAAACTGAGCGTTGTCCTCGAAGAGCGAGTTACACCATGCAGGTCCCTGCCCCTTGTGGTTCTTTGTATACGGCATCGAAGGTGCCGAAGCGCCCCAGATCGACGAACATCCCGTTGCGTTGGCAACATACATTCTGTCTCCGAAGAGCTGAGTTATAAGCTTGATGTAAGGAGTTTCTCCGCAGCCTGCGCATGCGCCCGAGAATTCGAGAAGCGGCTGTTCAAACTGGCTGCCCTTTACGCTGTACTTGTCAAGCGGATTTTCCTTAGGCGATACGCTCATAGCGTACTCCCAGTTTTCCGCCTCCGCCATCTGCGTGTGGAGCGGCTGCATACTGAGTGCCTTTTCCTTGGCAGGACAAACTTCTACGCAGCTTCCGCAGCCGAGACAATCGAGCGGCGATACCTGCATCTTGAATTTATATGAATTGAGTCCCTTGCCTTCTACTGCGCCGAATCCGGCCGGTGCGTTCTTAACCTCTTCGTCCGTGAGAAGCACAGGTCTGATTGTAGCGTGAGGACATACATACGAACACTGGTTACACTGAATACACTTTGAAGCGTCCCACTGCGGTACGGAAGCGGCAACACCGCGCTTCTCATAAGCCGCCGTTCCTGATTCAAAATGTCCGTCCTCTCTGCCGCTGAACGCGCTTACAGGGAGATTATCGCCCTGGAGATTTGCGATAGGAAGAACTACCTTTTCGATGAATTCAGGAACCTTCTTTTCGCTTGCGTTTTCGTCCTTTGCGTCAGCCCACGATGCCGGAACATCAATCTTCTTGTAGCCCGTGAGTCCCGCGTCTACTGCCGCATAGTTCATATTTACTATATTTTCGCCCTTCTTTATGTACGAATTATAGATAGCGTCTTTCATGTACTTAACGGCATCGTCAATAGGAATGATGTCGGCAAGCTTAAAGAATGCTGACTGGAGTACGGAATTCGTTCTGTTTCCGAGTCCGAGCTCCTGTGCAATTTTTGTAGCGTCTATCACATAGAAGTTTACTTTCTTCTCTACGAGAGCGCGCTTTACGCTTGCAGGAAGTTCTGCCTCGAGCTGCTCGATTGTATCCCACTCGCAGTTTAAGAGGAATGTTCCGCCCTCTTTGATATCTCCGAGGATATCGTACTGCTTGATATATGCCTGATTGTGGCAGGCGATGAAGTCAGCCGTCTTTACGAGGTAAGTCGATCTGATCGGATTCTTGCCGAATCTCAGGTGCGACTGAGTAACGCCTCCCGACTTCTTTGAATCATAGTGGAAATATGCCTGTGCATACATATCCGTATGGTCGCCGATGATCTTGATCGAGTTCTTGTTTGCGCCTACCGTACCGTCTGCGCCGAGTCCCCAGAACTTGCATGAAACAGTACCCTCGCCCGCTACGTCAATTTCTGGAAGTACCGGCAGCGAATTGTTTGTAACATCGTCAACGATACCGATTACGAAGTTGTTCTTCGGCTCGTCAGCCTTTAAGTTCTCATATACGGAGATGATCTGTGCCGGCGTTACGTCCTTTGAGCCGAGTCCATAGCGGCCGCCTACGATCGTCGCCTGTCTTCCCGCCTTGAAGAAGGCCGCGCATGTATCAACGTATACAGGTTCTCCGAAGCCCGTAACTTCCTTAACTCTGTCGAGTACGGCAATCTTCTTCGCCGTCTTCGGAATAGCGTCGAGGAATGCGTCTGCCTTGAAAGGTCTGTAAAGGTGGATCTTTACAAGTCCTACCTTTTCACCCTTGGCAGTGAGCATGTCGATTACTTCTTCTGCTGCTTCGCATACCGAGCCCATAGCAACTATTACTCTGTCCGCATCCGGTGCTCCATAGTAATTAAAGAGTTTATAGTCACGACCGGTCATTTCGCTTATCTTAGCCATATACTCTTCTACGATTTCAGGAAGTGCATTGTAGAACTTGTTGCTCGCTTCTCTGCCCTGGAAGTAGATATCAGGGTTCTGAGCAGTACCTCTTATTGTCGGATGCTCAGGATTGAGCGCATCTGCTCTGAACTTTGCGAGTGCGTCGTAGTCAACGAGCTTTGCGAGTTCATCATAATCGGTACATTCTACCTTCTGGATTTCGTGCGATGTTCTAAAACCGTCGAAGAAGTGAATGAAAGGTACTCTGCCCTTTATTGTCGAGAGATGCGCTACTGCCGCAAGATCCATAACTTCCTGTACGGAGTTTGAACAGAGCATAGCAAATCCCGTCTGGCGGCAGGCCATTACGTCGGAATGGTCTCCGAAAATGCTGAGAGCATGATATGAAAGCGATCTCGCCGTTACGTGGAACACGCAAGGGAGAAGCTCTCCTGCAATTTTATACATATTTGGTATCATAAGGAGCAGACCCTGAGATGCTGTATATGTAGTAGTGAGCGCGCCCGATGTTATTGAGCCGTGAACAGCTCCCGCCGCGCCTGCTTCCGATTCCATCTCGACAACCTTAACAGTCTGTCCGAAAATGTTTTTTCTGCCGTTTGCCGACCATTCGTCGGTTACTTCTGCCATTGGAGAAGATGGAGTAATCGGGAAAATACCCGCTACTTCTGTGAACGCATATGACGTCCACGCTGCAGCCGTATTTCCGTCCATAGTCTTCATAATTTTTTTGCTCATTTAATTTTTCCTCCAACTGAATTGAAATGGTTTTATATATAATTTTACCATATTTTTTTGTGTTTGTAAACAAAAAAGCCTCTTGTTTCTGTGCAAATAAATAACAAAAAAGAGCCGCAGAAAAATACTCACGGCCCTTTCTTTAAAATGAACTTTTATTTTTATTCGATTACGAGACACTTCTTAGGACACTTCTCAACGCAGAGTCCGCACTGTACGCAGGCGCTCTTATCAACAGTCCACTGTTTTTCATCTCTGTTTACGGTAATCGCGCTGCAAGGGCAATTTCTTGCGCAGAGTCCGCAGAATACGCAGGAATCCGTATCGCACTTAAGACCACCGCCCGCAGCAGGAGCCGCAGCATCTCCATCCGCAGCCGGTGCCGCTGGTGCTGCCGGTTTCGGCGCTTCCGGAATGTTAAATGTGTCGATTACCTTCTCACCGCCCGGAGCTGTATACTCAGGCTTCATCGTGAGGCACTTTTTAGGGCAGTTGTCCACACAAGCGCCGCACTGTACACACTGCATTCTCTGAATTTCCCATGTTCTTGTATCTCTGCTTACAGTAATTGCGTTTGCCGGGCATTTTCTCTGGCAGATACCGCAGGTGATGCACGATGTTACGTCTATTTCTACGTGTCCTCTCGTTCTGTCCTGCCACTCTCTTGCCACTACCGGGTACATACGGGTTGCAGGCTTTTTAAATAAACTTCCGAGTACTACTTTGCCTATTTTAAATGTTGCCATACTGCGCGCACCTACCTTTCTGTACAGCTGATGCAAGGGTCGATTGTGAGTACCAAAATAGGTACATCGGCAAGGTCGCAGCCCTTAAGCATCTTAACGAGTGACGGAATGTTCTGGTTGGTCGGCGTTCTGACACGCATTCTCTCGAGGAACTTCGTTCCTGCGCCTTTAGCATAGTAATATGCTTCGCCTCGCGGCTGCTCGAGTCTCAGTACGAATTCTCCGTCGACATTGCCCTTTACAGGAACGTCGATAGGTCCTTCCGGAATAAGCTCTACCGCTTTTGTGATAAGCTCGATCGACTGGAAGAGCTCTCTGATTCTTACCTTTGTTCTTGCGTAGCAGTCGCCTGCTTCTTCGATCATAGGCTCAAATCCGAGTTCGTGATATGCGCCGTTTCCGGTAAGTCTGATATCCTGATATACGCCGGAGCCTCTTGCTACAGGGCCTACTGCTCCGAGCTCAATCGCGTCTTCCTTAGTGAGTACGCCTACGCCGACAGTCCTGTTCTTAACGGAAGCGTCTTCGAGGAATACATCTGTAAGCTTCTTGATCTCAGGCTTGAGCGCGTTGAGCGTATCCGATATTTCCTTGAGTGTTGCGGCATCAATGTCTTTTCTTACGCCGCCGACTTTACATACGGAGAAGATTACTCTTCCGCCCGTTGTCTTTTCAAATAAGTCGAGTACATGTTCTCTTATTCTCCAGCAGTGCATAAAGAGGGATTCAAATCCGAATCCGTCCGCAAGAAGTCCGAGCCACAGGAGATGTGAGTGGATTCTTGACAGCTCATGCCAGATAGTTCTGAGGTACTCTGCCCTTTCAGGCACCTCAATACCCATAGCTCCTTCGATGGAAGCCGAAGCTCCCCAGCCGTGTCCGAACGAGCATATGCCGCATATTCTTTCGATTACATATACCATTTCGGTATATTCTTTCTTTTCAACAAGCTTTTCAAGACCTCTGTGGATATAGCCGATCGACGGAATTACGTCGACAACAACTTCATCCTCGAGTACGAGGTCGAGATGAATAGGTTCCGGAAGTACCGGATGCTGAGGTCCGAAAGGAATAATAGTTCTTTTACCCATAATTTCTGCCTTCCTTTCCTAATTCTGCGGGTTCCAAGGTGTTGGCTCGGAAACCTTGAAGAAACGGCCGCCGTAATCAAGCGCAAGGTTCTCGAATGTGATACCGAAGAGATCGTGCATTTCATTTTCATAGATGAATGCACTCCAGTAATCGCCCGTTACGCTCTGCAGCTTGAGATCTGCCGGAACATTAACCTTCAAATTGTGTAATACATGGTCAAGGTCGAATGAATACATAACGAATATGTTTCCGTCCGCCTGCTTTGTAGCACAGGCCTGACCGAGTCTGTATCCGCCCTTCTTCATTTCCTTTACTCTCGGAAGAAGCTGTTCCGGAGTTACCTGTTCAAATTCCTGAATCAAATATTTCTTTTCCATTTATGCTTCCTCCTTTCCTTCTGTTTCTGTATTTTCTTCCGCTTTCGGCTCAGCTGCTGCCGGTGCGGCACTCTTATTGTCCATAGCGGCTCTCTTCTCAGCGAGTACGCCGAGGCCCTTTACTACGCCGTCTATGATCGCTTCAGGTCTTGCCGCACAGCCCGGTACGTATACATCTACCGGAATTACAGTGTCGACTCCGCCCATTATATTGTAACATTCTCTGAAGATACCGCCGTTATTGGCACAAATACCTATTGCAACTACTACTTTAGGTTCCGGCATCTGGTCGTATATCTGCTTTACTACGGCTTTGTTCTGTTCGTTTACCGAGCCTGTTACGAGAAATATATCAGCATGTTTCGGATTACCTGTATTGATAATACCGAATCTTTCCACATCATACATTGGTGTAAGACATGCCAATACTTCTATATCACATCCGTTGCAGCTTGAGCCATCGTAATGAATGACCCAAGGTGACTTTGTTACATATGACATTACTACACCTCCTTACATAAAGTAGAGAACTACTATATTTATCATACCGAGCGTGATTGCCACAAGCCATGATGAATTAAGAGCTACATTCCACTTCATTCTTGCAAAGTTGTTGTCGATAAACGTCTCAAAGAAGTACGTTACAAGACAAACAACTATACCTATTACAGTTCCCGCGATTGTTCCGTTCGCAAAGAACAAGAATACAAATCCGAGCAGGAATATATTTTCATACCAGTGAGCGATTTCCACCATCGCCAGAGTCTTGCCTGAGAATTCAGTCTTGAGACCCGCAACGAGCTCCTGATGTGCGTGATGCGACATCGAAAGGTCGAAAGGCGACTTTCTCATCTTGATGGTGAGGATGAATAAAAATCCAGCGAAAATTCCTATCATATACGGAAAACTCATCTTGCTATTGTGAATAATATCGGCAACATTAAAGCTTCCGCTGTAAAGATAGAAACCGATTGCTGTGATGAGCACCATCGGCTCGTACGCCATCATCTGCAGAAGTTCTCTTTCAGCACCCATCTGCGGATAAGCCGAATTTGACGAGAACGCCGCGATGATAAGGAATGTGCTTGCGAGTGAAAGTGTGAATATCACGAGCAAGAGGTCCATTCCCGCGAAGAAGAAGAAGCCTGTAACAACTATGAAGAGCAGGAAGCACGCAATGTAGAAATCCTGCACGTTGTTTACAGTGATAGGCTCCTTTTCGAGCAGCTTGAAGAAATCGTAAAACGGCTGGAATACCGAAGGGCCGTGTCTGCCCTGCATTCTTGCCGAGATAACTCTGTCAATACCTGCGAGAAGTCCGCCGATGACAGGAGCAAGGATAAGGTATGCTATAACACAAATTATGATCTTTACCATTAGAATCCACCTCCCATTACCGACATCATCGTGATGATTGTACCGATTGCGATGGCGAATGCTACTCCGAGAATTGTAATCGTCGAAGCAAGTCCAAGCATATTCATCTTTTTCTCACCGAAATACTTTTCCATATACCAGTTTCTGAGCGACTGTGTCATCTCAGTCTGCATTGAGCCCATATATGTAAGGTTGTCGCCTGTATTGGCGCCTGCCATATAGATAGGAACAATTTTTTTGTTTGTCTTTCCGTAGAAGAGAAGTATGAGTATGAGAAGTACAGCCAGCATTACGCACATAATTATCATATTGTTCGATGATAATGTTGCCGCGAGGTTTGATACACCCCATACGCCTTCGATATACGGAATTACAAATATCTTGGAAACGAACGGGAATATAAGGCAGATAACGATTTCCATAGCAACAAGCGCGCCGTGTACAAACGTTTCTTCCTTGTTTACTCCGCTCTCTATGTTTTCTCTTGCAGCCACGATAGCCGAAAGTTTGCCGAGCCACTTAGTCCAGTAGAACGCAGTTGCCGCGCTTCCGAAGCAGATCACCGCTACCAGGAAGAAGTTTCCGGAGTCGATAAACGATGTCATTGCCGCCCACTTGGAAATGAGCATTCCGAGCGGAGCGAGGAACATTCCCGCAATACCGATCATCATAAATGACGCGAGTCTCGGAAGTCTTCCGAAGAGGCCGTCCATATCTTCGATATCTCTTGATCCGATCTGGTGCTCCGCAGTACCTACACAGAGGAACATGAGCGACTTTGTAATAGCGTGGAATATGAGAAGCATAATGCCCGCCCATACTGCGCCCGTTGCTCCTACGCCTCCGCAGATAACGATGAGACCCAGATTTGCGATAGTTGAGTATGCAAGAACTCTCTTGCCGTTCGACTGCGAAATAGCGGCAAACGATGCGAGGAGGAATGTAATTCCGCCTATGAGCATAACCATAATGCCTGCCATATTGAAGCCGAGGCACGGTGCAAGCTTAAGGATGAGGAAAACTCCCGCCTTAACCATTGTCGAAGAGTGAAGGAGCGCCGATGTCGGAGTAGGCGCTACCATAGCTCCGAGCAGCCAGCTGTGGAAAGGCATCTGTGCAGCCTTTGTGAGTCCGGCAAGCGCAAGGAACATAGTAGGTACTACCATAAGTGCTCCGTAACCCTGTACACCGAGTGTAACGAGCGTCGAAAGTTCGATTGTTCCGTAGAATGACCCGAGCACGATTATACCTGTAAGGAAGGAAAGCCCTCCGATAAGGTTAAGTACGAGCTGACGGAACGAATTGTTTACAGCTTCCTCCGTTCTTGTGAAACCGATGAGGAAGAAAGAACAAAGCGTCGTAATCTCCCAGAAGAAGAACATCCAGAGCAGGTTGTTTGAAACAACGAGTCCGAACATTGCCGAGAGGAAGGTGAACATGAGGAAGAAGAACAGAGGTCTTCTGTCAGGTCCGCCCTGATGATGCTGGAAGTCCTTCATATATCCGAGTGCGTACACTGTGATAAGGCTTCCTACGATTCCTACGATGAGAATCATAATTATCGAAAGTCTGTCAATGCTGACATTGTTTTCGACCTCGATGTGGTGCGCTTTTGTAAGTTCAAACCAAACCGTAAACGGGGCCTGAATAGCCGCAAGTACCGACGCAAGGTACTTCTTGTGCTTGATGCCGAGGAATATCACAACCAGGGCAAGGATTACTTCAATCGCAAGCATAGCATAGCTTATGACTGACTCTGCACTGTGCATTGCAATATTCACAGTGTCCTCTCCCGATCTGAAAAATTCTACGGCAGTCCAGATTGATCCCGCCGCTATAACAGCAGCAGCAATCTTAACAAGAATGTCTCTTCCTGCATCAGCCTTGAGAACCAAAAGAGCGAGCGCCACTACGAATGCAAAAATAATCAGAATAAAAATAGTGCTCATTTAATCCTCCTATAAGATCATTTTATAAACGCCGAACGGCGTCCAGATACTATTATACAAAACTAATTGTTAAAAAACAAGCATTTTAGTGCTAATAACTTTTGTCAAAAATCGTTATTTTGATATTTTTCGATAAATAATGAGTATTTTCACCCTGATTAACGTTATTAAAAAACTCTGAATGCTCTATTTTCCGAAATTCATATTGTTAATTAAGTATCAATAAAAGCATAAGCACTCCCGGCACACCGAGCACTCCCGTAATAAGCGCATTTACAATATTTAGCGGAATGCCTATGCCAAATCCGCTTCCTACTATATTTATAAGCGCGATGAGTCCTGCGCCGAGAAGACTGTTTGCTATAAGCCTGCCCACAAATTTAAGCGGTAAAAGCAGTAATCTGCCAAAAAAGAAAATTATAAAAATCCCCAGACCGTACGCCAAAAATACCATAATTTCCGTGCCCATACTGTAATTTTCCTCCTTTGTCAACTGCGGTGCTTTTTAACTATACAATGAACTTAAAATGAGCTCTTTTACTCACTTCACTTTCTTTTGCTGCACCGCATAAAAATCTTTATCCGTATAAAATATGCCGTACTTGAATAAAATAGAAGCATAAGGACTATTACATAGGAGGAGTTGTTATGAGAATAAATCTTTCCGGAGCGGCACGCGGCATTTCCTCCGCTCTCGCAAATGCCCGCGATAATGTACAGCATATCGCCGCCAATATAAAAAAGCCTGAAAGCGAAAGCGATATACTTATTGAAAATATAAAGCAAGCCCGCTATGACCTTGAACGGGCAGAAGCTCTCTTTAACGAGCTGACAGACGAAGCAGCTATTGACTATGCTGCGTACAGCATTCTTGCCGCCAGATCTAAATATGTGTATCTTCTCGGTCTTGCAAAAAAATATAATATAAAATTTTAGAGCGCGACTATTTCGCGCTCTTATATTTGTGCTTTTACATTTCAAATTCTTTCTCGTCTCTATTTATCAAAGCTCTCTGCGGCCTTCAACAGCTTTAAGCAGTGTTATTTCGTCAGCGTATTCGAGATCGCCTCCGACAGGAATGCCGTGCGCTATTCTCGACACCTTGATTCCTGACGGTTTTATCAGACGCGCTATATACATTGCCGTCGCCTCGCCTTCAATATTAGGATTTGTGGCGAGTATCACTTCGCTTATTTCTGTATCGTTTTGCAACCTTACGATAAGCTGACGCAGATTTATGTCGTCAGGACCAATACCGTCCATCGGCGATATGACACCGTGCAGCACATGATACTGTCCGCGGTATTCCTTTATTCTCTCCATAGCAAGCACGTCTTTAGGGCTCTCGACAACGCAGATTGTGTTTTTGCTGCGCGCAGTATCCTGACATATGGCGCAAGGATCTGTATCTGTGAGATTGCCGCATATAGAACAGTATTTCATAGTGTGCTTCGCCTCTGTAATTGCATTCGCCAGCGCTTCCGCTTCACTATCTGTCAGTGAAAGTATGTGAAACGCAAGACGCTGCGCAGTCTTGCCGCCTATGCCCGGAAGCTTTGAAAGCTCGCCGATAAGTTTTCCGAGTGGTTTTGCGTAATATTTCATAATAATATTTTTAATACCTTTTTATTTTATTCTTACATTCCCGGAATGCCGAGGCCTGCTGTAAGTTTGCTCATTTCCGCGTTTGAAACCTCTTCCATCTGTCTCAGCGCTTCGTTTACCGCCGTAATAATGAGATCCTGAAGCATTTCGACATCGTCAGGGTCAACAGCTTCTTCTTTTATCTGCATGCTTACAATCTGCTTGGTGCCGTTTACCGTAACTGAAACTGCGCCTCCGCCAGATGTTGCCGTAACTTCTTTTTTATCGATTTCTTCCTGGAGTTCTTCCATTTTTCTCTGCATTGCCTGCATCTGCGCCATCTGCTTTTGCATATTACCGCCCATTCCTTTATTTGGGTTTGGCTTCTTACCAGCTCTCATTCCTTTGCCCATTTCTTTTCTCCTTCTATATTTTCCCTATGATTTATTTCTGTTTCTCAGTCTGTTTTTGCCGACTGTACTTTTACTTATTCGTTTTATTTTTCAGACACAGCATTTTATTTCCTCGATTTTTACATTGCGCCTGTTTATTGCTTGCTGCCAGTCTCTTCTGCCCCGCTATCTTTAGTGCTGCTACTCGATATCAATTTCAATGCCGAGTTCGCTTTCCGCAAGCGCCTTTAATGCCTCTATGTCCGTTTCGCTTTTACTTTTATTTGCTTTATGCAAACTGTCAGGTATTTCTCCGCCGTCTGTACCCGGAATTGCCGAGCCTTCCTCGCCGCATTTGAGCTGTCGCCGCATACCTGTATGCTTTTCCATAAGGTCTTCAAGCGTACTTGCATTTTCTTTCAAGTACCTGAGCTTAAGGCTGTTTGACGCCTGTACAAAAAAGTATTTATCGTCAATTGAGATGAGTCTCGTCCCGCTTCTGATGAGATTAAAGCTCGTCTTGAAATTTTCTCCGTCCTCAAATACCCTGTGCCAGAGAAGATCGAGGTCCATCTTCTTTTCAGGCTCTGCCTGTCTATTCAAAATCTGTGTATCTACAGGCGCATTTTGAGTCTTTGCATCCGCACCTGTACTCTGCCGACCTTCATCAAGCTCCTGCAAAATTAAATCTGTTTCTTCAGCTTCTGTATTTTGAGCCTGCGTCTGCAGCACTGCCGGCTCTTCTTTTATGCTGTGTTTCTGTATAGGTTCACTTCGGCGCGGCGTATGCACCGATATCTCTTTGCGCATGCTGCTTTCCGACAGTTTCACTATGCACAGCTCGAGCAGAACTCGCGGCTGCGTCGACCATTTCGCGTCAGCCATCGTCTTCGATATTTCCACTATAGCATAATTTATTTCGCCGATATCTATCTTATCTGACTGTTCTTTAAGTCTTTCTGCGTTTTCACTCGATATATTGAGTATATCCGCTGCGTCCTTTACAAATTTTGAAATAAGAAGCCCTCTATAGTGGGAAAGCCAGTCGCGTATAAACTGCCGCACATCTTTACCGTCTACAAGCACATTTGAAAGCAGCAGGATCGCTTCCGCCGTCTTTCCTGAAAGAACAAAGTCCGTCATTTCGATGAAAGTCTCTATCCCCGACGTACCGAGAAATTCGAGCACATCGTCGCGCGTCACTCTGCTTTGCCCTCCCGAAAGACACTGGTCAAGAATGCTAAGCCCATCGCGCACCGAGCCGTCGGCATTTGCGGCTATGAGCCTGAGTGCATCCTCACTCACATCTATGCCTTTGTCCCTGCATATCGCCTTCATTCCGCTGACTAGCGTATTTTCCGACACTCTTCTAAAATCGAGGCGCATACATCTTGAAAGTATTGTAGCCGGCAGTTTCTGCGGCTCTGTTGTCGCAAGTATGAATACTACATATTCGGGAGGCTCTTCGAGAGTTTTAAGCAGTGCGTTAAACGCTTCCGTCGAAAGCATATGCACTTCGTCTATTATATATATTTTCTTTCTGCCGATTGCCGGCGGATATTTTACGCTCTCACGCAGCTCTCTTATATTCTCGACACCGTTATTCGACGCCGCATCCATCTCGATGACATCCATAAATGTGCCTTCCTTTATGGAAAGGCAGCTTGCGCATTTGCCGCACGGTCCTTCGCTGTCTGCAAGGCAGTTTAAACCCTTGGCAAGTATTCGTGCTGTGGTCGTCTTTCCTGTTCCGCGCGTGCCGCAGAATAAATAGGCGTGGCTCACGGAATCGGTCTTTATTTGATTTTTTAATATTTTTACGATGTGCTCCTGGCCGAGTATTTCTTCAAATACTTCCGGTCTATATGTCCTGTACAGCGCCTGATACATCTCGTTTCTCCCTGGATTTTCTCTTGATTTCAGAAATTTATTATTTTGAAAAGTCCGATATTCTAAAACAAAATTGTCCTTTGACAGCTCCGCAGACATCGGAAAAGGCTTATCCGCGGCACATAAGAGCTTCCGCTTATTGCTGCTTCCTTCCGGACCTGACAAGGTTCACGGCGTCCCATTGCGCGGGACCCAAACCGCGCCGACGGAGCTGTCAAAAGACAATTTTGTCGTACTAATTTATTATATTTGTTTTTGACTGTTTCGTCAACAGAAATATACTTTTGGTTTTACGTCTGAATTTTTACTGTTACTCGCACTCAATATTTGGCAGTCATCCTGCCATAATAGCTGTATGAAACTGCCGTCAATGCCGCGGATACTAAGCAGAACACCGTAAACATGATATATGCCGGAAGATAGCTTCCTGTTCCCGACAGATCTGCGAGTATTCCCGGTACATTTGAAGTTATAAGCGCGCCGCCTGACATCGATATCTGCAGATACCGCACAAGCTTCGCGTACTGCGCACCTTTTCCCATATCGTTCGACCACACCGATGTACCGAGGTTGGAAAGCGCATAACCTATACCGAGAGTAAACGCAACGATTATATTTATGATATGGCTTCCTGCATATGCAAAGCAGCAAAGCAGATCGCCCGCAATTAAGAATATCCAGAAAATCATGCTTGTTTTATATCCGCCGATGCGGTCCGCCATATATCCGAAAAGTAATTTTCCAAGTGTGAGCAGAAGTCCAATGCCGCTTATCATCGCCGCAATATATCCCGAATCAAATCCCGCACTGCTGTAAAGCACTGATAAATGCGCATAACCTACGCTGGCAACAGCACCCATCAGCATACTTGCAGAAATAAGCGTTACCCAAAGAATCTTTGGCAGACGGTCATCATTTTGTTCCAATGCATCAATTTTCGCGGCTGTTTCTTCTACGTTCTCATTTTGCACAGCGCTGCTTTTCTCCGCACTTGCATCATCTATCTCCGCCCCGAGCGGCATAAGGCCTATATCCTCCGGATTGCTTCTAACTATAAGCGCTACAAACACTGCCGTTATTATTATGAAAATACCCTCGGCTCTGAATGTCGCAGAAAGTCCGATTGCATCCACAAGCCCCGTCGATATCGGCGGCAGTATTATCATCGCCACACCCGTGCCCGCACCGCAAACAGACAACGCCAGCGCCCTGTTCTTCACAAACCATTTGTTCATAAGAATAGCCGCCGGAATCATAGTACCGAAGCAATAAGCAAGACCCATTATCGCCGTGCTCACACAGAACATCGCGTATGTACGGCTTATACTAAAGCCTATGTAAGCTGCTGCGGCAAACAGTGTAGCAAGCGTAGTGCCTATGCGATAGCCGAGCTTGTCGTAATACAGGCCGACAGAAAACATCGCGCAGAAACAGACGAGATTTCTTATCGTTATAAACGACGAAACCTGCGTGCTCGTAAACCCGTATGCTTCCTGAATCATCGGCATAAAAATCGAAAAGCCGTTGGCGCCCATTCCCATGCATGCAAACAGCATCATAGTGCAGGCGGCGCATATGTACCAGCTGTAGTGAATTTTTCTCATATCGTTCCTTCTTCTTTTAAATATTGAAATCTCTGAAAAATTTCTAATAAACCTATTTATTTTGCCTGAATTATCTCTTCATTACTTTATAAAGCTCGTCAGCTGCGGGCGGAGCAATTTCTTCGCTGCGGCCATCTGCATAGTGCGCAGTAATGCCGAGCGATGCATCTGTCACCTCGCCGATACAGGTCAGCCTTATTCCTGCTTCCTGCATCCGTCTTTCCATCTCGGCTGTGTTTTCCTGCGGTACTGACATCAGCATACAGCCGCTCGATATGAGCCTGAAAAAGTTTATACCATAGTGCGTACAGATTTTCTCGGTTACCGGAAGCACGGGTACACGCTCCGGATAGACCTTAGCGCCGTTTCCCGACACGGTGCACATCTCCCACACCGCGCCGAAAATACCGCCTTCGGTAATGTCGTGCATTCCGGACGTTCCAACTTCGCCGCCGATTATTCCCTCAGGAATTACGCTCACAAAATCGAGAAGCGACTTTGCCTCTTCTATTTCCTCATCTGAAAGTACAGACCTCAGCTCATCTGTAAAATCGCAGGCGATTATTCCCGTACCTTCTATCCCCGCGCTCTTTGTTATATATATGAGATCACCTGGTTTCATATTGAGCGCGCTTGCCGAACTTCCGCGCACCGCGCGTCCAAGCGCAGTCGAAACTATCACCGGCGTATTTACGGCAGGTGTAATTTCTGTGTGCCCGCCTATTATCTCTACACCTGCAAGCTCTGCCGCGTGCGCCGCATCTGCCATAATATGCTCTATATCGTCTGCCGTCGTACCCTGGGGCAGCATAACAGCAAGCAGTATGCCGAGCGGTTCTACGCCGTTTGAAGCTATGTCGTTGCAGGATATATGTATGGCGAGTCTTCCTATGTCTGAGACCGCCGCCGTAATTGGATCTGTCGAAAGCACGCATTCATATTTACCGAAATCAACCACAGCACAGTCTTCGCCTATGCCCGGTCTTGTTATCACTTCATCTCTTTTATATGTTATCTTATCAAAGACTATTTTTTTTAAAATCTCGCTGTCGAGTTTGCCGACAGGCAGCGCTTTCTTGTCCATTTGCTTATCCTTTCCTTACCGAAATTCTATTCGTCACTTTCTGTTTTTCTCAGGTATTTTACCTATATTTACCCGAAATACGCCCGTTTACTCGGTAATATACGCTTCATCCTTCAAGATATCCTTAATAAACTGTTCCTCCGTTATTATCGGTACCCCGTTTTCCTTAGCCGCTTTATTTTTTGATGAGCCCGAAGTTATATCATTGTTTATGAGATAATCGGTTTTTTTCGATACCGATCCTGCAACTTTGCCGCCAAATTCGGCTATCAGCTCTTTGAGTTCGTCTCTGTTTTTGAAATGAGAAAGAGAGCCTGTCACGACAAACGTCTTGCCCCCGATCCCGGAATTTGCTCCTGTCTCTTGCTGCGCTTTTTTTTCTATTTTCACCTGCGCGTATATATCTTCGGCAATCCGTATCTTCTCGGGATTGTCAAAAAACGCTCTGTAATTATCTGCCATAATATCGCCGATACCGTCTATTTCTATGAGCTCGCTGCGCGTTACATTTTTAATGCGCTCAAAATCGTCACCGCAGGCACGGCTTATAAGCCCCGCGTTAGCTGTTCCAATCCCCGGAATGCCAAGGCTGTAAAGAAGCCTTGCCGCAGTCGTATTTCTCGCCTTCTCAATGGAAGCTACGAGATTGGCAAACGATTTTTCTCCAAAGCCTTCCATATTTATAATTTCGTCTTTATATTTTCCCACGCAGAAAAGGTCGGCCGGCTCCGATATGAGCCGCTTAGCTATCAGCTTTTCTATCGTCGCTTCGGAAAGGCCTTCTATATTCATAGCGTCACGTGAAACAAAAAGCGTAAACCACTTTATCTGTTTTGCCAAACATTCTTTATTTACACACACAAGCGTTTCAACACCATTTTCGCTGCGTATTTCCGTATGCTCGCCGCATACGGGGCATTTATCCGGTATTTCAAGTTTTCCGCTTTTTGTTTTGTTTTCCGCTATCTGCGGAATTATCATATTGGCCTTATATACGGAAATCGTGTCGCCGATTCCAAGTTTCAGCTCCTTTACAATGCTGACATTGTGTACAGACGCACGCGATACAGTGCTGCCTTCTATATCTACAGGATCGAATATAGCTACGGGATTTATGAGACCCGTTCTCGAAGCGCTCCACTCGATTTCACGGAGAGTTGTGTCCGCTGTCTCGTCTTTCCACTTAAACGCAATGGAATCGCGCGGAAACTTTGAAGTATTGCCAAGCCTGCTTCCATATTCTATATCGTCGTACGTGAGCACCAGCCCGTCAGACGGCAAATCGCTTTTCATTACCTTTTTTGCAAACTCATCGACAGCTTCATTTATATTATCTTCTGAAACAAGCGTATGCTCCACCACATCAAAGCCTTGCTGCGCAAGCCAGCTAAACTGTGCCAGCCGTGAATTGCCGAAATCCACACTCTCCGTGCTGATGCCGTTATTTTCAGCCCCTGCATCGCCGCTTTCTGCCGCAGCATAAATATTTTCCGTACTAACGAGCGAAAATGCGTAAAAATGCACGCGTCGTTCAGCCGTTATCTTCGTATTTAGCTGCCTTACACTGCCGCTGCACAAATTTCTCGGATTTTTGTATTTTGCATCTGCATCCTCAATTTCCGCATTTATTTTTTCAAAGTCCGAGTATTTTATAAGCGCTTCACCGCGAAGCACAAGCTTGCCTTTATAAGGTATATTTAACGGCACATTGGCAAATACCTTAACATTCTGAGTCACAACTTCTCCAATTTCGCCGTTGCCGCGCGTTACGGCTTTTACCAGCTTTCCGCTCTCATATGTGAGCACTATCGTCAGCCCGTCAAGTTTCCAGGAAAGCACGCCTGTCTGTGTGCCAAGCCATTCCGTAAGCTCTTCTCTGCTTTTCGTCTTGTCAAGTGAAAGCATACGCGACTGGTGCCGCTCTTTGGGAAGACTGCTAAGTACTTCATAGCCTACATTTACAGTCGGACTTCCCGCAAGCACAGTACCGCTCTCCTTTTCAAGCATAACAAGCTCATCATACAGCTTGTCGTATTCAAAATTCGTCATAATCTCACGGCTTTCCTGATAATACGCTCTTGATGCGTCATTCAGAATTTGCACGAGTTCTTTCATTCTTTTTACGGAATTCTCCATTTATCTGTTCTCTCCGTTTTCAGCATTTTATTCAGCAACGCTCTTTCCGCACCCAAAATATTTTACCGCAGTTTAAAGCTTTTTGAGAGGTGCTATATCCTTTGCCAGCTTTTTCAGACCGACGCTGTCAAACATAACACTCACTGTGCGTTCGTCGGATTCTATAACGAGCCCGTTTCCGAATTTTCCATGCGTTACCTCGTCACCTGCTTCGTAAGAAGCATTTCCTGCACCGCTTGCCTTGCTTTTTACCTCCTGCTTGGCATACTTCAGGCTGTCAAAGGGCTTTGCAGAAGACGCAGAGGACGCAAAGCCGTCATATCCACCAAAGCCGCCGCTGCTCTTCTTGCCGTCGTATATAGCATCCCCGTCTATCAATTTTTTATCTACCTCACGCAAAAATTGCGATTCTCTCGTATAATCAGTCTTACCGTACAGCGTGCGCACTGCCGCGCTCGTTAAATAAAGTCTGTCCTTTGCCCTCGTCATACCGACATAGCAAAGCCTTCTTTCCTCTTCAAGCCCGTCAGGTTTTTCATATGCTCGCCACCCCGGAAACAATCCGTCCTCCATTCCCGGAAGAAACACAACCGGAAATTCAAGTCCCTTGGCACTGTGCATCGTCATAAGCACAACTGCATTTTCACTGGCATTATGATTGTCCACATCGGAAATAAGCGCTACCCTTTCCATAAAGTCCTCAAGTGTAAGCTCTGGATCATCTTTTTCGTATTCAAATATTACCGATTTAAATTCAAGCAAATTTTCTATTCTGCCGTCTGCCTCAACCGTATTCTGATCCTCGAGCGCCTTAAGATATCCCGTGCGCACAAGCAGTGCATCATATATATCCGAAACTCTAAGATTTTGTTTTTCTTCAGCGCACTCCTTTATGACTCTGAACATTTCCGCGACACTCGTTATCGCTTTTGCCGGCAGAGCATACAGCACATCTTCGTCGCCAAGCGCGTCAAACATGCTTTGACCGCGCACGTCCGCAAGCGCTCTTAGTTTTTCGACCGTTTTATCACCGATGCCGCGCTTTGGCTCGTTTATTATTCGCACAAGCGACAAATCATCGGCGCTGTTATGTACAAGCCGCATATATGCCATCATATCTTTGATTTCTTTTCTGTCGTAATATCTGAGCCCGCCGAGCACTCTGTACGGAATATCATTTCTCAAAAAAGCGTCTTCAAAATTTCTCGACTGCGCGTTTGTCCTGTAAAGCACAGCAAAATCACGGTATTCAAGTTCTCTGCCGTCTGCCGCTTTGCCGCCCGATGAGCCAACTGCAAGCGTTCTTCCGCTGAGCCTGTCTATTTCCCTCGCAATGTAGCTCGCCTCATCCTTTTCGTTATCAGCTCTGTAATATATTATCTTATCGCCGGCATCCTTTGACGTCCACAGCTTCTTCGCTTTTCTTCCTTTATTATGAGAAATCACCGAATTGGCCGCATTGAGTATATTGCCGTACGAGCGGTAATTCTGCTCGAGTTTTATTACTTTTGTTCCTTTAAAATCTCTCTCAAAATCGAGAATGTTCCTTATATCCGCACCGCGCCATTCGTATATGCACTGATCGTCATCTCCTACTACACAGATATTGCCGTGCGCACTTGCGAGCATATGCACAAGCTTATACTGAATGTAGTTTGTATCCTGATACTCGTCTACCATTATATACTTGAATCTGTTCTGGTACCGAATCAGCACATCTTCGTTTTCTGAAAGCAGCTTAACAGCATTTAGCAAAAGATCGTCGAAATCCATCGCGTTATTTTTTCTCAGTGTATTTTCATAAGCTCTGTACACATTATAAATTACCTTTGTTCTGAAATCCTCTCCGCACGCGTTTATGTAATCATCGGCGCTTTGACCCTTGTTCTTACAGTCACTTATGATTGAAAGAAAGTATGCCGGAGTAAATTTTTTATCATCTATATTCTGCGCTTTTACGATATTTTTAATTACCGTTTTCTGGTCCTGAGGGTCATAAACTGCAAAATTTCTCTCATATCCGAGGCGCTCCGCATTTACCCTTAGTATCCTGAGACATGCAGAATGAAATGTCTGTATCCACATACCTGAAATATCCGCCGGCGACATCATAAGCCCCGGTATATCCGCCATAAGCTCCTCCACTCTTTCTCTCATCTCATTTGCCGCTTTGTTTGTAAATGTAACAGCAAGAATGTTATATGGGCTCACGCCCTGTTCTATGAGATGCACTATTCTGCAGGTCATCGTGCTCGTCTTGCCGCTGCCTGCGCCCGCAAGTATCAGAAGCGGTCCTTCCGTATAAAGCGCCGCTTCTCTCTGCATATCATTTAATCTGTCCAAATAACTACCTGAACTTTTTATTGCCATATTTATATGAAACTCTCCTATTTCTTTTGTAGTATCGCTCTTTATCTTTTTTCACTTCCGTTTCCGCGGCTCAGCGCTTCCGCTTTTGCCATATTTAGATACAAGTCTGCGGTGTCTAATAGACGCCGTCTTTTGATTATTCTTCTCGTTCCGTATAGTTTAGTATATCATAAAAAACACGCGTTCTAAAGCACCTTATTTAAATTTTATCATTTAAATTTCTTTATCGCCGCTCATCATTTTGAAGTCCGCAGCGCACAGTTTCACTGCTTACAACCGCTGCTTTTTACGCTGCATATGATTGACTTTTTTCGTCGATTGTAATATAATTTGCAAAGCGCCTTTTAAAAGCACGCACCAAAAACAAACGGTAACCAAACCAGACTATACGATGTATAATAAAAGCTATGAACAGACATTTAACACTTGAACAAAAAATATTTTACATAATGGCTTTCATCGGCGGCTCGATGGCAGGATTTGCCACACTGCGCACGGGTGTGCTCGGATCTGCGCAGACATCAAACCTCGCAGAACTCGCTATTGCAATAGTCGGAGGAGATTTATATCACATAACGCTGCGCGTAATAGCTATGATTCTTTATGCTTTCGGTGTCGCTATTCCGCGTATAATCATAAAAAGAACGACTTTGAATGTGAAAATCATCAGCGTTATCGTCGACATTCTCGGCATCATTCTTCTCGGCTTTATGCCTGAGCATTTAAATGCCGTAGTCGCGCTTTGGCCGATATTCTTTATTATGAGCTTTCAATGGAATTCATTTCCAGGTGCACGCGGTTATGTAAGCGCCAGTATATTTTCGACAAATAATTTCAGGCAGGTGGTAACAGGGATTACCGATTACTTTCTCGATAAAAATCCCGAGTCCGTAGACAGAGCCCTGTTCTTTACAGGAACTCTGATATCGTTTCACCTTGGAGTTATGCTTTCCTGTATTCTGATACGCAGCTTCGGCTTTAAAACAGTATGGGCCTTTATACTCCCAGCACTATTTGCAGTACCGCTCATCAGAAAAGAGCAGCAGCAAAGCGCACTTGCAAAAAAAGCATAATACTACTAATAATATTTTTGCATAAAAAACATAGCCATGCGCCAAGCGCGTGGTTTTTTACATACAAAGAAAGAAGCTCGTCTAAGCCGCTTTCATTGCTTCTGCATATCTTATTAAACTCAGAAAAACTGCTCGCAGAGATTAAAATAGCGCAAACAAAGCAGAGTATTTCTGTATATGAACACAGCCAAAAAAATACTCCATACATAGA
>CALWPQ010000025.1 GCA_944383465.1 uncultured Clostridia bacterium
GGTAAATATCGACTGCAAGGTATGGTGCAGAAATTCTGATTACTGGAATGTAAAGTACTATATTGAGGAGGCGATAAAGCTGGCGTTTGACGAGAATGATATAGAAATTCCGTATTCGCAGGTTGATGTCCACATAATTAAGTAAAAAACATATAAATAAGATTTATTTTTAAAGAAAAAGAGGTATAACATGAGCGCAAAAAAGAAAGAAATCAGAAACTTCAAAAGAGTACTCGTGGCCAATAGAGGCGAAATTGCAATAAGAGTATTCAGAGCGTGCCGTGAACTCGGCATCAGGTCTGTGGCAATTTACTCGGAAGAGGATAAAAACACTCTCTTCAGGGGCAAAGCGGACGAATCTTATATGATCGGCAAAGGCAAGTCGCCTGTTGACGCGTATCTTGGTATCAATGAAATTATCGAGCTTGCGAAGTCAAAAGGTGTAGACGCCATTCACCCGGGCTACGGCTTCCTTTCGGAAAACAGCGAGTTTGCAAAGCTCTGCGAGGAAAACGGCATCGTATTTATTGGACCAAATCACGAAATGATGGACAGACTGGGCGATAAAATTCAGTCGAAGCTTGTTGCTATGGAAGTAGGAGTTCCTACTATTCCGGGTGTTGAGCAGGCTATAAAGGATGAAGAGGAAGCACTCAAGTTTGCTGTGTCCTGCGGATATCCTGTTATCTTAAAAGCGGCGGCCGGCGGCGGCGGACGCGGTATGAGAATCGTAAGGACAAAGGAAGAAATGCCTGAGCAGTTCCGTGCAGCTAGGAGCGAAGCTAAGAAAGCGTTTGGTATAGACGATGTATTTATCGAAAAATATCTTGAAAATCCTAAGCACATTGAGGTACAGATCTTCGGCGACAACTATGGAAATATCGTGCATCTCGGAGAGAGAGACTGCTCAATTCAGAGAAGGCATCAGAAGGTAGTTGAATTTACTCCGGCGCTCTGCCTGACAGACGCGCAGCGTGAAGCTATCTGCGCTGACGCTATTAAGATTGCCAAGGCTGTAAATTACAGAAACGCAGGTACTGTTGAATTCCTTCTCGATACTGACGGCAAGCATTATTTCATCGAAATGAACCCAAGAATTCAGGTAGAGCATACGGTAACAGAGCTCGTTACAGGCATAGATATAGTACAGGCTCAGATTCTTGCGGCTCAGGGCTATGCGCTGGATTCAGATGAAATAAACATTGCACAGGAAGATGTACATTCGAGAGGCTATGCTATTCAGTGCCGTATCACAACGGAGGATCCGAACAACAGCTTTGCGCCTGATACGGGAGAGATAGACGTATATCAGACTCCGGGCGGCTATGGCATAAGACTCGACGGCGGCAATGGATTTGCCGGCGCGCACATTACTCCTTACTACGATTCGCTGCTCGTTAAGGTGACTGCCTACGGCAGAACATTTGAGGAGACTACGAATAAGGCTATAAGAGCGCTTCGCGAAATGAAAGTAAAAGGAGTTAAGACCAACATTCCTTTCCTTATGAATGTGCTCAATCACGAGCTTTTCCGAAAGGGACAGTGCAATACGGGATTTATAGAGCAGCATCCGGAACTCTTTAACATAAGCGCGCTTCCTGACAGAGAGCTGCGCGTGCTCAACTTCCTTGGAAATAAAGCTGTAAATGAAAATAAGGGTGTCAAGCCTGATTTTGACGTGCCGGTATTCCCGAGAATTCCGGAAGCGGAAATTGCCAAGCTCAAGGGCACAAAGCAGATATTTGATAAAGAAGGTCCTGAAAAGTTTTCACAGTGGATACTCGATCAGAAGGGACTTCTCATTACAGATACGACGATGAGAGACGCTCAGCAGTCGCTTATGGCTACGAGAGTAAGAACAGTCGATATGGAAAAGATCGCAGCTGGTACTGCTTATTACGGCAATAAGCTCTTCTCGGCGGAAATGTGGGGTGGAGCTACGTTTGACACAGCGTATAGATTCTTAAAAGAATCACCGTGGGAAAGGCTCGACACGCTCAGAAAGAAGATGCCTAATATTCTCTTCCAGATGCTTATAAGAGGTGCGAATGCTGTCGGATATAAGAACTATCCTGATAATGTCATAAGAGAGTTCGTTAAGGAATCGGCCAAGAGCGGCATCGACGTATTCAGAATATTCGACTCGCTCAACTGGATAGAGGGTATGGAAGTAGCGCTCGACGAGGTGCTCAATCAGGGCAAACTGGCTGAAGCCTGCATCTGTTACACTGGCGATATTCTCGATGAGTCAAGAGAAAAGTATAATCTTAAATATTATGTAGATATGGCTAAGGAACTCGAGAGAAGAGGTACACACATCCTCGGTATCAAGGATATGTCAGGACTCTTAAAGCCGATGGCGGCAAAGAAACTCGTTGAGACTCTCAAGCAGGAAATCGGCATTCCTATCCACCTTCATACACACGATACTACAGGAAACGGCGTGGCTACCGTGCTTATGGCAGCTCAGGCGGGCGTTGATATAGCGGATACTGCGTTCAACTCGATGTCCGGACTCACTTCACAGCCGGCGCTCAACTCGGTAGTTGCTGCACTTGAACATACAGAAAGAGATACTGGTATTGCTCTTGACGGCATTCAGAAGATTTCCGATTACTGGGAAGCAGTGAGACCTGTATATAAAGGATTTGAATCAGATCTTCTGGCGTCATCTGCGGAAATCTACAAGTACGAAATTCCGGGAGGACAGTATTCAAACCTCAAGCCTCAGGTAGAAAGCTTCGGACTCGGACACAGATTTGAAGATGTAAAGGAAATGTACCGTCAGGTCAACCTGATGCTTGGAGATATCGTAAAGGTAACGCCGTCGTCGAAGGCGGTCGGAGATATGGCAATCTTTATGGTGCAGAATGATCTTACGCCTGAGAACATCTATGAGAAGGGTAAGGACATTGACTTCCCTGATTCGATAGTATCGTTCTTCGAGGGTATGATGGGCCAGCCGCAGGGCGGATTCCCGAAAGACCTGCAAAAGCTTGTGCTTAAGGATAAAAAGCCTATCACCTGCAGACCGGGAGAACTCCTTCCTGCGGAGGACTTCAAGGCTATAAGTGCTATGCTCAAGGAAAAATACGATCTTGACGGCAATATGCGCGAAGCTCTGTCATATTCTCTCTATCCAAAAGTATATGAGGATTATCTCAAGGTGCTCAAGAATGACGGCAGCTTCAGATATATGGGTTCGGACATATATTTCCACGGACTCAAAGAAGGCGAGACTTGTGAAGTTAAACTTGAAGAGGGTATCGTGCTTGTAATCAAGCTCGTTGAAGTGAGAAACCTCGACAGCGAAGGTATGAGAGAAGTGGTATTTGAAGTAAACGGCAACAGAAGAAGCGTAAAGGTTAAGGATAACAGCGCCGATAACTTAAACTTCTCGGGACCGAATGTAGAATTCGCAAATCCTGACGAGCCAACTGAAATAGGAGCTAACATTCCGGGAAGCATTCTCAAGATACTCGTAAAAGAGGGAGAAGCAGTAGCAGAAAAGCAGCCTATAGCAGTCATCGAAGCGATGAAGATGGAAACAAATATCCTCGCGCCTATTAAGGGTACTGTCGATAAGATATTCGTTAAGGAAGGCGAGCAGGTTAAATCAGGCCAGATGGTGGCAAAGCTGAAATAGTTAATAATGCAGCTAAAGGAAGTATCGCTGCGCTCTTTATTGGCAGTTTTGATATTTGCGGCTTGCAGCTTGATATTTTGACAGTTTGCAGGTATTTCAGATTGTATGATAAAAGTAAAAAAGTTCATAGATCCGCGGAAGTGCTTTTGCACTTCCGCGGATTTTTATTTTATGCAGAATTTACATATTTACAGCGCATCTGACATTAGTATGTTTTTTCAGGTATTGGCGAAACTATCAAAAACAGGCATTGTGCGGCGAAATGTTTAATGCTGCATCGAAAATTTTGCGCAGGGGGAAAACATAATGGAGGAAAAAACAAAAAACGAAAATAAAGGGTCTAAGAATGATAAATACGATTTTTATATAGATGAAATGAGAAAGGCCTTGCTCGTGGGGCAGAGCTTTGATGTGCTCGAGAGGAAGATATCTGTGGGCGGGCGCGATGCGTCAATTTTCTTTGTTGACGGCTTGACGAAGGCAAATAATATGCAGTTTGTCCTGTCTTTTTTGCTCAAGGTAAAGGAAAAAGATATGGAACGGGTGGAGACGGCGGAGGATTTTCTCAAGTATTCGCTGCCTTTTTTGGATTCTCTGGCAGAGGGCGATGTAAATAAAGTTTTGAAGCAGCTTTATTCGGGACTTGTGCCGATTGTGGTGCGCGGCCTTGACAAAGTAATCATAATAGATGCGCGTGATTATCCATCGCGCGGAGTTGAAGAACCGTCAAAGGAAAAGAGCCTGCGCGGTGCAAAGGACGGTTTTACTGAAGGATTTATGACAAATATCGCGCTCGTACGCAGGAGAATACGCGATTCACGCCTTGTGTTTGAAAATCATACGCTCGGAAAAGAAAGCAAAACGGATACATGTATTGTTTATATGAAAGGCGTTGCGGACGAGGCGATTGTAAAGAGGCTTGGTGACAAGCTCGACAGCATAGAGATAGATAATTTGACGATGACGGAGCAGACACTCGTCGAAGCGCTTATGAAAATGGACGGGCACAAAGAAAAAAAGCATCCTTCGATGCTTAACCCTTTTCCGAAAGTTCGCTATACGCAGCGCCCCGATCTTGTAGCGGCGCATGTTGCCGAGGGCAAAATTGCGATTATAGTAGATAATACTCCGACCGTGATAATTATTCCGTCCTGTATATTCGACTTTACGCAGGATGTGGACGACTATTATTTTCCGGTACTGACGGGTAATTATTTCAGGCTTCTGAGGATGCTGAATATTATCGTCACATTGTTTGCTACGCCGCTCTATCTTTTGATGGCTGAAGGGTATATACCTGTTTATGAGGGCATACGGTTTTTCATACCGGATACGGATTTTGCAATACCGCTGTTCTGGCAGTTTATAATACTGGAAATCGCGGTCGACGGGCTGAAGCTGGCGTCGCTCAATACACCGGAGTCGCTCGGTATGTCGCTGTCTGTGATAGGAGCTTTGATATTGGGAGAATTCTCTGTAGAGTCGGGTTGGTTTATACCGCAGAGCATACTCGTTATGGCGGTGGTGGCGCTTGCAAGCTTTACACAGCCGAGCATAGAGCTTGGCTATGCTATCAAGTTTTCGCGCGTGCTGATGCTGATAGGAGCGGGGACATTCGGGTATTGGGGTGCGTTGGCAGCGCTTGCTGTCGTGCTTCTCATGATGGCGTTTACAAAGACGCTTGCGGGCACTTCGTATATCTATCCGCTGATACCGTTTAACGCCAAGGCGCTGAGTCGTTATCTGTTCAGGGTGACTTCGCAGCGTGCGGGGAAGAGATAAAATAGGATAGTATTTTTGGAGTTTGACTTACAAAAATTATCTTTGATTTAATATACAAATGAAAAAAGATACTTTTCACGAGCCTAATACTCTAAATAAGGGAATAGGCGCAAAGAAAAGTATCTTAAAATCATATTTTATTTATAAAAAGATACTTTCTAATATTTTCTGTGAAGTGAAAGTATCTTTTTCTATTTTTATCATTCAAGGCGGATGTTTTGCGGATGACCTTCGTAGTTGTAATATACATAGAACAATTTTATTGAATATGAGTCGAGGGCCATAATGTTTGATGTAATTGAGTCTTGGAGCAGAATGTAGTTTATACCTACCCCGACTAAGTAACCGCTTAAGCTTTCCATATTGTTTGAAGTAGTTTGATAGTCGACTCTTACATAGCGGCCGATCTGTGTGCGATAGAAGCCGTTAATGTACTGAAGTGAAGTGTAATCAAGAGTTTCCTGATAGCCCGGAGGAAGGAGCGGATTTTCCGGCACTTCAAACAGCGGCGCATCCGGGAAGAAAACATTTACCGGGGTAACGGTTGTTCCTGTCTGGTTGTTTTCACTGTGTTCTTCTCCGCTGCCGGTAGGGTTGTATATTGGGGTGACAAGGTTTGTCATTTCATCTCTCGGAAGCATCGGGCATATGCCGTTCATAACGAACTCACCTGGCTGTGACGGCGTTGGAGTTGGCTGCGCTACATTGGGAACAGAATTTTGTAAAGTGTCAGCAGAGCCTGCCGGCATTGTACTCTTCAATGAAGCGTTCGGGCTTGGTACTGCACCCTGGTTCTGAGCTTTAACATAGCTCGCCTTTGCGCTTTGGTTTTGCGTACCCGCGCTGCTTCGGTTTTCTTTGATTTTTTCTATGCGTGTAAGGTATGGTGTATTACAGCATAATGACATTGAAAATACCTCGTTTCTTTATATTTTATACGGGAATACCTATGTGTCTGCGTAGTAGGAAGTAGGCACATAAAAGCAGTGGTCGCCGACTCTGTTGTGGATGACGCCGACATTTGTCGGAAAGTAAGGAGGACAGGTATTGCTGTAAGGATTGAAGAAAAACAGTGAATGGTCAACTCCGGGGAGTCTGCCGCCCGCCATAGCCCAGTCGACAATTTCATAATGAATATCATCGGGAACCATATTGTATACGTTTTGCGAATTATATGCGCCGTTGACATATGTCTGCATGCATACGAATTGACCAGGCTGCTCTATGATATTACGTACATCTCCGCCGCGGCTTACTCGTGCAAATTCGCCGTATGTAATCGTAGCTCTGTTCATAATTACAGTAGCGACAGCACGCATTCCGTCATCGCCTTCGCCGCCGGCTTCGCATTTTATGAGCCGCGCGAAAAGCTCTCTTGTAGTAAGTGCCATAGACATACCTCTTTCAAATTAAATTGCGAGCCTGCTTTATGCAGGCTTATATCAATATATGCAAAAAAAGTTTTTCCTGTGCGGACTGTGCTTATAATAGTACTGCTTTCAGCATATATGATCATTTTAATAACTTTAGATATGCTTGGAAGAAAAATACAAATGGCGGAATAAAACTTTGGTAAGTAAAAATATCAAATTATAAGCTAAATGATGCTGAATTGCAGAATAAATGCGGCAGACGATGAAGGGAGAATAGGACAAACAGCTGTGCGCATACAAATTAAGCAGGGTATGCGCGCTTTTATTTAGACTGCGGTCAAAACACTTTATTTGGATGCGGTAATTGCAGACGATAGTATAAGAATACCGGTTTAAGTACTGCGCGTTATAAAGATTTTTTCAGGGAGCGGGTGCAGAAATGTGGAAAGATACTCTGCGTATAGCGGGTGCGTATGTCGCTTATGTGATAGGCTCGGGATTTGCGACAGGGCAGGAAATTGTACAGTTTTTTACTGTGTATGGTATAAAAGGTATTGCGGGAATGCTTGTCTGCACGGTTCTGTTTGCGGCGATGGGGTCGACGCTGCTCGCAGACGGATTTAGGTACGGAAATGGTGAGATATCAAAGCTGCAAAACAGCCGACATAAAAAAAGAACTTTAAATAAGCCTGAAAATAAGGTTGATAATATTGGCGGAGTGTATGAATATTACTGCGGCAGTGCACTTGGTAAAGTGTTTGAGCTTTTGATGCCGATTATACTTTTCTGTACGGTAGTCATTATGATAGCGGGCGCGGGAGCCGCGGCAAGGGAATATTACGGATTTGATTATCAAGTCGGCTGTACGGCAATGGCCTTTATACTGTTTTTGTCATATATGCTTGGTTTTTACAAAATAGTAAACGCAATCGGATTTCTGGCTCCGGTAATCATAATATTTATGATTACCGTTGGCATATTAACAATAGCAAACAGCGGAGCTGGCAGCTTTACGGAAATACTTTTGCAATTTGACGTTATGGAAAAAAGCATCGATACAGAGACATTAACTTCAGGTGAAGGAATTTATAGTTTAAAATGGCTTTTTTCAGCAATGCTCTATGCGTCTTACAATACTGTTTCCGCAGTTGCTTTTTTTCGTGCACTCGGATCATCAGCTGTAAGCATCTCTTCTGCAAAGGCGGGAGGTATCTTAGGAGGCGTAATGCTGATGACAGCGGCTTTTATGATGAATCTTGCTATTATGACAAAAGCCGAAATTGCTGTCAAGCTTTCAATTCCAACGCTTTACCTTGCGCGGCTGATTTCGCCGCTGCTCGGCTTGGCCTTTTCGGCGGTGCTCTTAATTGAGATCTTCTCGACGGCGGCGCCTATGATGTGGACAGTTTGCAGCCGCTTTGCCGCAGACGGTACACCGAAAGCATTTGCTGTCGGGCTTGCTTTCATAGTTCCGGCGTACCTTGCAAGCGGAGTTTCCTTCGAAAAGCTCATAAGCTGCGTTTATCCTTGCACGGGTATCCTCGGCTTTTTATTTATGTTCTGTCTGCTTAAATCCTGTATTGTCCGCAGGCTGCGTGGAAAAATATCATATCGGCAAAGTGCCTGAGCAGGCGATACTCGTGCAGCTTAAAAGCTCTTTTTGCAGCCAAAAACTGCCGCAAGTTGCACTGTGCGCTTGTATATGTTAGAATTTTAGTATAGTAGTGTAATTATGATTACAAGGCAAAACGGAGGCATAAAATGAGCAAATACATTATGGCATTTGATCAGGGCACGACCAGTTCGCGCTGTATAATTTACGATAAAAAAGGAAACGTGGTCTCATCGGCGCAGAAAGAAATTACACAGATTTATCCGCAGAACGGCTGGGTTGAACACGATGCCACAGAGATATGGGCTACGCAGATCGGAGTTGCAAACGAAGCAATGGTGAAAATAAATGCTATATATGAGGATATAGACGCACTCGGCATTACAAATCAGCGCGAAACAACAGTAGTCTGGGATAAGAAAACAGGAGAACCGGTATATAACGCCATTGTTTGGCAGTGCAGGCGCACGGCGGAATACTGCGATGAGCTTGTATCGCGCGGCCTCACGGAAAAAATCCGTGAAAAGACAGGGCTTCTCATAGATGCTTATTTCTCCGGTACTAAACTAAAATGGATACTTGACAATGTGCCCGATGCGAGAAAGCGCGCGGAAAACGGTGAGCTGCTATTCGGTACGATAGAAACCTGGCTCATATGGAAACTGACGGGCGGACGCGTTCATATCACGGATTACAGCAATGCGTCGCGCACGATGCTTTTTAATATAAATGAAGCAAAATGGGATGACGAAATTCTCCAAATTCTCGACATACCCAAATGCATGCTGCCTGAACCAAGACCCTCGAGCGAAATATACGGCGAAAGCGAAGCCCACATACTCGGAGGGCCGATAAAAATTGCAGGTGCGGCCGGTGATCAGCAGTCAGCGCTGTTTGGGCAGGCGTGTTTTGAATCCGGAAGCGCAAAAAATACATATGGAACAGGCTGTTTTCTTCTGATGAATACGGGAGAAAAACCGGTGTTTTCAGAAAACGGACTGCTGACAACGATAGCATGGGGAATCGATGATAAAATTTACTACGCGCTCGAAGGCTCAGTTTTTGTAGCCGGGGCATCAATTCAGTGGCTGAGGGACGAGCTTAGAATCATCGATAGCGCTCCACAGTCTGAAGAGTTTGCCAATACTGTAAAAGACTCGGGCGGCGTTTATGTTGTTCCCGCATTTGTCGGCCTCGGTGCTCCGCACTGGGATCCGTATGCGCGCGGCACGATTCTTGGCCTTACGCGCGGCAGCAATAGATATCATATAGTCAGGGCTACACTCGAGTCAATAGCGTACCAGACAGCAGACCTCATAGGTGCGATGGAGCAGGCCGCGGGCATAAAGATCACCTCTCTCAAGGTAGATGGCGGAGCGGCTGCAAACAACTTTCTTATGCAGTTCCAGTCTGACATTATAAATAAGGAAGTAAGACGTCCTGTTTCAATCGAAACGACATCGCTCGGTGCGGCGTACCTTGCCGGACTTGCAGTAGGTTATTTCAGCAGCATTGAAGATATAAAAGACAATTGGCAGGTCGATAAAGTATATAATTCTAAAATGGATGAAAAAAAGCGTGCAGAGCTCATAGCCGGCTGGCAAAAGGCTGTAGGCAGGGCGCTTAAATGGGAGAATTGATGCTTAAGCTGTTTTAAAGTTATACAAATAGGGTATAATAAAAATACAAAAAAAATAAAAAAACTTTTAAAACACTGTTGACAATATTCGTTAACAGTGTTACATTTAAATAGTAGTTAGCACTCACGGATAACGAGTGCTAACAAGGAGACGAAGAAATGGATTTAAATGAGAGAAAATTACGCATACTGCAAGCGATAATACACGATTTCATAATAACCGGCGAGCCGATTGGGTCCAGGACACTTTCCAAGAAGTTCGATATGGGCATAAGCCCGGCGACTATCAGAAACGAGATGGCGGACCTCGAAGAAATGGGTTTTTTGACACACCCGCATACATCTGCGGGACGTATACCGTCCGACAAAGGTTACAGGCTCTATGTAAACCACCTGATGCAAAAATACGAGTTGCCGGAAAAAGAAAAACAAATCATAGCGAGCAAGCTGACAAGTGATTTTAACGAGCTTGAGCAAACAATTGAAAAGGCGGCGGGACTGCTTTCTGAGATAACAAATCTCACATCGTTTGCGCTTACTCCTCAGCAAGACGAGGATGTTCTCAAATATATCAACATCCTGCCGGTCGATGAACGCACAGTTGTGCTTATGATAGTTGCTGAAAGCGGTAAAGTGTCCAACACGGCACTCCGCATAAGCGTACCGTATTCAGAAGAAAATCTTGCGATTTTATCTAAAACGCTCACATACAATTACAGGGGCAAGACCATAAGCCAGGTACTCACAAGTGATATTATCAAGAATTTTGAAACCGATATCGAAGCGATGAGCAGGCTTGCGGAAAATATAATGCCTAATTTTATGAAAACGCTTGAAAATATGCTGAATGTCGACCTCTATATGGCCGGTCAGACGAATATATTTTCAATTCCTGAGTTTAATGATATAGACAAAGCGAAGATGTTCCTGGAAATGCTGAGCAAGAAAGATGACCTCACACGGACGCTCGTAAACAGAGACGATGGTGTGATAATAACTATCGGAGATGAAAATTCGGAAGAAATTTTACCGGATTGCAGTCTTATTACTGCGACATATCACATAGACGGCAAGCTTGTGGGTAAAATAGGGGTAATCGGACCTACGAGAATGAAATACGATGAAATAACATCAGTAGTCGAATTTGTTACAGAAAAACTGAACAGTACATTCAAGCTGCCTGAAGGAAAGGAGTAGGAGGAGAAAATTAAAAAATGGATAAGGAAATTAAAAAGGATATTGCGAACGAAGAAATAAAAGAAGAAACGGAAAATGAATGCAGCGGCAGTGACAAAGAAGAATGCAGCTGCGGTGCGGACAATAACGAAGAGACAAATACTAACTGCGGCGCGGAAAGCAATGATAAGAGCGGCAGCGAAAAAGCAGAAAATGTCGAAAATGAGGAAGCGGAAAGCGATGCTGAAATTGATGAACCGGCACCGGAAGAGCAGGAATGCGAATCCGAAAGGTACATGCGCCTGATGGCTGACTTCCAGAATTACAAGCGCAGAAGCGAAAAGGAGAGAAGCGATATTTACTCGTTTGCAAACGAAAAAATAGTAAGCGAACTTCTTGCAGTAGCGGACAATTTTGAAAGAGCGCTCGCATCTGTCGATAAAAACGAGAGCTTTGTCAAAGGTATGGAAATGATATTTAACCAGCTTATCGGTGTGATGACAAAGGCGGGAGTTGAGGAAATAAAGGCTCTTGGCGAAGATTTCGATCCTAATTTCCATAATGCCGTAATGGCTGAGGAAAGCAGTGAATATGAAAGCGGCAAGGTTACGGAAGTGCTGCAGAAAGGATACATCTTAAACGGCAAAGTAATAAGACCGAGTATGGTTAAAGTTGCAAATTAGAAGCGTGAAAATGCAAATTTGAATGTTATAAAGAGCAAGGCGTAAAAATCATAATGCGCCAGTTAAAACAGATAAAAACAAGAAATTGTTTTTAATAATAAAGTTAAATTTTAAATTAAGATAGAAACAGAAAGGAAGATGGATTATGGGAAAGGTAATTGGTATAGACTTAGGAACAACTAACAGCTGCGTAGCAGTACTTGAAGGCGGAGAGCCTGTAGTAATTGCAAATGCGGAGGGCAACAGAACGACTCCGTCGGTAGTCGGATTTACAAAGGCAGGCGAAAGACTTGTCGGTGAAACAGCAAAGAGGCAGGCAATAACAAATCCTGAAAGAACTATTGCGTCGATCAAGAGATATATGGGAACAGACCACACAGTTGAAATCGACGGCAAGAAGTATACACCGCAGGATATATCAGCGATGATACTTGCAAAGCTCAAGGCTGATGCTGAAAGCTATCTCGGACAGAAGGTAACAGAGGCTGTAATTACGGTACCTGCATACTTCTCGGATGCGCAGAAGCAGGCGACAAAGGATGCAGGCAAGATCGCGGGCCTCGATGTAAAGAGAATTATCAACGAGCCGACTGCGGCATCGCTCGCGTACGGACTCGATAAGGACGAAGCTTCGCATAAGATCCTCGTATACGACCTGGGCGGCGGTACATTCGATGTATCAATCCTCGAACTCGGAGATGGAGTGTTTGAAGTTCTGGCGACCAACG
Source organism: uncultured Clostridia bacterium (assembly GCA_944383465.1). Lineage (GTDB taxonomy): Bacteria > Bacillota > Clostridia > Peptostreptococcales > Anaerovoracaceae > QAKD01. Next base: position 12,640 of record CALWPQ010000025.1, read on the forward strand.
GTGACACGAAGCTCGGCGGAGATGACTTTGACGAAGCATTGATGAACTTTATGGCAGACTCGTTTGCCAAGGAAAACGGCGTAGATCTTAGAAACGATAAGATGGCAATGCAGAGACTTAAGGAAGCCGCAGAAAAAGCAAAGAAAGAGCTTTCGTCGGCACAGACGACAAATGTAAATCTGCCGTTCATCACTGTAAATCAGGATGGACCGCTTCACCTTAATATGGACATTACAAGAGCTAAGTTCGATCAGCTGACAGCAGACCTTGTAAAGAGAACAATAGAGCCGATGAAGAAAGCGATGGCAGATGCAGGCGTTTCAAACTCGGACATCGCCAAGGTTATTCTCGTCGGCGGTTCAACAAGAATTCCGGCTGTCCAGGAAGCTGTAAAGAATATAACAGGTAAAGAGCCGTTCAAAGGTATCAATCCTGATGAATGCGTGGCGATCGGTGCGGCAATCCAAGCAGGTGTGCTTACAGGCGAAGTCAATGATGTGCTGCTTCTCGATGTAACACCGCTGTCGCTTTCGATTGAAACACTTGGCGGCGTAGCGACAAAGCTGATTGAAAGAAATACGACAATTCCGACAAAAAAGAGCCAGATCTTCTCGACGGCTGCGGACAATCAGACTGCCGTAGACATTCATGTAATGCAGGGCGAGAGAGAAATGGCAGCGGGCAATATTACGCTCGGACGCTTCCAGCTTACAGGTATTCCTGCAGCTCCGCGCGGAGTTCCGCAGATTGAAGTTACATTTGATATCGACGCTAACGGTATTGTAAATGTATCGGCAAAAGACCTCGGAACCGGCAAGAGCCAGAACATAACGATAACATCTTCAACTAAGCTTTCGGAGGACGAAATAAAAGCCAAGGTAAAAGAAGCAGAGCAGTACGCCGAAGAAGATAAGAAGAGAAAGGAAGAAGTCGAAATCAGAAACAGAGCAGAAACTCTTGTATATGAGACGGAGAAGTCGCTTAAGGAGATTGACGCAAGCCTTACAGAGGATGAGAAAACGGCGATAAACACAGCTAAGGACGAACTTTCAAAGGCGCTTGAAGGTACAGATATCGAGGATATCAAAGACAAAACTGAAAAACTTACAGAACAGTTCCACACTATTTCTACAAAGCTCTATCAGCAGGCACAGGCAAACGGTGCAGCTGGCGGATTCGATCCAAACAATATGGGTGCGGCAGGCGCAGCAAGCGGCGAAGCGCAGAGTGCGCCGAATGACAATGTTGTAGACGCTGACTTTGAAGTAGTTGACGACGAAGAAAATAAATAAAAAGGAAAATAAGAAATCCAATGGCAGAAAAAAGGGATTACTATGAAGTCCTGGGGCTCCAAAAAGGAGCGAGTGAGGATGAAATAAAAAAAGCTTTCCGCAAGATGGCTATGAAGTATCATCCTGACAGGAACCCGGGAGATAAAGACGCGGAAGAAAAATTTAAAGAAGTAAACGAGGCATACAGTATTCTTTCCGATCCGGATAAGAAAAATAAGTACGACAGATTCGGGCATGCGGGTGTAGACCCGAATGCCGGATTTGGCGGCGGAGCAGGATTCGGAGGCTTTGGCGGTGGCTTCAGCGGAACTGGCGGTTTCGAGGATATCTTTGATATGTTCGGAGGTATGTTCGGCGGCGGCTACGGACAGAACACGAGAAGAAGAAACGGCCCGATGAAAGGGCGTGATGTTCAGAAAGCTGTGACTGTTACATTTGAAGAAGCCGCGTTTGGAGTTAAAAAACAGATAAAGCTCAATAAATATGTAGAGTGCAGTACCTGCCACGGCAGCGGTGCGGCTCCGGGAACATCAAAGAAAACCTGTCCTCACTGCAATGGAAGCGGTCAGGTATATACTACGCAGAGAACACCTCTCGGCCAGTTTCAGAGCGTTTCTACGTGCCAGCATTGCGGCGGCATGGGTGAAATCATAGAGACGCCTTGCGAAACCTGTGGCGGTACAGGCAGGGTTAGAAAAGATGTAACCATATCGGTCGATATTCCGGCGGGAGTTGACAATGATTCGGTTGTCTCGATAAAAGGACAGGGCGAGCCGGGCACAAACGGCGGACCTGCGGGAGATCTTTACATCGTAATATCGGTAAAGCCGCACAAGCTTTTTAATCGCCGCGGTAACGATCTGTACCTCGACATTCCTATTACATTTGCCCAGGCGTCGCTCGGTGATGATATAACTGTACCTACGCTTAGCGAAAAGGTAACATATAAAATCCCTGCGGGAACACAGCCTGATACTACATTCAGATTAAAAGGAAAAGGCATTGCCAATGTGCGTACGGGAAGACCGGGAGACCTTTATGTAAAGGTTAAACTCGAAATCCCGACAAAGCTTTCAGGCAAGCAGAAGAAAGCAATCGAAGAGATGAACAAAGCTCTCGGCGCTGAATGCTACCAAAAGAAAAAAGGCTTTGCCGAAACGGTAAAAGAACTGTTCAAATAAATAAAAAATCCTCCGTACAGCCGGAGGATTTTTTATTTAACATTAGATATGCGGAGATGATAAATATTGCATTTTAATTTTTAAAGGGGTAGAATATGTTTGTAATATTCAGATATCTATTGCGATATAATCGAATATTATAGTTTACACAGAAAAGAGGTAAATAATATGAACAAATATGCAGGAACGAAAACGGAAAAAAATCTAATGGAAGCTTTTGCGGGTGAATCGGAGGCGAGAAATAAGTATACATATTTTGCTTCTGTGGCCAAGAAAGAGGGATATGAACAGATGTCAGCAATCTTTCTGAAGACAGCTGAGAATGAAAAAGAGCACGCAAAAATGTGGTTTAAAGAGCTCGAGGGAATTGGAAATACCAAAGATAATCTTGAGGCTGCCGCAGATGGAGAAAATTATGAGTGGACGGATATGTACGATAGGTTTGCAAAGACTGCAGAAGAAGAGGGATTTCCTGAGCTTGCGGCAAAATTCAGAGCGGTAGGCGCAATCGAAAAGCATCATGAGGAGCGTTACCGCGCGCTTATCAGCAATATAGAGACATCAAAGGTATTTGAGAAGAGCGAAGTCAAGGTTTGGGAATGCAGAAACTGCGGACATATAGTGGTGGGAACAAAAGCGCCTCAAATGTGCCCTGTATGCCTGCATCCGCAGAGCTATTTTGAGATAAGCGAAGCGAATTATTAGAAATAATCATGTAAAAGTTACAAAAATCCTCCGGAGAATCGGAGGATTTTTTAGTATGAAGAAAATGACGATAAAAGCATAAAGTGCATATGAAAAGCGATATTTAACATAGTAGATATAAAGTATCTGTACAGGGGCAGCAGACGTTAAGTGGCCGTAAATATTGAAAAAAACAGGTGTATATGATATAATAAATCAAATAGTTTTACCGGTAAATATATTATGCTTTATAGAGGAAAATTTATAACGCGCGGAATATCATTGGAAATGAATTTGAGAAAGCAGCTATAAATAGAAATTTTTAATATAGATGCAAGGGGAGAGGAAAATGAAAACACTTTATTTGGACTGTAAAAATGGTGTATGTGCAGATATGATAATATCGGGCCTGCGCGCACTCGGCGCGGAGACAGAAGCGGGATTTGAAGAGGATATGTCGCAGCTTATCCACAGAGTAATAGAGCATGGAGAGTATGAACAGGGTGATCATCACGAATCAGGTGAGAGTGAGCATTGCTGCAATGCTGGAGCTCATCACGCTCATGGTGATGAAAAGGGTCATTTGCATCATTTGCATTCTCACGGCGTTTCGTATGCGGCGATAAAAGAGGTGCTTGGGCGCGCGCCGATGACCGAAAGTGCAAAACAGACAGCGCAGAAGATTTACGAAACGATTGCGCGCGCCGAAGCAAGGGTACATAAGGCCACCCTCGAAACTGTGCATTTTCACGAAGTCGGCAGGGCCGAAGCGATAATCAATATCGCCAAAGCAGCGGCGATGCTTGATAGTATGGGTGTTGATAAGATAGTCTGTTCCGAGGTGTGTGATGGATGCGGCACTATCGAATGCAGCCACGGTATCATTCCTGTACCCGTACCTGCGGTAAAGGCAATGATGGACAGCTGCGATTATGTTTTTAAGACAGAGCCTGTCAGCACAGAGCTTGTGACGCCGAGCGGTCTTGGTATGCTTATAGGTATGGGAGCAGAGTGCGCACCGCGGCCTGAGGGCAGTATCATTGCAAAAGGTATTGGTTATGGCGGACGCGATACAGGCCGCGGTGGTATGGAAATTTATATTATAGAGGAAGAGTAAAATGAGAGTAGGTCTTGTCCTTGAGGGCGGTGCTATGCGTGGAATGTACACCGCCGGAGTTATAGATGTGTTTTTGGATAATGAGATAAAGGTTGATGGCATTGTCGGCGTTTCAGCGGGGGCACTGTTCGGCGTGAACTACGCCTCAGGTCAGCACGGCAGGGTCATTCGTTACAATAAAAAATACTGTGCTGACAAGCGCTATATGGGCTTTCATTCATTTCTGACCACGGGAAATATCATAAACTGTGATTTTGCGTATTACGAGGTGCCGCTTGCGCTCGATCCGTTTGATGACGAGGCCTTCCAAAAGTCAGGAGTTGATTTTTATGCCGTTGTTACAAATGTGGAAACAGGAGAGGCAGAGTATATAAAAATTGAGAACACGATTAGACAGCTCGAAGTATTCCGCGCGACTTCCGCTATGCCTTTTCTCTCGGAAATAATAGAAATTGAAGGGAAGAAATATCTCGACGGCGGTATTTCCGACAGTATTCCCGTGGAAAAATGCAGAGAGCTCGGATATGACAAAATTATAGTCGTGCTCACAAGGCCACTTGATTACAGAAAGAAAAAGCACAGCGGCACGCCTGCCCGGATAAAATACGCCGGGTACCCTAAATTTGCTGAGGCTATAAACAGCAGATATGCGAGGTACAATGAGGCGCTCGATAAAATCTCGGAAATGGAAGAGCGCGGTGAAATATTTGTCATAAGACCGTCAAGGACGGTAAATATAAAGCGTGTTGAAAAGGATGCCGAAAAGCTCCAGGAAATGTACGATTTAGGAGTTAGAGACTGCAGTGATTCGCTATTGGCGCTTCGCGCATACCTAAATAAATAAATAAATAACCCAAAAGAATTATATTTACTGGAAGCTGAGATGATTATTAAATGAAAAAATATTTACCGGCACTGATTTTATTTGCAGTATTTGAAACATTAGCCGTATTTTTGTGGCTTGCTAAGGGTAATTTGTTTTATCTTTTCAATTTTACATATATAGGAGCGTGCTTGGCTTCAGGACTTACACTTTTTGCGTATGGAAACAAAAGTGCAAGAAGGCTTGTGCAGCTCGCGGTCGGATCATATATGCTTATCTATCTCGGCCTTATTTGCCGCGAGAATATGCAGATTGAAGGGTTTTGGTACTATTTATTTCTCGGTACATTTGAGGCCGCATTTATTCACTATGCCGCAGCTAAGATATTCGGACCGCTTATTTTTGGAAGAGGGTTTTGCGGCTATGCCTGCTGGACAGCGATGGTGCTTGATTTTCTGCCTTATAAAAAGCCGCAAGCGCAGAGAAAAAACTGGGGATTTATTCGCTATTTTACATTTATTATGGCGTTTGCACTCGTATGCGGGCTGTTTATCGCACAGACAATAGATATTGAAAAAATTATGTTTTGGCTTTTTATTACCGGAAATTTTCTGTATTACGCAGTTGGAATATGGCTTGCCGTGCGGCTCAAAGATAATAGAGCGTTTTGCAAATACATTTGTCCGGTAACTGTATTTCTTAAACCGTTAAGTTATTTTTCGGTGCTGCGCGTGCACTGTGATGAGAAGATGTGCGTAAACTGTGGAAAATGCCTTGAAGTTTGCCCTATGGATGTTGAAGTGAATAGGGAAACACGAAAGCGGAAAAACGGTACCGAGTGTATTTTATGTTATAATTGTGTAAAGGTGTGTCCTAAAAATGCGCTTAGTTGAGATTTTTAATTATTGGTCGCGCGCTTGAAAAAAGCAAAGGAAATTTTCTTTTATGAATTTGACATTTATCCGCAGATGTTGTAAACTAAAGCATAAGTGATTTTTAAAATTAAATCTTATAAAAACGATGACGAAGAGGAGTAAAAAAGCAGGCTCAACAGAGAGGACGGCTCGCGGCTGAAAGGCTGTCCGGAGAAACCACTTTTTGAAGGTTGCTTCCGAGTTTTATTTTCAAATGAGTGCTGCAGAATCTGAAGCGCGAGAATTGAAGAGGCATGATGCAGAAGCATCACAGTCTGCCGGAGGAGCGTGCGCAGTCAGGTTTGCGGAATAAAGGTGGTACCGCGGAAATATTCCGTCCTTTAATTATCAAAGGACGGTTTTTTATTTGCAAAAAAGCTGCAAATGGCAGAAATAGGAAGCATTGGGAAATAGCTAAGTGCTAAGCAAAGCTAAGCGTAAAATCGAAATAAAAATGTTTTATAAATCGGTAAATGCAGGGAAAAGAGCATTTGCAGCAGTAAAGGAGAAAGAGTAAAGTGGAAAACGAAAAGACAAAAAAAATGGAAAACGCCGCTGCGGCAAGCAGAGCGGAGCAAAATACGGCAGCATATGGCGCTGCTGCCAAAGATATGGCTAAGACATATGATCCTAAGGCTTTTGAAGACAGAATATATGCGGATTGGGAGAAAAACGGCGCATTCCGTGCAGAGGTTGATCCAAAGAAAAAGCCGTTCACGATTATGATGCCGCCGCCAAATATTACAGGGCAGCTTCATATGGGACACGCTCTCGACCAAACGCTTCAGGATGTGCTTACGAGATGGAAGAGGATGTCAGGATATTCCGCGCTTTGGCTTCCGGGGTCAGATCACGCCAGCATTGCAACAGAAGTAAAGGTAGTGGAGAAACTGCGCGCGGAAGGTATTTCCAAAGAAGAACTCGGACGAGAAGAATTCTTAAAGCATGTTTGGGAATGGAAGCGTGTGTACGGAGGCAAAATTACGGAGCAGTGCCGCAAGCTCGGCGATTCATGCGACTGGAGCAGAGAGCGTTTTACGATGGATGAGGGCTGCAGCAAGGCGGTAAACGCTTTCTTCAAAAAGCTCTACGATAAAGGTTTTATATATAAAGGAAACAGGCTTATAAATTGGTGTCCGACATGCGGTACATCGCTTTCGGACGCGGAGGTTGAGCACGAGGAGAAAAATGGCAAGTACTGGTATTTCAGATATCCGGGTGCGGACGGAAGCGAAGGCATCGTTGTTGCGACGTCGAGACCGGAGACGATGTTCGGCGATGTCGCAATAGCCGTAAATCCGAACGACGAAAGATATAAAGAACTCATCGGCACAAAGGTAATTGTTCCGCTCATAAACCGTGAAATTCCGATTATAGCGGACAGTTATCCGGATCCCGAAAAGGGAACGGGCGCGGTTAAAATTACGCCGGCGCATGATATGAATGACTTTGAGGTAGGCGAGAGACACGGACTCGAAAGGCTTTCCTGCATAAATAATGATGCGACTATGAACAGCCTTGCAGGCAAGTATGAAGGTATGGATAGATTTGAGTGCAGAAAAGCTTGGATAGCTGATCTTGACGAAGCAGGCTTCCTCGTAAAGACGGAGGATAAGCTGATACCGTCGGGAGAATGCTACCGCTGTCACAGCGTCATAGAGCCGATGCTCTCAGATCAGTGGTTTGTAGCTATGGAGGAGCTTGCGAAACCGGCCATTGAAGCGGCAAAAGCAGGTAAGCTTACACATGTACCAGACAGATTTGAGAAAATATACCTGCATTGGCTCGAAAATATTAAGGACTGGTGCATTTCGAGACAGCTCTGGTGGGGGCATAGAATTCCTGCGTACTACTGCGAGGACTGCGGTGAGCTTATGGTAGAAACGGAAGCGCCGTCAAAGTGCGTTAAGTGCGGCAGTACAAATATCAGGCAGGAAGAGGACGTGCTTGATACTTGGTTCAGCTCCGGTCTTTGGCCTTTCTCAACGCTCGGATGGCCCGACAAGACTGAAGATTTAGAGTACTTTTACCCGACAGATGTGCTTGTAACGGGATACGATATTATATTTTTCTGGGTAATAAGAATGGTATTTTCCGGGCTCGAAGTAATGGGTGAAGTACCGTTCCATCATGTGTATATTCACGGGCTCGTAAGAGATGCGGAAGGCCGCAAGATGAGCAAATCGCTGGGAAACGGCATCGATCCGCTCGAAGTGATAGATGAGTACGGAGCAGATGCGCTGAGATTTATGCTGACAACGGGCATCACGCCGGGCAATGATATGAGATTTAAGACAGAGAGACTTGAGTCGGCGAGAAACTTTGCCAACAAGCTCTGGAACGCGTCGCGGTTTGTAATAATGAACTTAAAGGATGAGGACGGTAATTTGCGTCCGATGGCAGAACCAAGCTTGACGGAGCAGTGCAGCGACAGCTTGGCAGAATGCGCAGGCCGTCAAGCGGCGCTTTGCGGCAGCGCGCTCCGCGCCGAGGATAAATGGATGATAGCGCGCGTAAATGACGCGGTAAAGTATGTAAATGACGCCCTGGAAAAGTACGATCTTGCGCTTGCCGGTCAGAGAGTATACGAGCTCATTTGGAACGAATACTGCGACTGGTACATTGAGCTTGTTAAAGGCAGACTCTATGGAGATGACGAAGAGGATAAAAAAGCGGCAAGATATGTGCTCGTAAGAACGCTCACCGATATGCTCAAGATGCTGCATCCGTTTATGCCGTTCATCACGGAAGAAATCTGGAGCTTTCTGCCGCGCCTCGAAGCTGACAAGAAAGCTGAAAACCCGCATGATTTTCTGATGAAGGCAGACTGGCCGCTATATGATGAAAAGCTCACCTTTGAAGATGATGTAAAGACGCTGGAGACAGCTATGAACGCAATCAGAAGCATAAGAAACATAAGAGCTGAAGCTGAAACGGCGCCCGGCAAGAAGCTCAGAGCTGTAGTCGTAGCAGAGGGTGAAGCGCTTGCACGCATAAAAAAAGGAGAAAGCTATATTAAGAGTCTCGCCAATATCGAGAGCATAACATTTGCGCAGCGCAGGGATGAAGCACCGGATGATGTAATGTCGGCAGTTATAGACGGTGCGGAAATTCTCATACCGCTTGACGAGCTTGTGGATTACAAGGCTGAGTTTGAACGCCTGACGAAGGAAAAAGCAAGGCTCGAGAATGAAGTGAAGAGAGTGCAGGGAATGCTGTCAAATCCGGGGTTCGTGAACAAGGCGCCGGCGGCTAAGATTGAAGAAGAAAAAGAAAAGATGGTAAAATATAAAGATATGCTCGAAAAGGTAACTTCACGTCTTGCACTCATATCAAAAAAATTGTAAAATAATAGTGAAAATAAATCTAAGCGTCCCTTTGTAAACAGGGGACGCTTACTGCTACTTATAAAGGCGGGGAGGGAGAGCTTTAGAAAAGCTTAATATAAAGAGAGACAAAAAATGAAAGAAGCAAATATTACCGATAGACAAAAAAAAGAAAATGCGATAGAAAAAATAGGCGAGTTTCATAGGTTTGGCAGTATTCTCGGACTTGAGCGCATGAATGAGCTGATGAAAAGGCTTGGGAATCCCGAAAAGGAATTAAAATGTATACATGTTGCAGGCACAAATGGCAAAGGCTCGGTATGCAGATTTATATATTCTGCGCTTCTGGCAAACGGCTACAGCGTCGGTATATACACGTCGCCGTATCTGACCGTTTTTAACGAGAGAATAGAGCTTGACGGAGAATATATAAGCGACAGCGATCTTGCCGCGTATACAGACGAGGTTCTTGAAAAGGTGAGTCAAATGACAGAAGAAGGCTTTGCTTCACCGACAGAATTCGAGGTGATTACGGCGATTGCATTCCTGTATTTTGCGAGAAAGGGCTGCGATTATGCGGTAATGGAGGTCGGACTCGGAGGACGAGGCGACTCAACAAACATTATAGAAAAACCGCTCGCCTGCGTTATAACCTCAATTTCCTACGACCACACCGACAGGCTCGGAAACACGCTTGCGGAAATTGCGCGTGAAAAAGCGGGTATAATAAAACCAGGCGCGCCGGTAATTATGAATGTAGATACGGACGAGGCGAAAAGGGAAATAGCCCGCGCTGCTTACAAAAATGGCTGTGTTCTGTACGACGTGGAAAGAATAAAGTGCGCGAATATCGAAAATGATATAAGCGGCAGCAAATTTGATGCTTTCATAGGAGAGACCGAATACAAAGATCTCAGGATATCTATGCTTGGAAAGCATCAAATAGAAAATGCACTCACGGCGCTCACAGCGCTTGAAGTGCTGCGAAAGCGGCGCTGCGTAAGCGTGGAACGCACAAAGCTTTATAAAGGCTTTTATGAAGCGAAAAATATCGGCAGATTTGAAATCGTGCCGCCGAAAGCGCAGAATATAGCTTTAAAAGCTGTTTCGCCGTATATTGTCCTTGACGGCGCGCATAATGAGGCAGGAGCCTCAGCCCTTGCCGAAACCTTGAAAACATATTTTGCGAATAAAAAAATACTTGCCGTCGTCGGCGTGCTTTCAGATAAAGCTGCCGATAAAATTACGGCAAGCCTGTGCAGTATCTGCGACAGCTTTATCGCCACAGAGCCGCGGAACGAAAGGAAACTTAGCGCAGAGCTTCTCGCACAGATGATAGAAAAAAATGGCAGAAGCTGCATAATTGAAAGAGAGCCGATAGCAGCACTTGCTAAAGCGCGCGAAAAAATTGAAAAAGAAAATTTTGAGGTGCTTCTCATAGCAGGTTCGCTCTATCTCATAGGGGAGATTCGCGGCATTTTATTTGAAGGGAGAGATTAAAATGGTTGAAGCTGAAAAGAAATATAAACTGGAGACGACAGATGAGCAGAGGAAAGTACTTCTTATATACAATCCCAACTCGGGAAATGGGATGTTTCCAAGATACTTAGACCTTATAATATCCAAATTTCAGGATAAAGGGTTTCTTATAAGACCTGTCAGAGGGGCAAGCACTGATATACTCGATTATGTTTTTTCGCACATACATGCAGAGCAGTATAGAAATATAATAATTGCCGGCGGAGATGGTACGGTGAATATTGTCGTAAATGCGATGATGAAACACGAAATTGACTTGCCGATAGCGATATTCCCGGCCGGTACGGCCAATGATTTTGCATATTATATGAACATACCGAATGAAATAAATCAAATGATAGATATCGCGCTTGGAAACGAATTTGTTTATGTCGATCTGGCAAAGATGAACGACAGGCACTATATAAATGTAGCAGCTATGGGCACGCTTGTGGATGTTTCTCAGAAAACTGACCCCAACCTTAAAAATACGCTGGGAATAATGGCATATTACCTTAAAGGGATATCGGAAATTCCAAATCTGCACGCTATTCCTATTTCCATAAAGAGTAAAGAATGTACGGAAGATATTGATATGTATTTTATGGTTGTTATGAACGGAGGCTCAGCAGGAGGCTTCAGGCGCGTTGCTCCGGAGTCTGACATAAGAGACGGGCTTTTGGATGTTATAATATTTAAAAAGATGCTGATTCCTGAATTTGCGCCGCTCTTCTTTGAAGTGCTCGCGGGGCATCATCCTCACAATAAAAACGTGCTTTACTTTAAGACGGACGAACTCTATCTCGAATCTCCTGAGGATGTTTCCACGGATGTCGACGGCGAAAAGGGCGAGAAATTTCCGCTTCATTTTACGGTACTGCATAATAAGCTGAGAATACTATACTCCGATCCGCCTGAACTTAGTGAAGAAGACTTAGCGGAAAGATATAAACACAGGATTATGGTGTAGAAGAACGCGGCAAAACCTTGTCCGCTCTGTTTTAATCTGTCATATGAACGCGTCCGCGCTCATAATATGTAAATACATACATTTGCATAGGAGGACGGACATAGATGGAAACTAATCCTGATATCATAGAAACAAACAGAGCGAGACTTACGGGAGAACTTTTGAAAGATCTTGATTTTAGTCACAGGACATACGGAGAAGCGTTTTACGAGACGCTGATAGGAGTTGAGCGAAGCAGCGGATACAGAGACGAGATAAGGCTGCAGATTTCGGAAAGGCTGCTTCTTGGACTGTGTCTCGGCGCAGGCTCGAGAGTAGACGTACGCGGACAGGTGCGTACATATAACGAAGAGACAGACGGCAGAAGCAAGCTTAACATAGTTGTATTTGCGCGCGAAATTTCAGAGATACCGGAGGATGAACAGCTTTTTTACGAAAATGAGATATATCTCGACGGTCATATCTGTAAAACACCGATTAGGCGTACATCGCCTCTTGGAAGAGAAATCTGCGATATTATGCTTGCGGTCAACAGAATGTATAATAAATCGGACTATATACCATGCATCGCCTGGGGCAGAAACGCCTCTTATGCCGGAGTGCTCGATGTAGGAATGCGTCTGACGATCACGGGAAGAATACAGAGCCGCGAATACCGAAAAAAGGACAGCTTTGGCAACAGCACGCTGCATACGGCGTACGAAGTTTCTGTTGTGAAAATAGAAGGATGATATATCTAAAATACCTTTTAAAAAGAGCATTCCTGCTATATAATATATAATAGGGTTTTTTATATACCAAGGAGGAAAAATGAGAATAATAATAGACGGAATGGGCGGAGACAATGCGCCGGGTGAAATAGTAAAGGGTGTAGTTGAGGCTCTTAACATTATAAATGACGAAATAGTAATCGTTGGAAACGAAAGCGCTATCAAAGCTGAGCTGAAAAAATGCAGGGGAAAATATCCAAAGGACAGACTCGGCATAAAACATGCTTCTGATGTAATTACAAACGATGATGCGCCTGTGCGCGCGATAAGAGCAAAAAAAGACTCTTCGATGGTCATCGGCATAACGATGGTAAAAAACGGTGAGGGCGATATGTTTATTTCTGCGGGAAATTCAGGCGCGCTGATGGCGGGCGGGCTTTTCATACTCGGAAGAATACAGGGAATAGACAGACCTGCCATCGCCAGCATATATCCTATACTTGGAAGAAGTTATCCTTCGATAATTGTGGATGCGGGAGCCAACGCTGAGTGTAAGCCCAATAATCTGCTCGAATTCGGTGTAATGGGAAGCATCTATATGGAAAAGGTAATGGGCATAAAAAATCCGCGTGTCGGGCTTGTTAACATAGGTGCCGAAGAGTCCAAAGGCTCGACGCTTACAAAGGCGGCATACGACCTCATAAGCAAAAGCAGAGTTAATTTTGTCGGCAATGTCGAGGCAAGAGAAGTGCCTGCGGGAGCGTGCGATGTAATCATATGCGACGGATTTGTGGGCAATGTCATCTTAAAGCTCACGGAAGGCCTTGCGTGGAATATACTTAAGCTCTTAAAAAATAAATTCACGGACGGCGGTGTTGCCAAGATGGGAGCGCTGCTGCTTTCTGGCAAGATGCGTGAGCTCAAAAGCGAGTTTGACTATTCGGAGTACGGCGGTGCGCCGATATTAGGAGTTAAGGGCTCCATCGTCAAAATGCACGGTTCGTCAAATGCTAACGCCGTAAAAAATACGATACTAAAAGCTATACCTTATGTAAATAATAACGTGGTACAGATAATACAGAACTCTGTTGAAGAGTTAGAGGAGATTACGATAAGTGAATAATGCTACCTGGGAATTTGAAAAAAAACTGAATTACGAATTTAAAGATAAAAGCTTGCTTGAAATGGCGCTGACACACAGCTCGTATCATTATGTAATAAAGGAAAATAAGGCGCTTCATAATAATGAACGCCTTGAATTTCTTGGAGACGCGTTTCTTGACGCAATAATAAGCGAAGAACTGTATGCAAGGCTTCCTGATGTGGAGGAAGGGACGCTTACAAAAATGCGAGCCAAAATCGTATGTGAAGAGACTCTTGCAGTGTGCGGAGCGAAGATCGAAGTAGGAAATTTTTTAAAGCTCGGACGCGGTGAAGAAAAAAGCGGCGGGCGCCGGCGTGAATCGATAATTGCGGATGCTGTCGAGGCCATAATCGGAGCGATGTTTCTCGATGGGGGGTACGATTGTGCCAAAAAATTTGTGCTTTCACTTTTCGGACAAGCTGTAGAAGAAGCTCTTTCCGGCAAGCTGCACACAGACTACAAGTCGGAAATGCAGGAAAGGGTTCAGGGCTCGTCTCAGAAGCCTTTAAAATACAGAGTTACGGGAACAACAGGACCTGACCATGATAAAGTATTTTATGTCGATCTGTTCCTCGGCGACGAAGTGATAGGAAGAGGAAGGGGAAAGAGCAAGAAAGAAGCGGAAAGGAATGCGGCAAAAGAAGCGCTTGAAAGGAGTGACAAATTTGTATTTTAAAAAAATATATATGCACGGATTCAAGTCTTTTGCCGAGCCGGTTACTATAGATTTTCACGAAGGGATTACCTGTATAGTCGGACCGAACGGTTCCGGAAAGAGCAACATTTCTGATGCTATACGCTGGGTACTTGGAGAGCAAAGCCCGAAAGCGCTGCGCGGCGGCAAGATGGACGAGGTAATATTTGCAGGTACGGCAAGCAGAAAATCTCGCGGAATGGCGGAAGTTACTCTCGTAATTGACAATTCCGAAGGAATACTGCCGATAGACTACAACGAAGTTGCAATTACGAGGCGAATGTATCGCTCAGGCGAGAGTGAGTATCTCATTAACAACAACCAGTGCAGGCTTAAGGACATACGAGAGCTGATAATGGATACAGGAATAGGAGTTGATGGTTATTCAATAATCGGACAGGGCAAAATTGCCGATATCGTGTCGAATAAACCGGAGTCGAGAAGAGAAATCTTTGAAGAGGCTGCGGGTATTGTTATGTACAGGACAAAAAAAGCGGAAGTTGAGAGAAAATTGGCCGCGTCGAATGCAAACCTCGAGCGTGTAAACGACATCGTATCGGAAATAGAAGGCCGTATCGGTAAGCTTAAGACTGACAGTGAAAAGGCTGCGGAGTATCTCAGCCTGCGAGATAGATACAAGGAGCTTGAAATAAATATTACGCTTAAAAATATAGAAAATTTGGAGCTCAAAGTGGAGTTTCTAAAGGACGATATAATTGAAGCTGCCGCGGAAATAGAAGCACTGCGCGAAGAAAAGGCGGAAATCGATAAGAAAACAGCGGCAGACAAAATGCGCTCGGAAAATCTCGAGGAGCTTGCGAGCGAAACATCGGCCAAGCTGCTTTTGGCGGTAGAAGAAATAAATGCGCTGGCGCGCAGAAGTGAAGTAAACCGCGAGAGAATTTCTGCATTAGATGAAAACACGAGGAGACTGACGGCAGAGATAGCAGCGGCAGCAGCAAAGCTGGCAGATGAAAAGGAAAATGCAGAAGGCTTAAAGCGAGATAACGGCAAAATAGATGAAGAGCTTGCGCAGTTAGACAATGCGCTGAAAGATGCTCTTGAACGCTATGAAAAGCTTACAGGTGTGCTCGGAGCGGAGGCGGAGAGCATAGACAGCAGGAAAAACAGCATATACGAGCTACATAGTCTTGCTCAGAGCAAGCGTGCCGAGGCGCAGAGCTTGAGAAGCCTTAAGGAAAATTTAAATATGAGGCGCGCGCAGCTCGAAGCAGAATACGAAGAAGAGCAAGCTGAACGCGCAAATGCGGAGAAAGCAAAGCGCGAGTCTGAGGCTGAAAGAGCTGGACTTATAAAAGATACGGAGGATGCGCGCAGTGCAGCGCGGACTCTTACCGAAAAATACAACAGCAGTTTGATGAAAGAAAGACAGACTGCAAAGGAGATTGAAGAGCTTCGCATAACTATTGGCCAGCTTTCGGGAAGAAAGAAGACTATAGAGGAAATGGAAGCCAACTATGAGGGCTACAACCACGCCGTACGTTACATAATGAAGGCAGATATGCGCGGAATAGAGGGCGTAGTTGCGGAGCTTATGAATGTTCCTGCTGGTTACGAGACGGCAATTGAAACAGCGCTCGGAGCATCGCTGCAAAATATCGTCTGCGCTGACGACAAAAGCGCGCAGGATGCGGTAAACATTCTTAAAGCAAACAGAGCCGGACGCCTTACGTTTCTGCCGCTTGCATCTGTAAGAGGCACTTTGAATAAGGACAGCCGCGTAACATCGGCGGCGGGCTTTAAAGGCTATGGCAGCGAGTGCATAGAATTTGATAGCAAGTATAGGAATATATTTGAATATCTGCTCGGCAGAACAGTCGTTGTCGATAATATGAATAATGCGGTAAAGCTTTCCAAAACGGCGGGCAGCGGACTTCGCTTCGTTACACTGGAAGGAGAAATAATAAACTCTGGTGGTGCTATTACGGGCGGACGCTATAAGAATAACACGGCAAATCTGCTCGAGAGGAAAGCAGAAATAGCGAAACTTGAAAGTGAGATTGCTGTCAAGACTAAAAGTAAGCAAGAATCGGACGAGAAACTTGATGAATTAAGACGTTTTATAGAGAGGACAGCGGATGAAATCGCTGAGGCAAACGAAGAAGTAAAAAGGCTTGAAGTTGCTCTTATAATGTGTGAAAACAGGCTTGAAACAGCATTGAGCGTACTTGCCGATATGGACGAGAGTAAAGAAAAGAGAAAGAGTGAATTTGATAGAATAGAAGAAGAAGGCGCGAAATCAAGCGCAATGATAGCAGCTCTGCTTGCGGAAGCTGAAAAAGCCGAGCGCGATATCGAAGAAGCGACGGATGAGACTAACAGCGCGCTGGCCGAATACGAAGAAAAGAGAAGCGCACTCGATGAAATAAACGAAGAGATAGTGAAAGCGCGAATGGCTGTGAACTTATGCAGAGAGCAGAAGAACAGTATTGACTCGATGGCAGTGCTTGTAAATGAGCGAATATTAGATCTTACACGCGAGTTGGAGGAAAAGACGCGCGAAAGAGAAAATCTTCTTAATCAGCGGAGCGAAATTACATCGGGTCACGATGATACGGATGCGCTTGTATCGGCAAAGATACGCGAAAGAGAAAATCTTGAAAGCTACGCTGCGGAAATCGCAGAGGAAAAGGCGGCCGTAGCTGCGGCAATCAATGAAAGCTCAGAAGCAAAGGATGAGATAGAACAAAAGCTTACAGTACTCCAGGACAGTAAGTACAATACGGAAATAAAGATAGCGAAAAATGAAACGCAGCTTGATAATTTTAAGGACAAGCTGTGGGAAGAATTCGAGGTTTCATATGTACAGGCTATGGAATTCAAGAAAAAAGACTTTGTGATGAATGCGGCCGTGCAGGAATCGCGAAAGATAAAAAGCAGAATCAAGGAACTCGGAGAAGTAAATGTCGGCGCGATAAGAGAATACGAACAGGTAAGCGAAAGATATGAATTTCTTACTAAGCAAAGGACTGATATACTCGAAGCGACAAACTCACTTGCTGAAATCATAAAGGATATGGACAAGACCATAAAGGCGCGTTTTAAAGAGAGCTTTGAAGGAGTTATGACAAATTTTGAGGAGATATTCAGAGAACTCTTCGGCGGCGGTCATGCGCAGCTTGCACTCGAGGACGAGAACAATCCGCTTGAATCGGGTATAGAAATTATCGCGCAGCCACCGGGTAAGAAACTGCAGAATATCAATCTTATGTCCGGAGGGGAAAAGACGATGACGGCTATAGCGCTTATGTTTGCGGTGCTTAAGACCAAGCCGACGCCGTTCTGCATCTTGGATGAAGTAGAAGCAGCGCTTGACGACGCCAATATAGACCGATTTGCTAATTATTTAAAGAACTTTGAAGGCATACAGTTTGCACTTGTAACTCACCAGAGAGCGACAATGGAACACGCGGATGTGCTCTACGGGGTAACTATGCCGGAGCAGGGTATTTCCAAACTCATATCGCTGCGCCTCGGCGATAAGTTCGATTTATAATGAGCTTTATGTTATTTTGCAGCAGGCTTTGCCTGTGATAGATAAACGAAAGGAAACAGCATATGCTTTTTGAAAAGAAAAAATCGTTTTTCGGCAGACTTTCTGAAAAAATTGGCGATACCATAATGGCAAGAGCCAAGGTGGACGAAGAGCTGCTCGAAGAACTCGAAGAAGTGCTCATAATGTCTGATATCGGTATGGATACGACGATGAAGATAATTGAGCGGCTCAGACACGATATCAAAAATGACTATATTACGAGCCCTGAAAATGTAAAAGAGCGGCTTAAAAAGATAATGACAGAGCTTGTGGACAAGGGTGAAAGACATAAAATAAGCGAGAAAAGACCTCTCGTGATTATGATGATAGGCATAAACGGCGGCGGCAAGACTACTTCCATAGGAAAAATCGCGCATAAGCTCAAAGGCGAGGGCAACACGGTAATTCTCGCAGCTGCTGACACATTTAGAGCTGCGGCCGCGGAGCAGCTCGTGATATGGGGAGAGCGCGTGGGCGTAAATGTTGTTCGTCACGGTGAGGGCGCAGATCCATCAGCGGTGATATTTGATGCGGTGCAGTCGGCAAAGGCGCGGAACGCCGATGTGCTCATCTGTGATACGGCGGGAAGACTTCAGAATAAGAAAAATCTGATGGCGGAGCTGGAAAAGATGAACAAGATCATCGACAGAGAATTTCCCGAAGCCGAAAGAGAGACGCTGCTTGTGCTCGATGCTACGACAGGCAAAAACGCGGTGTCTCAGGCCAAGGAATTTGGCGATGTCGCGGATCTTACGGGGATAATAATCACAAAGCTTGACGGCACGGCTAAAGGCGGTATAGCGATCACCATTGCTGATGAATTTGATATGGCGATAAAATTTGTCGGCGTAGGTGAAGGTATAGACGACCTGCGCGAATTTGTGCCGGAGGAGTTTATTGGAGGTATTTTCGATGAGTAAACCGATTGTTGCGGTAGTTGGCAGACCTAATGTCGGAAAATCAACGTTTTTTAATAAAGTAGTCGGCAGGCGCGTATCAATAGTTGAAGACACGCCGGGTGTTACGCGCGACAGGATTTATGCGGAGGCTGAATGGAGAAACAGGCATTTTGCGCTCATAGATACGGGCGGTATCGAGCCTTCGAGCAAGGATGTAATACTCGCGCAGATGAGAGAGCAGGCGCAGATTGCAATGGATACAGCAGATGTCATTCTGTTTATGGTGGACGGAAAGGACGGGTTGACAACGGCTGACCACGAGGTGGCAAATATGTTGATGCGCACGGGAAAAAAAGTCGTGCTCATCGTGAACAAGATAGATTCGCCGAAATCAAAGAATGATATTTATGATTTTTATGAGCTGGGACTCGGTGAGCCAATCCCGATTTCAGCGGTCAATATGCTCAATTTTGGAGATGTTCTCGATGAAGTTGTGGAAGCATTTCCGGATAATGAAAGTGATGACGATGATGATATTACGAAGATTGCCGTAATCGGCAAGCCTAATGTTGGGAAATCTTCGCTCATAAATGAAATCCTCGGTGAAAACAGGGTTATCGTATCGCCGATAGCGGGAACGACGAGGGACTCGATAGATACGCCGTTTACGATGGACGGAAAAGAGTATATACTTATAGACACGGCCGGCATAAGACGCAAGAGCAAAGTCAATGAAGATATAGAGAGATACAGCGTAATCCGCGCTGTGGCTGCGATAGAGCGCTGTGATGTGGCACTGCTTGTGATAGACGCAAAGGAAGGTATAACCGAGCAGGACAAGAAGATTGCGGGAGTTGCGCACGAAGCGGGCAAGGGTATTATTGTCGTCGTGAATAAATGGGATCTGATAGAAAAAGAAACGAACACGATGAACGAGTTTCGCAAGGAAATTGAGCGTGAGCTCACATTTATGTCATATGCACCGAGCGTGTTTATTTCCGTAAAAGAGCACCAGCGTATAAAGAGGGTAATTGAGCTTGCCGACTATGTTTCGGAAAAGCGAGCGCTGCGTGTGCCTACGGGTCAGCTCAATTCACTTATCGCCGATGCGACGATGATGAAGCAGCCGCCGTCGGATAAGGGCAAGCGCCTCAAAATATATTATGCGACTCAGGTTGGAGTGAAGCCTCCGCTTTTCTCATTTCAGATAAACAAGAGGGAGCTTATGCATTTCTCGTATGCGAGATATCTCGAAAACCGCATCAGAGAAAGCTTTGGCTTTGAGGGCACCTCTATAAAGTTTGTATTTAGAGAAAAGAACGAAAAAGATCAGTAAGCAGCGCGGGAGGCATATGATAAATTATGATGAATAAGAATTTGATTCTCTTGCTGTGCGTTATAGTTTCGTACCTGCTCGGCAATATTTCGCCGTCTATTCTGATAGGCAAGGCATACGGAATAGATATAAAGAAAGAAGGAAGCGGTAACGCGGGCACTACAAACGCGCTGCGCGTACTCGGAAAGAAAGCGGCAGCGGCGACGCTGATAATAGATATTGCCAAGGGCGCAGCTTCGGTGCTCATAGGAAAATTTGCCGAAAATTATTATGTGCAGCAGGGAGACAGCAGCTTTACGGTGATTTTTCCGATGGCGTGTATGATCGCGGTGGTATTTGGGCATATATGGCCTGTATTTTTCGGATTTAGGGGCGGCAAGGGCGTTGCGACCGCGTTTGGCGCGGTAGTTACATTTTCGCCGCTGCTTGGGTGTTCGCTGCTTGGTATAGTTATTGTCGTGGTGCTCATTACAAGGAGGGTGTCAGCAGGGTCGGTCTGCGCGGCAGTAGCTGCTCCGCTGCTCACTTATTTCATATATCCTGAGGCGATATGGGGCGTAATACTGCTCGCGCTGATAGTTGTGATAAAGCACAGGGCTAATATAAAGAGACTTTTGAAGGGCGAAGAGCCTAAGCTCAGTTTTAGTAAAAAATAAATGGTTACGGGAGGTCTTGATATGGAAAAGATAGGCGTGATAGGAGCCGGCAGCTGGGGAACGGCGCTTGCGCAGACTATTGCGGGAAAAGGATATGATGTACATATCTATGATGTAAACAGAGAGCATCTGGACGAGATGAACAAGAACAGGGAAAATGTAAGATATCTTCCCGGTGTTCCTTTCAGCGACAATATAAAAATCGCGTATACGGCTGAAGAGGCGCTTGATGGTGCAATGATGGCACTGTTCTCAGCACCTTCGCAGTTTTTCAGAAGCGCAGCGGAAAACGCTTTGCCGTATCTTACAAGCGAAATGATAATAGTAAATGTGGCCAAGGGCATAGAGCAGAAGACTCTTCGCCGCATGTCGGAAATAGCCGATGAGGTGTTTTCCGCGGAAATTCCGGATTATAAATACGCAGTGCTCTCAGGCCCTTCACATGCAGAGGAGGTTGGACGCGCGATGCCGACGACCGTTGCTGTCGCTGCAAAATGTGAGGAAACGGCACTCAGGGTGCAGGACATCTTTATGACGAGCCGATTCAGAATATATACGACGAGCGATGTGGCGGGTGTCGAGCTTGGCGGCGCGTTAAAAAATATAATTGCACTCGGCGCAGGCATTTCTGATGGTATGGGATTTGGCGACAATGCAAAGGCTGCGCTGATGACGCGCGGCATTGCGGAAATAACGAGACTCGGTGTGAAGCTTGGTGCGGATGCACGCACTTTTAACGGGCTTGCGGGTATCGGCGACCTCATAGTTACCTGTACATCTATGCACTCGCGCAACAGGCGCTGCGGTATAATGATAGGTGAAGGTATGGCGCCTGATGAAGCGACAAAAAAGGTCGGAATGGTTGTCGAGGGTATGTATACGACACAAGCGGCATATGAGCTTGCACAGCGCGTAGGAGTTGAGATGCCTATTACAGAAGCTATTTACGATGTCATAAACGGCAGGATAAACGCGTCTGACGCGGCGGAAATGCTGATGGGAAGAGAAAGAAGGCATGAGCCTGAGGAACATTAAGAGGAAAAATTTATGAACAAAAGTTATCATATAACGACATTCGGCTGCCAGATGAATGAGCACGACTCAGAGGTGATAGCCGGTATGCTCTCGGAGCTCGGTTATGAAGAGAGCAAGGAACGCAAGGACGCGGGAATAGTCATAATAAATACTTGCAGTGTGCGTGAAAACGCCGATAAACGCTTTTTCGGTACGCTTGGACAGCTTAAAAGAAGAAAGGAAGAGGGAGATGATTTCCTTATGTGCGTATGCGGCTGTATGATGCAGCAGCAGCATATAATTGATACTATAAAGCAGAAATACCCGTGGGTTGATATCATCTTCGGCACGCATAATATACACGAATTTCCGAAGCTCGTTGAGAATGTAATCGCTGAAAAAAAGAAGATAACCGATGTATGGGAAGACGGCGGCGAGATCATAGAGGGACTTCCGTCAAAGCGTCTTTACAAGCATAAGTCGTATGTAAACATCATGTACGGCTGCAACAACTTCTGTACATACTGCATAGTGCCGTATACGCGAGGGCGCGAGCGCAGCAGAAAGCCTGAGGAAATTGTAAGAGAGATAGAGGCGCTTTCGGCGGATGGCGTTAAGGAAGTAATGCTGCTCGGTCAGAATGTAAATTCGTATAAGGGAGAGCATGAGGACGGCTCGGGAATTGCTGATTTTACCGACCTCATATATATGGTGAGCGAGATAGAGGGAATAGAGCGCATACGCTTTATGACATCGCATCCGAAAGATCTTTCGGATAAGCTGATCGAGGCGTTTAAAAACTGCAGCAAGCTCTGCAAGTCTCTGCATCTTCCGGTGCAGGCGGGGAGCAGCGATGTGCTTAAGAGAATGAACAGGAAGTATACGAAGGAAGAGTATCTTGCGCTTGTTGAGAAGCTGCGGGCGGCTGTGCCTGAAATTTCGCTCACGACCGATATAATCGTGGGGTTTCCGGGCGAGACGGAAGAGGATTTTGCCGAGACTATTGACCTGTGCAGAAAAGTGAAGTATGACTCGGCTTTTACATTCCTGTATTCGATAAGAAAAGGCACGCCTGCCGAGAAATATGAAGATCAGATACCGGAAGAAATCAAGCACAGGCGTTTTAACGAGCTTGTGGAAGTAATAAATGCGGGCTCTGCGGAGAAGAACGCGGCGTATGTAGGAAGAACGGAGCGCGTGCTCGTCGAGGGCGTAAGCAAGCGCGAGCAGGCGGGTAAAATAGAGAAGCCGCAGCCGGGCCTGATAAACCTTTCGGGACGCACCGATACTTTCAAGCTCGTGAACTTCGCGGGAACAAAAGATATGATAGGAAACTTTGCCGATGTGGAGATAACGTCGTCAAATACATTCAGCCTTGTAGGGCGGATAAAAAAGTAAGCATGAAGGGCGGGTTTTGCTCCGCCCTGTAATTATATAAGAAAGGAAGTGACTTTGTGATGTGCCGCATGTTAATCAATTTAAGCAGAGAACTCTGTACAAAATCCGATAGGTAGGACGAGGTTTGTACAGAGAAAGGATTGCTCGTCCGCCATTGGATTTTGTACTTATTTATTCATAAAAATATACATTGCAGCAGATGCAGTTTGTAAAAGCAACTTGCATTTGCGCCTTACCTGTACAAAGCGCTCCTTACAGGTGCATTCGCAGCAGTTCGGAGCCGCAGCTGCACAGATGCGGCGCAGAATGCCGAAGCTGTATAGTATTTTAGGAAATTGCCGAATTAAAATGATGAATAAATAGGAGTGAGTTCAATGGATAACAGTAATGGTTTTAAGAAGTTTATAGTTTTATGGTTAAGTCAGGGCATATCGCAGCTCGGAAGTTCGATGACTGCGTTTGCACTTGTTCTCTTTGCGTTTGAAAAGAGCGGCTCGGCTCTTCTTGTATCGCTGCTTTCGTTCTGCAACTATGTGCCGTACATCATATTCAGTATGTTTGCCGGTACATTTGTCGACAGACACGGAAAGAAGCAGGTAATGCTCGCTTCTGATACTATTGCGGCGCTGGGAACGCTCGCGGTTCTTCTGTTTTTTAAAGCGGGGCAGCTGTCGCTTTTTCACATCTATACCGTAAATGCGGTAGTCGGAATAACGACGGCCTTTCAGCAGCCGGCAGCGGCCGTTACCACGGGCATGCTCGTGCCGAAAGATAAAATATCTAACATGAGCGGCATGAATTCGTTTTCCGAAAATCTTGTAATAGTGCTGAGTCCGATGATTGCCGCGGCAGTTTATGCGGCGGGCGGACTTTCTGCCGTACTCGCAGTGGATATCGCGAGCTTTGCGGCTGCATTTTTAATACTTTTCTTTTTCATTCACATACCGGAGCAGATAAAAATAGGAGAGCGTGTTTCGCCGTTTTCCGGCACTTCCGAGGGCTTTGCGTTTCTCAAAACGGAAAGGGGCATACTCTACATAATGCTCGTGATGTCGCTTGTAAATTTCTTTTCACGCCTGACATACGAGAACATTCTCTCGCCGATGGTGCTCGCAAGAAGCGGCGGTGACAGCATAGCGCTCGGCCTTGTGAATGCGTTTATGGGAGCGGGAGGTATTGCCGGCGGAATTATAGTTTCGCTGAAAAAAGAAAGCAGGCACACGGCAAGTACAATATTTATCGCGACCGCAATGTCTTTTTTGTTCGGGGATCTTCTCATGGCAGCGGGCAGAAATACGGCCGGATGGTCTGTAGCTGCTCTGGGAGCAAGTCTGCCGATACCTTTTATTACCGCAGGGCAGAACACAATATTATACAGGAAAGTGCCCGGCGAAATGCAGGGAAGAGTATTTGCGGTGAGAAATGCCGTGCAGTACGGCACGATTCCTCTCGGAATTATTCTCGGAGGATATCTTGCGGACTATGTGTTCGAGCCGCTTATGCGTTCAGGCTCGAAGTTTGCCGGGATGCTTTCGCACATTGTCGGGAGCGGAGACGGCTGCGGGATGGCGGCGATGTTTCTGTGTACCGGCGTCCTGGGCTTTGCGGTCTCTATGCTGGCGCTTACAAACCGCGAAATCCGCGGGCTGAACGGACTGAATGATTTAAAATAACAAATTTCATAGCGGCAAAGCCGCCGAGTATCAAAGCTTATGGTATGCTGTGAAAAGTAAGGAGCAGATTACAGTGGAAAAAAAGATGATAATCGAGACAGAACGGATTTATATGAGAGAGCTGAATCAAGCGGATTTCAATTCTCTGTGCGGAATATTGCAGGATGATGAAACAATGTATGCCTATGAGGGGGCGTTTAGCGACCGTGAAGTGCAGGAGTGGCTTGATAAGCAGATTGCCCGTTATCAAAAATACAAATTTGGCTTATGGGCGGTAGTTTCAAAAGAAACAGGTCAAATGATAGGTCAGTGCGGAATCACAATGCAGCAGTGGAAAGAAACGGAGGTGCTTGAGATAGGCTATCTTTTCAACAAACTGTATTGGCATCAGGGCTATGCTGCGGAAGCCGCAGAGGCCTGCAGGAAATATGCTTTTGAAACATTAAATGCAGATGAAGTTTGCTCTATCATCAGAGATACGAATACTGCTTCTCAGAATGTGGCGCTGAGAAACGGCATGAAAAGAGCGGATAGCTTTACAAAGAATTACCGCGGCGTAGATATGCTGCATTACCGCTATATCGTGAAAAATGATATTTTGAGATTGAATGAGGAAGCGGCGGATGAATTTTGGCGTTTAAGAATAGAATTATTCAGGGAACTTGGCGAAGTCTGTGAAGATGACGATGTTTCGGAACTGAAATCGGCAAGCGAGCAGTATTATTTATCGCATATAAATAAAGATTTGATTTGCTGGGGCGTATTTCGGGAAGAGAAGCTTGCGGCCATAGGCTCGCTGTGTCTGTTTACTCGCATTCCGTACAAAGAAAATCTGAGCGGGTCGGAGGGATATATATTGAACATATATACTTGCCTTAAGTTCAGAAAGCACGGCTTTGCCAAGCGAATTTTAGATAAAATTGTTGCATACAGCCGTGAGAATAATATAAAAAGGCTGTGGCTTAACAGCAGCGAGCAGGGGAAGAAATTATATGCGGAATGCGGATTTACTGAAAAAGGGAATGAAATGGAGCTGTTCTTATAAATAGTTTCGATGATGAAAATTTGTACTAAAATTTATTCATAAAACGGAAAACCTCTCAGTATACTTGTATTACTTATAGTATATGGGAGGTTTTTATTTTGGATATAAATGAGAAGACCAATATATATGAAAGCATTGCGGAGAGAACACAGGGTAATATCTATCTTGGAGTTGTAGGTCCTGTGAGGAGCGGCAAATCCACATTTATCAAGAGATTTATGGATCTTCTCGTAATGCCTAATCTGACAAACGCATATGTAAAGCAGAGACTGACCGACGAGATGCCGCAGAGTGGTGCAGGTAAGACGATAATGACGGCAGAGCCTAAATTCGTACCGGCAGAAGCTGTCTCTGTTACACTGCCCGGAAATGTCAATATGAAGCTGCGCATGGTTGACTGCGTGGGTTACATAGTGCCGGGCGTTATCGGCCATATGGAAGAAGGCAAGATGCGTATGGTGGCGACGCCGTGGCAGGAGGAGAAAATGCCGTTTACCGAGGCTGCGGAGCTCGGCACGCGCAAAGTTATACGCGATCATTCTACGATAGGAATTGTCGTGACGACAGACGGCAGCATCGGCGATTTGCCCCGCGAGAGCTACGAGGGTGCAGAGGAGCGCACAGTAAAGGAGCTAAAGGAAATAGGCAAGCCGTTTGTTGTTGTGCTTAATACAAGTGAGCCTGAAGGAGATATGGCGAGAGGGCTGGCAAGCGATATGCGGGCAAGATATGGCGTTCCCGTTATACCTACTGACTGCGCGCACATGAGCGTTTCCGCACTGAATAACATTCTCGGCGAAGCTTTAAATCAGTTCCCTGTAAGCCAAATAAACTTCTATCTGCCGGGCTTTACAGAAGGACTTTCTGAGGATCACTGGATAAAGGCAAAGGTAATTTCCGCAATGCAGGAATGGGCGGCAAATTTCAGCAGCATTGATGATGTTAAGCGCAGTATAAATGCCCTTGCTGATGGTGATGTTGTGGAGAGCGTTGAGGTTGAAAATATTGATCTTGCCACAGGCAGCATAGACGTAAATGTTAATATGGCAGACGGACTTTTCTATAAAGTAGTTGAAGAGCTTATGGAACACGAAGTGAAAAACGACTCGCAGTTTTTCTCACTGCTGCGTGAATTTGCTTCCGCTAAAAAGGCTTACGACAAGCTTGAAAGCGCAATGCAGCAGGTGGAGGAAACGGGCTACGGCATAGTGCAGCCGCGTCTTTCGGAGATGATACTCGAACAGCCGGAAATATTTAAACAGGGCAGCAAGTACGGAGTGCGTCTCAAGGCCAAAGCGCCGAGCATGCACATAATCAGAACAGATATCACGACCGAGGTATCGCCGATAGTCGGTACGGAAAAACAGTCCGAAGACCTCATAAACCACCTTATAACCGAGTTTGAGCAGGAGCCAGACCGTATATGGGAGACCAACTTCCTCGGGAAATCGCTCTATGAGATGGTAGAAGAACAGATGGAGAATAAGCTCACAAGCGTGCCGGAAGGCATACGTGTCAAGGTGCAGAAGTCGCTGCAGAAGATAAGCGACGAGGGCAAGGATTACTTTATCTGCATTATTATATAAATAATTTACGGCGCATCCGTTTAAGGAAAGAAAACTGGGAATTGAAGAGCTCAGCAAACGAGACCGGTAAGGATGCGTCTTTCTGCGTTTTTGTGCGGTGCATTCGCTTTTAAGCAGTAGACATTATTCTAAAAAGCAATTTTCAAAAGAAAAAGATAATAGCTGAAAGCCGTATTGTTTAAATATATGTTACGTAATTGTATTATGTGGTATATGTAGAAATGGTAGCATTACAAAAAGGAGTGATTATTATGAAGAAAATACTTGTGATAGAAGGAGGAGGCAGGCCAAGAGGCAATACAGCAAAGCTTGTGGACGCGTTTGTGCGGGGAGCAGAGGAAGCCAAGCATCAGGTAGAAAGGATTTCACTCATTAAAACAGAAATAAAAGGCTGCCTCGGCTGCAATGCATGCAGATACGGCAAACCGTGTGTTATAAAGGACGCTTTTAACGATATAGCGCCGAAGATTAAGGAAGCAGATCTTGTGGTATTTGCGTCGCCTCTTTATTTTTGGACAATTTCCTCGAGAATCAAGGCTTTCATCGAGCGCTTTTATTGTATAGCAGAGGAAGACCCTAATCCGCCTCAGGGCAGATACGAAAGGTATCCTGTAAAGGACTCAGCGCTGCTGATGACAGCGGCGGATAATCTATTTTGGACATTTGAGCAGGCTGTATCTTATTATAGGTTTGCCATTGTAAATTACATAGGCTTTAATGACAAGGGAATGGTGCTGGCAAAGGGCTGCGGCAGTACGAACGGAATACCTGAAATTGATAAAACGGATTATCTCAGGCAGGCGTATGAATTTGGCAGAAGCGTATACAGCGATTAGCAATCCTGCAATTATTCGTTAAAAAAGAGCGTATCTTTGATATAGCTCTTTTTTGATGTTGTTCTGCATATCATTTAAGCTCTAACGACAGCTTTAAACAGGATTAGCTTGCCTCTTGCTTTTCAGCATCGCAATTTTTTTGCCCATTGTCCGTTTCCTGCGTGATGAAATATAAACTATGTCGCTTACAGATTCTGCTGCTTGCATGCATGATGAAGTGATAGCTTTTCCTGTTTAAGTTATGTTTTTTTGCAGTCAATTATCTTTTTTCTTCGATAGTATAGGGCTTCATTTGAATGTTTGTCTTTCTGTTTGCTGTATTTTATTGCTTTTAGGATTACTTGCTCAAGCTGCTGCTAATACGGTAACAGACCTTTATTTGGTCAAACTTCAACGAGATTTAAAAAAAATATGCCTTGCATCTTGGCAGAGTATAAACATATAGAGATTTTTGATGTTTGCTTAATATTATTCCGATAGCTTCGTAAATGTTGGGTAAAATAATGAAAGACTTACATTACGGAGGAAGCATATATGAAAAATCATATGATAACACAAAAAGGAATATGCAGATTTGCAAACCATTTAAGAGAAAACGAAAAAGCTGCTTTAACGATAAAAAAATATCTTCATGAGATCATTCTTCTTATGGAATATTTAGCGGGAGAACCAATAAGCAAAGCAAAACTGCTCCTTTATCGGGATAAGCTGCTGGAAGAAAATCAAGTGCAAACAGTCAACGCCAAGCTGTCGGCTGTCAATTCATATATGGAGTACGCAGGACTTAAGGAGTGCAAGGTAAAGCTGCTGAAAGTACAGCGTAAAGTATTTATTGATGATGATAGGAATTTAAGTGAAGCGGAATATAAGCGTTTGCTGAAAGCGGCAAGGGAAAAGAACAATAACCGTCTTTATTATGTTATGCTGACTCTTTGTGCGACGGGTATCAGAGTAAGCGAACTAAAGTTTATTACTTTAGAAGCAGTTAAAAATGGAAAAGCAGAAATAAATCTGAAAGGGAAAATCCGTACTATTGTACTGCATAAGGAGTTGATACGGAAATTAAAAAAATACGCCGATGAGCAAGGGATAAACAGCGGTTACCTTTTCAGGACAAGCAGCGGCAAGTCATTGGATCGAAGCAATATCTGCCACGATATGAAAAAGCTATGCAAAACGGCGAAAGTAAATCCAAAGAAAGTTTTTCCGCATAACCTGCGGCATCTGTTTGCCAAGAGCTATTATGCCATAGAAAAAAACCTTGCCCGCCTTGCGGATATTCTCGGTCATTCATCTGTAGAAACAACCCGTATTTATGTGGCAACAGGAATACGGGAGCATGAGCGCATCTTACAACAGATGAAACTGATAATATAAAAAACCACAGAAGAGATATTCTGCGGTTGAATGCGAAACTCTGTGCTTAAACAGACAGGTTTACATAAGCATTATACTTTATTCCTCCTTGAAAGTCAAAGAGTTTTAATAAAAAAGCATATAAATGCAATAAATACAAATACGAAAACAAAGCCTGCAAACTTTGATTTTTTGCAGGCTTGCTTTTTGCGCTCTTTTTTGCGGTTAAATATCGCATGCAGCCCCTTTAATACGTTTATATTTTCTCTTTCGCGCTTTTTTTATCTCGATAAAACCACAGAATATCTCTTCTGTGGTTGATCGTCAAAAATATAAATAAGGAGCGTGTTAGTAAATCATGAAAAGTAAGACCTGTGTCCAATCGGAAATTAAAGTTGTTATAAGGGGGGGAAAACGTTATGAAGCATATTAAAAGACAATTCATATATTTTTTGCTTTGTCTTGTTATGGTCGTTGGGATTTTCCCTGCAAATGTACTTGCATTAGGTGCGGGTACTCCGACAAACCAAACAGGGAATCATTGGGCAGCAGACAGCATGACGGGTGTGTTGGCTGTTACACCGGAACTTACCGGTAACACATCTAAAAGTTATGCCGATGGCTGGGTATTAACTGATAAGACTATCAGTGCTGGCACAAATGAAAACGAGTTTTTAATTACGCTTGATGTTCGTACCAAAGCGGAAATTGAAAATATTGTATTTTCTGAAGATGCGGCAGCCGTAATTGTAATTGATTTGTCGAACAGCATGACTGAACAAAGGCTTGCAAACGCAAAATCGGCAGCATTGGCGTTTGCTGGAAAATTTGCTGAAACGGAGAATACGGACGCAATTCGTAAGATTGCGATTGTAGGGTTCAGCGGTGCAAAAATGAAAAAGGGAGGTCATTTTGATGAGGGAAACAATGGAATAACGGCAGCAAGGACATATCAAGCCTGGACGAATGCTTCTGATGCTTCTATTTCGTCTGCTATAAACAGAATGCAGGCTGATGGGGGAACTTGCCTGCAAGCCGGGTTGATACTTGCAAAAAACCTGTTAAATAGTGATGAAGTTTCCGGCATCGCCAATAAAAATATCATTGTTTTAACGGATGGAAAACCGACATACCATCTCAGCAGTACAGCACAAGCCAGCACTTCAACAGCAGCTGTCGGCGAACCGGATCAGATTTTAGGTTCAGGCAGCGAAACCAATCACGATACGCATACAAGTACAGAAAATACAGCTAAATCAATACTGAAAACGGGAATCAATGTCTATGGAGTTTATTTAGGAGCAGATCGTGTACAGTGCAGTAATGGCGATAGGAATTGTAAACTTCACGAGCAATCAAAGACAGGAGTCAATTGGCTGCGGGAAAATTGCGGTTTTATCACTTATGCTGCCAGCGAGGTGGATAACTTATCGTTGATATTCCAAAGCATTTCCGAATTGATTGAGCTGCAAGCAAAGGCGTGGATAGCCGATGATCCTATAGGTGAAATGTTTGCATTTGACGGATTTGTGAACACTCCTGCGGATGCAAACGAATATTTTTACAATTCAACGGATGACAAGGTGATATGGAATTTGCGTATGGCAACTCCAGTTTATAAGACAGAAGATGGATACAGTATATATCAATTAACTTACAAAGTAAAATTGAATACGCTGGATTCCGGATATACGGAGGGAACCTATTATCCGGCTAATGGAATTACATCTGTTAGCTATTTGATTGAACAAACTACGCAAGACGAAACTTCTGCAATTGAAAGCGGAACTGCATATTTCAATGTACCATCAGCAAAAGGCTACGCAGCTGATATTACCTTTAATAAGGTGGATGAACAGAATAGCCCTCTTGCGGGCGCGGAGTTTATTCTGACAACTGCAGACGATTCTAATTGGAGTATGACTGCTACATCAGGCAGCGACGGAGTTGTGTTATTTGAAGACGTCCCATCAGGTCACACCTATATGCTTAAGGAAAACAGCGCACCGAGAGATTTTATTAAGAGTGATACAACGTATACGCTTATTGTTTCCTATGGTGAATTATCGGGTAGTATTGGGACAAATAATACAGTTGTGAATTCTCCTGAACCCCAAAACGGCAGTCTGAGCGTATCTAAAACAGTTTCCGGCAGTGGAGCTGACAGCACGAAAGACTTTACCTTTACTGTAGATGCAGAGATTGGCGGTGAAGCTCTCACTGGCACTTACGGCGATATGGCCTTTAACAATGGCAGTGCTGTCTTTACCCTGAAAGCGGGTGAAAATAAGACGGCTTCTAACCTGCCTGCTGGCACGGAATATACCGTAACCGAGAGCGATAACGACGGTTATACCGTTACGGTTAACGGAACGAGAAGTACCATAGCAAAAGGTACGGTTGCAGCTAATACAAACGCAGAGGCGGCTTTTAACAATTATAAGGATGGAGGAAACATTTCTGATCCTGAATACGGCAGCCTGACTGTATCTAAAACGGTTTCCGGCAGTGGAGCCGACAGCACGAAAAACTTTACCTTTACTGTAGATGCAATGCTTGACGGTGAAGCCCTCACTGGCACCTACGGCGATATGGCTTTTGACAATGGCAGTGCTGTCTTTACTCTGAAAGCGGGTGAAAATAAGACGGCTTCTAACCTGCCTGCTGGTACGGAATATACCGTAACCGAGAGCGATAACGACGGTTACACAGTTACGGTAAATGGAACCAGTGAAACAACGGCAAAAGGTAAGATCACAGCCAATAATGCTGCTATAGCCGCATTTAATAACTACAAATCCGGCGGCGGTGGCGGCGGAGGCAATCCTGATGGCAGCATAAAAATTACCAAGACGGTAACGGGCAATAACGCACCGACTGAAAGCATTGACTATGAATTTAAAGTATGGGTGCAAAACAGCAGCGGTAACCCTGTTTCTGAAAGTGTTTATTATAAAATTGTAGAGGCAGACAAAAAAGCAAGCAGCGGCAGCCTGACAATCGGCACAGACGGATATACTTTTAAGCTAAAAGACGGGGAAAGTATTACATTTAGCAGTATTACAAGCGGCAGGCGTATTGAGGCAACGGAGATTAGCACAGTTGATTTCAACACTAATACCAGCGGCTTGACAGACGGTATTTGCGTGATTTCTTCGAATACCACAAAAGCAGTTGAATTTATAAATGATTACGGAAATACCAATGCCGGCGGCGATCCCGACCCGGTTGACAGCGATTCTGCAGAGCCGATACCTACGGAGCCGATACCTACAGAGCCGGCAAATCCTAACAGACCGCTTGATAATACTCCGCAGACAGGAGATAGTGTGAATATCGATCTTTGGCTTGTGCTTACCAGCCTGTCTCTGCTCGGTATAATAACGCTTGTATTCGAAAGAAAGCGTTATAAAACTCAAAAGAACAGATAATATTATCTGCCATAGCATAATCAGAGGATAGTATGATTAGAGGGGGCTGGCAAAAACAGCCTGCCCCTTTTTATCTTTATAGGAAAGAGGATTTGGTAAATAAAATAGATTTTGCGGATAAACTTTCTTAAAAAACCAGTATTTTAAAAGCAAGGACTCTCGGAATCAAAAACGCAGTCTTCGATATTTTATCCGAAATAATGGCTCATAATTCTCAAATTGTAAAGATAACACCAGCTTCAGCAGGATATAAGCAAACCTTAAATGCAAGTAAAGCCTTGCGTGAAAAAATCAAATAAGGATTATATAATCGAGTAGAGATACAAGAAAGGAGTTGGCTCTTATCAAACCTTATTTAAGGGGCGGCAAAAGGACAGCGATAGAATTTTTGCTAAAAAGGCGTAACCTCATATTTTCAATACTGATTTGCTTTTTATCTATCATTTTTGTTCTTTCTTCCATTATGATAGTCAAATATTATCTGCAAAGCAGTAGAGAGGAAAAAGCATTTGCGGAGCTTGCGGCAAGCGTTATGCAAAATTCACATTCAGACACTATGATGAAGCGGCAGTATGAAGAGGATGATTTGAAACACAAGGAAACGCAGCAATATACGTAATACATTACGCTTTATGAGAAAAATTCAGATTTTGTAGGCTGGCTGCATATCAGCAATACCAATATTGATTATCCCGTTATGTGTACGCCTGATGAGCCGGAATATTATTTGCGCCGCGCTTTTAATCAATCTTATTCTCAAAGTGGAACGCCGTTTATAGGTAAAGACAGCACAATAGACAGCGATATGTTTATTATCTATGGACACAATATGAAGAATGGTACTATGTTTGGAACGTTGGATCGGTATATGGAAAAAACATTTTGGCAGGAAAATTCCGACATCTCTTTTACTACTGTTGCTGAAGAACGGAAATATGAAGTTTTTGCGGCATTAGAAACTCGCATTTTATATCGGGAAGAAAGCGGATATTGCTATTACGAACAAGCAGGAGATTTAACAAAAACAGCATTTGAAGAATTAGTGCAGTGGCTGGCGGATAATGCTTTATATGATACGGGAATTACTCCCGAATATGGAGAACAAATCGTTATTCTTTCCACTTGCAGTTATCATGAGGAAAACGGCAGATTCATCATTGCCGCAAGAAGAGTAGATAGCGAAGAATAGGCGGTGTATTAAAGCACAGCTAAAAACTTCCATTATTTCTTCCGGTTGTGATGGTAAAGCAGATAGAACATATATGAGGCAGATAATAAAAAAATATAAAGGACAGTACTACATTTGTTTATAGTTTTGTGAGGAATGTAAATAGAAAATAACGTAACAAATTAAAAATTCTGCATCTTCCCCGCTTGTTGCAGAATAGTGAAATATAAATAAATACAAGTGCTAACTGAAATACCTGCCCGATTAAGGATTTTCTTTAATCGGGCATTTTTCTTTTCAGGATAGATTACAGAGGCCAAATAAAGATGAGCATAGATGCTGCTGCACGCTATGAAGGAATGTTATGTAATATTATTGACGGCAGCCTGCAAGATAAAGGCAGCGCTGTATAAAGGAGACAGGCATTTGCCGTCTGTACAGAACTGCACAGAGGGTGAGCACGGCACATATCCGGGAGGGTATGCTGGCTGAGAAATGCAGCGCTGTAAAATAAGTTCAGCGGGTTTGCAGGCAATAAAATGTAAACGGGAAAATGATGCTCATATAGACATAGTTCGAGTGTGAAGAACACTGTATTATTTCCGCATTGGTGAAACCAAACTACGAAAAATGGCAGAACAAAACTTAACTGCCAAATGGGTGATTATGAACAGAAACAGTGTTCATATCAAGCGTAAACATTTGGAAAAAGTAATATATAATTTAGAAACAATATAGTGAAGTTGAATCTTGTTTGTGGTATTATATAAATAAACATATTAAGGTTATTTGCGACAAGAAATGAGTTTTGAAAAATTTTAAAAGAAGGTACAAAAACAAAAATTGATTTTTGTTTTCAAGGGGGCGCCGGAAAAAAGCTGGAAGGATGCTTGTAAATATACCGGTGCTTTTGACAAGCGGCAGTGTATTTAAGCATAGAGGTTAGTATCTGCCAATAAAACACTGTCTGAAAAGTGCGAAGATATATTCATAGAGAAAAAGCAGGAATTGCAAAAAAAATTTCTATGGAATAGATGCGATATAAAAGGACTGTCAAAAAGCATAGATGATTTTTGCTTAACAATTAAAAATAAAGAGGGAGAGAGATGGAACTTAATAAGGACAATATCAAGAAAATTATACTGATACTTGCGGCAGCGTTTCTGATGCTGTGGGCAGTAATCAACTACCAAAAGGTATTTACATTTTTAAATTATCTGCTCATTCTTCTGAATCCGCTGATTATAGGAGCAGCGATTGCATTTATTTTGAATGTGTGCGTGCGCAGCATTGAAAATAGACTGTTTCGGCCGCTCGATAAGCATTTGGGCAGAATATGGGCAAGGGTAAGGCGGTTTATAAGCATACTGCTTGCGATAGCTTTCGTGCTGGGCGTCATTGTCATTATAACGACGATGATTGTGCCCGAAGTAAAAAACGCGGGCAATATGCTGATAACGGAATTCCCGAGCTACTGGAGCAACCTGCAAAATGTGATTAACGATTTGACTTCGCGTTTTAACCTTGAAGAAATTGTACTGCCGAGTCTGGATATAAATGATGAAAATATCAGCGAGATGCTGAAAAATCTGATACACTCCGATATGACCAATAAGATATTCAATACGGCTCTCGATATGACGACTTCAGTAATAGGGGTGACGGCGTCAGTTATAAGCGTAGTGTTTAACAGCGTTATGGGTATCGTATTTGCGATATATATTCTTTTCAGAAAAGAGATACTCGCAAAGCAGGCAAAGCAAATAGTGTATGCCTACCTGCCGAGAAAGGCAGCGGACGAAGCGCTTTACATAGCGAGACTTTCAAACACTATGTTCTCTAAATTCGTAACGGGACAGTGTACGGAGGCTGTTATCATTGGACTTCTATGTTTCCTCGGAATGACAATATTCAAGATGCCGTATGCGCCTATGATATCGGTGCTTGTCGGATTTACAGCGCTGATTCCTGTATTCGGAGCGTTTATAGGAACTGCGATAGGCGCTTTTCTGATACTTATGGTTTCACCGATAAAGGCGCTGTGGTTTATAATATTTATAATAGTTCTGCAGCAGGTGGAGGGTGACCTCATATATCCAAAAGTAGTCGGCTCGTCCATCGGCCTTCCGGGAATTTGGGTAATGCTCGCCGTTATTGTGGGCGGCTCGGTCAACGGTGTGCTCGGAATGCTTGTAAGTGTGCCGATTTCAGCAGTGCTTTATTGCCTTATAGGCCGTTCGGCAAAAGGCAGACTTGAAAAAAGAAATATTACTATAGACAATTTATAACAGAGGATTAAGTATGGGTTTTACACATCTTCATGTACATACGGAATACAGCTTGCTTGACGGCGCGGCGCGAATCAAGGATCTCATTGTACGTGTAAAAGAGCTGGGAATGGATTCGGTTGCAATAACTGACCACGGCGTAATGTTCGGCGTGATTGAATTTTATAAGGAAGCAAAGGCAAACGGAATAAAACCGATAATCGGCTGCGAGGTGTATACGGCGGCGAGGACACGGCACGATAAGGATGCGGAGCTGGACAGAAGACAGGGGCATCTCGTGCTGCTTGCAAAAAATGATGCAGGCTATCACAATCTTATGAAAATAGTTTCGGCCGGATATGTCGAGGGCTATTATTATAAGCCGAGGGTCGATAAGGAAGTGCTTTCTCAGTATTCCGAAGGTATAATTGCGCTTTCTGGCTGCCTTGCTGGTGAGGTGCAGCACAGATTTTTAAACGGTGACTATGAGGGCGGAAAGAAAGAGGCGCTGGAGCTTCTTTCTATATTCGGCGAGGGCAACTTTTATCTTGAGCTTCAGGATCAGGGGCTCGAAGAGGAAATGCGTATACTGCCGCTGATGAAACAGCTTCACGATGAAACCGGCATACCATTTGTCGCTACAAATGATGTGCATTATGTAAACCGTGAGGACGCGGAGGCGCATGATATACTGCTCTGTATACAGACGGCGACAAGCATAGATGATGAAAATCGTATGCGTTTTCCGAACGACCAGTTTTATCTGAAATCAGAGGATGAAATGCGTAAGATTTTCGCAGCGATACCGGAAGCCTGCGATAATACTGTTAAAATAGCGGAAATGTGCAATGTCGAAATCGAATTCGGCAATCTTCACTTGCCTGAATTCAAGGCTCCGGACGGTAAGGATAACAGAGAATATCTGCACGAGCTGTGCGAGTCCGGAATGAGCGAGCGCTACGGAATAACGCGTGCAAGCAGCGCTGAGGAATGTATGGTAAACGGTATCAACCTCTATGAGCGGCTTGATTATGAGTTTTCCGTGATAGAGAAGATGGGCTACGTAGAGTATTTTCTCATAGTTTGGGATTTTATAAATTACGCAAAACAAAACGGCATAGTAGTGGGCCCGGGCAGAGGTTCGGCTGCGGGAAGTATAGTAGCTTATGCGCTCCGAATTACGGACATCGACCCGATAAAATACGGACTGCTGTTCGAGCGTTTTTTAAACCCTGATAGAGTGTCAATGCCCGATATAGATATAGATTTTTGCTATGAAAGACGCGGTGAGGTCATCAATTATGTAATAGATAAATACGGCGCGGATAAGGTGGCGCAGATAATAACATTTGGTACGCTCAAGGCCAAGGCAGTAGTGCGCGATGTGGGACGGGCGCTTAATTTGTCGTACGCCGAAACTGATGCGGTGGCAAAGGCTATACCGTTTGCGCTCAATATGACCATAGATAAGGCTCTTGATATGAATCCGGAGCTCAGAGATAAATACGAGAACGATGAAGCTGTACGCAAAGTGATTGATATGTCGCGGGCTCTCGAGGGTATGCCGCGTCACGCGTCGACGCACGCAGCAGGTATCGTTATCTCCAAAAACAGCATAAACGAGTATGTACCGCTGTACCTCGCGGAAAAAGGCATATCCACGCAGTTCACGATGACAGCCATAGAGGAACTCGGTCTTCTCAAAATGGACTTTCTGGGGCTGCGTACGCTCACAATTATAAGAGACGCGCTGGAAATGATAGAGCAGAACCACGGCGTCAAGATCAACTTTGCAGATATGGAGTACGATGATCATAAGGTGTATGAGGAAATTTCCGCGGGCAATACGAAAGGAATATTCCAGCTTGAAAGCGGCGGAATGACGCAGTTTATGAAAAATCTGCGTCCGGACTGTTTTGAAGATATCATAGCCGGCATTGCGCTTTACAGACCGGGACCGATGAAATCAATTTCGACATATATAGAAAATAAGAAGAATCCGGCGGCGGCAAAATACATACATCCGAGCCTGGAGCCGATACTCTCGGTCACTTACGGCTGTATGGTATATCAGGAGCAGGTAATGCAGATAGTGCGTGATCTCGGGGGATATTCATATGGCAGAAGCGACCTTGTAAGGCGCGTAATGAGCAAGAAAAAAGTCGATGCGATGATGAAGGAAAAGGAGTACTTCATATTCGGCAAGACCGATGATGAGGGTAATATAGAAGTGCCGGGCTGCGTAAGAAACGGCATTCCCGAAGAAATTGCAGAAGAGATATTTAACAGTATGGTATCGTTTGCTGAGTATGCCTATAATAAATCGCACGCGGTCGCTTATGCCGTTGTGGCATACGAAACGGCATATCTCAAGGCGCATTATCCTGTTGAATTTATGGCGGCTTTAATGACATCGGTGATGGGCGACTCGGCGCATATTGCGAAATACATAAGAAACTGCAATGAAATGGGAATAGAAGTACTGCCGCCGAGCGTACTCGAGTCGGATGCCAAATTTACCGTAAAGGACGGTAAAATTCGCTTCGGAATACTCGGAATCAAGAACGTAGGCGAAGGTGCAGCACGCACGATAATGGAAATGAGGCGCGAAAAAGGCCTGCCTAAGAATATATTTCAGTTTATAAATAATATAGATACTAACGAAGTGAACAAAAAAGCTCTCGAAAGCCTCATAAAAGCGGGAGCGCTCGATCCGCTCGAGGGAAACAGGGCGCAGCATATGGCAGTGTACGAAATGCTGCTCGAATCTGCGCAGGCAAATTCAAAGAAGAATATAGAAGGGCAGATGTCGCTGTTCCAGATGGCAGGGGCTATTGAAGTGCTGGAGAGCGCTTCAATAGGAGGCTCGCTTCCTGATATTGCGGAGTTTCCTAAGGAGCAGCTTACAGCAATGGAAAAGGAGATGCTCGGAGTTTACCTTACTAGCAATCCGCTCAGTGATCATAAAGAGACGATAGAGAAGGTGGCGAACGCTACGTGTGACGAAATAGCGGAGGCTGCGGATGGTACAGGCAGGATAACGGACGGTATGAATGTGACGATAGCGGGTATCGTGAGCGGCAAAAAGACTCTTATTACCAAGTCAAATACGATGATGGCGTTTGCTGATATTGAAGATTTGTACGGGAGTATAGAAGTAATAATTTTTCCTAATGTATATGAAAGAAGCAGGCATCTTATTGAAGAGGATAAAATTGTCGCAATAAACGGCACAGTAAACTTTAAGGAGGATGAGGCGCCGAAGCTGCTTGCTAACAATATTATTGGAATTGACGAGGTGGAAGCTGCCGGCGGACTTCCTTCGGGGTTTAATGCCGGAAGGCGCTACGGCAGAGAAAACGGAACAAAGAGCAGAAGCGGCGGTTTTGGTAATGCGGGTGATCTTTCCTCAGCGCGCGCGGGCACTGTTAACTCTGCACCTGCCAATACTGATCCGGCTTCTGCGCTCAGCGCTTCCGACAGAGTCGTAAAGCTGCGCATAACAGGTGCGCGCGCCGAAGACACCCTTTCGTATGTACGTTATCTCATGGGTGAGCACAGAGGCGATATCCCTGTTGTGATTTATCTTGAAGGCCGGGAAAAAGGAATGAAAGCCGCAAGAAACCTCTGGGTAGACGGCAGTGATGAGCTTAGAAATAAGCTGGAACAGATACTCGGCGCCGATAATGTTAAGTTTTAAGAAAAATAGTTAAAAGTTGTTAACAGGAGAGCATTTGTCAAGGGGGAATTTTACCATCGGTTACAGCTTTGAAAAAGCGGAGGTGTGCCAACCCCTCTTGACCGTTAAAAAGCACCGTGGCAGGAAGCCCGCTGGATGCGTTTCCTCGGAGAGCGTATGGCTGCCGTCAGTCAGCAGCACCGCTTGCACTGCCGGTGGTGAGTAAGTGCGCCCTTGAATGGATTTCATAGTGGGGCATTGATATTTTTCCTGTCAGAGGCTATAATGGTAGGGTAGTGCAAAAGAGCAGCAAATTGATGTTTGGAGGAAACGATTATGGAATACAGATGCAAAGTAACCGTACTCGATAAAAAATTATTTCCGGAACTTCAAGCACAATACTGTGCTGTTCCGGACAGCGGAAAATGTCCCTGCTACAATGTGGGTGACGAATTCATTTTCTATCGGAACGATAAAAGAGATGATTATTGGCACTGTGGCGAGGGAACGTTGGTTAAATCCGGAAAGCCGGACGAGGGCTGTTTACAATCGCCGGGAACGGCTCATTGCGGGAGCAAGGGCGTG
This sequence comes from uncultured Clostridia bacterium, assembly GCA_944383465.1. Classification (GTDB taxonomy): domain Bacteria; phylum Bacillota; class Clostridia; order Peptostreptococcales; family Anaerovoracaceae; genus QAKD01. The sequence goes on from CALWPQ010000025.1 coordinate 53,498, forward strand.
CCGTTTTGTTCAGAAGCCTGGGACGCTATTAGCCGTTACATATATACAGCGCTTCAAGGCGGAAGTATTATGCATGGATGGACAAAGGATGATAAGGTCATGATAGCCTGTTGCAATGACGGCACAAGACCTGTGATTTTCAAAATAGAGCGCATTGACTGTGAATAAGGCATTATTAAAATGCTATTTCATCGAGTCGATGGATAAGGGGGGCATGACAGCTTTTAAGCGTATCACGCCCCCCCCTTTATAAGTATCCGTACCTCTCTCTTTGCTGCTTATTCACTTCAACACAAATGAGTCGCCAGCCACGTGTAAAAGGTGGTAGAAATCACCTTTTACACAATAACTCCCAGTTCTATTGGCAGTGGCAATAAGTTTGAAAAGTGGCGTATATTAATTTAACGATAAATTAAAGAAGAAGGAAATATGATGCAGAACACATATGCAGCTCAGGGAATTTTGTACAGCTGTAAATATAAAATAAAAAGGGGCAGCATTTATTATTCGTCATTTTTTGTCTCTGTCATATCAATGCCTATGTCGTTGTTGATGACGCCGCCGAAAAGTATAGCTTTGTCACCAAATTTTTCACGTATGCTGTCCATAGTATAAGCAAGCTTTTCGCCTGCGGCTCTCGCGTTCTCATCGCCGCCGAAGAGCGAAATCTGCTCTTCCTCATCTTCATCGAAAAGATTGATGGCGGTCACTGTCAGAAGCCTGATCGGATTTTTCATATCCCATGAACGGGAAAGTACATCGAATGCCGCTGTGCTTATTTCTTCAGCGGTATTTGTGCGTGTATCAAGTTGTTTTTGTCGGGAAATTACTTTTAAATTCGGGTCTTTTATATCCACCTTTATGCCGCCGGCTTTGAGCTGGTATTTTCTAAGTCTGCTGGAAACGGTGTCGGCAAGAGCTGTGAGTGCAGTGCGCACATCATCCGCGCCTGTGAGATTACGTCTAAAGGTAATACCATTGCCGACAGACTTTATTTTCTGCCGCTCGCTTGCAAGCGCGACAGGGCTGTTTTCAAGGCCGTTTGCATATTCGTATATCATACGGCCGTATTTGCCAAGCTGCTTTTCGAGCCACAAAATATCGGAAGCGGCGAGGTCGCCTATGGTCTTGATGCCGAGGGAGCGGAGCTTTTCGGCTGTAGATGCGCCCACGGAAAAAAGTTCGCCTACGGGAAGAGGCCAAAGCAGCTTCTTATAATTTTCGCGCGTGATAATAGTAGTAGCGTCAGGTTTTCTGTATTCAGAACCCATTTTTGCAAAAATTTTATTAAATGAAACGCCGGCAGAAAGAGTTAGTCCGAGCTCGTTTTTTACGGTTTCACGTATTTTGTCGGCAATTTCTTTGCCGCTGCCGAAAAGCCTCTGGCTGGCGGTGACATCGAGCCAAGATTCGTCGATGCTGAAAGGCTCGACCATATCCGTGAAACGGTAATAGATATCGTTTATAAGTTTGCTGTATTTTTTATATTTGTCATGATGCGGCGGTACGCATTTTAGATGCGGACATTTACGCTTTGCCTGCCAAAGAGTCTCGGCGGTAACTACGCCTGCTTTTTTGGCAAGCTCATTTTTGGCAAGTATGATGCCGTGCCTGTTATCGGGGCTGCCGCAGACGGCCATCGGCACATTCTTTAGCTCCGGATGGTCGAGAAGCTCTACGGAAGCAAAAAAACCGTTCATATCACAATGTAAAATAACCCTATCCATATTATCCATAAAAAGATTATATAATAAAATAGAAACAATGGCTACTTTTATTAAAAATCATTTTATACTATTTTCTGCTTTGCAGTTTGTGCTTTTTACTTTAAAATAACACATTTTTATGATATTATAAAAATGCGGAGGTGGCAATTTTGAGATTACTTACAATTATTACAGGGATTTTATCAATACTTGTAGCGGTTTGGTGCTTTGCCAATCAGGGTGCGGTATTTGCATCCGTGGCTTTTATTATAGGTATTATGATGCTTGTACAGGGCATATGCGAAGTTTACAGCTATTTTTATGCGCGGCAAAAAATGGGACATGCGGCCTATATACTCGCCGAAGGCGCAGCTGATTTTATTCTCGGTATTATAGTGCTTGCAAACAGGCTTGACACGGAAGTAGCGGTACCTGTATTTTTCGGTATGTGGATACTTTATTCGGGGGCGATGCGCGTGGCAACTGCCGTCAACAACAGAAACCGCGGCGGCAAGACCTGGAGCTATATAATCGCAGTAGGAGCGGCGAGCATTATTACCGGCATATACTGTTTTTTGAATTCGTCAATAGCAGGAGTTTCGAGTGTGATGCTCCTTTCGATATGCTTTATAATAAAAGGTATGGATATCATTGCGACGGGAATAGAAATGCCGAGACAGCGCAGGGTAAAAAATGAAAAAACGGCGCGCACAATAGAGCTTCTCAACATCGAAAAAAAAAATAAAGGGAAGCGGAAGCAAAAGAAATCCGTGCCTGAAGCAGCAGAAAATGCGGAGGACGCAGTAATTAGCGGCACAGCAATAAAAAGTGAAAATGAAAAGAGCGGGGATACAAGCGTCAGCAGTATAAATGTAGCTCTGCCTGAGCAGGAAGAGTCTATAAAACGAGATATAAATACAGAGGAAAAAGCAGACAGGCGGGAAGCGGATGACGAAGATGCAGCCGCAGAAATTGAAGAGAAGCAGGTCGAAGAAGCAAAAGCCGAGAATGCAGAGCTTGATGAGGCCCGCAAGGAAAAATTTATAAGAGAGACGCTGGGTTCGCTTTTCGATACGAATGACGAAGAAGACAGCGGGAATACAGAAATTTCTTTTACAAAGCCTGTGAAAGAAAAAGGAAAGAAAGTGAAAGAAGAAATAAAAAAAGATAGTTGGGAAGATGACGATATCATCAACGATATTTTAGAGAAGCGTATTTCGCAGGAAAGCGATCAGATAAAATTGAGCTGGATGAAACAGGAAGACGATAAGGATCTTGGAAATGAAAGATAATGAATTGATAGGCGGTGTGGAAAATTCAGTGCCGGAAAGCAAGACGAAAGCTGTAAAAGATGAAAATATAAAGGATGAACAGCGCGCGAAAATTCTTTCTATCGCTGTGCTTGTGGTTGTAGTGCTTACTATTTGGTATATGATGGATATTGTGTTCATCACTTTTATTCTTGTTTATCTTTTCTACAATCTTCTGAGCGGCGTGCAGAAGAAGCTGTTTTCCAAACTGCCGTTTAATGTGCCAAACGGGCTTGTTCTGGCGCTGCTTTATATAGTATTTATAGGTATTCTTGTGATACTTGGCAGCGAAGTCGTGCCGAAAGCTGCGGTTTGGGTGACAGCCTTTACAGAGCAGATAATAAACTTCGATATCGAAGCGTTTAAAAGCGCACTGAGTCCGAGACTTGCGGAAGCAATCAATAATTTTGACCTCGATTCGGGCTTTAACTATCTCGTGACGCTGCTCATAACAAAGCTCGGAGAATTCAGCGCTCGTATAGGTTCGCTTACATTCAGCCTTATCGTTTCGATGCTGCTCTCATTTGTAATAGTAGTGGAAAAGGATGATATAGTGGAGTTCGGCAAGCGAGTTGAAGATAGCAAGATATCATTTATATATAATTATTTTATGATATTCGGCGGCAACTTCTGCAAGACATTTGGCAAAGTTATGAAAGTACAGCTCATCATAGCACTCGTAAATTCGGCACTTTCGATGATAGGGCTGAAATTTATCGGTTTTGAGGCGATTGTACCGTTTGGAGTTATGATATTTGTTCTCGGACTTATTCCGGTGGCCGGGGTTATCATTTCTTTGTTTCCGCTATGTATTATGGCCTTTAACATTGGCGGGATTATCAAGATTGTCGAAGTATGTATAATGGTATGTGTTCTGCACGCTATAGAAGCATATATTTTAAATCCGAAGCTTATGTCGGCGAAGACGAGACTGCCGGTATGCTTTGTTTTTATAATACTGCTTGTGGGCGAACATTATATGGGAGTATGGGGTCTCATTATGGGTGTACCGATTTTCATATTTATAATGAGTATGTTCGATGTGGATTATGCGATAGTACGTGAAAAAAAGCAAAAATTAAGAGTCGATAACTGGCGGAAAAAATTTTCAGGGAAATAGTAAATTATAAGGGTAGTATTCGATTGTTTTATATGTTTGCAAATAAATTAAACACAATATAAGTTGGAGTAAGAGATTAAGAAAGAGAAAGGTGATATTATGAAAAAATTAACTGTTGCCGTATTTTTTGGCGGGCATTCTCCCGAGTACAGTGTGTCGCTTGAGTCGGCGTATTCCGTCATAAGCAATCTAAATAAGGAGAAGTATGATGTGCTGCCTGTGGGCATATCGCAGAGGGGAAAATGGTTTTTCTACGGTGGCGATATCGAAAAAATAAAGGAAGATAGATGGGAAGAGGATGCTGCCAGCGTACCAGCAGTTCTTTCGGCGGATAGAGGTGCAAACGAGCTTATTGTCTTCAGAGGAGACAGTATAGAGAGAAAGCATATAGATGCGGCGTTTCCGGTAATGCACGGAAAATATGGTGAAGACGGTACGATTCAGGGGTTGATAGAACTTGCGGGGATTCCGCTTGCGGGCTGCGGCGTGCTTTCGTCTGCGCTCTGCATGGACAAGGACCGCGCACATAAGCTGGCTGATTTTGCGGGCATAGATGTCGCAAAATCGCTGACGATAGGTGAGGTATATGATGACAGCGCCGTTATAGAATTCGGAAGAAAGGTGGGATACCCTGTCTTTGTCAAGCCGGTAAAGGCAGGCTCGTCATACGGCGTATCCAAGGTTGAAAGCGAAGACGATGTTCTTGCGGCTGTTGAATTTGCGTTTAAATATGATAACGAAGTTATAATAGAAGAGAACATAGAAGGTTTTGAAGTGGGCTGCGCCGTTATGGGCGTAGACGATATAGTGGTAGGCGAGGTCGATGAGATTGAGCTTTCAAGCGGATTTTTCGACTTTACGGAAAAATATACACTCAAGACATCGGCAATATATGTGCCGGCGAGAATTGATAAGGAGACGGCGGAGCGTATCAAGGAAACAGCACGCAGACTCTATAGAGTGCTTGGATGTTCGGGATTTGCAAGAATAGATATGTTTCTTACGCCGGAAAAGAGAGTGGTATTCAACGAAGTGAACACTATTCCGGGCTTTACTGAGCATAGCAGATTTCCGGGAATGATGAAGGCGGCGGGAATATCATTTGCCGAAGTGCTCGATACTATAGTTACGCAGGCGATAGCATCCGCAGAAGTTACAAAATGGCTCGAGTAGCGCTGAGTACGGTGAGTGTCTGCAAGGGGCAGTTGGTATTTGTGATGCCGATTATGTGCATAGAGAAAGAGGCTGGTCTGCTATAGTTCTGGCACTTGCAATGCGGCTGACGAATTTATTATTACAGAATGGAGAAATTGACAGATGGACGAAAAAAGGACGTATGGTGGGCTCGACGCTTTCAGACTGATTGCCGCCTTTCTTGTAATCGCTATACATACATCACCGCTCCTGTCGTACAGCGACGGGGCGGATTTCTTTCTGACGAGAGTGCTCGCGCGTTTAGCGGTACCGTTTTTCTTTATGGTAACGGGACATTTTGTTCTGAGCAGTTATTTTTACGGAGAAAACGGAGATTTTACGCGTATTTACAAGTACATTTTGAAAATACTTGCAGTGTACGCGGTCTCAATAATTATATATCTGCCGCTCGGAGTTTATGCAGGAAATTACAGTGGCATAGATATTGGCTCTGCGTTGAGAATGATTTTCTTCGACGGGACTTTTTATCATATTTGGTACTTTCCTGCGCTGATAGAGGGGCTTCTGCTTGTATGCCTTTTGAGACGGTTTCTGTCAGTTAAAAAGTGCGCGGTTGTTTCTACAGTGCTCTATGCTTTTGGGCTTTTGGGCGACAGCTATTATGGAATAGCCGCGGCAGTTCCGGGACTTAGCGTGATTTACGACTTGTTTTTTAATGTGTTTTCATATACGAGAAACGGGATTTTTTTTACGCCGCTTTTTCTCATCATCGGTGCGTATTTCGGCGAGAGCGAGAGGCACAGAAGCGTCGAAAGCAGCAGATGCTCAGATGCAGCTGTATCTGTCAAAAATACGGCTATAGTTAAAGATTTGTGCTGCCTTGCATCTGCATTTGCACTGATGACAGCAGAGGCTTTTACTTTGAGGTATTTTGCGGTGCAGAGGCACGACAGTATGTACATTTTGCTGCCGGTGTGTCTATTTTTCTTGTATAGGCTGCTCATTTTATGCGGCAGAGACGACGAAATAAATAGTAATAGTTTATGCGGTGGAAGCGATGCTGATAGTTTTTGTAAAGGTAAGAGCACGCGCCGAAGTTTAAATGCAGAAATGGGCAGGAAAGCCTCTACCTTTATATACGTGCTTCATCCCGGGGTCATAGTGGCAGTAAGGCTTATAGCCTCAGTCACAGGAACACGGGAAATACTTGTTGAAAACAGTCTCATTCATTACATAGCAGTGTCAGTGGTTACGGCAGCTGCATCGTTTGTACTTGCATTTTTGCTTTTACGCTGGCGGCGCAGAGGAAAATAAGCGTGCTATCACGGACAATCGGAGAGCAGGGAAATCAACCTTGCGTAAGAGAAATAAAGACGGGCAGTAAAGCTGTTTAAGATAAAAAGAGGGGAATAGGGTATAAATATGAAAGCTGTATTTGAAAAAGCGAGGGCCTGGATAGAGCTCGATGAAAAAGCGCTGAGAAATAATATAGAAATTTTAAGGAAGCTTCTGCCGGAAGGCGGCAGGCTGATGCCGGCTGTGAAAGCCAATGCGTATGGTCACGGAAACGCATTTATAACACGTGTAATGCAGGATGCAGGCATCACTGATTTCTGCGTTGCGTGCGTGGACGAAGCCGTAGAGATGAGGGAAAACGGAATAAAGGGTGACATTTTGATCCTCGGATATACAAATCCTGCGCAGTTCGATCTTCTTTATAAGTACAACCTGATACAAACGGCTGTTGATTTTTCGTATGCAGAGGAAATGAGCAAATACGGAAAACCGCTTAGAGTGCATATTGGAATAGACACGGGAATGCACCGTTTGGGAGAGCCGGCAGAGAATATAGACAGGCTGCGCGAGATGTTTTTTATGGAGAATCTGCATACTGAGGCCGCACTTACACACCTTTGCGCAAGTGATTCTGATGCTCCTTCGGATATTGAATTTACGAATATGCAGATAGACAAATTCTATCATACCATAGATACGCTTAGAAAAGAAGGCTGCGAAATTCCGAAACTGCATTTGCAGGCCAGCTACGGACTTCTAAATTATTCCGAACTGGCAGCTGATTTTGCGCGTGTCGGCATTGCAGTCTACGGAATGAAAACTGCGAGAAACGACTACGATAAATTTAATACCGATGCGGAGCTGAGGCCCGTGCTTTCTCTTAAAGCGCGCGTTTCATCTGTTCGTGAAATCAAGGCAGGCGAAAGCGTTGGTTACGGGCTTGCATTTACGGCGGAGCGCGATATGAAGATAGCCGCGCTTTCTATAGGTTATGCCGACGGACTGCCGCGCGCGTTGTCGGGAGGTGTCGGCAAGGTACTGATAAATGGAGAAAGAGCGCCGATAATAGGGCGTGTGTGCATGGACCAGACGATAGTCGATATAAGCGGAGCTGCGGAAGTCTGTGCGGGTGATACAGCCGTGATTATCGGAAAATCGGGAAACGACGAAATTTCCGCCTATGAAATCGCGGAGGATGCAGGAACGATAACAAACGAGATACTTTCAAGACTCGGCACGCGCCTCACGCGTGTAATGTTATAGAATAGAATATGGATACAAGAGGAAAATAAAAAAGCGCTATGCTGAAAATTTGCATAGCGCTTTTTTATTTCTGTAATTTTAATCAATAGCAATAAATGCAACTTCCGGAACAGCACCGAATCTGAGCGGCAGTTTGGTAGTGCCGATCCCTTTGGTGACGAAAAGGAAGCTTCCGTTTTTATCAAACAGGCCGCTGACATATTTTTCACCGTGAGTCGGCAAAAACTGACTGGTGAAAAACGGCAGGCGCACCTGCCCGCCATGCGTGTGGCCTGAGAGCATAAGCGAAACATTATAATCTAAAGCTTCATCAAAAATATCAGGTTCATGGCAGGCGACGAGATTAAAAGTGTATACCGACGAGGCGAGAAGAACGGACGGATCGCCGTTTCCTATAAGGCAGTCGTCTATTCCGTACATAGTGACATTGAGCTCGGGAATATAAAAATATTCATTTTCTAGCACAGTAAAACCTCCAGCCTCCATTATATCCGCATAAACTGGATTTCCTGTTTTTGAATAGTCGTGATTGCCGTAGACTGCAAATTTGCCGTATTTTGCCTGGAGACGTGAGAGCACAGCGGAGACTTCTGCTTTGTCGCCCTCGTAAGTGTTGAGATCGTCAATCAAATCTCCGGTGAAGACAATAATATCCGGCGATTTTTCGTTTATCATCTCTATTACTTCTTCAAAATGCTCAAGATCATAGTAAAATCCGAAGTGTGTATCGCCAAATAAGGCGATAGTGAAAGGCCGTGAAGCGCCTGACACAGACTTTCCGCTTGCGGTTATATCGTCTGCCGCAAGATTTATTTCATTAGCGTCAAGCTTAAATGGCTCTATGATGTGAGCATATACGAATACAAGAGCGAGTATTATGATCAGCGTTAGCGCTGTTTTAAAAACAAATTTTATCAGTTTAAACATAGCTTGTATATATTAACATTTCTAAATGAGCGTTGCAACTATAAATATGTGAAGTTTTTGTGTTTTATTCAAGATTTGAGAAAATTGCTGCCTGGAAGAAGCACGAAAAAGCTTTTTAATGCGTGGAATTCCTACTATTTTTGTAAACAATTTATTGTGGTGATATCAGTTCACATATGATATAATAAAAAATATATTCGCTGAAAAGGAAAGATATATGAACACATATGATATATGCATTATCGGCGGCGGCGCATCGGGAATGGCAGCGGCGATAGCGGCGTCGATGGCAAATCCCGAAGTCAGAGTTGCAATAGCAGAAAAGAAAGGAACACTTGGCAAAAAGCTTGCGGCGACTGGCAACGGGAGATGCAATATAACAAATACGGACTGCTCGGAATATGCGAAAACAGAAGCGTTTTTGCGCAGCATCGGTATATTTACCCGCGAAGAAGCGGAAGGCAGAGTTTATCCTTATTCAGGGCAAGCTGAGCAGGTTGTCTCAGCGTTTGTGTCTAAGCTTAATGAGCTTGGAACAGACATCTTCTGCGGAGAAACAGCTGTTTCCGTAAGCTTAATTGCAAGCGCTGCTGACGCAAGCGAAAAAGGCAAAACCGGCGAAAAAAATAATAATGTTAATGGTCAATTCGTATTTTTGACGGAAATGTTATCCGGCAGGACGATAGCATCAAAAAAACTGATAATCGCGTGCGGAGGTAAGGCATCGCCGCAGTACGGCACGAGCGGAGACGGATATGCGTGCGCAAAGGCTTTTGGTCATACAGTAACACGTCTTGCACCTGTACTTGCGCCGATTACGCTTGAATCAAGCGAATACGACGGCAGATTACTTAAAGGCATAAGAACGAGATGCACAGCCGCGCTTATAAAAGACGGACGACAAATCGCTGAAGAACGTGGCGAGGTGCAGTTTACAGAAGAAGGTGTTTCGGGTATAGCCGTATTTAATCTGAGCCGCTTTTTAAAGATCGAAGACGGTGAAACGCTTAAGGAGGGAATGAAGAGATACAGCATAGCTCTTGATTTGATGCCCGATTATGAAGTAGGCAGTATTATACGCTTGCTTATTGAAAGACAAAAAACAGCTGGTTCAGTGAATCTGCTCCGTACAATCATAGATGACAGGCTTGCAAAGGCTGTGCTGGAACGGGCAGCCGCAGCAAACTTAAAAAGTACAGGCGCTAAGGCAGTAAATATGAAAACGGTGAACATATCTGAACCATGCGATATAGAATATATAGAAGACACAGCAAGAGCGCTCAAATGTCTTACATATACTGTAACGGGTACAGGCGGCTGGAAAGCTGCTCAGTGTACAGCGGGCGGTATTTCGCTGGACGAAATTGACGAAAACACAGGTGAATCCAAGCTGCAGAGCGGACTTTATTTTGCGGGAGAAATACTCGATTATGACGGACCATGCGGGGGCTTCAATCTGCAAAACGCGTGGATGACGGGAATAAAGGCAGGAAAAGATGCGGCACTTGACAAACATTGACTACAAGTGTAAACTATAAAATAAGGACTACAAATGTAGTCTTGGAGTTTTATCAGCAGAGGATTGATTTTACTATGTATAGAATAAGCGAAATCAAACTTAAAACAGATGAAAGCAAGGCGCTGATTCCGAAGAAAATAGAGAAGAAGCTCGGAAAAGCGCTGCATGGAGCGAAAATTTCGTCTTGGAATATAGTTAAAGAATCACTCGATGCCCGCGATAAGCAAAATATTAGGTGGGTATATACGGTAGATTTTGATACTGATTCCACTGTACAGCTCAGACTTCCGCAGGGCGGAGAAGAGCATTACGAATATCCAAAGTCCGGTACGGAAGAGCTAAAAGAGCGGCCTATAATATGCGGCTTTGGACCTGCCGGAATGTTCTGCGCACTTGCACTTGCCGAAAACGGATACAGGCCGATAGTGATAGAACGCGGCAAACCCGCAGACGAAAGAGCGGAGGATGTAAAAAGCTTTTGGGAAAGCGGGAAACTTGACCCCGAGTCGAATGTGCAGTTCGGCGAAGGCGGCGCGGGCACATTTTCTGACGGCAAGCTCACGACCGGCATAAAAGACATAAGGATAAAGAAAGTGCTGCGTGAATTTGTATATGCGGGAGAGAGGGAAGAAATACTTTACAGACAAAAGCCATATATAGGAACGGATGTCCTGCGTAGTGTCGTGAAAAACATAAGAAAAAAGATAGAAGCACTCGGCGGCGAAGTTCTGTTTGAGACGCGTCTTGACGGCGTAGAATTGAAGCAGATCACAGAAATCAAAACGCATAGCTGTGCAGACAAGGATTGCGGCATCATAAGTGCGGTATTTTTGTCGGAGCCGGCCATAAAAAACAAAAATGTCATAGCTGAGCCTGAAAGTAACTTACTGCCTGAAATACAAAAAGACACGGGACGAAGCACGAAAAAAATAAACACACAGGTGCTCGTGCTCGCGGCAGGGCACAGCGCGCGTGATACGTTAAGGACGCTTTATTCACAGGGGCTTGAGTTAGAACAGAAGCCGTTTTCGATAGGTGTACGCATAGAACACCCGCAGAGTTTGATAGATATAGCACAGTACGGGAAGCCAGGCAAAGAGCTGGGACTTCCTCCTGCGGAATACAAGCTTGCGCATAGAACGGAAGAAGGACGAGGAGTATACACATTCTGTATGTGTCCGGGTGGCGAAGTCATAACGGCGTCATCTGCCGAAGGAATGACAGTGACAAACGGCATGAGCTTTTCCGCGAGAGACGGAAAATTCGCAAACAGCGGCCTTCTTGTGGATGTCAGAACGAGCGATTTTGGAAGCGATGAGCCGCTTGCCGGAATAGACTTTCAGGAAAAATATGAAAAACTCGCATTCAAAAACGGAAGTGCGCCAAATAAACCCCCGCAGGCAGCTTGGAGCGAATTTAAGAGCAGATGCGATGCGGGAATAAGAGTGAGAAATTCGCTTCCCGAATTTGCGGCAGAGGCGATAGAAAAGGCGATGCCTCATTTCGCAAAGAAGCTGAAAGGCTTCGATTCCGACGACGCGCTGCTGACGGCTGTAGAAAGCAGAAGCTCATCGCCGGTCAGAATACCGAGAGATGAAAATTATGAGTCAAATATAAAAGGAATTTATCCTGCAGGCGAAGGAGCAGGATATGCGGGCGGCATTGTATCAGCCGCAGTTGATGGAATACGGACAGCAGAAATTTTAATAAGAAAATATAAAAAATTTGAAAGGGGTTAAATAGTGAAGAAGACTATAGCATTTTTAATTACAGCGATAATGACGCTTTCCTGCATGTTATTTTCATTTGCTGAAGTAGCGGAGGGCGTGTATGCTGCGCAGCAGTCCTCGCAGCTTTACAGTATGACAAGCGCCGGAGTGTACGACACCTTTACAAATTATGCGGAAGGATATGAGCTTTCCGTGGATAAAGGAATGACCGTTGATATGAGCTATTCTGCTGTTGCAGCCGTGCTCGAGAACGGTGAAAAGCGCATTGAAATTTACAAGCAGGATATGCAAGGACTATCAAAGGAAGGATATATAGGATATTCTAATCAATTTCTGGAAAATACAATAGACCATAAAAACGGATACAGACGCACGGAGCAGATAGGCGGCTACAGTGTCGATGTTACGACCTGGGAGCGAGATAAACTCGCGAGAGTAACAAACGACAAGAATTATTATGCCTGTCTGGAAATTCAGAGCGGCGGATACATATATACAATTTTTGTAAAATCGTCAATAGCAATCGCAGAAGGCGGCGGTTACAGATATCTCGCTGAAAGCTTTAGAACATTTTCCCCGACCAGCTCCGGTATGATAAGAACCTCGAGCAAGGTAAGCTTGGAAGAACGAGGCTGGAATCAGGAGACACAGGAATTTTACAGCAAATATTTTAGTGAAGATGCGCCTCTTTCCTGGGGAATTTTTGAACCTGAGGTCGACTATACCGGCTATTCGCAGCTTAATATTTATGAAGAGGATTTTGATTACGAATTTCCTGTAATATTAAGCTATACGGAAGTGGTAAATACGACCATTCCGGTGCTGCAAGAAAGACTCGAAGACGCATATGAAAACGGTAAGGTTCTTGAGCTGACAATACAGACATCGCAGGCACAGGACAATATGGTATATAATATTCTCAACGGAGAGTACGATAATTATCTCTATCAATATGCGGCCACGATAAAAGATTTTGCACATCCTGTACTGTTCAGACCTTTTAACGAAATGAACGGCGACTGGTGCCCATATTCCGCATACAACACCTCAAAGGATACGGAGATATTTAAAGAAGCGTACAAATACATATATTCGATATTTGAAAGCAGCGGAGCAAACGAAAATACAATATGGGTATGGAATCCGAATTCAGTATCGTATCCTAACTTTGACTGGAACAACGCACTTATGTACTATCCGGGAGATAATTATGTAGATATAGTGGGAATGACGGCTTATAACACAGGCACATATTACAGCGGTGAAAAATGGCAGAGCTTTAACGAGCTTTACAGCGAGCTCTACACGGCGTACTGCAAATGGTTTTCACAGCCGCTGATGATTACTGAATTTGCATCATCGAGTATTGGCGGCGACAAAGAGGCGTGGATGAAAAATATGTTTGCCGAGATAAAAAAATTAAACAGAATAAAAATGGCGATATGGTGGGACGGCTGTGACTGGGATGCAAACGGCAATATAGCGCGTCCGTACTTCCTCGATGAAACGCCGGCCACATACGAAGCCTTCAAAAAAGGAATCCAGCTTCCGTGGGATACAGACGTATATGCATAATATAGCTAATATGAATTATTAGGAAATAAATGTAGTGCAGTCCGCCGTTTTGCTTTTTAATCTTTTAATAAAAATGGAAGCTCAATATTGCTCCGGCATTATTTTTTAAATAGGCATCTTTTAAGTAGCTTATATTTGATTACAGAATGGGTAAAGAAGAAGGGCAGAAAAAGCTTTTATTGCAGCAGTGAAAAAAGTTTTGCCGATGAGATAAAAGAAGTGCTGCTTGCATAAGAACGGTGTGCAAGAGCGCTGCCTAAACATAAAAAAATAAATGAAAAACGGGTATCGCCTGTAGAGCAGATACCCGCTTTTTGTATGCAGAAAAAGGTGATGTGAGTATTTTCCACATCGCCTTTTGTGGCTATGTAACATTATTTGTTTATAATTATACATTTATTTCTATTCATCTTTAGAAACTATGTATGATGTTCCGCCGACTTCTATTCTGTAAACTCCGTCTGTGAGTTCGCAGCTTATATTGAGCATTGATGGTATGCACCTCTTGCTTTTCTTGCTTACGCGGTAATTAAGCTTGTTTGTTCCGAAAAAGTTGTATTTAAGAAGGTAAGCTGAAAGGCCGCATTTTGCACTTCCTGCAGCGGGGGGCTTCGAGGAGTCCCGTGTCTTTCAAAAAAATTTCAAGAAATGGTTGCATAATTGTGCAGTCAGATGTGTGTTTATGTTTAGTCGGTATGTATTTAAGTATTTATAACAAAAAATATTTTAAAAAATTGTTGCAAATAACAATAATATATAGTATACTAATGCTTTAATCAGACAAGCAAATGATGGAATTCTGATTACTATTATTTATTACTATGAAAGAAAGAGAGGAATTGTAAGTTGAGAAAGAAAGTATTAACGCTTGTTTTGGCATTCGTTATGCTGCTCGGTCCGGTTATTCCGGCTTCAGCTTCAGAGGTGCCGGAAGTGTACGGCGATGTTGCCGATATTATTGCCGAATATGACGGTGACGATATCGTTACAACAGATGTGCTTGATGAACTTTACGCACTGATCGGCGATGCCTATGAAGCAGACAGAGAAACCGTATCGGGAGGTGCAGCGGAAAGTGAAACGGAGCCTGAACAGGTAAATGCGGCGACTGATCTCGCTGCTGATTTCAGTACAGCAGGTGCAGGCCCTGAGGAACTTAATGTTCCGAGCGGAGCTGCTGTTGTAATTGACGCAGCAGGTGGCGGAAGCGGTGGAAACGAGCCGACAAATGCAGAGAATCCTGTAGAACAGACAAACCCTGTAAATCCTGAAAATCTGCCAGTATCTGAAGAGCCGGGAGAAGAAGAAACTCCTGCTCCTGTACCCGCAGCTGCGACACAGCAGGAAAATGTAATATTTGTGCTTCGTTTTGCGGGTATGAATGACAGCCAGCTTTCGGCAGTCAGTCAGGAAGAAAATTCGGAGCAGTTTGCATATGACTGTGAGCAGCTTGCGGAAAGTATCAATCTGTTTAAAGGGATTGAGTATAATCAGACAGAAGCGTGTACATTTGCACAGCTTACAGCAATGTTAAGCAATGTTCAGCCGCTTTATGATGCGCTGCATGCTGACAAGCTTCAGCCGCTTTTCATAAACGGAATGGCACAGCCTATATTCCCGTACACGAGCGGAATGGTTGAATCAGATGACGATCACAATCTTACGGGCACTTACAATAATGCCGACAGTGATATCATTCGTTTCTTCGTATATGTAGAGACAAATTATGATACTGACGGTGACGGTGCGCTTGACCTTGTAAAGACGCTTGTTCAGCTTCCGCGTGCGGCAATGGAAGGAGATTACAAGGCGGCTTCCATATTTGAAGCCCGTCCGTATATTACGGGATGCACGGACGGCAGAACTCCAAATGTAGAAGGAGCTTCATATGATATAGAAAAGATGTACAGTCAGCCGGATGCCCGCATGCCAGAGGGCGAAACGACTACGGCAGAATATGCGCAGGACGCAGATATAAATGAGTGGTATTATTGGAACCCTTATGAACGCATGTTTGATTATGAGGATTTGGATTGGTATGACTACTATCTTTCACGCGGATTTGCGGTAGTAGAGAGCGGCGGTCTCGGAACTCACGGTTCTGACGGATTTGAAACCTGTGGTACAGACCTTGAAATAGACGCCTTCAAGTGTGTTATCGAATGGCTCCACGGAGATAGGGTAGCTTATACAGATAAAACAAATAACATTACTATTGATGCAGATTGGTCAAACGGCAAAGTCGGCATGACAGGCCGTTCATATGCCGGCACTACCCAGTTCGGACTTGCGACTACGGGAGTTGCCGGACTTGAGACAATCGTTCCTGTTGCCGGTATAGCAAGCTGGTACGAGTATACAAATTCGCAGGGAACGGCAACGGGCGGTGTTTCGTATTCGGATTATCTTGCATATTATTGCAACGGACGTCTTTTAGACGAAGATTACGAGACTGCAATTAAAGAAAAATATGAAGCTTACTTGACTCAGATAAGCAGTGATCAGACTGCTCTCAACGGCGACTATGCCAATGCAGAGCTCGGTCTCGATCATTGGCAGATCCGCGACTATACTGTTGAGCCTTTGATGGACGACTGGACGGGAATACATATTCCGGCGCTTATCGTTCACGGACTTAACGATACAAATGTAAGGACAAAGCAGTTTGACCTCATGTACAAGTCGTTTGATAAGGCGGGACAGAATGTAAAACTTCTGCTTCACCAGGGAACACACCTTACTCCGACTTATCCGGGCGGAAGATATGAGATTAAGATTGACGGTGAGTACTATGATACAATCCTCAACAAGTGGTTCAGCCACTATTTGTACGGCGTAAACAACGGCATCGAAAGAATGGCAAATGTGACTGTACAGAGCAATGTTGACGGAAGCTGGGATACATACAGCAGCTGGAAGACAGCTTCAAAGCAGATATTTAATGCTTCGGATGTAGCAGAGAGTGCAACATCGCAGATTATAGGTGCAGTAACAACAGGCTCGGGATGGAGACCTACCATCGTGGAACCTGCTGTTAACGGAAGTTATACTTTTGAGATTCCTGAAGATGTAATCATTCAGGGAGCGGTAGCTGTACATATCCGTGCAGCGGCGACTGCAACGGGAGAGACTCCGCTCAGCGATATGGATCGTGTTACTATGACGGTAGAGCTTACTGATAAAAACGATGAAAGCTTTGATGCTTTTGTTCCGAGCAGGAGTTATCTTCCTATCACGACATTGAAAGAAAAAGGTGCCTGGATGGGCGGTGGAGTTGCAAATTACGACTTGGTAGAATATGCGCAGACTCCGGCAACTTCAAAGAGTATAGGTCTTGGATATATCGATGTATTCAATCCGACAGCAGGATATGATTCGGCTTCCGCTTCTGTACGTACAGAACTTGCCGACGGACAGTATTATGATTATACAGTATATATTCAGCCTACTGTGTATACTCTAAAAGCAGGTCATACGGCAGAGGTAACAATTAGTCTTTCTAATAACAGCGGCGTAGCGCTTACTGTTGACAACAGCGCGACATATGTTGATATACCTGTTCACAGCACAAGTTCAAATGGAGGCGGTCATTCGGGCGGTTCATCAGGCGGAAATGCAGCGGACACGCAGCCGCCAGCTGACAATACTACAGGTTCGGCTGTACAGACAGGAAGCTTCAGAGATGTTAATACAGGAAACTGGTATTACAGCGCAGTTGAGTATGTTGCTAAAAAGGGTATTATGACAGGCATAAGCGCAAGCAGTTTCGGACCGAATCTTGATACTACGCGCGGTATGATTGTTACTATTCTTTACAGACTGGAAAATCAGCCGACGGGCACAGAAGCGGCGGCTTTCAGCGATGTAAGAGCCGGTCAGTATTATGCAGATGCAATCGCGTGGGCTAATGCAAACGGTATTGTAACAGGCTACGGCAACGGACTCTTCGGACCGAACGACGCGATTACTCGTGAGCAGATGGTGGCTATTCTTTACAGGTACGCACAGTACAAGGAATATGATGTATCGGCTTCGGCTGAGCTTACAGCTTTCAGCGATGCGGCAAGCGTAAGCGGATACGCAGTTGATGCTATGAAATGGGCAAATGCGGCAGGACTTATTAACGGAGTTACAAGCAGCAAGCTCGCACCTGGAAACAGTGCGGCAAGAGCACAGGTGGCTTCGATACTTATGAGATTCTGTGAGAATATTAAATAAATCAGCTGTATTTGCTGATATATAAATCAATATGAAAGGGGCTGTCTCTATCTATTTTGTTTTGAGACAGCCCCTTTTATTTCCGTATGTATTCAGGGACTTATTTTTGACTTGAGTTTTTGCAGAGCTTTTTTTTCTATTCTCGATACATAGGAGCGGCTGATGCCGAGCTCCTGTGCCACTTCACGCTGCGTCATACTTTCCTGATTGTATATGCCGTAGCGCCTTATTATTACAAGCTTTTCGCGCTCGTCGAGCTCTTCCTCGATAGCCTTGTAAAGAGAAGATATCTGCATTTTAAGATTTATATCATCTATTATCGCATCGGGATCAGTACCGAGTATATCGTTAAAACTTATCTCATTGCCGTCTTTATCTGTGCCAAGCGGCTCATTTAATGAGACTTCTCCTCTGTTTTTTTTGGCTGACCTTATGCTCATAAGTATTTCGTTTTCGATGCACTTGGCGGAATATGTGCCGAGCCTTGTGCTTCGCTTGCTGCTGTATGTATTTACGGCTTTTATCAATCCTATCGTACCTATTGATATCAGGTCGTCGGGGCTGCAGGTTGCCACAGTATATTTTTTCGCTATATGTGCGACAAGCCTGAGGTTGCGCTCGATGAGTACCTTTTTCGCTTCCTCGTCTCCCGTCTGATACAAGCTGAGGTAGTATTCTTCCTCTTTTTCGTTAAGAGGCATCGGAAAGGAATCGCTCATATATGTAACCCCCTCTATATGCTTTTCACTATATGCAAAAAAGAGGGGGAAAGTGCCTGACCTGCTTTAAATAAGCCTGGACCTATTTATCGGAGACTTTTATCTTTCAAAAGAAAGGCAGTCTGTGCACTGGTCTACCGTAGGGTTTGCTTCGTGAGTGCCTACAGTGATGCAGTTAAGTGTGCAGTAGTCACTGGAATCGCAGTGATGCTTGCACTGCTCAACTGTACATTTGATGCTTGAATTGATATTATTTGACATTTTAATACCTCCTAAAATTTTAGTACAGTACTATTTTGTCCACGCGTGCAAAAAATATTAAAAATTTCACATAATAATTATATTCTTGAGTACTTACTCACTTGTTTTCATTCTCAAAAAATGTTAAAATCAACTTAACTATATCCATTAAGGAAAAATAACAAAAAGGGAAAGAGAGATTATGAGAAACAGGGGAGGAATATGGACATTAAAAAACTGCCGGGAAGCGAAAGACCCCGGGAAAAATTATTGAGACTTGGAGCGGGAGCACTCTCTGACAGAGAGCTTCTCGCAATACTTCTCGGCACTGGAACAAGAGAACTTCCGGTGCTTGAGCTTGCCGAAAAACTGCTCGACAGTGACAGAAACGGTATACTTTTTCTTGCTGACTGTGTGCCTGAAGAACTGTGCAGTATTTCCGGCATCGGGTACGCCAAGGCCTGCAGCATTGCAGCATCAATAGAGCTGGGAAAACGAATAGCGAAAAGGCCGAAAGACGGAAGATATATAATAGCTTATGCTGAGCAGGCAGCGAATCTTATTATGGAAGATATGAGGCATCTTAAGCGCGAAGTATTTCTTGTCATACTTTTGAGCAGTAAGGGAGAAGTAATATCGTTTGAGAAAGTTGCCGAAGGCGATATCAATACGGCGGCTGTAAAGGCTCGCGAAATATTTCAGGCAGCGGTGCGCAGAAATGCATTTTCCGTGATACTTGCACATAATCACCCGAGCGGGGATCCGGAGCCGAGCCGAGCAGACATAGAGACAACAAGTAGGCTGATAGAAGCAGGCGAGCTTCTTGGAATATATGTGGCAGATCACATTATCATAGGAAACAACAGATATTACAGTTTTAAAGAAAACAAAATTATGCAATAAAAAAGTGGAGGAAAAATTATGTTCTTTTTTTCATCGAAAGATATGGGAATAGATCTCGGAACGGCAAATACACTCATATATCTGAGCGACAAAGGCATCGTGCTTAGCGAGCCTTCAGTAATAGCAAAGGACAACGTAACAAAAGAAGTAATTGCGGTGGGAAAAGAGGCTAAGGAAATGCTCGGAAAAGCCCCGGCAAATATATCGGTCGTAAGGCCGCTTCAGGACGGAGTTATTTCCGATTTTGATATGACCGCGGATATGCTGCGCATATTTATAATGCGCGCTATGCCTAATGCAAGAAGAGTAAATTTAAGAGTTGTTGTTGGGGTGCCTTCAGGGGTAACGGAAGTAGAAAAACGGGCAGTAGAAGACCTTGTGCATCAGCTCGGTGCCAAAGAAGTATATATACTCGATGAACCTATGGCAGCTGCCATAGGAGCAGATATCCCGGTTGACGAACCGACGGGCCATATGATAGTCGATATCGGAGGCGGTACATGCGATATAGCTGTAATAGCAATCGGCGGCATTGTTGCCAGCACATCGCTGCGCTATGCGGGCGATAAATTTAACGACGCCATAATTCAATATATGAGAAAGACATTTAATCTGCTCATAGGTGAGCAGACAGCAGAAGAAATAAAAGTGAACATAGGCTGCGCACTTCTAAATTACGACAAGGACGGAAATGAAGATTTGCAGTATATGGATGTAAGAGGAAGAGATCTTGTGACAGGACTTCCAAAAGTGGTGCCTGTGTCGAGCAAGGACACATATTTTGCGCTCGAAGAGTCTGTAGATATGGTGGTTGAGGCCATAAAAGCAACGCTTGAAAAGACGGCGCCGGAAATCGCTGCCGATATAGCTGTAACAGGCCTTATGCTTTCTGGCGGCGGCGGTATGCTTAAAAACCTCGATAAGATAATTGCGGAAAAGACCAATATCAGGGTTGATGTTGCGGAAAACGCGTTTGAAGCTGTGGCGTTAGGCACAGGCAAGAGTCTTGCTAATATAGACAAACTCAAGAGATACGCAAACAGTAAAGCCAGCATTAAATATAGGTAAGGACGGCGGTAAAAAGGATGCTGAGATGGATAAAAGAACATAAAATATTTACGGCGGCCGTAAGCATAGTAATTATTCTCGCAGTTATAATATCCGTATCGTATTTCAGAGGAAACGGTTTTTTTGGAAAAGCTGTAAATAGTGCATATACGGCTGCCTCAGAGCCTGCGTCTGATGTTACGGGAGGAATTAAATCGGGAATTAAAGGGATTTTCGGATTCAGAAGCATAATGCGTGAAAACGAAGAGTTGAAGGATGAAGTTGAGGCGCTCAAGCGCGAAATCACTGAGATAAGATTGAGCGAAAGAGAACTTGCCGAGCTGAGGGAGCTTGCAAATGCACTCAATTATACGAGCGTAGCGGAGTCGCAGAGCTATGTTACCGGCAAAATAGTATTAACCGATAGTTCAAACTACTTCAATACATTCACAATCAATGTCGGTACGGAATCGGGAATATCGGAGAATGCTGTCGTAGTATCGGGAAATGGTCTTGTGGGCAGGGTCTCGGAGACCGGAAACGGGTATTCAAAAGTGACAGCTGTAATAGATGATAATATAAATATTTCATTTCAGGTTGAGAAAAATATGAGTATACTCGGTGTAGTATCAGGTGACGGCAATGGAAAAATAGAGGGCTATACATTCGATGGAGATTCCGGAATAGTAGAGGGTGATGTACTCATCACTACCGGTATAGGTATGTATCCGGAAGGTATAGAAATAGGAAATGTTACAGCCGTTGACTACAACAGCGACACGCAGCTTATGTCCATAAAAGCGGAGCCTGCCGTAAACTTCAAAAACCTGAGGAAAGTGATGGTACTTATTTGATGAAATACAGGTACTCCTTTCTCGTTTTTTTGGCAGCGTTTTTAGTTCAGGGCACGCTGCTCAATCTATTCTCCGTTTTTGGAGTAACACCTAATCTGATGCTATGCCTCGTAGTGATGTTTTCGCTGCTCTATGATAATCAGATGCATGGAGTAGTGTTTGGATGCATATTCGGAGTAATTGCGGATATGTGCTTTATGATGTATGCCGGAGTTTCGTCACTCGGATATCTTGCAGTATCGCTCATCGTTATGTTTGCAGGCAAGGTGCTGAGCAGAGAAAATTTAATTACAATGCTGGTGCTGACTGTGATTTCCACGGTGCTTTTTCAGTTTTATATATGGACGATGTATTTCTTCTTCGGAAGCAATATAGAAATCACATATATGCTGCGTCAGCTTCCTCTTAATATAATTTATAATACGGCAGTTTCCGCAATTCTTTATCAAATTTTTATAAGAAAAGTAACGCGTTTCAGAAGCGATAGATATTACAGGTAGTGGGAAAATGAGAAAAATTTTTGAATTTAGATATTATCAGTTTTTGATAGTGGGAGCGGTGCTTATGACAGTGCTTGCCATAAGACTTTTTGTGCTGACGGTTATTGAGCACGACGAGTGGAGTGTATACGCCGATAATTTGAGCCAGAAAAAAATATACACCTCGGCTCCGCGAGGCGAAATACTCGATAGATACGGCAGAGTACTTGCAGGAAATGTGCAGACATTTCAGGTGAGCTTTGATTCCACTGGAATGGAGAGCGAGGATATAAACAATATTGCGCTGAGCGTCATAAATATCCTTGAACAAAATGGAGACGAATATATAGACGAATTTCCTATAATAATCGAAAACGGAAGCTTTGTGTACACATATCAGAAAAATATAGACGACTGGCTGGTAAGCGAAGGAATGCCGGTTTATTACACGGCGGAAATGGCGTTTAATCAGATCAGGGAAAATCTCGAAATAGATGAGTCACTTGATGTATATGAGGCGCAGCTTGTAATGCAGAACACATACAATGTATATCCGCCGATCTCTGTTAAAAATATGACATTTACACAGTATAATAACCAGCAGATTTTTCTCGGGAAATACGGTATGGCAAAGGATCAGATAGATTATGATATTTCTGCTGAAGAGGCCTTTAATAAGCTGCGCGAGCGCTTTAAAATAGGAGAAGAATACTCAGTAGCTGATGCGCGCAAGATACTTGTCGTCAGAAATGAAATTGCTGAGCTTGGATATATGATGTATATGAGTGCGACGATAGCAAATGATATTTCTCAAAACAGCATCATAATGCTCGAAGAGATGAGCGACAGTCTTCCCGGAGTATCTGTTGTGTCGGAGACGAAGAGGTACTATCCGTATGGAAATACTGCATCTCATGTGATAGGATATCTCGGTAAAATTTCGGAGGCTAACAAAGAAGAATATGTAAACGAAAAAGGATATAATCCTAACGATCTTATAGGACAAAGCGGTATAGAGAGCAGTTATGAAGAAGTGCTCCGCGGCAGTGACGGCGTAAGGACAGTGCAGGTAAATGCGAACGGCGAGCTTGTCAATGTTATAAGCGAAATAGAGGAAAAGAAGGGCGATTCCGTTTATCTGACGATAGATGCGGAATTGCAGCAGACGGCGGAGCGCGCGCTGGAGCAGGCGCTCGAAAAGATTCAGACTGCGGGAACATTTGAGAGCAAATATGGGAATTATAAATACGGCACAGCATACCCAAATGCCAATGTCGGCGCTGCGGTTGCAATAGAAGTGGAGACGGGTGATGTGCTTGCAATGGCAAGCTGCCCGGATTTCGATCCTAATCTCTTTGCAACAGGAATTTCAAACGAGGACTGGCAAGCTCTGCAGAGCAAGAATACGCGGGATTACCTTTCGCCGGCGCCGCTTTACAATGTAGCGACGAGGACGGCCGTGCAGCCGGGCTCGACATTTAAGATGGTTGTTGCTACGGCAGCGATGAAAAAAGGACTTTCGCCGGAGACAAAGCTTCGTGACGGCGGCTATATTATGGTCGGCAACAGACCGTTTAACTGTCTTATTTGGACGCGAAGCCACAGCACTCATGGCGCGGTTGATCTGCGCCATGCTATAGAAGTATCGTGCAACTATTATTTCTACGACATAGGAACGGGTTTTGACTACTACACCGGAAAAAGTCTCGGCTATGATATAGATATGAACGATATAATGGAGACTGCTAAGGAGTATGGTCTGGGACTTGCGACAGGCATAGAGATAAGCGAGACCGTAGCAGAAGTGCCTTCGGCGGAGAGAAAGATGAATTCGATGAAATCATCGCTCAGATATTACTTGAATTCTAATGCAGAAGACCTGTTTGAAGAAGATATTTTGAATGATGACGAGGCTCTCAGTGAAAACATAGAGACGATAGTTTCATGGACGGAGGAAAATCCGACGCGTTCAGAAATCATAGAAAGACTGCCGGAATACGGCGTAAAAGAAGATATGGTCACGAGCCTTGCCGATACCTGTAAGTTTGATTACTACAATCAGGCAAAGCTGACGCGTGCCGATGATTTTAACATATCTATTGGACAGGGTGAAAATTCCTATACACCGCTGCAAATGGCAAATTATATAGCTACGATAGGAAACGGCGGATTTCATAACGAGGTATCCGTTGTCAAGGCGATAGAAAATCACGATCCGATAGAAAAAGCGGCTCCGACAAAGGTAGATATAACGGAAGAAAATCTTGAGGCTTTGATAGATGGAATGACGCTTGTTGCGAACGGCACGTCCGGAAGCCTGCGCGGCGTATTTGGAAATTTCCCGGTCACAGTTGCCGCTAAGACGGGAACTGCGCAGAAGTCGGGCGTGATACAGCCTGCGGACGAAGTCGAATATATAAGAACGCATCTCCGCCAGCTCGATGCAAGTCTTAGCTGGGAAGATGTTGAAACCGAAATGAACAGAATTCTTGCGGAAGAATCGGACAAATACAGGACGCAGGCGGCGGCAGTAGATCAGGCTGTTAAGAATCTTTCAGGAGGCAAAGTCAATCAGACAAAGATAAATCAGTGGAAGTCTGAATACGATAACTTTGCCTGGGTGGTGGCAATGGCCCCTGCCGATGATTCGAAAATAGCTGTTGCTGTGCTCATATTCCAGGGCGGTACAGCGGGATACGCGGCGCCTGTCGCGCGGGAAATCATAGGTGATTATCTCAAGCTTTATGACGATAATGAAAGTGTGGAGTTGAATATAAATACTGTTGTTGAGTAGGAGACGGACAAGATGGGAAAAGTATTTTTAATAGCCTCGGGCAAGGGCGGAACAGGGAAAAGCATATTTGCTTCTAATATGGGAGCGCTGCTCGCAGAGCGCGGCAAAGGCGTCGTGCTTGTCGATATGGATATGGGATTGCGCACGCTCGATATCTATATGGGGCTCGAATCGAAAGTCGTATACAATGTATATGATGTGATATCGGGAATGTGCCGTATAAAGCAGGCGCTTATAAAGGACAAGCGTTTTGAAAATCTCTATCTTATGGCGGCAGCTCCGCACAGAGACGACGGCGAAATTACGATGCTCCATATAAAAGTTCTGTGCAGGAAACTTGCAGAAAAATTCGATTATGTGATAATAGACGCGCCTGCAGGTATCGACGACGGATTTATACTTTCAACGGCGGGTGCAGACAAGGCTGTAATAGTCACGACTCCTGAGTATGCGGCGGTACGCGATGCCGAAATGGTGGATAAGGTGCTTACAGATGTGGGCATAAAAGAAAAATGCTATGTCACAAACAAAGTACGGCCTGAGCTTATGGTGGGCGGCGCGATGCCGTCTATATCGGAAATTGACAGTATACTTCGTATGCCGTTTGCAGGTATAATACAGTATGACGATAACATTCATATCGCAGCCAATAACGGACTGCCGATAGTGTTTAAAAAGGATTCGTATATATATGAAAATATGGAAAAAATCATCGATAGGATAATCGGAGAATGAGAAAGATTTATAACATCTAAGGGCAGCATTCTTATTGTTTTAAATTTCTTTTCTTTATTGCGATGACTTTTACAATCATATTATCAAATTTAGGAGAAAAATGTTTTTTCGTTAGAAGTTTATCTGTTTGCTTCGCATACCGACGGACAATATGAGCCCAACGGCAATCATATTTGAAAGGATGGAAGAGCCGCCGTAAGAAATGAACGGCAGTGTGATACCCGCAACGGGCATTATACCCATTGTCATTGCGATGTTTTCAAATATCTGAAAACCAAACATACCTATAAAACCTACGACGATAAGAGCGCCATAGAGATCGACGATATCTCTGGCTATAAGCGCCATTCTGTAAAGAAGTATTGAAAAGAGAAGGATGAGCAGGATTCCGCCTACCATACCGAGCTCTTCGCATACGACGGAAAATATGAAGTCGGACTTTTGAACAGGGATGAAGTCAAGCTCCTTCTGCGAACCGTGAAACAGCCCTTTGCCGAGAAAACCTCCTGAACCTATTGCTATCTTGGACATCCATACTTGATAGGTTGAGGATATCGACAGGTCGTCAGGGTGCAGGAAAGCGAGAATACGGTTTTTTTGATGATCAGCCATAAACAGATATATGATCGGGAGGATGGCGACGAAGCAGCCCGCAAGCTTGGCGAACAGCTTATAGTCGACGCCCGCATAAAAAAGCATCACGACGAATATGGCGCAGAAAACTATTGCGCTGCCGAGGTCTTCTTTTAAAACTATAAGTATAATAGGAGAAGCATAGAGCGCAGCTTTGAGCACGCCTTTAAGGGTATCGAGATCAGCTCTGTGCTTTGAAAAATAGATGGCCATAAGTATGACAAATGTTATTTTTACAAATTCCGAAGGCTGAATGGTTGTTACATGCGGTATCTGTATCCACGAGCGCGCGCCGTACTGTTCCTTTCCGATAAACGGTATATATACCGTAAGAAGAAAGGCGATAGAAACGCCGTATATAATTTTTTCGAAATGCAGATATGATTTATAGTCTATAAAGATCAGTATTACTACGGCAATAAAGCCAAGAAGGTAGGCAAGAGCCTGAATTATGATATCGCGGTTTATGACAAAACCGTCAGAGTAGGCGGTGCTGCTTATCATAACGAGGCTTATTACTGCAAGCACTGATACGAGCATTAAAATTGATTTATCTAAATTTTTTAATAGTCTAAAAAAATACTTCATAGTTTGTCCTTTGCATCCTTGACATTTGTATCTTATATATTATAATATATAGTGTATGATTATATCAAGATTTATATAAATTTTGTTGTCATAAAAATATAGATGCGCAGAATTCTTCTGCGCATATTCACACAAAAATAACAGAATAGGAGGAAAGTATATTGTTAACAAAGCTGATGATTGCTTTGTGTATGGTTTTTGTGCTGGCTGTAGGGCTGTTAATCGGATATATTATAAGGAAAAATGTCGGAGAAAAAGCTATCGGAAGTGCGGAGACAAAGGCACGCAACTTGATTTTGGATGCCGAAAACAGAGCGGAGACGATAAAAAAAGAAATTACCCTCGAGGCCAAAGAGGATGCGCACCGTTTGAGAAGCGAAGCGGAACGTGAGGTGCGCGAAAGAAGGTCAGAAATACAGAAGTCAGAGAGAAGGCTCATACAAAAAGAAGAGTCGATAGACAGAAAACTTGAAAATGTAGAAAAAAAAGAGGAGAGCATAGCCAATAAGGAGCAGGAGCTCATAGAAAAGAATAAAGAACTTGACGGCTTTCTGGCAAAGCAGATGGAGGAGCTTGAAAGAATATCGGGTCTTTCGGTTGATGATGCCAAAGCTATACTGCTTTCAAACTGCGAAAAGGAAGTACGCCATGAAGCTTCAATAATGATTAAAGACATTGAATCAAAAGCTAAAGAAGAAGCTGATAAACGCGCCAAGGAAATAATAACAGGAGCGATACAGAGATGTGCGGCAGATCACGTTGCAGAAAGCACCGTTTCTGTAGTTCCTCTTCCCAACGATGAGATGAAAGGCAGAATTATAGGGCGCGAAGGAAGAAACATAAGATCTATAGAAACGCTGACAGGTGTAGAGCTTATCATAGACGATACACCGGAAGCTGTAATACTTTCCGGATTCGATCCTGTGAGAAGAGAAATAGCGAGAATTGCGCTTGAAAAGCTCATAGTCGACGGAAGAATACATCCTGCCAGAATAGAAGAAATGGTAGAGAAGGCAGAACGTGAAGTAAATAACATTATCAAGGAAGAAGGAGAGCAGGCTACATTTGAAGTCGGTATTCATAATCTGCACCCGGAGCTCATAAAATTGCTGGGAAGGCTCAAATACAGAACGTCGTATGGACAAAATGTGCTCAAGCATTCTGTAGAGGTGGCGCATCTTGCAGGACTGATGGCGGGGGAGCTTGGACTTGATGTCAAGCTTGCCAAGAGAGCGGGGCTTCTTCACGATATAGGAAAGGCTCTCGATCATGAAGTTGAAGGAACGCATGTCGATATCGGTATAGATGTTCTCAAAAAGTATAAAGAATCAGAGATGGTAATAAACGGTATGGCCGCGCATCACGGCGATTATGAGCCTAAAAGTATGGAAGCTGTGCTGATTGCAGCGGCAGATGCACTTTCAGCGGCAAGACCGGGGGCGAGACGGGAGACGCTCGAAACTTATATCAAGAGACTCCAGAAGCTCGAGGATATAGCAAATACTACGCCGGGCGTGGATAAATCATTTGCAATACAGGCCGGCCGCGAGATAAGAGTTATCGCAAAACCAGATGCTGTAAACGATGAGGAAATAGTTTTCCTTGCAAGGGAAATAAGCAAGAAGATCGAGTCGGAACTCGAATATCCGGGCCAGATAAAAGTCAATGTGGTTCGCGAGACGAGAGCCATAGATTATGCAAAGTAATGTGCACAAAACGATATGCAGATATCGTGTATTAAGATAGAAGTGACGCTATGTTGCTTCTATTTTGATTGACAATGTGAGTGATCCGGCCTCATGTAAAGCTAAAGCCGGAATGAGGATATATCGGAAGAGAGGAGAGTTTTATTTTTATGAACAATGTTCAGGCAACACACTACACACTTACAGCAGAGCAGAAATCGGAATTTTATAAGAAGATGATTGCGATTGCAATTCCTGTAATTATTCAGAATATGATCAGTATCGGCCTCGGTATGGCGGATACTATGATGGTAGGAAAGCTGGGAGAAGAGCAGCTTGCAGGAGTAGGAGCTGCCAATCAGCTGATGTGGTTGTTTTGGGGTCTCGTATTCGGTTATTTCAGCGGTGCTGTAGCGCACGCTTCGCAGTATTGGGGCGCGGGGAATGTACATAGAGTAAGAAATGTACTCGGACTTGATTTCCTTGTAGGAGCGCTGGCAGGTATACTTACTGTGGCATCTACATACCTTCTCGGACCTCAGCTCGTATGGCTGTTTTCGCGAGAACCGGTTGTAATCGGTTATGGTGTTGATTATATGAGGATAGTTTGCTTTGGGCAGCTGTTTTCGTTTATGACATTTGCGGTTACATTTAACTGCCGTGTAGTACAAAGACTTAGATTTATAACGACAGTAAACTGTATATCGCTGTTTTTGAATATTTTTCTCAATTATTGCTTTATATTCGGAAACTTTGGCTTCCCGCGCCTTGAAGCGGCGGGAGCAGCTCTCGCAACTCTTATATGCAGAGCGCTTGAATTTGTATCGGCGCTCATATATCTGCGTGTAAGCAAGGATCATCCGCTGCACTGCAAGTTTAAGGAAATGTTCGATTTCCACAAGGACTTTGCAAGAGAAGTGACAAAAACGGCATTTCCGGTTGTTGTTACCGAGGTAATGTTCTCGCTTCTTGCTTCAGTAACATTTGCGATTTACGGTATACTCGGAGCAGCGGAACTGGCTGTCGTACAGGTTGCTGAGGTAGTTGCCAATATGGCGCAGGTAATATTCTTCGGACTTGGAAACGCATCGGCTGTAAGTATAGGAGGGGCTCTCGGGCAGAACGATCCCGACAGAGCAAACGAATATGCAAAAATTTCATTTAAACTGGCAATATTGCTGTGTGCAATAACATGTACAGTAATATTTGTGATAGCAAAGCCTATTTCGGGACTATATACGGACTTTGAACCGTCTACGATAGATCTGCTCATAAAGACGCTTTGGGTATGGGGAATTATCACGATTCCGAAGATGATAAATTATGTAAATATCTGCGGCATTCTCCGTGCAGGCGGAGATACGTTTTATTCGCTTAAGGTAGATCTTGTCGGCAACCTTGGTATGCAGGTTCCGCTTGCACTGCTGGCGGTGCTCGTATTCAAGTGGCCGCTTTATTTCTGCATTCTTTTTGTAAGCATTAACGATATCGTAAAACTGATTATGACTGTAACGAGAGTATTTTCAAAGAAGTGGATTAACATTTACAACCAGGATTATATGTAGGACGGGAGCTTTGATGTTACAGGAAAAAGAAATGACAGTTTACTTGGATAACAGTGCTACGACGCGCCAGTACGATGAGGTGACGGATATAATGATACGTTATATGCGTGAACAATTTGGCAATCCCTCGTCGCTTTACAGGCCGGGAATAGATGCCGAAAAGGCTGTGAAAGAGGCAAGACGTTCGCTTTCGCGAGCGTTTGCGTGCGGGGACGATGAGATATACTTTACATCGGGCGGCACGGAGAGTGATAATACCGCTATTTTTGGTGCTGCCGAAGCAGGAAAGAGAAGGGGAAAGCGCATAATTACGACGGCGGTAGAACATCCGGCGGTGAGCGAGGCAGTGAAAAGGCTTGAAGAGTCCGGATTTGAAGCTGTGTATGTTCCCGTGAATAAGGATGGCATTCTCGATGTATCTGCGCTGAAAGACGCGGTAAACGAAGAGACAGTTTTGATATCCGTTATGACTGTTAACAATGAGAACGGCGTTATAATGCCGATATCAGAGATTGCGGTTTTTAAAGACGCGTATAATAGGGAGCACGGCACTAAGATATTGCTTCACACAGATGCAGTGCAGGCTTTTGGCAAGATGCAGGTATTAAAATCCGGTGTTGATATGATATCGGTATCGGCGCATAAGATACACGGGCCTAAGGGCATCGGGGCTCTCTATATAAAAAAAGGTATAAATATAAGACCATATATCGTGGGCGGCGGACAGGAAAAGCACTTCCGTTCGGGTACAGAAAATGTGCCTGCGATAGCGGGATTTGGAGCGGCTGCAGATAAGGCATATGCGGCGCTTGAGGCAAGAATGCAGCATATAGCGAGTGTCCGCGGTTATCTGCTGCGCGGTATCAAAGAGGAAATAGAAGATATAAGAGTAAACAGTGTGGAAGAGTGCGGAATACGCGGCGAGGAAAACCTCTGCTGCCCATCCGTGCTCAATATATCGTTTCTCGGCACGAGAGGCGAAGTGGTGCTTCATACGCTCGAGCAGTCGGGTATATATGTATCCACGGGCTCTGCGTGCTCGTCAAACAAGAAGGGCAAAAGCCCGGTGCTGACGGCGATGGGACTTTCTGAAAAAGAAATAGAGGGAGCGATAAGATTCAGTTTCAGCGAAGAAAATACGATTGAGGAAATGAATTATGTGCTGGCAAAGCTGAAAGAAGCCGTAATGAGATTCAGAAAGCTCGGCAGCTTTAGATAAAACGAAGCCCGCAAAGATTGCTGCGGGAAGCGAAAGAGGAAGTAAAATGAACGAACAAAACATATTCATAGTCAGATGCGGCGAAGTAGCTCTTAAAGGTATGAATAAACCGTATTTTGAGAGAATGCTTGCAGATAGAATACGCGGCAGGCTTAAAAAAATATATACAGGCGCGCCGCTCGAAGTGAAGCGGCATGAAGGTCTCATATTCGTGCGCACGGACAAGAGCTACGACAGTGAAGAGATTGTCAAAGAAGTATCAAAGGTGTTCGGCGTTGCTTCAATATCGCCTGCAGTTGAAGCGGAAACAAATCTCGATAAAATAGGTGAAGCTGCGGTATCGTATATGCTGAAGCTGATAAATGAGCGCGGCGTTAAGACCTTTAAGGTAGAGGCTAAGCGCGCCGATAAGAATTTTCCTGTAAAATCGCCCGATATTGCAAGGATAATAGGCGCCAAGGTGCTCATCGGCTGCAAGGTGCTTAAAGTAAATGTGCATAACCCTGATGTGCTCTTATTCGTTGATGTCAGAAAAGATGTATCGTATATATACGACGCTAAGGTTTCAGGCTTTGGAGGGCTGCCTCTCGGGACAAACGGCAGAGGTATGGTGCTGATGTCGGGAGGAATTGATTCTCCGGTTGCCGCCTGGATGATGGCTAAACGAGGGATGATGATAGAAGCTGTACATTTTCACTCGTATCCGTATACGAGTGAAAGAGCTCAGGAAAAGGTTGAGGATTTGGCGAAAATACTCGCGGGCTACTGCGGTAGATTTAAGCTGCATACTATAAATCTGCTGCCGATACAGGAGCAGATAGTGTCAAATTGTCCGGAGGAAGAGACGACTATACTTGTAAGGCGGTTTATGATGCGTATTGCCGAAAAAATGGCGGAAAAGACGGGTTCATATATGCTTGTGACAGGTGAAAACCTCGGGCAGGTGGCCAGCCAGACGGCGGAGGCGCTCGTCGTTACGGATGCGGCGGTTAAGATGCCGGTAATGCGGCCGCTTATAGCGATGGACAAGATAGATATAATGGACAAGGCCAAGGAAATAGGCACGTATGATACGTCCATAATGCCGTACGAGGACTGCTGTACAGTATTTCTGCCTAAGCATCCGGTGACGAAGCCGAAACTTGAAAAAATTATCGAATCGGAGAGTAAACTCGATGT
The DNA here is from genome assembly GCA_944383465.1 of uncultured Clostridia bacterium. Classification (GTDB taxonomy): domain Bacteria; phylum Bacillota; class Clostridia; order Peptostreptococcales; family Anaerovoracaceae; genus QAKD01. The sequence continues at coordinate 85,957 of CALWPQ010000025.1, forward strand.
GGATGGACTTGTTGCGGCGGCAGTTGAATCGGCAGAAACTATAAATATATTCCCGGAATGATTTATTTATTACACTAAAAATAAGAAAAATGTGACCTATTTCGACACAGTGTGACAAAAATAGAAGAATTCCCCCTTTTTTTCCTAAAGACACAGAGCAGCAATGCGAAGTATAATTAGGAGAAAGGGGGTTTTTATATGAAAACGGAATTTGAAATAACCGATAATATTTTGATAGCTAAATTATCGGGCGAGATAGATCATCATGAAGCCGCGGACATAAGAAGCGATATTGACGGTACTTATGCCGCTTTCAAAAAGAAACACATAATAATGGATTTTTCGGGCGTTTCGTTTGTGGACAGCTCCGGGATAGGAGTTATTATGGGCAGGTATAAAAAAACTGCCGAAAACGGCGGCATAACGGCTATATGCGGCTGCTCGGAATATTTAAGGTCAATCCTTTATATGGCCGGTATATTTACGATAGTTAAGGAAGCGAAAAACAAGGAAGATGCGGTAAAGCTTGTAAAAAGGCTTGAGGCAGCTGAGAGCGGAGAAATATTTCAGGAAGAGAAGGAGGCGGAATAATGAGCGGTATATACAGCGAAAGACACACATTGGAAAAGACTGAATCAGCATCTGAGACGGCAAATGAGCCTGTTAAAAAGGGAGATACGGCAGAAGTAAAAGAGAGCGTGGCTGTGAATAAAATGAGGACTGAGTTTGCAGCTTTAGCGGTAAATGAAGCATTTGCACGAGCTGCCGCCGCCGCATTTTTTTCGCGGCTCGATCCAACGGTCGAAGAACTCACGGAGATCAAAACTGCTGTATCAGAAGCGGTGAGCAATGCGGTGATTCACGGATATCAGGGAGGCAGCGCAGATAAGACCGTCGTTATGGAGTGCGAGTATGAGAACAGCGGAATCATCAAAATAGCAGTATCGGACTGCGGCGTAGGCATAAAGGATGTTGAAGAGGCGCGGAGACCGCTTTTTACGACCGGAGATGCAGAGGAGCGTTCCGGTATGGGCTTTACCGTAATGGAGAGCTTTATGGATAGGGTTGCGGTTGAATCTGAAGAAGGAAAAGGCACGAGAGTCACCCTTATAAAATCTCTCGATATATCGTATTATGGGGTATAATTATGTACCGCTGTCAAAAGAAGATACATACAAACTTATAGAAAGAGCAAAAAACGGAGACGAAGAAGCGAAGGAAGCGATAATAAAAAATAACACAGGGCTTGTTAAAAATATAGCGGTCAAATTTACGCAGCGCGGCTATGAGCTCGATGACCTGATGCAGATAGGTTTTATCGGGCTTCTTAAAGCTGCGGAGCGTTTTGATACGGGCTTTGATGTTATGTTTTCGACATATGCCGTGCCTATGATAATGGGCGAAATAAAGCGTTATATAAGGGACGATGGCAGAATAAAGGTGAGCAGGCAGCTAAAGACGGATATTCGCAATATGACCCGCCTGCAGGATGAATATTTAAGCAAAAACGGCGAATATCCGCGGCTTTCCGTGCTTGCAGAAATGATGAAGGTTACAAAAGAGGAGCTGCTTGAAATAATGGCAGCAAAGGATGCGCTTTCGGGTATTGAGAGCCTCGACAATCCCGAGAGAACGGAGACTGCAAAGGACGGCGGAAGCTTGATGAATCTTGATTTTACAGAAGGAGGCGGACATCCGGGCGAGCCATTTGATATGATTTTTTTAAAAAGTATAATAGGAAGTCTTCCGGAAAAAGAACGGCAGATAATAGTGCTTCGTTATTTCAAAGATATGACGCAGGCACAGATAGCCGGAAGACTTGGAATTTCGCAAGTGCAGGTTTCGAGGATAGAAAAAAGGGTACTTTGTAAGCTCAGGGAAAAAATAGCCGAGTAAAAACATAAAAAGACCTTGCAAAAACAGTATAAATGGTGTTTAATAAAATAGGAGATTGTTATATTGTTGACAATTTCCGTCACTTGAGATGCGGGCTATAACAGTCCGGGTTTATTCGGACTGCCGTTAATATTTATTTAAGGAGGCATTTACATGAACTTTCAACTCACGAAAGAACAAGAATTTGTAAGGAAAATGGTAAGAGAGTTTGCTGTTAATGAAGTGGAACCACTTGCTGCTGACATCGACAAAGAACACAGATTCCCCGTTGAAACAGTAGAAAAAATGGCAAAGTACGGTTTATTGGGCGTACCATTCCCGACAGAAGTTGGCGGAGCAGGCGGAGACCACATCTCCTATGCTATTACGGTTGAAGAACTGTCGAGAGTATGCGCTTCAACAGGCGTTATCTGCTCGGCTCATACATCGCTTTGTGCATGGCCTATTTTTAATTACGGTACTGATGAGCAGAAGGCAAAGTATCTTCCTGATCTTTGTTCAGGCAGAAAGCTCGGAGCTTTCGGTCTTACAGAGCCGGGTGCAGGAACAGATGCTGCAGGACAGCAGACGAAGGCTGTTGACGCAGGCGATGCTTGGATCCTCAATGGCTCAAAGTGCTTTATCACAAACGGAGGATACGCTGATGTATTCATCGTTATGGCTATGACTGACAAGTCAAAGGGCACTAAGGGCATCAGTGCTTTCATCGTAGAAAAAGGCGACGAAGGTTTCTCAATCGGCAAGACTGAAGACAAGATGGGTATCTGTGCATCATCGACAACAGAGCTTATTTTCCAGAACTGCAGAATTCCGAAGGACAGACTTCTTTCAAAGATCGGCGACGGCTTCAAAGTTGCTATGTCAACTCTTGACGGCGGCCGTATCGGTATCGCATCACAGGCTCTCGGTATCGCGCAGGGCGCTCTCGATGTAACCATTGAATATATGCAGGCAAGAAAGCAGTTTGGAAAGAAGCTTTCACAGATGCAGGCACTTCAGTTTGAGGTTGCCAATATGGCTACTCAGATTGAAGCGGCAAGACTTCTCGTTTACAAGGCTGCGGACACTAAGGACAGACATCTTCCTTACGGTGTAAACGCTGCAATGGCTAAGCTTTTCGCGGCTGAAACTGCAATGTATGTAACTACTAAGGCTGTTCAGCTTCACGGCGGTTACGGATACACTAAGGATTATCCGGTAGAGAGAATGATGAGAGATGCGAAGATCACTGAAATCTACGAAGGTACTTCGGAAGTTCAGAAGATGGTTATAGCAGGATCATTATTCAAGAAATAGTAAATAGGGAGGAATACAGATATGGCATTTAAGATTATCGTATGTGCAAAGCAGGTTCCTGATACAAACGTTATCAAAACAGATCCTAAAACAGGAACTCTTATAAGAGACGGCGTGCCTAGCATTTTAAATCCAGATGATGCTAATGCGCTCGAAGAAGCATTAAAAATTAAGGATAAGCATCCTGATACATATATTACAGTAGTATCGATGGGACCTCCTCAGGCGACAGACCTCCTTATGGAATGTCTCGCTATGGGAGCTGACGAAGGTATTCTCATATCCGACAGAGCAGTAGGCGGTTCGGATACTTGGGCTACTTCAAATACTCTTGAGGCTGCTATCAGAAAGATCGGTGATTATGATATGATCTTTGCAGGACGTCAGGCTATCGATGGCGATACCGCGCAGGTAGGACCTCAGATTGCAGAAAAGCTCGGACTTCCGCAGGTTACATATGTAGAAGAATTTGAAATCGCTGATAACCTCAAGGATATCACTGTTAAGAGACAGCTCGAAGACGGCTATGAAATAATCAAGGTACAGACTCCTTGTATGCTCACTTGCATCAAGGAACTCAATACACCGAGATATATGTCGATGTCAGGTATCTTCTCAGCTAAGGACAAGACTGTAAAAATTTGGAACGCTAAGGATATCGAAGTTGACCTCACTAAGGTTGGTCTTGAAGCATCACCTACAAACGTATTCAGATCATTCACACCTGCTCCAAAGGGCAAGGGTGTTGTTCTTGAAGGAGATACAGAGAAGGATGTTGCAAAGCAGCTGCTCGCTAACCTTAAGAGCAAGCATGTAATCTAATCGGAGGAGGAAATTTATAATGGCTATTCAAGTATTAAAAGATAAATGTGTAGGCTGCGGCGCTTGCGTCAGCGCTTGCCCATTCAGCGCAATTTCAATGGTTGACGGCAAAGCGTCAATCGGAACTGCATGTACAGCTTGCGGAGTTTGCGTATCAAAATGCCCCGTAAGCGCTATTGAAAAGACAGAAGACGAAAATGGACCTGTAGACTTATCAGCATATAAGAATATCTGGGTATTCGCAGAGCAGAGAGACGGCAAACTTATGAGCGTTGCTCTTGAGCTTATCGGTGAAGGACACAGACTTTCAAGAGAAATCAGCGACGAAACTAAGGTATATGCGGTACTCGTAGGAGACGGCATTGCCAACCTCGCTGACGAATGCTATGAATACGGAGCTGACGGTGTAATCCTCATTGAAGATCCGCTGCTCAAGAACTTCACAACTGACGGTTACACAAAGGTTATCTACGATGCAATTCAGGAATACAAGCCTGAAATCGTGCTTTACGGTGCAACACACATAGGCCGTGACCTTGCGCCGAGAATCGCTGCAAGATGCAACACAGGTCTTACAGCTGACTGCACAAGGCTCGACATTAAAGTATCAAGCTACATAGAATTTGCTAAGGCAAACACTACTCTTGATACTTCAACTCTCGACCCTAACGATCCTTCGACGGGAATCAAGCAGACTCGTCCGGCATTTGGCGGAAACCTCATGGCTACTATCATCTGCCCGAGAACAAGACCGCAGATGTCGACAGTAAGACCGGGAGTTATGTCAAAGAGAGAGCCTGTTGCAGGAGCTAAGGGTGAACTCATCACATACAAGCCGCAGATTACGGCAGCTGATATTAGAACTACTATAGTAGAAATCGTTAAATCAGCTAAGGAAATGGTATCGCTCACAGATGCTGATATTATCTGTTCAGGCGGTCGTGGAGTAGGCGGACCTGAGGGCTTCAAGCTCATTCAGGAATTTGCTGACAAGGTTGGCGGAGTCGTAGGTTCATCAAGAGCATGCGTAGATAATGGCTGGATTGACCATTCGCATCAGGTAGGCCAGACAGGTACTACTGTAAAGCCTAAGATTTACTTTGCCTGCGGTATTTCCGGCGCTATTCAGCACCTTGCAGGAATGCAGAACTCCGATATCATCGTAGCAATCAATAAGGATCCGGATGCGCCGATCTTTGAAGTTGCTGACTACGGTATCGTAGGAGACCTTTTCAAGGTAATTCCTGAGATTATGGCAGAGTGGGATAATGTAGAAGCTTAATTCTTTCTGCATAGAAAAAATACTGATATGATGAAGTGCCCCGCAGTTTTACACAGGTGTTCATTAAAAAGTGATTAAAAAATCACGATTGTGGCAGCTGTTACGGGGATTATAAGCGTGATAACGGGTATTTGGTATAAAAAAGCCAGGTGCCCGTTATTTTTCTGCATTGTTATTCTTCTGCAGGCAGTCAATTCTGCTTTACAGCTTTCAAGCAAGGCAAACTGCTTATATACAAGTTATAAAAATATTCGTGGGTTTTCCTGCCGGCTCGTGTATAATTAGATAAAGATAAAATCTGAGAGGAGGATACGCCGTGCAAGAGCAGGAGATCATTGAATTACTACTGCAAAAAAATGAAAAAGGCATAGACGCTTTGCTGCTGCATTATGGACCGCTGATGAGATACGTTATTGCGCCTATTTTACAAAATCCGCATGAGCAAGAGGACTGCCTTTCAGAAGTTACAATACGAGTTTGGGAAAAAATAGAGCAATTCAAAAAAGAACGGGGAAGCTGGAACGCTTGGCTGACAGCAATTACCAGAAATACGGCGTTAAATCATAGGAGAAACATGCTTCGCTGCGGAAGTGGCGCGGAGCTTTCAGATGATATACCATCAACGGAGCCGACTCCTGAAGAAGTAATCGTACAACAAGAGCGTCAGACGGAGGTTAATCATGCATTGCGCCAGCTGCCGCCCAAGGAGAGGATGCTATTTTACAGAAAATATTATTACTTGCAGTCGACTGCACAAATTGCTTCTGAGCTGGGAATGACCGAAAGAGCAGTTGAGGGAAAGCTGTATCGCTTGAAAAAGAAGCTTCGTAAAATGTTAGGGGGTGAAGTGCATGGATAATCGTGAGTGTGATTCCATAAAAGAAAGGAATTTTGATACTATGCTCGAAAGCAGTGTTTCAGGGCTTCCTCCTGAAGATGTTGTCGTCGAGGTAACACCATGGAGAAAAGCGATGAGGCGAGTACTCGCTGGCATTGCGCTTTGTACAATTACGCTGAATTTTCTGTGCCTGAATTATATACTTCCTGCAATTGGAATGGTGCTGTCAATATTAGGCTTCCGCAGTCTGCGGCGTGAAAATAAATGGTTTAGGAATTGCTTCATCATAACAGTAATTAGGGCGGTATACTTTTTTCCGCTGCTGATTCTAAATACGACCATTATTCAAAGTACTATATTGGCTCTGCCGGTCATGTCGGTGCTGACTATTGTAAATCTGCTGCTCCTGATTGTCGAATTTTTCTGTCTCTGGTGTGGACTGAGAGCCGTGCAGCAAAAAGTAAACCTTCCGCCGCGAGCCGGAGGCGCGGTTGCGCTGATTATCTGGTATGCGTTTATGTACATTCTGGCAGTTATTCAGTATAGCGGACTGGTAATTGCCGGGGCGATGGTTATCGGTTATATCTTTATTATCCGTAATATCTATAAGCTTTCCAAAGAACTTGATGAGGCCGGATATTCGATTCAAACTGTATCTGTTAAGGTGACGGATAGATGTATCGTGATTTCGCTTATTTCAGTGCTTATCATCGGTTGTGCTTTCGGCTATATTTTCGGCGGCAGCTATAAAATGGATTGGAGCAAAGTGAATGCATCGGCAAATGCTGAGGTAGAGGAAATTAAGGAGCAGCTCATCGAACTTGGGTTTCCGCAGTATGTTCTTGATGACCTCACAGAGGATGACGTTGCAGCTTGCAGAGGCGCTTTACAGGTTGCTGTTGATGTTACGGAGGAGCCGCTTAATAACGGCGGAGCTTCCGGCGATGCAAAAGAGCTGCTTATTACCGGCGTTGGCGTGCAAATACCCGGAGAACGAGAAAACTGGATTATATTCCACCATTTCCTATGGACTATTGATCCCGGATTTTATGGTACGGAGGCAATTCAGCTTTGGCCTGCATATCAAGGTGTTTCGGAGGGATGGGCCTCTTACGGCGAAGTGACCGGCCGCGTACTGTATGACGATAATGGGGAAATATTCGCTGCACCATACTATTTCCTTGGAAATCAAACTTTTACTTATAATAGTATTTTTTGGGGTGAGCAGACAAATACCGATATCTTTGCAGCTTTCTCGATGCCGAGAAGGGGAGAAAATTACCGCGGCTATATCGCTTATCCTATTGTGGAGCTCGAGGATGGATATATCATCAGCAGCTGGATGAACTACACACATCAAAAAAGCTGGCTTCAGTATCCGGCGATGACAGCAATGGAAAAAAGAATGACAAATAGCTGGAATGATGCCGGAGCCTTTATAACAATTCAGGATGCGCTTCAATTATATCCAGAAGATGAGGGCACCGAAATTATTAAATAAGCCCAAATAAGCGAATTGCTCTATATAAAATAAGGGGCTGTCTCAAAACAAAATAGTTAGAGACAGCCCCTTAGCTTTTGGTTAAAAAGCTGCGAGATCGCAGTGTGTCAGATACCGGCATGTGCGCAGTAGGTTTGCTCAATAAGAGCAAGGATTTCTTCGAGCTCAGGATATATGAATATTTCCTTACGGGCGATAATGCCGCGCAGCTCACCCGGCGTCATCCACTTCGCATCTTGGACCTCGCTGTCGTTGTAGCTGAGATCATCTATGCTGCCGTTCCATTTGAGGACGAAAATATCCCAGATAAGTGGGAGCGTTTCTCGTATGGCATGGTATATATGGATAAAGTCGCTTTCCTCAGCTTCTATACCAAGCTCTTCCGAAAGCTCGCGTACGCAGCCGGCCTTTGGAGTTTCGCCAGCCTTGATTCTGCCTGTCGTGAGACCCCAGTAGCCGGGATAGAATTCAACAGTTGCACTTCTTTGCTGTACAAGCAGAAGACCTTCGTCATTGACAATCCAAATTTCGATAGCCTTATGATATTCACCTTCGAGAAACTTTCCGTTTTTCTCAACGACTTTTCCTGTCAACTTTCCGTTTTTGTCGTATACATCCCAGTATTCCATATATATTCTCCTAAAATTGTAATCAGTATGGGTCAAGCAGATAAAATTTGCTGTAAATATTATATCACCGCATAAGCTGCATGCATAGCGTGTATTATTTTGTTGCTCACGATTATTTTTTATGGTAAGAATTGCAAAATACAACTCTATTGCAGAAATGAGAAGATAAATTGTAGATTGTGTGACAGTGCAAGATATTTATTGATAGTAAATTGATAATATGTTACGATATAAAATAAGTACAAAAAAGGGTTTAAAATTTGTACAGAGAAAAACCTATTGTAGTTGCAAATTTATAATTTATTTGCAAAAGATGGAGGAATTTGGAATGAACGAAGTAAAAAAGCCGAAAAAGTCTCTTTTATATTACTATGGAATTGTCATATTGGTTGTTCTGTTTTTTAATCTTCTTCTCATGCCCAAGATGTTTGAGCAGCAGATAGAAGAAGTTGATTATGGAACTTTTATGAGTATGACCGAGGAGCAAAATATAGGCCGGGTTCAGGTAGAAGACAATCAAATTCTCTTTTCGGATAAGGATGGGACCGTCATATATTAAACAGGCGTGATGAACGATCCCGGTCTTATAGAACGTCTTAAAGCATCGGGCGCTGTTTTCTCATCGCCTATTGTAAATGAAGCCTCACCGATGCTGTCATTTTTACTGACATGGATTATGCCATTGGTAATTTTCATCGTTCTGGGCCAGATAATTTCAAGAAAGATGGTAGACAAGGCCGGAGGCCCAAATTCTATGATGTTCAATATGGGAAAGAGTAACGCCAAAATATATGTGAAATCTTCGGATGGTATTAAATTTTCTGATGTTGCCGGAGAAGATGAGGCTAAGGAAAATCTTGCGGAAATTGTAGACTATCTGCACAATCCGGATAAATACAAGGAAATCGGTGCTTCTATGCCAAAAGGTATTTTACTTGTAGGCCCTCCGGGAACAGGCAAGACTATGCTTGCCAAGGCTGTTGCGGGAGAAGCCAACGTACCGTTTTTCTCTATGTCCGGCTCGGAATTTGTAGAAATGTTCGTGGGAATGGGTGCCTCTAAAGTAAGAGATTTATTTCAGCAGGCAAAAGAAAAGGCGCCATGCATTGTTTTTATTGATGAAATCGATGCGATAGGTCAAAAACGAGGAAACGGAAGGATAGGCGGAAATGATGAAAGGGAGCAGACTTTAAACCAGCTGCTTACAGAAATGGACGGTTTTGAAGGTAATGCTGGAGTTGTTATTCTGGCTGCGACCAACAGACCTGAAACTCTTGATGCCGCATTAACCCGTCCTGGACGTTTTGACAGACGTGTTCCGGTTGAGCTGCCTGATTTAAAGGGGCGCGAAGAAATATTGAAAGTTCATGCGAAGAAGATAAAGTTAGAAAACGACATTGACTTTTCTAAAATTGCGCGTATGGCATCCGGTGCCTCAGGTGCAGAGCTTGCTAATATTGTAAATGAAGCTGCGCTGCGTGCGGTCCGCGCTGGGAAGAAGTATGTAAGTGAACAGGATATGGAAGAAAGTATTGAAGTTGTTATTGCAGGGTATGAAAAGAAAAACAAAATACTCACCGACGACGAAAAACGTGTTGTTGCATATCATGAAATCGGTCACGCTCTCGTCGCTGCAATGTAGACCAATTCTGCACCGGTACAGAAAATTACAATCGTTCCCCGTACATCAGGAGCGCTCGGCTACACCATGCAGGTCGATGAAGGCAATCATTATCTTATGAGCAAGGAAGAGCTTGAAAACAAGATAGCTACTTATACAGGAGGGCGTGCGGCGGAGGAAATTGTATTTAATTCCATAAGCACCGGAGCATCTAACGATATTGAACAGGCCACAAAGCTTGCGCGGGCGATGATTACACAATATGGAATGAGTGATGATTTTGATATGGTGGCGCTGGAAACCGTAACAAATCAATATCTTGGCGGAGACACATCTCTTGTCTGCTCATCCGAACTGCAGTCAAAGGTAGATTATAAGGTGATTGAGCTTGTCAAGGAGCAGCATGAGAAGGCAAAACGTATTTTAGAGGAAAATCGTACCAAGCTGGATGAACTGGCACAGTTTTTATATGAAAAAGAAACAATCAGCGGCGATGAATTTATGAATATTCTTAATTCTTAAAGCAATATGCTGCAAAAAAGCGTGGTCAATCTTAAAAGCAGATTGACCGTTTTTTTGTGGGTAGATTCTAATTTTGCATGCTGCTTTTATATTTGCTTTTCAATGTTCAATTATTTTCTATCTTTGAGCATCGCAAATTCACGCGCTATACGATCCCAGGGAAAACCTATGACATTGTTAATATCGCCGTTTATGCGCTCTATATAGTTGCCGAAAGTGCCCTGAACGGCGTAACCGCCGGCTTTGTCATACGGCTCGTCGGTTTTTACATATTCAGCAAGCATAGCATCGCTGTAGTTTTTGAAAAATACTTCAGTAACTTCACAGAAAACCTTTCTTTTAGGTCTGCCTGTCTGAATTATTGCAATCCCTGTAGCGACAAAATGTGAGCTGTTTCTCAGCTTTTTAAGAATTTGCAGAGCATCGTCAGCATCGTGGGGCTTGCCGATGATGCCGTCCTTATAGACAATCGTATCTGCGGCTATTATATACGGCGGCTCGTCAGATATACCGCATTTGCGCTTTCCGCTGTTCTGCAAAGCGCGGCAGCAGCTTTCACTGAGCAGCTTTGCTTCAACATTCAGGGCCTTTTTCAAGGATAAAAACATTACTGCATCCTGCATTCCTATGTTTGCGGGGAGCGTTTCACTGCAGTCAGGCTTTATTATAATCGGATTTATGCCGTGAGCTTCCATCATTTCTATTCGCCTGGGTGATGAGGAAGCGAGAATTATATTTTCGTTTTTCATTTTTTACTTCCATTTTGATTTAAATTTTATCATTATCATTATGGCATATTTTTTGGTATTTTTGAAGTAATCTATATAATATTTTCAGCTATTTTAGGGCATAATGTACTCAAATGAGAGCTTTTGAATAGATAAGTGCAAAATATAAATGATGGAAAAGCGGAGGAAAGCATAAAATGAGTACCAATAGGAATGGAAAAACAAGTGGGGGAAGCGGAGCTAAGACCATACAGAAAAAAGAAGTGGCGAAAGCATATGAAAAATACGCCGAAAAATTTACACCCAAGCCAACATATTTAAAAAATTGTATTATAGCCTTTATCGTCGGAGGCCTTATATGCATGGCAGCGCTTTATGTTAAGAACAGGCTTACTGCCGGAGGCATAGGCGAGGAGGATGCAGGAACATTCGTGACAATGATGCTCGTCTGCACGGCGCAGCTTTTGACAGGCTTCGGCTGGTTTGATACAATAGGTAAGGTATGCGGAGCAGGAGTAATAGTACCGATTACGGGCTTTGCCAATTCGATGGTGGCGCCGGCAATAGAGTATAAAAAAGAAGGAATTGTACTCGGAGTTGGTTCAAAGCTGTTTAGCCTTGCCGGACCTGTGCTCGCGTGCGGCATATCGGCGGCGACGGTTGTTGGTATTATCTACTGGGCTATGTATAAATTTTAATTAGTTATAGAACTTGCAGAAACACATATGAATTTATGATATATGATAACAAAGGAGCTGATTTAATGCGAGTGTTTGATATGCACTGCGATACGATGACGCTTATAAATAAAAAGGGACTTGACCTCAGTAATGAGCAAACGGCGGTATCGCTGCCAAAAGCGCAGCTTGCAAAGGCGGAAGCGTATGTGCAGTGCTTTGCGCTGTTTGTCAAAAACGATGACAGCGATGAAGCGGAAAAAGAATGGGCAGAGCACTATGAGTGGTTTAAAAATCAGATGGCGAAATATTCGGAGAAAGTGGAACAGGCTATGACATACGATGATATTTTGCGCATCACCAAGGCCGGAAAAATGGCAGCCATACTGACGACGGAAAATGCAGCAGCCTTTGGCGGCAGGCTCGATCAGATTTTGAAGATGAGGGAAAAAGGCTGCCTGATTTCTTCGCTCACCTGGAATGGTAAAAACGCGCTTGCGGGCGGGTCGCAGGCACAGGAATACGGGCTTTCTGATTTTGGGCGTGAAGCAATAATTGAAATGGAGCGCTGCGGAATGGTTGCAGATGTATCGCACATAAGCGACAGAGCAATGAACGATTTTCTGAAAACAGCGCGCCGGCCTTTCATAGCTACTCACTCAAATGCAAGGGCAGTTTGCAGTCATATGAGAAATTTGCCCGATGAATACATAAAGGAAATAATAAAACGCAAGGGGTTAATAGGAATAAACTATTTTAAAGAATTTCTGCGCGGCTCAGAATATAAAAGGACGAAAAGTGCAGAAGAAATGCAGAAAATGTATGCAGCAGAAGCTGGGACGGCAAAAAGCTCAGAAGTATTGAGAACAGAAGAAGCTGGGCTTGACGATATAGCTAAGCATATCGAGCATATACTAAAGCTCGGAGGTGAAAAGGCGCTTGCTCTGGGATCGGATTACGACGGAGCCGAGATACCCAAAGAAATAGACGGTATCGATAAGATAGGCACGCTCTATACATATCTTAAGGCGCGTTTTGGAAGCGAGATAACAGATAATATATTTTTTGAAAATGCGATGAACTTTTTCCGCATCAATTTTTAAATAAAATAGCAAAACAGAAGGATCATTGTATTAGGATTTTGTATTTAAAGCTGCAAGCGCCGCATTACAGGATTGCTGTGAATAAAATAGCCAAAGACGGGGGAAATTAGTGACAAAGGGGGAGAAAAAGTGGCGCAGAATAAAATAGGAAGACAGACTATAAAATTTGTAAATAGACCCATGATAACGGGAATGTGTTCGGTTGTCGGCAAAAAAGAAAGTCAGGGTCCGCTCAAGGACTGGTTTGACGTGAAGCTTGACGATGACACATATGGCGAAAAAACATGGGAAAAATCCGAGAGCAAGATGCTTAAAGAGGCTGTTATGACAGCGATAAAGCATTCAGGTACACGTGAGGATGAAATAGATGTGATGCTTACGGGCGACCTCCTCAATCAGCTTATGTCAAGTGCATTTATGGCGCGCGATCTTCATATACCGTTTATCGGTCTTTACGGTGCATGCAGCACTATGTCGCAGGCAATGCTGCTTGCGGGTATGATTGTGGACGGCGGCTTTGCGTCTAATGCTGTTGCGGGAGCATCGAGTCATTTCTGCACGGCGGAGAGGCAGTTCCGAATGCCGCTTGAACATGGAAATCAAAGACCGCCTTCGGCACAGTGGACGGCTACTGCGGCTGGAGCCGTTGTGATATCTGATGAGAAAAAGGAAGAAAGCGATAAACTCGTGCCGCCGCAGAAGACGATATGTCTTACTGAAGGGACAATCGGCAAGATAATAGATACGGGAATGAAAGACGCTAATCAGATGGGTGCGGCGATGGCGCCCGCAGCTGTGGATACACTTCTCAATCACTTTGAAGATATGGGAAGAAGCCCTGATTATTACGATATAATACTGACAGGTGACCTCGGATGTATCGGTAAAGATATAGCTATAGATCTTATGAGCGACGCGGGGCTTAACAGAAAGGTGCTGACGAACATATACGACGACTGCGGCACTATGATATACGAAAAAGAGCAGGATGTACACAGCGGCGGAAGCGGCTGCGGCTGTTCGGCTTCGGTGTATACAGGCTGGCTTTTCAAGCGTATGAAGAGAGGAGAAATAAACAGAGCACTTGTACTTTCGACAGGAGCACTGCTTTCAACGATCAGCCCGTTTCAGGGAGAGTCGATACCGGGTATCGCGCATGCTGTGGCGTTTGAAACAATATAGAGCAGGCGGAAAGCCGCTGATATTCACAGGCGCGTGAATTTGCTTGAGACAAACGAAGTAAGTGATATTAGATAAAGGGGAGAAGAAAAATGGATTATTTGTACGCATTTGTGGTAGGGGGAATAATATGCGTGATAGGTCAGATACTCCTTGACACCACCAAGCTGACCGCACCGAGAATACTCGTAATAATGGTTGTTTCTGGAGTTATTCTCACGGCTTTTCATATATATCAGCCGCTAGTTGAGCTTGCCGGCAACGGAGCGACGACGCCGCTTCCGGGATTCGGATATGCTCTTGCCAAAGGCGCAATGGATGGAGCTAAGGACGGATTTATCGGCGCTGTTACGGGAGCAATAAAGGAGACGGCAGCGGGAATTACCGTGGCGATAGCTTTCGGATACTTGATAGCTCTAATATTCAATCCGAAGTCAATTAGATAATCGGCCGGAATTTGTACGCAGCTGAAAATTTAAATTATATAATCATAAAGAAAAGAGCGGTTACAGCGGTAAAAAAGTTCTTATTACCGGCCGCTCTTTTACTTTTTGATACACAAAAATTTCCTCAAAATATAAGCAAAAAAAGTGATGACAAAGACTTCTGTTTGCGTTATCATTTAGATATGATTTCGGCTTTGTAGGGGTGATAGGGATGAGGAAAAATTTTGTTATTTTAGTTGCTGCATTGTTTGTAATTTTGTCTTTGGTATCGTGCCTGGGGACGCGGGGAGAAGATGACGAAGGCACTTATGCTTTTGAATCTGATTTGTCCGGCATTGCCGAGGAAGGCGAAGAAAAGACGGCAGAAAATAAAGCTGAAAATGATATAGACGCTGAAAAAAATAGCCTCAATCAGAGCAAAATTGAGGGTGCTGATGGAAATATCGATAGTAAAAGCGGTTTAAAAACAGATACGAGCGAATTGTCAGCAAATACCGATAAAAATAATGAAGATGCGGCAGCCGGCGGTGAAGCGTACACAAGTTCATCGGCATTTGCCAAGCAGCCTGAAAATGAGGGCAATGTTTCTGAAAATGATGAGTACGCAGTATTTGACGGCGCACTTTTTATCGGAGATTCTCGCACTGAGGGTTTATCGCTTTATTCAGGTATAAAGAATGCTGACTTTTTCTGTGCAAAATCGCTGTCAATAGATAAGGTGACAGACGGAGAGAAAGTTACGGTCTTTGGCACTAAAATGTCAATTTACGAGCTTCTGGAGTCGAAAAATTATAAAAAGGTGTATATCAGTCTTGGTCTCAATGAGCTTGGCTGGACACATATAGAAAGATACATAGAAGAATATACAGAACTGATAAATGCGGTGAAAGAAAGCCAGCCTGACGCAGTTATATTCGTACAGGCGCTGCTTCCGGTGTCCAAAGAAAAGTCGGACAAGGGCGGTACGGTGAATAATGCGCAGATATATTGGTACAATACCAATCTTGCTAAAATGGCGGAAGACACGGGCACTTTATACATAAACGCGGATACGCCGCTAATAGATGAAAACGGCTGCCTGCTTCCAGATGCTGCTACTGACGGCGTGCATCTTAAGAGCGAATACTGCAAGATATGGGCGCGGCGGCTTGCGGAACTTTCCTCGCCAGAATAGAGTCAAAATAAAGATGAGGTTTGCTGTTAGGTAAACGGAATAGAATAAAAAAGTATTATATTATGAAGGAGAAATGCAGCAGAAAATGAGAAAGAAAGTGTGCGAATTACTGGTTATAATGATGATTTTTGCAGCTGTATCAGGATTTTACGGATGCAGCGGGCGCGATGAAATGGAAGACCCCGAAGAAAATCCGTATGACACAAATATAGATGCAGGCGCGCTTGCCGAATATCTTGCAGATAGAATAACCTTTGCTGACGAGCTCACAAAAGTTGACAACGATATAGCATATGAGATATATGGAATAGAAGAGAGCGCAGTCAGCGATATAGCTGTGTATATGAGCACAGGCGCGACAGCTGAGGAAATAGCAGTTCTTACTGTAAAAGATGATGAGGGGGCGCTGCTTGCAGGCACGGCATTTAATTCGCGCATAGAGTCGCAGAAAGGCGGGTTTGAAAACTATGTGCCGGAGGAGATACCTAAGCTCGAAAATGCCGTTATTACACAGATTGACAGTGCTGTAGTGATGATAGTCTGCGCGGATACCGATGAAGCAGAGCAGGCGGTTGACAGCTATATCAGTGAATATCTTGAATAAACAAACAAATTTATGAAAGGCAGAGCATAAATGGTATTTAGCAGCATTACTTTTTTAATATATTTTTTGCCGATTACAATATTTTTATATTATGTGGCTCCCGTAAGGCTTAAAAATACGCTCTTGCTCGCGGCGAGCCTTTTTTTCTATGCATGGGGCGAGCCAATTTATATTTTTTTGATGATATTTTCGATTGTAGTCAATTATGCGGCGGGAATTTGTTTTGAACACATTGAAAATAAGATAAAATGTGCTGGAGACGACAGTTTTAGGTTAAAAAGAGCGATGTTTGCCAAGAAAGCTGTTATCGCAGCTGCGGTAGCGGTAAATATTTTACTGCTCGGCTTTTTTAAATATGCAGATTTTTTGATATCGGGAATAAATATGATTTTCGGGCTTGCAATTGAGCCTCTTGAGCTTTCGCTGCCTGTAGGTATATCGTTTTATACATTTCAGGCGGTGTCGTATCTGGTAGATGTACAAAGAGGCAATGTGAAGGTGCAGAAAAATATCATTGACTTTGCTATGTACATCTCTATGTTTGCACAGTTGATAGCGGGCCCGATAATACGCCTTGCGGATATAGAATGCAGTCTGCACAGGCGCACGCTTTCACTTTCGATGTTCGCAGATGGGTCGAAGCGTTTTACAGTTGGGCTTGCTAAAAAGGCGCTGCTTGCAAACGGGGCAGGCGCGTTATGGGAAGCGGTATGCGAAGTGCCTTATGCGGAGATGTCGGTGCTGACAGCCTGGATAGGAATTATCGGCTTTACATTTCAAATATATTTTGATTTTTCCGGATATTCAGATATGGCAATAGGGCTCGGCAAGATGCTGGGATTTGATTTTCCGGAGAATTTCAGATATCCGTATACATCGCGTTCGGTAACGGAATTTTGGCGCAGATGGCATATTTCTCTTGGCAGCTGGTTTAGAGAATATGTTTATATTCCGCTTGGAGGCAGCAGGTGCGGTGCGCTCAGGCGTTCTTTCAACATTTTGACTGTGTGGCTGCTTACAGGACTATGGCACGGAGCGAGTATGAATTTTGTGCTTTGGGGACTCTATTTTGCGCTGCTTTTGGTGTTGGAAAAAGCCTTTTTGCTGCGAATTCTCGAAAAGCTGCCGCGCGCAGCAGGACATTTATACACGATGCTGGCCGTGATTATAAGCTGGGCAATATTTGCGCTTGATACGGATGCGATAATACCGTATTTAAAAACTATGCTGGGAATCGGTGCGCCTGCCATATATGATTTAGACGCGCTCTATATGCTCAGTGGGAATGCACTGTTTTTCGCAGTGCTTGCAGTAGGAAGCACCGGAATGGTTTCGGCGCTTTACAGAAAATTCTTCAGCGGAATGGGCACAGAATACGAAGGCAAAGAACGCGCGGCATTAAAGATGATTGTAGAAAATGTGTGCTTAGCGGCGCTTTTGATTATTTCGCTCGCGTATGTCGAAGCATCGACCTACAATCCATTTTTGTATTTCAGATTCTGACGTGAGGGGCAACTATGAAAAATGCGCACATAGAAAAAAACAAGAAAGAGACCGGGGGAAAATACTCTAAGGGCTTAAAAAATATTGAAAATATGATAACGGCGGTCTTATTTGCAGCTGTGTTCTGCGTTTTTTTGCTTGCATCGCTGATACTTCCGGACAGAGAATTTTCGGAAAATGAAAACAGGTATCTCGCCAAGATGCCTACATTAAAGGCAGCAGCAGTTGCTGACGGCTCATTTAGTGCGGATTTTGAGCTTTATGCACAGGACAGCCTGGCAGGACGTGATGCACTGATGATGCTTAAAACCGCCGGTGACAGAGCGCTCGGCAGAAAGGATAACGGCAGCGTGTATTTTGGTAAGAACGGCTATTTGTTTGCGATAGAAAAAGTAGACTCAGTGCAGCTTGAAAAAAACATAGGTTATATGGAAAAATTCTGTGCAGCGGCGGAAGAAAACGACATAAATGTGAACGTTATCGTAACTCCGACCGCAACCGAAATACTTGCGGACAGGCTCCCGCAAAACGCACCGGTACCGGATCAGAGCGAAGCCATAGGAAAAATAAAAGAGAGACTCGGAGATCATTTTATCGACGTGACGGATAATCTGCGGGCTCACAGCGATGAATATATTTTTTACAAAACGGATCATCACTGGACGACACTCGGCGCGTATTATGCGTATAGGCAGTACGCGGACTATTGTGATATATCAGATCAGAAGACAGGTGTTTCTGCAAATGGCGGAAGCACTTTGCGCAGCGATGCTTTTGATTATGAATTGCCTGCTGATGCCGGATATACGGAAACCATAGTATCTGCAAGTTTCCTTGGAACGAACTATTCCAAAGCGCCGGGCATAAACATAAAGCCAGATACGATAACGAGAATGGAAAAGAGCGTGGCAGACAGCAGCGCAAATGCGGAAAACGGAGCAGGGAATGGCAATATAAGAATGAGCATCCTTTCAGCAAATCTCGAATGTGAAAAAATATTTGACAGTGTATATGACGAGTCATATCTTGATAAAAAGGATAAGTACTCATATTTTCTTTCTGGAAATAACCCGGTAACATTTATTGAAACAGAGCGGGATGCGTCAGAAAACGGCGGTGTTAATATGCAGGCGGCTGAGGATAGTAATGCGTATGGCAAGGGAGGCCGCAGAAATCTGCTTGTTGTTAAAGATTCGTATGCGCATGCGTTTATCCCATTTCTGACAAGCGATTTTGATACTATTACGGCTGTTGATATGCGTTATTACAGAAGCAGCCTCAGCGGAATCATCGCAGAATATGAAATAACGGATATACTCGTGCTTTATAACGTATTGAATTTTGCCAGCGACAGCAATTTGATCTATCTTGCAAGATAAAACAAAAAAATAAAGGTATATTTGTTTACGGACAACAAAAAGATAAAAAAGTATTGACATATCGGCTTTAAAGTAGTAAATTGTATGAGTAGGTTTATCGCAGAAATCGATACGGCTTATCGTCAAAACCGTTAATAAAAACAGGAGCGCATTATGGCTATTACCGGAGTAAAAAATTCGATTTATTTTTTCGGCTTTACGAACGCTTACTATTATGTAAGCGATTTTGGTGTAGATAAATCAGTTATTTCGGTAGGGCATAATTGCCGCGCAATGTGATATAAAATTTATTGTTAATCACGGCTGTGTCCTCATCGGAAACAGTCGTTTTTATTTGTTAATCATTTTAAAATAATAGGAGGTAATCTTATGAAAAAGTTAATTACAGGCATCTTACTCGTCGTAATGATGCTTAGCCTTGCGGCCTGCGGCGGAGACACTGCGGATGATGACAGCAGCAATACAGGTGCTGTATATCATGTAGGCGTATGCCAGCTCGTTGAGCACGATGCTCTCGATGCTGCAACTGAGGGATTTGTCGATGCGCTTGAAGAAAAGCTTGGAGATGCTGTGGAAATTGAAGTCCAGCTTGCACAGGGCGAACCTAATAACTGCACGACTATTATCAATAATTTCGTTGCAGGTAATGTAGATCTCATTATGGCAAACGCTACACCTGCTCTTCAGGCAGCTGTATCCGGTACAGATACTATTCCTATTCTCGGAACTTCTGTAACAGAATACGGCGTAGCTCTTGGAATAGATAATTTCAACGGCACTGTAGGCGGTAACGTATCAGGTACTTCGGATCTTGCTCCTCTTGACGGACAGGCAGCTATGATTCAGGAGCTTTTCCCTGAGGCAAAGAAAGTAGGTCTTCTTTACTGCTCGGCAGAGGCAAATTCGCAGTATCAGATTGATGTTGTAACTGAAGAGCTGACAAAGCTCGGATACGAGTGTACACCTTATTCTTTCTCAGATTCAAACGACCTTGCAACTGTAGCGACTTCGGCTGCTGAAAACAGCGATGTAATATATGTGCCTACAGACAACAAGTGCGCGGACAATACAGGTATTATAGATAATGTATGCCGTCCGGCAAAGGTACCTGTAGTTGCAGGTGAAGAAGGTATTGCAAGCGGCTGCGGAGTTGCAACTCTTTCGATTAGCTATTATGACATCGGATATCAGACAGGCGTAATGGCAGCGGAAATTCTCGCAGAAGGTGCAGACATCTCGACAATGCCTATCGCATACGCTCCGTCTGTAACAAAGAAGTACAATGCAGAAATCTGCCAGGAGCTCGGAATTACTATCCCTGACGATTATGTAGCAATAGACTAATATAAACATCATAAAACAACAAGCGGAGGATTTTTATTATGAATATTGACGCACTGATAAACGGTTTGCCAGGTGCGGCGGCGCAGGGCCTTATATGGGGCATTGTAGCCATAGGAATATATATTACATATAAAATATTAGATATAGCGGATCTTACTGTAGATGGATCGCTCGGCACAGGCGGGGCTGTATGTGTTATGATGATGCTTGCAGGCTATAGTAACGGAATGTCACTTGCAGCGGCGTTTGTTATCGGTATGGTGACAGGTTTAGTGACGGGACTTCTTAATACTGTTATGGGAATCCCGGCAATACTTGCGGGTATACTCACACAGCTGGGTCTTTACTCTGTAAACTTAAAAATTATGGGCAGCAGAGCTAATACGCCGATAAACCCCAATAATTACGATCTGCTCGTATCGCTCCGCAATGTTAAAAATGTGCCGTTTTACGAAAATGCGATTTTTATAACAGCTGTTATTACACTTGTTATAGTTGCGATTTTGTATTTGTTTTTCGGGACAGAATTCGGCTGTACGCTGCGCGCAACAGGCGGAAGCGAGGCGATGTGCCGAGCTCAGGGTGTAAATGTCGAATTCAATAAAGTTGTCGGACTTACGATATCAAACGGATTAGTTGCGTTTGCAGGCGGCCTTCTCGCGCAGTATCAGGGCTTTGCCGATGTAAATATGGGGCGCGGGGCGATAGTTATAGGTCTTGCGGCTGTTGTAATAGGTGAAGCAATTTTTGGAAGAATATTCTCGAATTTTGCGCTCAATCTTATTGCAATGTCGCTCGGCTCAATAATCTACTATCTGGTGCTTCAAGTTGTTATCTGGAGAGGTCTTGATCCTCAGCTCCTCAAGCTGCTGTCAGCAATAATAGTTGCGATATTCCTGGCGATACCATACTTCAAGGGCAAGTATTTTAACGGAGTGATTTTAGCAAGACATAGCGGAAGCGAGAAAGGAGATGCCGAAAATGCTGGAAATTAAGAATATAAGCAAGACATTCAATGCCGGCACCATAAATGAAAAACGCGCGCTCGACAATCTTTCGCTTAAGCTTGATGAAGGTGATTTCGTAACTGTAATAGGAGGTAACGGTGCGGGTAAGAGCACGATGCTCAACGCTGTTGCGGGAGTGTGGAAACCGGATTTGGGACAGGTATTTATAGGCGGCGTAGATGTGACGAAGATGCCGGAGCATAAGAGAGCGAAGTTTCTCGGACGTGTATTCCAGGATCCGATGATCGGTACGGCTGCCAATATGCAGATAGAAGAAAACCTCGCGATAGCTATGAGGCGCGGTAATAGGAGAACGCTAAAATGGTTTATAACCAAGAAAGAGAGAGAGTCTTATAGAGAAAAGCTTGCGGAGCTCGGACTCGGACTCGAAGACAGGTTAAAGAGCAAAGTCGGACTCCTTTCAGGAGGCCAGAGACAGGCGCTTACGCTGCTTATGGCGTCGCTGAAAACGCCGAAGCTTCTGCTTCTCGATGAGCATACGGCGGCACTCGATCCGAAAACGGCTGCAAAAGTGCTCGAACTTACCGACAAGATAGTAAACGAAAATAAGCTGACGACGCTGATGATTACTCACAATATGAACGATGCTATAGCGTACGGCAACAGGCTGATAATGCTGTCGGACGGCAAGCTAATTCTCGATATAAAGGGAGAGGAAAAAAAGCATCTGACAGTGGAAAGTGTGCTCGCTAAATTCTACGAGGTGAGCGGCGACAGCTTCGCCGACGACAGTACATTGCTCGGATAGATAAACGGCAAATAAAAGTATATTTATAAGCATATAATAAATAACAATATGTTGAAAACGCGCCCCGGTGCTTTGTAAGACAGGATCGGGACGCGTTTTCTGTTTTCTTTTGGTCATTGCAGGTATAAAAAACACTCCTGATTAAAGAATATAAGTAGCCTGAACAAACTAAAGGAGGAGTTTTTATGACGTATATATTAAAAAATTCAAGCATTGCTGAATATAAAAAGCATTTGGCGCTGGAGGAAAAAAGCAAAAGCACCATTGAGAAGTATATGAGAGATATTCAAAATTTTTATGCGTATTTATCAGAAGACAAGAACATTGATAAGGAAAAGGTTATTCATTTTAAAGAATCTTTGCTGGAAAACCGTGCGGTCAGCACAGCTAATTCTGCAATTGCAGCTTTAAACGGCCTGTTTTCCTTTCTGGGATGGGATGAGCTTAAAGTTAAGCCTTTTAAGCAGCAGCGCCGCATTTTTCGCGACAGGGAAAAGGAGCTGAATAAGGCGGAATATCTGCGGCTTTTAAATGCTGCGAAGCAAAGAAATAATCAGAGGTTATTTTATATTATGGAAACATTATGCGCTACCGGCATCCGGATTTCGGAATTGCAGTATATTACGGCAGAGGCTGTGAAAAAAGGTATATGTACGGTAAACTGTAAAGGAAAGATAAGGACAATTCTTTTGCCGAAAAAACTGATCAGGTCTTTAGAAAAATACTGCAAGGTAAACGGGATTATGACCGGTGCGGTATTTATTACAAGAAGTGGCAGGCCTATGGAGCGGACAAATGTATGGGTTGAAATGAAAAAACTTTGCAAAGATGCAAAGGTAGATTCGGGCAAAGTCTTTCCGCATAATTTCCGGCATTTATTCGCAGTTTGTTTTTATAATTTGGAAAAAGACATAGCCAAACTGGCGGATATTTTAGGACATGCCAGCATAGATACAACACGTATTTATATTATGGAAAGTATAGAAGAACATGCAAGGCAGATAGAGAGGCTGGGACTGGTCATATCAATATGACAGAATGACAATTCCGTTATTAAACCATTTTATGAGAGAATGTAATTACATAATAAGTAATTCTATAATGCAAAAAAGCAAGAAAAGTGATATCTGCATATTTATCTTTGCATAAAAAAACAGTACTATAAATAGACCGTCAAAAAATAAGATTTTTGTGGTATCTTTTTTAGTAAATTACTTGTAAAAGTATGTCCAATGTTATATACTTATATGCGATAGCATTGTTTTTATACATATTGAGAATAAACGTATGATTTTGCAAAGCCGCTTAATAACGGAATTGTCATTCTGTTATTAAACCATTTTTAAGCTAAGAAATTAGCCGCTTAATCTGTTTATTTAAAAATAAATGACAGCTTAAATGGAGGGTGTCATTGAAAGTTTGTTTTGAACAATGCTGATTAAAAGATTTTAAAAGGAGGATGAAAATGAAAAGACGAATACTGATAGCAGTTTTATCTCTCTGCATGGTTGTAACTATGTTGCCGCTTTCCATCTATGCAGCAGAAGACGGGATTGATGATATCAATACTGATGGGATAAACACGCTTTCTTTGGAAGGTGAAGGAACAAAAGAAAGTCCTTATCTTTCTGCGGATGAAAGTACGCTGGCAGAAGCGGTGGCGGCAGGCGGATATATTAAGCTGACGGCTTCCTTTGCAGGTCAAGGTCTGACAGTAAATAAAGATGTTACGCTGGATTTAAACGGTCAGACACTT
This sequence comes from uncultured Clostridia bacterium, assembly GCA_944383465.1. Taxonomy (GTDB): domain Bacteria; phylum Bacillota; class Clostridia; order Peptostreptococcales; family Anaerovoracaceae; genus QAKD01. Next base: position 110,033 of record CALWPQ010000025.1, read on the forward strand.
ACATTTAACCATGTCGGCAGCGAAAATATTGAAACTGGATTTACTGTAGACGCAGACGGCAGTTTGACTATTACAGACAGTGCAGAAGGAGCCGTGGGCAAGGTGACCGCGGAGGAAAAATGTTTTGATGATAAACAACATGCTTTTTATGTAGTTAAAGTCAACGCTAACGGTGAATTTATACTGGAAGACGGTAAATTAGAAAATACATGGTATGATTTAGCCGCATCTCCTGTAATTTACAACAGTGGTACGCTTACGCTCAATGGCGGAGAGGTTAGCGGGACTACCTGCATCTATAACTGGGCTGTTGAAAATGCTGTTACAACAGTTAATGTAGAAAAAGACGCTGTTGTTGAAGGTGTGCCTTGCACAACGGATTCACTTTATAATAATCGCTATCTGGGTGCTAGCTACGGCCTTACCTGGATGGGTTTAGGCGTGGGAGAATCCGGCAGAGTGAATAAGACAGAGACTCCTATCAACGATGCTATGATTATCAATATTAACGGCGGTAAAATTTCCGGCACGCAAGGTCTTGGTACAAACGCATCCAATGGCAGCTATGCCGGCTTTACACTGAATATTACTGATGGATTGATCGACGGCGGCGCCGACGGCACAGGTGCATACATTCCTGCTTTGGGCGTTATCAATATTTCCGGCGGAACTATAACCGGCGCGCAGGGAATACGTATTGCGGCCGGAGAGCTGAATATTACCGGCGGTGAAATCATCGGCACGAAGTGCAGCGATGGCGAAGATTTAATTGCCGGCGGCAGCGGCGGAACCTTGGGTGCTGTCGTTATCGGCAAGGCGAGCTCCGGATATGTCGGCGATGTCAAAGTCACAGTTTCCGGAGAAACTGTAGTTAAAAATACTTCAGATGAAAGCGATACACCGAGACCGGCTATCGTTGTTTCTGATAAGAATATGGCAAATGCCGACTACGGTTATCAAGATGCTTCTATTTCTGTAGTCGTTGATGGCGGTGAGATCGCCGGTGATATTGTTAAGATCTCCAATCTTAAAAAAGGAACTACTACACAGGACGGCGGCAATACTAATCTCACAGTTAAAAACACCACGGTTTCCGGCGATGTTATTAACCAGAGTAAAACTGGTCTTACCGTTGAAAATGGAACGGTAACAGGAGATATAACAAACAGCTCGAGCGGCTCTGTTTTAGCAAACGATACTGCAATTGAGGGCAATTTAACAAATAGTTCAGACGGCTCCATTGTCGTACTCGGCAGTTCAAAAGTGAATGGAGAAGTGAAGAACGACGGAATGGAAAGCGGCGGCAGCCTTTATATCGAGAACGACGAGAATAATGCCGATAAAGGTGATACTGTTGCTGTTTCAATAAATAGCGGCAAGCTTTATGACAGTTTGGAAGAAGCAATTAACGAAGCAGTTTCCGGAGATACGATTACACTGCTTGATAACGTGGAGCTTGCGGCGACGCAAAATATTACAAAGGATCTGACGTTGAACCTGAATGGTCATACTGTAACAGGAAATGACGTCCGCGCTTTTCAGGTAAAAGAAGGTACGCTGAGCTTAACAGGTGAAGGTACGGTGACCAGTGTAAGGGCAGAAAACGATAGCCAGCTTGCCGAAAGCAGTTCTGTAATCCGCGTTGGTGACAACGATGGTGATGGCGGCAGGGACGCTGCGCTTATCATAGGCGAAGATGTTACTATCAGCGCTCCAGCAACTTATGGGGTATCCGTCTTTGGCTCTAAAACAACAGAGACAGTGACTGTATTCGGCACGATTGAGGCTGTTCCTGCAGCGGCCATTGCGGGCAATGGCTCTGCCGGCTATGAAGGAACTACCATTATCATTAAAGACGGAGCGGTGCTGGAATCCGGCTCTGATGAGATCAATGAGAATCCGGCGATTTACCATCCGCAGGCAGGTGAACTTATTATCGAGGGAGGTACAATCTCGGGTGCAAGCGGTATTGAAATGAAGGCGGGCACATTGACTATTACCGGCAGCCCTACAATTACAGCGACAGCTGAGGTAGATCATAATAAAAACGGCAATGGGCCGTCTACCAAAGGATATGCGGTAGTTGCTGTAGAAAATGATGCTTATGCCGGCGCAGTTAAAGTGCAGCTTGACGGCGGAAATTATGAAGGTAAGGTTGCTATTGTCAGCGATAATGATGAAGGAACCGACCCAGGCGAAAAGGCTGGAGATATTGAAATTTCCGGAGGTAAGTTCTCAGATACGGAGGGTCTTAATGAATATCTTGCTCCTGGTAAAAAACTGAGCAGCAACGGAACTGTAGTGAAAAAATCTTCAGGAAGCAGTAGTAGTAGTGCTGCATCTTATTCGGTTACTGCGCCGTCAAAAGTGGAGAACGGTTCAATTTCCGTTTCACCAAAAAATGCGGATAAGGATAAAACAGTGACAATTACAGCAAAAGCAGATGAAGGCTATGAATTGTCCAAGCTGATAGTTAAAGACAAAAACGGAAATGAAATCAAGTTGACAAATGCAGGCAATGACAAGTATACATTTACAATGCCTGCGGGAAATGTAACGATTGAGGCAGACTTCAGCGAAGCTGTAAAGCAATTGCCATTTAAGGATGTTTCCAAGACAGATTGGTATTATGAAGCGGCAAAATATGTTTATGATGAGGGAATGATGAGCGGAACAGCGGACGATTTGTTCAGCCCGAACATAAGCACAACACGCGGTATGATTGTTACGATTCTCTATCGTTTGGAAAAAGAACCGACTGTTTCCAATAGTTCGTTCAGCGATGTAAGTGAAAATGCTTACTATGCGAAAGCAGTTGCCTGGGCAGCTACAGAGAATATCGTAGGTGGTTATGGCGACGGCAAATTTGGACCGGAGGATCCAATTACACGCGAACAGCTGGCAGCAATCCTTTATAGATATGCACAGTATAAAGGCACTAACAATTCCAACACTGCGGATCTCTCGGTATTTACTGATGCTGCAAGCATAAGTGAATATGCGGAAGATGCTATGCGTTTTGCAGTCGGAAATGGCATTATGAATGGAAACGGTGATGGAACGATCAATCCGACAGGCACGGCAACACGTGCCGAGGCAGCTCAGATGCTGATGAATTTCTTAAAATAAATTGTAAATTGAGATCATAACTGAAATTTAAAAGGGAGCTTTAGCTCCCTTTTAAATTGACTAAGCTCTATAGCTCAAAGCCTTTACCTATAAACCTATATACCTATAAAATTTATGAAGCCACAGCTTAGTGTGGCTTCATTTAATTGCTGTTTATTTTTTGCCTATAACCAGTCTGGAGGCGGCTGTTCAACGACGGGAGAGGTTTGCGTATTACCGGAGCTGTCAGTATTGCCGTCAGTAGATGTGTTGCCATCCGTATTGCCGTTATTTTCATCACCCCACGGATTACTGTCGATTACAGGTGGGTCTGTAATATCAGGATCCAAGAGATCTTCCGGGTCATCCATTATGATATCGTCTCCGCCGACGGCATCGCCGCTGCCGCCGTAAGCCGGGTCAATAGGGTATGTTCCCGGATCAGGATTGTGCAGCTGGCAATAGTAATGCGGCAGCTCGTATTCTATATCACCCACAACAGGATTTACGGCATAAGGACGCATAACTCCAAATCGCGAATATGTTGACGGGCAGAGAGGCGTTGCCAGATATCCTGTATACGAGCAGGCTGTAACAGTTTTGTGTACATTATCGTATTCCGTCGGCTCAGTACCTTTTATGAAATATTCCCAGCGGATTGTTCCGCGCGTATCAGCCCGTGAAAGGTCTGTCGGCAGCAGTCCGCTCTTCGTATCTATTTCGAGGGCAATTACATTTTCAGGCTGTGAAGGGTAAGTGCCGGTAGGAATATTTGCGCATACCTGACTCATAATTTTGCGCCATACAGAAGTTGCTGCAGCAGAGCCTCTGGTGAGCTCAATATTTACATCGTTTCCGATCCATACTGCCGCTGCATACTGCGGAGTAAAGCCTACAAACCAGGCATCGTAATTATCGGTTGTGGTACCGGTCTTACCGGCTACAGGCTGATTGCTGAGTGCGGCACCGCTTCCGAGGCCTTCTGTAACGACTGAGCGGAGTATATCCGTCATAATAAACGCCACGCCCGGATCGACAACGTCTTCGCTGTACGATACCTTTTCCAGTATTGTTTCGCCATGCTTATTGGTAACGGTAGTATAGGCAGCAGGTTCAACATAGACGCCGCCATTGGCGTAGACTCCGTAAGCCGCTGCCATTTCGAGAGGTGAAACACCATTTGACATACCTCCGAGTGCAAGTGCGGCGGCGTTCATATCATTGGTATCGCCGTCGCGCACTATCGTCGTGATGCCGAGGTTTTCGCCATAGTCGGCGGCGTATTCGACACCGACCTGCTGGAGTACCTTTACAGCGTTGACGTTCACGGACTGCTGTACGGAAGTCCGCAAGGTGTAGAGGCCGCGGAAACCTGAATACCAGTTCTTAGGCCACTGTCTGCCGCCCGAAATCATAGGAGAATCGTCGATGACAGAGGCGGCTGTAAAGTATGTGCCATATAAATTTTCTATCTCGTTTCCGTTGTTGTCATAAGTTATGAACGTAGGCGTACTGCCGCCGTTCATTATTTCGAGACTCTGCTGGAGTGCCGCTCCGTATACGGTAATCGGCTTGATTGAGGAGCCTGGCTGACGTGGATTTACAGCTCTGTTAAAGAGCTTTACGCCGACAGTGTTTCTGCCGCCCGCCATAGCTTTTATCTGTCCGGTCTTGTAATCGAGGATGACCATTGCAGACTGTGGCTGCACTACGCGCTGCTTGAGCGAATAGTGCTGGGCGTCAACGAAAAGATTGCCGTTTTCATCTGTTCTTATATAATTTGCGTAGTCGCTGTTTTCAAACATCTTAGCGCTGATAATGGCATTTTTCTCACTATCGCGCGATTTATACTGCTGCGGTATGAGTATCGTGCCTCCTTGAATGCTGTAAAATACATCGTCTTCTATTATATATAGGTTTTTAAATTCTATTGACACATCGCTGTTTCCCTGGACAGTTGTCTGATAGAAGTTTAGACGCTTGCCGGTGTACAGCTTGAGGTCGCCGTTTGAAAGCCATTCATATTCGTCAGGAGCGAAGTAGAAACGTCCTTCTTGGTCAAAGAAATTGTTATAGTTATATAAAAGTATGTTGCCGTTTTTTCCGAGAACATTGCCATCGGCATCGCGGGAAAGGTTGGCTACCCCAGGGAAATTAGCGTTGTTTGAAAATTCGGTATCGACGATTTTCTGCATGCTGGTATTCATTGTGGTATAAATCTGGAGACCGCCGGTATAAACCTTATCGCGTGCTTCGGAATAATCAATATTGTTTTCCGCAGCATAGTCCTGTATTACCTGTTCGATGGCGTAGTCTGAGAAATACGATGAGATTTCCGTGAGACTGCTGATATTCGGGTTGATGTGGTCGAGAAGATTTTCGGCAAGCGCTGCGTCGCGCTCTTCTTCAGTAATCATTCCCTGTTCACACATATTTTTAAGTGTCAGATTTCTTCTGCTTTCGGAAGCATCTCCGTTATAGACGTAGGTGTAGTCGCTGCCTTCATATATTATGATATCTTTTTCGGGGTCGACATCCTCAGGATTGTATTTCTTTATGAGCGCGAACTTTGTCGGCGCTTTTGGAAGAGCTGCGAGAGCAGCGCATTCAATGAGATCAAGCTCGCCTACATCTTTTGAGAAATATGACTGTGCAGCTGCCTGTACGCCATATGAGTCAAAACCAAGGTTGATGGTATTGAGGTAGGCTTCGATAATCAGCTCCTTGGAAAGGGCGTTTTCTATGAGCACCGAGTAGTATGCTTCGGCTATCTTTCTTTCGAGGGAGCGGACTTCGCGTGATTCTGTTAGATAAACATTTCTGGCGAGCTGCTGGGTAATTGTGCTTGTACCGCTTATTTGACCGCCAGAAACTATGGCGTCTCGTATAGCGCCAAATATTCTTATGATATTAAAGCCATTGTGATCCCAGAATGTCTTATCCTCGATGGCGATGAACGCATTGACGAGGTTATCCGGGAGATCCTCGAATTCGATGTTGGTGCGCGTTTCACCGCTGCCGACGGTGGCGATGATATTGCCTTCGTCATCGTAGAGCACTGAACTTTCGGAAAGCATCGAGTAGATGTTATCCGGGTTTATTTCCGGTGCTTTGATGATGACAACCGCGGCGTATGCGCCGACTATGAGCACCATAACGAGAAATATGCATGCGAAGAGACGCACGAGCTTCTTTACATTGATCCTGTATTTCTTTTTTCTTCTTTTTTTTTCCGGTCATTGAACTTCCTACTGCTGAGTTTTCCGCACTTTCGGAGTTGTCTTCATCTACGAGAAACTCTTCTTTTGCCTTTCTGGAAATTTTGGAGAAGAGAACTTCACATTTTTCCGAGATGCTCGAGGCAATACCGGAAAATCTGTTGCGCTGTTTGCGCAGTTCTTTTTCCTCGGCGAGCCTTTCGCTCCTTGTCTTCCTTTTTTGAGCATCAGTGCTGCTTAAAAATTCTGCGATAGCTTCTTCCTTTAATATATCGGCGTCGGCAGCGCTTTTCACGGAATTATTCTCTGAAAGCGCGTCAGTGTGTTTATTACCGCTGCCGGCAGTGTCGTCTTTGTTAAGTCCTTCGGCAATTTCGTCAAACTGAGCGAAAAAGTCGTCGATTTCATTCGACTCGGAGAAAAACTTGTCATTATTTTCACCTGATTTGTCGTTTCTGTAATCGTCACTCAAAATTATCACCTGCCTTGAAAATTGTAGTAAATGCCTAATGATATACAAACTATATTATACCATATATAGTATTGAAAAAAAATAGAAATTCTCTTTCATAATTATTAACGAATTCTTACTTTTTTAGACCGCTGCGAATAAGAAGGAAAAGTCTCCGGCATCTTTATCAGCATCGTCCGCCTTTAATATTGTGCTAAAGGGTTTTTTATAGAGGGCGATAACGGCAAAAGAATTCTTTAATATATTTGACGAATTTGTTGTTGAAAAGTTCCTTTATATGGAATATAATAGAAAAAAAGGGATAAATTAGAATAAAAGGGCTGGAGAGAGAATAGAATGAGGCGACCTGTAGTACCTATATGCGGCGGTTTTGTTTCGGGGGCTGCCATCGCATATTTTTTGATAGCTAAATACGATAATGAAGTGGTAAAGTGCATTTATGCCGTGCTGATAACGGGAATAGCATCAGCGGGAGCCGCAGGCGCGTTAAAACTTCGCATTGCTTTGTGCAGGAGAAAAGGCGCGCGCAAGTGCGGCTTCTGGAAAGAATTTGACGGTCATGCGCCTGTTTGGCGGAAATTTTGCTTTAATGCAGGAATATCCGCGCGTATACAGAGCGCAATGCTTTACTTAAAAACGACGGCGCGTGTGCCGATTATTCTGTTTGCTGCGGCATTTATATTGTCGGCGGCACTTATGCACGCGGAAAACGGGAGACAGGGAAGCCTTGAAAAAAATGTCGGAAGCGTATGCGATATAAGAGGTGTAGTGCTTCGTGCAGAGGAAAAAGAAATGGGTGAAAGGTACAAGCTGCTCGTTCGCACGGATGAGGGTGAGAAAACACTGGTTACTGTTAGCGGCGGGCAGTTTGCGGGGGATTCTGAAAATTGCGAGGATAAATTGCAGGGAAATAAGCATAATGCAGAAGATGCATCGATCCTGCCTGAAACAAGGCCCTTGCTGCGCGAACTCGTTGGCTGCCGCATAAGTCTGCGCGCTTATGTAGAATTTCCGCAGGGAAGGCGCAATCCCAAATGTTTTGATTACAGGCTGTATCTTAAGAGCCGCGGCGTGAAGACAGTAGTAAGTGCGAAGGCAGCGCAGATAAAATTAGAGGAGACTCCGAAAACGCTCGGTGCCAAATATCTGCATAAGATATCGGAATTCAAAGGCGGATTCAGCGAAAAGCTTATGCAAAATATAGATAAAAAAAGTGCGGCTCTGCTTCTCGGTATGCTTTTCGGAGAAAAAGAATTGATAGAAGATGATACATATACGATTTACCGCCAAAACGGTACAGCGCATGTGCTTGCGGTAAGCGGCCTGCATGTAGGTGCACTTTACGCCTGCGTATCAAAACTCGTGCGGAAAAGAGGGAGCATAGCGGTAAACGCGCTGATGGCGGCAGTGCTCTTAACATATGCGGCGCTGGCAGGATTTTCACCTTCGGTTACAAGAGCTGCCGCAATGATATTCATACATATTATTGCAGATATGCTGCACCGCCGTTATGATATGCTGTCGGCTGCTTGCCTGTGTATAATAATAAATATGGTAAAAAATCCATTTGTTTTGTTTGATACGGGCTTTCAGCTTTCATATACGGCGGTAATAGCTATAGCCATTTTAGGCTCTGCGGCGAAGCTTATGCCTTATGGGGGCGCGCTGTCATTTCTTTCGGTGCAGCTCGGTACTGTGCCGCTGACGGCATATATATTTAACTATTTTTCGCTGGGGAGCTTTATTGTAAATATACCTGTAATACTCATCGCAGGTGTGACGGTACCATGCGGCATGCTTGCGTTTGCCGTGCATAATATCAGCAATACGCTCTTTGTACTTGCGGCACAGATGGCTTCTATCCTCTGTGATTTTATGACTTATATAAATGAGCTTGCATATATGGACGGACACTTGACTTTCGATACTGTGAGCCCGGGCATTGCTTTGATGATAATTTATTATGGCATAGTGCTCGGGGGATTTTCCGAAATGGCTCTTGTATGGTATGCCAGGCGCAGCACGAGAAAGATTGCGGCAGCAACGGTACTTATCGTGCTCATCGGGTTTGCCGCCGGCGCATTTGCGGACGACGGCTTTTCAAAGACCGGTATCGTATTCGTCGATGTTGGGCAGGGCGACTGCCTGCATATAAAGAGCGGCAGCAGGCATTATCTTATTGACGGCGGTGGATCTTTATCGTATGATGTCGGAGAAAACACGCTGAAACCGTATCTTCTGAAAAACGGTGTGCGCAAAGTGGAGGCAGCTTTCGTGAGCCATCTTCACACTGATCATTACAGAGGAATAGCATCTCTATGCAGGCGCGGTATGGTCAGATATTTATGTACATATGAAGGAAACAGAAGCAGAGAAAAAGAGATACTTGCTGAAACGGGACTTATGCCTGAACGGATAATTTATATAAAGGCAGGCGATCGGATATCGCTTGCGGGAGACGGCAGCGTTACGGTGCTGAGTCCCGCAAGCCGGGAAGATGTCACGGGATATCAAGAAAATAATGACGATGAAAATAAAAACTCGCTGATAATGCGCGTAGAATGCGGAGGCATTTCAGTGCTTATGAACGGTGATATATCGGCGGAAGCGGAAATGGAGCTTGTCAGAAAATTCACAAGCAAGGACGGTGCGTCCGCAGGGTTACTTGAATGCGATATATTAAAAGCTGCACATCACGGCAGCAAGTACAGCAGCTGCGACGAATTTGTAGAAGCAGTGCAGCCTGAAATAATGATGTTTCAGGTTGGCAGTAATAATTACGGGCATCCGGATAAAAGTTTAATTGAAAAATGCCTTAAAAAAGGTATAATGGTATATAGAAACGACACTGACGGTGCTGTAGGCTTTTACCGCGAAAGGAGAACAAACAGCATAAAAGCGCTTGCGGTACGAAAGGATTAAGACTTTATATGGCATATCAAAAATCAAGATCGAGCAAGAAAGAGCATGCTTTTAAGAGAATTGCGAGAGATGTAAAAGCAGGCGAAATACCGCCTGTTGTTTTGCTGTGCGGAAAAGAGCAGTATCTTGCAGCCTGGGGAGCGGAGCTTATAGAAAACAGATTTGTAAATCCGGCTGCAAAAGCGCTTGACTTAGTGCGTTTTGCGGACGATACAGTGACGGTAACAGGCATTATAGAGGCGTGCGAAACCCTGAGTATGTTTTCCGAACGAAGAGTTATCGTAGTTTCTGACTTTGCGCCGCTTGAAGGTGCGCGGCTCAAGGGCTTTTCGGACGATGACGAAGCGCATCTTGCAGAATATATAAAGGACATACCCGAAAGCGCCGTGCTCATATTTACATGCGTTATCCCTGATAGAAGGAGAAAGCTTTATAAAGCATGCAGCGAGATTGGAGCTGTGTACGAGTTTGATACGCTGTCAGAAAGCGATCTTATTAAATTTATAATAAAGAGGATAAAACTTGCGGGAAAGACCTGCCAAGCAAATGTTATAGAAGAATTCATAGAAAACAGCGGATATTATAATAAGGAAACAGATTACACGCTGTATAATCTGGAAAATGACCTCAAGAAAATAATAGCGTATGCGGCGGACGATGAAATAATTATGCAGGATGTGCTGTCTGTTATATCAGGAAGCCTTGAAACATATATATTTGCACTCATAGACAGCATCAGCACGGGAAAAAAAGGTGAGGCCTATAAACTGCTTTATAATATATTGAGCGGCGGTGAGAGCATATACAGGGTGCTCTCGATGATAGTATCGCAGTATGAACTTATTCTCGAGGTTAAAGAGCTTAAAGAAGCAGGGTTCGGAAAGGATGAGATAGTTAAAACTCTCGGCGTGCATGAATTCAGGGTCAAAAAAGCGATAGGCTTTGCCAATAAATATTCGTCGGCTGCACTGCGCAGCATTCTCATTTCGGCATATGATACTGATAAAAATATCAAGAGCGGACTTATTACTCAGGATCTTGCACTGGAAATGCTCATTGCTTCAATATAAAGCTCTTATAAAAAATGTAAATCGAAAAAAAGGACGATAATTGTTGAATTTTTGTCAATAATGCTATATGATAGAATATAGACCAATAAAGCATAAGGTGAAACCTGTGCAAATAAGCATATTCCAGGAGGAAAAGAATGTTTAAAATTTTGAAGGCAGAGCAGCTCTCTGCAAATGTATATTTGAAGGTTGTCTACGCTCCGAGAGTAGCAAAGACTTGCGAGCCGGGACAGTTTATCATCGTAAGACTCGATGAGGTATCAGAACGAATCCCGCTCACTATCTGTGATTACGACCGTGAGAATGGTACGGTTACTATCGTATTCCAGCCTGTAGGTGCATCTACTCAGAAGATGGTTGACTTAAAGGAAGGAGATTATTTCGCAGATTTCGTCGGTCCTCTCGGTTGCCCGTCAGAGCTTGTTACGGACGATCTTGAAGAAGTAAAGAAAAAGAAGATCCTTTTTGTTGCCGGCGGTGTAGGCACAGCGCCTGTATATCCGCAGGTTAAGTGGCTTCATGAGCACGGTATAGATGCTGATGTTATCGTAGGTGCAAAGACTAAAGATTTGCTTATATTTGAAGAAGATATGAGAAAGGTTGCTGGTAACCTCTACATATGTACAGATGACGGAAGCTACGGCTTCAGCGGTATGGTTACAGGAATGATAGAAAAGCTCGTAGAAGAGGGTAAGCAGTACGATCTCTGCGTAGCTATCGGACCTATGATTATGATGAAGTTCGCATGCCTCACGACAAAGAAGCTCAATATTCCTACTATCGTAAGCATGAATCCTATTATGGTAGACGGAACAGGAATGTGCGGAGCCTGCCGTGTTATCGTAGGCGATGAGGTTAAGTTTGCATGCGTAGATGGTCCTGAATTTGACGGACACAAGGTTGATTTCGACCAGGCTATGAAGCGCCAGACGATGTATAAGTCTGAGGAAGGAAGAGCGGCCCTGAAGCTTCAGGAGGGCGATACGCACCACGGCGGCTGCGGAAATTGCGGAGGTGACAAATAATGGCAGATGCATTGAAGAAAGTACCTGTAAGAGAACAGGATCCTAAAGTTCGTGCTACGAACTTTGAAGAGGTATGTCTTGGATATAATAAAGATGAAGCGGTAGAAGAAGCTCAGCGCTGTCTGGGCTGCAAGAATGCAAAGTGCGTAGAGGGCTGTCCTGTAAGCATCAGCATTCCAGATTTTATCGCCAATGTGAAAGAAGGCAAATTTGAGGAAGCTTATAAAGTAATCAGCGAATCTTCGTCGCTTCCTGCAGTATGTGGTCGTGTCTGCCCGCAGGAAAGCCAGTGCGAAGGAAAGTGCATACGCGGTATTAAGGGCGAGCCTGTTTCTATCGGTAAGCTTGAGCGTTTTGTAGCTGACTGGGCAAGAGAAAACAACATCAAGCCTGAGCCTCCGAAAGAGAAGCTGGGAAAGAAGGTTGCTGTAATCGGCTCAGGTCCTGCGGGACTTACTTGTGCTGGAGACCTCGCTAAGCTCGGATATGATGTAACTATTTTTGAAGCGCTGCATAAAGCAGGCGGAGTACTTGTATACGGTATTCCTGAATTCCGTCTTCCTAAGGACGGCGTAGTGCTTCCTGAGGTTGAAAATGTAAAGTCTCTCGGTGTAAAGGTGGAGACAGATGTCATCATCGGCAAATCGGTTACTATCGATGAGCTTATGGAAGAAGAGGGCTTCGATGCCGTATTTATCGGCTCGGGCGCAGGCCTTCCTAAATTTATGAATATTCCGGGCGAGACTGCCTGTGGAGTATTTTCAGCTAATGAATTTCTCACGAGAAACAATCTTATGAAGGCGTTTGACGATAATTACGATACACCTATTTCAAGAGGCAAGAAAGTCGTTGTTGTAGGCGGCGGAAACGTAGCAATGGACGCTGCTCGTACGGCTCTTCGCCTCGGCGCAGAGGTACACGTAGTATACAGAAGATCGGAAGAGGAGCTTCCTGCTCGTGTTGAAGAGGTACATCACGCTAAGGAAGAGGGCATCATTTTTGATCTCCTCACAAATCCTGTGGAAATCTTAGTAGGAGAAGACGGATGGGTAAGCGGTATCCGCTGTATTAAGATGGAACTCGGTGAGCCTGATGCTTCGGGAAGAAGAAGCCCTGTTGAAATTCCGGGGTCGGAATTCGATATCGACTGCGATACAGTAATTATGTCGCTTGGCACATCGCCTAACCCTCTTATTTCATCGACTACAAAGGGCCTTGAAATTGACAGAAGAAAGTGCATCGTAGCCTCAGAAGATGTCGGTGCTACTTCAAAGGAAGGCGTATTTGCCGGCGGAGATGCTGTGACAGGAGCGGCAACTGTAATCCTTGCAATGGGAGCAGGCAAGGATGCTGCGCGCGGTATTCATGAATATTTAAGCAAAAAATAAGATTTATGCGCTAAATTGTGTGCAAACATAAGTAAATATGCAGGAAGCGGTGCAGGGCGCCGCAATAAAGCTTATACGTGAACGCAGAATCGCAGAGATTCTGCGTTCATTTTTGTTATAAAAAAATATTAAAAAAACTTTAAAAAAGGGGTTGCATATTGTCGCGAAATGGTGTATATTTATTATCAACGTTGTTAAATTGTTATACAATACTACTTATAAAAATTCAAAAGAGAAAAGGAGAACAGAAAAATGAATAAGTTATTGAAAAAAGTATTGGTTTTAACGCTTATGATTGCTATGGTATTTTCGATTGCGGCCTGCGGCGGAGATGAAAGTACGGATGACGAAAACGGTGGTGGCACGGAGGCAGTTACTTATAAAGCTGTTACGGAAGCTACGTTCCCGCCTTTTGATACTGTTGACGAAGACGGCAACATCATCGGATTCGATATGGATCTTATGAATGCTATCGCAGAAGATCAGGGCTTTAAAGTAGAATATGTCGATATGGAATTCGATTCACTTATTCCTGCTGTTGAAAACGGTGACGCCGATATTATTACAGCTGGAATGAACGCTATGGATCCCGCTCGTCAGGCAAAAGTTGATTTCTCTACAACATATTATGATTCAAAGCTCGTAGTTGTTGTTAGTGCAGAGAATAACGATATAAACGGCGTTGACGATCTTACTGCGGATATGAAAGTTACAGCTCAGATAGGCACTACAGGTGCTGACGAAGCTGAAGCTCTTGCAAGCGAGGGCAAGATCGGCGAAGCTGTTATCTTAAATGAGTACAGTTCCTGCATACTTCAGGTAATCAACGGCGATGCTGCTGCATGTATCGTAGATAAGCCTGTAGCGGAAGCGTACATCAAGAGCCAGGATGGCAAGGTTAAAATTGTCGGCGATGAGATGGGTGCCGAGTCATATGGATTTGCCGTTCAGAAGGGCAATACGGGAGTTCTCGAAAAGATTAACACCGGTCTTCAGAATATGATAGATAACGGCACTTACGACGAGCTCGTTGCTAAGTGGTTTAATTAGTACAAGGCAAGATTGGATTTAGACTAAAATGGAAACATTAAAACTTTATTTAAAAGGAATAGAGTTAGCATTGCAAGGCGTCCCCATGACCGTGGGGGTCAGCCTTGTTGCTGTGTTAGTGGGTGTTATGCTCGGACTTGTGATAGCCCTGATGCGGATGTCAAAGCACAGGGTGCTTTCTGTACCGGCGATGATCTATATAGAAGTGGTGAGAGGTACGCCTATGCTTGTGCAAGCCCTTGTGCTGGCTTACGGTCTGCCGCAGCTTCTTCGTACTGTAGGCATAAAGTTTACATGGCCATATCTTCTCATACCGGCTGTTATCGTCTGCGGCCTCAACAGCGCCGCATATGTAGCGGAAATAATAAGGAGCGGACTTCAGGCTGTCGATAAAGGCCAAATGGAAGCGGCAAGATCGCTGGGGATGCCGCATGGTATGGCTATGAGGCTCATAATAATACCGCAGGCGTTCAAAATAGTACTGCCTGCGTTCGGCAACGAATTTGTGACGCTCATCAAGGAAACATGTGTGCTTTCATATGTGGGTGTGCGCGAAATTCTGAGACGCGGTGCACTTTGGAATGCGGCGACATTTAACACATTTCAGGCATACATTGGCGTGGCGATAGTGTATATGATGCTTACAATTCCGCTTTCAAAACTTATTGGCCTTCTCGAAAAGAAGATGTCGACAGAGAATACGACATCAAAAAAGCGCAGGAAGAGTGCTTCGGAAAGATCGTTAAGCGGATCTTTGCCGCTCAGCGTGCCTGAAGCTGATGCGGAAGGGGCGGTGCAGACAGTATGATAGAAGTAAAGGGTCTGAAAAAGAGTTTTAATGGTCTCGAGGTGCTTAAAGGAATTACGGAAACGATAAATGACGGCGAGGTTGTATGCGTTATAGGACCGTCTGGCTCAGGCAAGAGTACATTTCTAAGGTGTCTCAATATGCTGGAAGAGCATACAGCAGGTGAAGTTATAATAGACGGCGAGGTACTTTCAGAATTAAATGTAAATCAAGTGAGAAAAGAGATGGGAATGGTGTTCCAGAGCTTTAATCTCTTTCCGCATATGACAGTGCTCAAAAATATAACGGTGGCGCCGATAAAGGTAGGAGGCCTTTCGGAAAAGGAAGCTGAGAAAAAGGCGCTTGAGCTTCTCGAACGTGTTGGGCTCTCAGAAAAGGCAGAAGCTTATCCGCGGGAACTTTCGGGAGGGCAGCAGCAGAGAGTCGCCATAGCGAGAGCTCTGGCGATGAATCCGCGCTATATGCTGTTTGACGAGCCGACGTCGGCGCTCGATCCTGAAATGGTGGGTGAAGTGCTTGAAGTAATGAAAGGGCTTGCGCACAGCGGCATGACGCTCATAGTCGTAACGCACGAAATGGGTTTTGCAAGCGAAGTCGCCGACAGAGTGATGTTTATGGACGGCGGTTATATTGTAGAGCAGGGCACGCCTGACGAAATTTTCGCCAATCCGAAAGAAGAAAGGACAAGATCGTTTTTAAGCAAGGTGCTTTAGAGGTTTTGTGCAGTGTATTCAGGTCTTCTGAAAAAACGCATTTGCTGCCTGATGGGGCAATTAAATAAAGAAAACAAGGCACGGATGGAAACACCCGTGCCTTTTTATTGAAGATATTTTGCAAGAAATTTATTTAAGCGCAGTGTAAAGCAATACGGAAAAAAACAGGGCAAAAAGTATTGTCTTGATTGACGCGTGAATTATGATATAATTTTAATAATAGTTAAAATTTAGATATCAAGGTGATGATAATGAAAAAGTGTGCGATTATAACAACATATATTGAAGGCAATTTAGCAGAGCTGCTGCCGGATCCGGAAGAGTATTTTGTGATCTGCGCGGACGGAGGCTATGCTCAGGCCGTGGAGGCAGGTATAAAGCCCGATCTTATAATAGGCGATCTCGATTCCTATAAAGGTGACATTCCAAAAGACGTGCCGATAGAAAAGCTGCCGGTGGAAAAGGACGATACGGATACAGGGCATTCTCTCACGTACGCGGTAAATAAGGGCTATAAGGAAATCGTCATTGTAGGCGGTATAGGCGGCCGCTTCGATCACACCGTTTCCAATATGCAGAATGTGGCGGGAGTGTGTGAAAAGGGCGTGCAGGTGACGCTGGTGTCGGACGGCAACGAGTATACAGCGGTCAAAAATGGCAGTATTACTGTAAAAAAGCGCGCCGGCTGGAAGCTTTCGGTGTTTTCGCTTACGGAAAAATGCGAGGGCGTGTCATTAAGCGGCGTTTATTATCCGCTTGAGGGTGCGGTGATGACCAATACTTTTCCTCTCGGCACGAGCAATGAATTCGTAGATGACGAGGCGGTAATAAGCGTGAAAAACGGAATGCTGCTCGTGGTCGTTTCGCGCGATTAAATCATTATTAAAAAATACAGCGTGCAGAATTGATGTGCGCTTAGAATGCTTGCAAACGCGCAGGGAACGCTTATAATTTTCTGCCTGCTGATTATGCGCAGATGTGCAATTATTTTGTGAAAAATTTAGCAAACCTCTTGATTATACAAGTCTAAAATGGTATGCTGTTATTAGGTAATATGTTTTATACCGTCAGCTAAAGCGGCGGAAAGAAAGGAAACGGATATGTACGAAAATATTAAATTTGAAGTTAAAGAAGGTATTGCTTATATCACTATCAACAGACCTCAGGCTATGAATGCGCTCAACTGCGATGTTCTCGACGAGCTCACTTGCGCTTTCGGCAAGGTAGAAAAGGACGAAGAGATCAAGGCTGTGATACTTACAGGTGAAGGCAAAGCTTTTGTAGCGGGAGCAGATATCGCTCAGATGAATCAGATGGATGCGGTTGAAGGAAGAGCTATGATGATTAAAGGCCATAACCTTATGAACTATATGGAATCAATCGAAAAGCCGATTATTGCGGCTGTAAACGGATTTGCTCTTGGCGGCGGATGCGAGCTCGCTATGGCCTGCGATTTCCGCATTGCCTCCGAAAAGGCTAAGTTCGGTCAGCCGGAAGTAAATCTCGGCATTATCCCTGGCTTCGGCGGTACGCAGAGACTTCCGAGACTCGTAGGCAAGGCAATGGGCAAGTACCTCATTATGACTGCTGAAATAATCGGTGCTGACGAGGCGTTCAGAATCGGTCTTGTTGAAAAAATTGCAGCTCCGGAAGAGCTCATTTTGGAGGCAGAAAAGCTCGCTAAGACTATTATGTCAAAGGCTCCGCTTGCTATCGCTGCTGCCAAGACAGCTATCAATACAGGATACGGTCTTGATATGAAGACTGCAAGTGCGCTCGAAATCGAGGCTTTCACAGCGCCGTTCTCATCACAGGACAAGACAGAGGGAATGACTGCATTCCTTGAAAAGAGAGCTGCGGAGTTTAAGAACAAATAACGAGATACCGGAATTTATATTGCGAATACTGCAATTTGAATATGCGATAATAAGGAATAGAGGTTATTATAGAACGGCATAGCGTCAATAGCTGTGCCGTTTTTATCTTTTTTCGCAGATTGAGTAAAAAAGATATTATCTTGACAACAGGCGGACAAGCAATATATCTATTTAAGGGGTAGAAAAACAGGTGAAAAGGTGGTATAATAACTATCGTGCGACCGCGCGGCAATGCTGCGAGAGGGGGCAAGATTATTTTGAAAAGAGGGAAAAGAGATGGATTACTACACACAAAATAACATTACGGTAACTGTTTCGAGCAGAGATATAAGAGCGATAGCACGAGAATCACTTGCAGGAAAATGGAAAATAGCGGCTGTCGGTACGCTTATTTATATGTCGGTAGCGACAATTCCGCAGATAATTCTGAGCACACTTCTTGGAAGCCAGACAGCGGCAACTCTCTACCTTTATCTTGTTTCAGGTGCATTCAATTTGGGATATGCAGTGTTTATCCTCAATATTTTTAGAAACAGGGATGCTGACTATGCCCAGCTTTTCTGCGGATTTGAGCGCATACTTAAGACAATCGGCCTCTATCTTTATACAAGCCTTTTCATAGCTTTGTGGACGATGCTGTTCATTGTTCCGGGCATCATAGCAGCCATAAGATATAGTCAGGTTTACTATATTTTTGCTGACAATCCTGAAATGCCGGTAACCGAAATTGTCAATGAAAGTAAGCGGATGATGCGCACGAATAAGATGAAATATTTCTGCCTTGGATTTTCGTTCATAGGCTGGATTTTTCTTGCGGTGCTTCCGGGCAGCATATATGAGACTGTTATAGCGGCAGAAACAACGGCGAGCATTATTGCAGCGGCCAATATAGGAATGGATATGTCAAGTATCATTGCCGCGGCACAAAACAGTGTAGCAAATATGGGATTTGTTTCACAAATGGTGATTTTTGTGCTTGAAGCAGGGTATTTTTGGGTAACACCTTATATGGAGTGTGCTAACGCTGCGCTTTATGAAATGATAAGAGGAAATCTGAGACCTGGCATCATAGATACGACGGCAACTGTTATAAATAATGCAGGTGCGATTACCGGTTCCGCACGGGCTGCGGAAACAGAAGATAGTTTTGCAGATGCGCAGCCATCTTCTGATGACGGCGGCAGTGATAAAAGTGAGGAAACGGAAAGTACAGTTTTTAAGAGCGCGGATGAAAACGGTGCAGACGACAAAAATCAATAAATAAAATAATTAAGAAAGATTAAAAGATAGGAGATAAGAGCCTTGGCTACCAGAATCAATTACAAAAGAGAAGAAATTACTTCAGGAAACAGAGGGTTTTCGCAATCGAGAACGACGATTGAAACAGCGTTTTACGGCAACAATGTAGAGATAATGAACGATCTCAAAAAAGCATACAAAATGGCGGAAGCGGCGCCGGGAACGATTGTTACCGATATGCCTGTATACAAGCCTGAGAGCATAGGTATTCCCGACGGAGCAAAAATTTTACTTTTTAACGATGGGGCAACTGTAGGCAGATTTGCGGGCGCCAGAGTTATTCTCGGAGAAAAGGGTGTTGACGAAGGCGAGATTGCAAAAGTGCTGCGCGACGCGGTATTTAATACAAGATATAAGAAGATGTATCATACATCGGCGTATATTGGGCTTGACGAAGATTTTATGGTAAAGGCGCATCTTTTAATACCTGAAACATATGAGAATACGCTTTATAACTGGCTTCTTAACTTCCAATATATAAATCCGTTCTATGAGGAGATGTATGCCAAATCGAGAGTTATAGGCGATGAGCCTGATATATTCATTATGTCGGATCCTGATTTTACGCATCCTAAATTTCCTGACGGGCTTGCGTATTTCGATCCTGAGCATAACTGCGCATGCCTGCTCGGAATGAAGTATTTTGGTGAACACAAAAAAGGTACGCTTACTCTCGCGTGGGGCATAGCTAACAGAAACGGCTACGCTTCGTGCCACGGAGGACTCAAGCGCTGTGTCAGAAAGGACGGCAAAAAACATGTGCTCGGAGTTTTCGGACTTTCAGGATCAGGCAAGTCGACGCTTACGCATGCTAAACACAACGGCAAGTACGATGTAACGGTGCTTCACGATGATGCATATATAATTTCACTCGAAAACGGATCTACGGTAGCGCTTGAGCCTTCTTATTTCGATAAAACACAGGATTATCCTCTGACATCGCCGGATAACAAATATCTGATAACGACGCAGAACTGCGGTGCAACCATCGACAGCGAAGGCAAGCTCGTGCTTGTAACCGAAGATATAAGAAACGGAAATGGCAGAGCTATAAAGAGCAAGCTTTGGGCGGCTAACAGAGTGGATAAGATGGAAGAGCCTATAAATACGGTGATCTGGCTGATGAAAGACTCGACGCTTCCTCCTGTTCTCAAAGTAGAAGACCCTGTACTTGCATCCGTGATGGGTGCTTGCCTTGCGACCAAGAGAACGTCGGCAGAGAAACTTGCGGAAGGTGTAGATGCAAATGCGCTCGTATTTGAGCCGTATGCAAATCCTTTCAGAACGTATGCGCTTTCGCAGGATTACGGCAAGTTTAAGGCTCTTTTTGAAGAAAGAGGAGTGCAGAACTATATAATAAACACCGGTCATTTTATGGATAAGAAAATTCCCAAAGAAGTCACTATCGGAATTCTCGAATCAATAATAGACGAGACTGCGGATTTCAAGCCTTTTGGCAGTGTAAGCAGTATGAAAACGCTCGAAATTGAAGGCTTTGAAGTGAACTTCAGCGATAAGAGCTATGTGGATGCGCTGAAGCGCGGAATGGAGAGCAGAGTAAGCTATATTGAGTCGCTTAAAGAGGCAAAGGGCGGCAAAGACGAGCTTCCTGCGGAAGCTGTCATCTCTATAAAAAAGATAATTGACGAACTTAAATAGATACAGGCACTAAAATTAAAATCCTCCATATAATAGTATCTGAAACTAATATAAGGGGGATTTTTTATGGCTATTGAAAGACACATATACCCCGGAGGAAACACGCCGAAGGGGTTCTTTTCTTATTACAGTTACATCCTCGGACAGCGTGAAGCAAATAAGATTGTGTGCATAAAAGGAGGGCCGGGAGTCGGAAAGTCATCTTTTATAAGAAAGATAGGAAACGATTTTCTTGCAGAAGGCGAAAATGTCGATTTTATGCACTGTTCATCGGATGCCGATTCACTCGACGGCATAGTACTTAAAGACCGCAAAATAGCGTTTATAGACGCTACAAGCCCGCATATCGTAGATCCGATAAGTCCGGGAGCCGTGGACGATATAATTCATCTCGGCGAATACTGGGATGAAAAGGGAATAAGAAAGAATAGGCTTGCTGTAATAGAAAAAGGCGAGACTATAAGTAAATGGTATGCGCGCGCTTACAATTATCTCAGTGCGGCGGAGAAGCTTTATGACAATGCTGCGGCTGTATACAGCGAAGCAGTAGAAAGTGCGGAGATTTATAAAATTGCCGCAGAAATAGTGGGTAAGGAGCTTTCTCATAAAGAGATCTGTCTGAGACCGGGAAATATAAAAAAATATTTTGCGAGTGCGATAACTCCTTCAGGATTTGTGAACTATCTTCCGAGCATCGCGGAAGGCTGCAAAAAAATATATCTCATATCTGCGCCTTTTGGAGCATCGGCGCACAGTATTCTTGATATATTTGCAGAAGGTGCAGTGTATAGAGGCTTTGCCGTTGAGGAATATTTCTGTCCGCTCAAGCCTGACTCGAAAATGGAACACCTCGTAGTGCCGGAGCTCTCACTGGCATTTATTACGGCTAACGAGTATCACGATGTAGAACCGTGGCAGCTTCCGGAGGGCACTGAGTCTATAGAGCTTCTTGATATGGATGATATGGCAAATGCTTCTGTGATCGAGCGCAGAAAAAAGCTGCTTGACGAAAGTCAGAATCTCTGCGATATGATGATGAAAAAGGCAATAGAATGCATAGAAGAGGCAAAAAAGGAGCACGATGTACTCGAAAGCTATTATATACCGAATATGGATTTCAAAAAAATAGACAAATTGAGAGATGAAATTATTGCTAAAATAAGGTCGCAAGAGGTATAATAAAAAGTAAATCAAAGCAACAGGCAAAAGATTTAATACGCAGGGGAATAAAATACAATGGAGAAAAAATTTGTGCCGCTTTTATTTGCGGGAGACATAAATGTTTACAGTGTGGTAAGAGCGTTTAACGAAGCGTACGGGATTAAGCCGTATGCATACGGAAAATTTGCCGCTATGCCGTGCATAGAAAGCAAAATACTGAATTATACGGCAAATCCGAGGGCAGACGAGCAGGACACCTTCCTCGGCCTCGTCCTCGATTTTGCCGAGGCTCATAAAGACAAAACGGTGCTGCTCATAGGCTGCGGCGACAGCTATGTACAGCTCATAAGCGCAAACAAGGACAAGTACCCCGAAAATGTCATAGCGCCTTACATTTCGGTGGATATGATGAACGAGCTCACGCATAAAGAGAAATTCTACGATATGTGCGAGAAAACAGGCGTCGACTATCCTGATACATTCGTTCACAGAAAGCAGCTGGGCTATGACTTTGAGCTTCCGTTTGCCGGTCCTTTTATAATAAAGCCTGCAAATGGCGTTGAATACTGGAGACATCCTTTTGCAACACAGAAAAAAGTGTACAAGGTAGATACGAGATCCGAGCTCGAAGCGGTGCTCGCTGACATATACGGAGCGGGCTACGACGATTCTGTGATAATACAGAATTTCATACCGGGAGACGACACATATATGCGTGTACTCACAAATTATTCGGACAAGCATGGCAAAGTGAAGATGATGTGTCTTGGACACGTGCTTCTTGAAGAGCATACGCCGCACGGTATAGGAAATCACGCTGTAATCATAACCGAGCATAACGAAGAGGTGGAGCAGCAGTTTAAAAAGCTGCTCGAGGAGATGGGCTATATCGGTTTTTCCAATTTTGATATAAAATACGATCAGCGCGACGGAAAATATAAGGTATTTGAGATAAATACGCGTCAGGGACGCTCAAATTATTATGTAACCGGAGCGGGAGCGAATGTAGCGAAGCTTTTTGTCGATGATTATATCGAAGATAAGGATATGCCTCTTCACATCGTCGATAATGAAAGTCTTTGGATGGTAGTGCCTAAGGGCGTTGCTTTCAAATATATAAAACCTCACGAGTATAGAGAAAAGATGAAAAGGCTCATAAAAGAGGGAAAAATGAAGAATCCGCTCTTTTATGATAAGGACAAAGGCTTTAAGCGCAGGTTGAGGCTCGCTAAATCTATGCTCGGGCATTATTACAAATACAATAAATATTTAGGAAAGTAACAAAGGGGAGAAAAAATATGGAAAAGAGACACACTATTTCAGAATTTACAGACTTGCTCGCGGAAAACGGACTTATAAGCGAGATGAGCATAGGAAGCTCAGGTGAAAAGACGATAGAATACATTTCGTTTAGCTCTGCGGATATGAGAAACAATACGCTTTTTGTATGTAAGGGTAAGCACTTTGAGGAAAAATATCTTGCGGATGCGCTCGCAAGAGGCGCGGTCATATATGTGAGCGAGAAGAAGTATGAGGCAGGCGATGGCGCTCCGTACATCATCGTGAACGATATGAGGCGGGCAATGGCGCTGATAGCCAATCTTTTTTACAATGATGTGTGGAAGAAGCTCAATATCATAGGAATTACGGGCACTAAGGGCAAGTCGACGACGACATATTTTATGAGATATATACTCGATGACTTTATGAAAGCTGAGAAAAAGCCGAGGTCTGCTGTTATTTCGAGCATAGATACTTATGACGGCGTTATAAATGAAGAATCACACCTCACAACACCGGAGGCGTTTATGATTCATAAGCACTATCACAATGCGGTTGAAAGCGGAATCGAGTATCTTACTATGGAGGTTTCGAGCCAGGCGCTTAAATACCATAGAGTAATGGGTATAACATTTGATGTCGCCTGCTTCCTCAATATCGGCCAGGACCACATAAGCGATGTGGAGCATACGGATTTTGACGATTATTTTAATTCCAAGCTCAAGATATTCTCACAGTGCAAAACGGCCGTAGTAAACTTAAATGCGGATCACGCCGACACGATCCTTGCCGAGGCCAAAAAAGGTGCAGAAAAAGTGATTACCTTCGGCCTTATGCCGGAAGCTGATGTTTTTGGCTACGATATCATTACAGACAGCGACGGCATAGCTTTTAAAGCGCGTACGCCAAAGTTTGACGAGGAATTTAAGATCGGAATAAGAGGTCTTTTCAATGTTCAGAATGCACTTGCAGCCATTGCAATGTGTACAGCGCTTGATGTACCGGTGGAGTATATAAAGTCAGGGCTTTTAAAAGCGAGAGCTGATGGCAGGATGGAGATATACACGGCGCGCAAGAAAGATTTGAGCGTTATAGTGGATTACGCGCACAATAAAATGAGCATGGAGGCGCTTTTCGAGTCGACTCAGAAGGAATTTCCGGGGAAAAGAATTTCGATAGTATTTGGCTGTCCGGGAAATAAAGCTTATGGCAGAAGAAGAGAGCTTGGAGAAATAGCAGGACGCTATTCCGACGCGATTTATCTGACCGAGGAAGATCCGGGTGAAGAATCGGTTGTTGATATCTGCAATGAAATAGCAAAATATGTGGAAAAGGAACACGCAAACTATAAGATAATACCTGACAGGCGAGAGGCGATAAGGGAAGCGATAAAGAATGCCGGCGACAATGCGGTGGTGCTCGTTACAGCCAAGGGCAGAGAAACGCGCCAGAAACGCGGTACGGAATATATAGAGGTCGCCTCAGATGTGGATATGGTGCAGGAGTTTTTGAAAGACGAATAAAAAATAAGCCATCTGCGTGTCAAGCGCATTTTAAAACGCTTGTATGGGCTTAGGGCTGAAAATGTACGGGATTTCTGGCAGCGCAAGCTGCTAATGACGGGAAAGCAGATAAGCATATGAGTAATAAGGCAGTATATATTCATACAAATGGTACGGAATTGTCGGATAAGACAAAAGAGCTTTTAAGAAGTAAGCTCGAACGCAGCGGATTTACAGTGCTAAGCGAATTTAAAACCGATGCGGAGCTTGCTATATGTGTCGGCGGCGACGGGGCGTTTCTCGACGCCGTACATAAATTTGAATTTCCGCCTGTACCGTTTATCGGTATAAATACGGGACATCTCGGCTTCTTTCAAGAGATATTGCCCGAACAGCTTGACGAGTTTATATTTAATTACAAGCAAGGGAAATACAGTTTGCAGCCGCTTTCAACCGTAAAAGCTGAGGTTGTGGATGGGCGTATAAGCGGTAATGACAGCAGCTTTAGCGGCTCGCGTACAGCTTTGAGGAGCGGCGAAAGAAAGATGAGCTTCGTGCCTGAGACTTTGGAGACGGCGGAATTTCGTGCGTTGAACGAGGTACTGATAAAAAGTGCGCATTCGCGCAGTATTCACCTCAACATTTCCATCGGCGGCAGTTTTATAGAGCGCTTTTCGGGTGACGGTATACTGGTAGCGACTTCTGCGGGCTCAACCGGTTATAATTATTCGCTTGGAGGCTCGATAGTAGATCCGAGGCTGAAACTCCTTCAAGTAACGCCTATTGCACCGATGAATACGACAGCCTATCGTTCATTTACTTCGAGCATACTTTTGCCTTCCGATATGACGATAGGAATAATTCCGGAGAGCGAAAATGCGGAGCTCTGCGTGGCGGTAGACGGTATAGAATACAAATACGATAACATAAAAGAAATAAACATCAGTATGGCGGAGACTTTTGTAAATCTTCTGCGTTTTGAGGGATATGATTTCTGGAACAAGGTAAAAACCAAGTTTCTGTAAAGACGATTGATGCGCCAGCATATACAGCGCGGCGCTGAATTAAGGCATAAAACGGATTAAGAATGGATAAATTTACTTATGTGGTGAAAAAGGAGGATGAGCAGTATCAGATAAAGGATATACTGCGCCATAACTTCACTTTTTCATCGCGGCTGAGAAAAAAGCTTAAACAAAACAATTCAATATTTTTGAACGGCGCCGAAACTGTGGGCTGGGCTACTCCGAAGGAAGGCGATATTATTTCAGTCAGGCTTCCCGAGGAAATGTCAAATTTTGAACCTGAGGATATTCCCGTATATCCGCTTTATGAGGATGACGACCTTCTCATAATTAATAAGCAGCCCGGTTATGTGGTGCATCCAACGCGGGGGCAGCCGAATCATACTATGGCAAACGCGATTATGAAATATATGCTCGATACGGGGCAGAATTTTAAGATCCGCTTTGTGAACAGGCTCGACCGCGACACTTCAGGGGTGCTTGTAATTGCGAAAAATTCATATTCGCAGGAGGAACTCACGAAGCAGATGAAGCGGAATACAACGCGTAAGCTCTACACGGCTCTGCTCTGCGGCCTTGTGGAAGGCGATGAGGGAACGGTGGATCTGCCGATAGGAAGACCGGATATGAACAGGGTGGAGCGCGGCATTTTGGCAGAAGCAAACGGCGGTTATGCGTCTGTTACGCATTACAGGGTGATACATCGTTTTCCAGCTGAGCTTGTGCGGCTTGACAGCAGCCTGACGGTGGAAAACGGATTTGTAGAGGGTCAGAACGAGCCGTTTACTGAGGATGAGGCAAGCGAGCTCTTAAGACGCGGTCTTATATATAAAACCGATGGCTATACGCTGTGCGAGCTTATTCTTGAGACGGGTAGGACGCATCAGATAAGAGTACATATGGGTGCGCTCGGTCATTTCGTGCTTGGAGATACGCTTTATGGAGGAGTGCTTTGCAAAAAAAGTACAGACGGACTTTATGTGCCGCTGGCAAAAAGGCAGCTGCTGCACGCGAAAAAGCTGTGCTTTGAACATCCCGTGACCAAAGAGTATATGGAAGTTGAAGCGCCGCTTGCTTCCGATTTTGAAATATTATAGGAACGCTGTTTTAAATAAATCTGCATTTTTGTGCAGATGCAAGATGAACAAGCTGTAAATTACAGCAGGCTATTGTTTGCGTATTGTTTACAGGCTTTATTTATTATATTAAAAAGAAAGGAGACAGGAGAAATGGGCAGAATTTTACTTCATAATGCGAAGGTTTATGTTGAAAAGGGAGTGTATGCGCAGGCCGTGTTGACAGACGGAGGGCGTATTGTCAAAGTCGGTACTAATGAAGAAGTGCTGGCGCTTAAAAAAGACGGGGATGATATACGCGACTGCGGCGGCAAAACTCTTATTCCGGGGCTTAATGATACTCATATGCATCTTTTCATGTTTGCGGAGACGCTCAATCAGGCGCAGATTGAAGGTACAACTTCTATTGACGATATGATTAAGAGGTGCAGGGATTTTGCGCTATCTCATCCTCAGGCTGCGGAGCACGGCATCCATGCTATGGGCTGGAATCAGGACCTTTTTACAGAGGGAGAAAAGAGAATTCCAAGCAGATACGATCTCGATAAGATAAGTACAGAGTATCCTATCGTGCTTGAGCGCATATGCGGTCATATCTATTCCTGCAATACCAAGGCAATTGAGATGATGGGTGTTACAGCAGAGACACCGCAGCCAGCGGGAGGCGAGTTTGAAATCGGTCCTGATGGGTATCCAAACGGCGTGTTTAAGGAAAGTGCAACGGCGCTTGCGAATAATGTGGTGCCGGGATTTACAAAGGAAGATTACAGGAGAATATTGCAGGATGCGCAGAAGTATGCATTTGAGCACGGCCTTACAAGCGTGCAGAGCAACGACATTGGAACATCGTCGTTCAGAAATCAGCAGGAGGGCTTTGACCTGATTAAGGATATGATAGCAAAGGGCGAGCTTAAGCTGAGATACGGCTCGCAGACTTGCTTTGAAAATGCTGAGCAGCTTAAGGAATTTCTGAGCGAAGGTGAATTTGCAAAGGGTAATTACGGTGAAGATCCTCTCTTTACGATAGGCGCTGTCAAGATGTTCAGAGATGGCAGTCTCGGCGGCAGAACGGCGCTTCTGCGCGAGGGTTATGTTCCTGACAGGGACAATCACGGTATAGAGTGGAACAGTTTGGAGGAGATAAGGAGCTTCACGAAGCTTGCCGCAGATTACGGCATTCCGGTTGTTACGCATGTAATAGGCGACGGAGCTGTTGAGAGCGTTATTCAGGCTTATGAAGAGGCGTTTGTCGATGGAAAGAATAAGAACAGAAATGCACTCATTCATTGTCAGATTACAGATGCGCCGCTCGTAGACAGAATTGTGAAAGATGATATTTTGGTTTATGCCCAGCCGATATTCATAGATTACGATATGACTATCGTGGAGCCGCTCTGCGGAGCTGCGCTTGCGGAAACATCGTATGCGTTCGGCACGCTGCTGAAGCGCGGAGCGCATCTTTCGTACGGCACCGACTGCCCGGTTGAAAGCTGCAATCCGTTCAGAAATCTGTACACAGCTATTACACGTAAGGGTGTAAATGGCGAGCCTGAGGGCGGCTGGTATCCGCAGGAATGCGTTGACAGAGAGACGGCAATTGACGCGTACACATATGAAAGCGCCTATGCGCAGTTCCTCGAGGACAGAAAGGGCAGAATCAAAGAAGGATACTATGCGGATATGGTACTGATGTCAAACGATATCTTCACTTGCCCTGAAAAGGAAATACTCGATATTACTTCGGAACTGACAATTGTGCGCGGCGAGGTAGTATACGAGAAATAGACGGGACAATATTAAAGTTATTAAAGTTAGCTTAAATTTCAGCAATGCGAATAAAAAGACATTTTCGCGCGGGTGCTCTGCGGAGAAAATGTCTTTTTTTGTGATTTACAGTGAAAAAAGATAATTTTGTGTGAAAATAAGGAATAAAATGCAGGCAATTGCAAAAGCGTCACTGCAAAGCAAGTGACTGGAAAAGCGGCATTACAAAAAGGACGGCGAACCGTCCTTTTTGAGCACAGATAATTTTTGTAAATTCTTTATATCTGGTTATATGCCTGATGAATTTGGGGCTATATACCTGAAGGATATGAAGCTTCATATGGCGCATATAAAATGCGAAAAAAATTGCCTTAGACTCAGGTTTGAGCCGTGTTTTATGCTATTCGCGTGTAATGCGGTCGAATTCATCGACGAGCTCTGCGAATACCTGCATAGCATTCTTGACAGGTGCTTCGGTGCCCATATCCACACCTGCAATTTTGAGAAGCTCGATAGGGTGATCGGATTCGCCCGTCGTCAGGAATCTCTTGTAAGCGTCGCGAGCGCTGTTCGGAGCATCGACGGAGCTGCCCGTTTCTAAAGCACAATCAATATCGCCTTTGTTTTCCGCACCTTTTATTATCAAATCTGAAATGGCTGTTGCAGCGGAATATCCGGTAGCGTATTTATAAACATAAAACGAGCGGTAGAAGTGCGGTATGCGAGCCCATTCATAGGCGATTTCGGGATCACAGACGACATTATCTCCGAAGTACAGGCGGTTGAGCTCAGCGTATTTTTCGCACAGCCATTCAGCGGTCAGCACCTCGCCGCGTTCTACGGCTTCGTGCGTGAGCATTTCAAACTCGGCGAACATCGTCTGACGGAAGAGGGTGGTACGGAATTCCTCAATGTGCATATTCAAAAGGTATTTTTTCATATTGAGCGCGTCTTCGTACTCTTTAGAGCCTTTTTTTGCCGATTTCAGGCGATTTTCTTCTTTTTTGATGAGATACTTCATAAGAAGCGCTTCGTTGACTGTAGAGGCCACCTCAGCCGTAAAAATTGAATGACCGCCGTAAACGAACGGCTGCGTCTCGCGCGTGTAGCTGGAATGCATAGAATGACCCATTTCGTGAACGATCGTAAACACATCCTTGAGCTTGCCGGAGAAGTTGAGCAATACATAAGGAAAGCTGTCGTAGCTGCCGAAACTGTAAGCGCCGCTCGTCTTGCCTTTGTTCTCAAAGACATCAACCCAGCCTGCAGCAATTCCGCGCGAAAGCCTTTCGATGTACTCGCTGCCGAGTACGGATAAACCTTCCTTCATTATTTCCACAGCCTCTTCATAGGAAACAGGCTTTTCTTCAATTTCGATGAGCGGCACATAAACATCGTACATATGGAGTTCGTCCACGCCGAGCAGCCTTTTGCGAATTTCCATATACTTGTACATAGCCGGAAGCCCTTCGTGTACAGCCGTGATGAGGTTCGTGTACACTGACTTTGGAATGTCATCTCCTGAGAGCGCGGCTTCGAGAGCTGAAGGATATTTTCTTATGCGCGCCGAAACGG
The DNA here is from genome assembly GCA_944383465.1 of uncultured Clostridia bacterium. Classification (GTDB taxonomy): domain Bacteria; phylum Bacillota; class Clostridia; order Peptostreptococcales; family Anaerovoracaceae; genus QAKD01. The sequence goes on from CALWPQ010000025.1 coordinate 140,026, forward strand.
CGTCTGTCTTGGTGTTGTAATTGTATGTCGTGGCGATAGTGTTGATGAGATCCATATACGCCTTGTACTTGGCTGTAAACGCATTGCGTCTCACATTTCTGTCATAACTTTCCATAAAAGAAATGTAATTGCCCTGCGTGAGCTCTACCATATCGCCGTCGGCGTCTTTTATTTCTCCGAATTTCATATCGGCGTTATTGAGCATTGTAAATATGTCATTTGTGGCTGACAGCACCTCGCCGACCTGTGCAAGCAGGCTTTCCTCGGCTTCCGAAAGCACATGCGCTTTTAAACGAAGCGTGTCTTTGATAAGAAATTCGTAAACTTTAAGGCCGTCGTTTTCCGCAATAAATCCGAGAATCTTATCCTCGGGCACGGAAAGAAGCTCCGGAGTAAAGAATGACATTGCGGATGAAACCTTGGCGATGAGTGCATTGCAGCGGTCGTTCATAGCCTGGTATTTGGAGACTCTGTTGTCCTCGTCCTTTTTCATACGGGCATAAACGTAGACACGTTCGAGTTTCTGCCATATTTCATCTTTTGTCCTGAGCGCGTTTAACAGAGTATCCGCGCTGTCACCGAGATGCCCGGCATAGCGGCTGTATGCGCCGCCCGCTGAAAGACAATCTGCAAAATCTTTTTCCCAAGCCTCGGAATCGGCATACATCGCTTCGATGTTCCATTTGTACTTATTTTCAATTTCACTTCGCTCTCTTAATTTTTTTAAATTGTTTTCTTTACACATAAACTGCCTCCGTGTATAATAATAATTTGATTATTGACGATTAAATCTGTATAATAATACTATACCACAAAATTGGAAGGATATCATAAAAATGGACAACAGACCTATTGGTTTTTTTGACAGTGGTCTTGGCGGGCTGACCTGCATACCATATCTTACGGCCGCTCTTCCCGAAGAGAAGATAATATATTTCGGCGATACGGCGCGTACGCCTTACGGCTCAAAGGCTGTGTCTACAATAAAAACTTTTTCGATGCAGATAGCCGATTTTCTCGTGAGAAACGATGTGAAAATGATAGTTATAGCATGCAATACAGTAAGCTCTACCTGTCTTTCGGACTTGCAGGAGAGATTTCCACAGGTTCCGGTTGTCGGTATAATAGATCCGGCGGCCAAGCGGGTTGCAAGGAGCTGCGGGAGCGATTGCCGCCTGGGAATAATAGGCACGAAGGTAACGATACGCTCGCAGGCATATAACAGGCTCATAAATGAAATCAGACCGGAGCTTGAAGTGCATACTGCACCGTGCCCGGCATTTGTGCCTCTTATAGAAGAGGGCATAATAAAAAACGACATAATGGATATGACGATAAAATATTATTTAGACGATTTTATTCTCGAAAATAGAATCGACACGCTCGTGCTTGGGTGCACGCATTATCCGCTGATACGTGACAGTATAGAAAGACTCTATCCTGACCTAAGAATAATAAATCCTTCTGAAGAAATAATAAACAGCATTAAGGAAATACTCGAAGAGCGCGATATGCTTGCGTCAGGATCAGATCTTGAAAATATGTTTTATGCGAGCGATTTATCTGAGAATTTTACGAATATGATAGAGACAATATTTGCGCACACTCCTGTAAAGGTGCATTTTAAAAATCTCGATTTGATAGATATAAACAGCACAAAAAAATAATGAACGAAATGGTTAAATAGAAATTGAACGATTGAAATTAATAAAAAGATGAGATAGAAACGATGAGATACGGTGATAGAGATGAGAAGAGATAGAAAAGCGAGTACAATAGAATATAAACAGCTTATGAAAATTTTGGAGATTGCTGAACCTGAGGAATTTGAATATTTTGAAAATATGGCGGATCTCATAGAGTGTGAATATACCATATCGGATGCGGCGATAGCTAATCTGTTTCGCTATGTGGATGGAGAGACACTCGCGGAGCTTATCGAAAACTATTTCTCTGATATACTCGAGCATCTTCCGGAAAATCAGGATGAAATATATCTTCTTATAAATAACATTGGTATGAATCTCATAGGGCTGGCGAAGGGTAAAGAAGAGGAAGAGGAACATAATCTCGCGGTACTTGCAGAAGAATTCAATAAATTTAAAATGTGGTACCTATTCGATACTGAAGTGGTATGCGAAGATCCGAAATACGGTGAAACGCTGGTGCTGCCGGTGGCAGAGGCTATTGCGGAATACAGAAGCGAGCCAAGCACGAAGAAAAAGTCTGTTTATAATTTTGAGCAGGCGCTGAATTATCAGCTTAGTGATTATGTGATGTCATTTGGAGAACTTGTCGCTGCGGAATATGCAGAAGATAGCAGACATTACAATGAGGATGAAGAGTATGACTATGGGCACCATCATCACCACGCTCACGATTGTGGCTGCGGCCATGAGCATCACCACGATCCTGATGATGACAGCGCGCGTGTTGTCAGAAAAGAGGGACTTGCATATGGATTTGCGGATGAAAGCGTGCTTGCGGATGGGTTCGTGTACGACGATGAAATTTAAAACATGCATGAAAAAATAAGATTATGCACACATTGCAAACAGCCTTCATAGTATAAACTAATAGTTTATGCTAAGGAGGTTTTTTTATGGGAGATGAAAGATGCTGCCGAGACGACTGCTGCGAGCGTGAATGCGTAAGAGAATGCCAGGAAAGATGCTGCCGTGATGATTGCTGCTGTGATGACAACAACGGCGGACTTTCAATAATTTGGATACTCGTTATACTTTACTTACTTTTCTGTGCGGGCGGAAACGGAAGAGGCGGCCTTTTCGGCGGACTGTTCTAAAAGCAAGCAGCTGCTTGCTTTTTTTGTGCGCTGATGATAAGATAATTGAGTGTGTCTTAATATACTTTCAATATACGAAAAACAGGATAAAAAGGAGCGGAAAATGAATACTTCGGGCAGCGAGGCAAGAGAATACAAAATCGGACTTATAACGGCAGTGGCAACATCGGTGCTGTGGGGAGTGCTTCCCATATACTGGCGCTGGATAGAATGCGTCGATTCACGGGTTATAATTCTTTACCGTGTGTTTCTCTCGGGTCTTTGCTGTTTTTTGACGGCGCTTAAGATGTACGGCCTAAAGGGAATAACGGAGCCGCTCAGACAAAAAGGCATAATGCTCAGATATTTTATATCGGGACTTGTAATAACATTAAACTGGAGCATTTTTATCTGGGCTGTGAACGCCGGACATGTCATAAAGACGAGCATCGGCTATTATATGGAGCCGCTCATAGTTTCTCTTTTCGGTATTATAATCTTTAAAGAAAATATGAACGGACTCAAAAAAATTGCGTTTTTGTTTGTCATAGGCGCAGTGGCAGTTATGGTTTTCCATTTTGGAAAGCTGCCGGTCATTTCACTGGCGCTGGCTCTTACCTTTGCGACTTATGCAGCCGTAAAGAAAAAATTTCCGATGCCGCCCGTGCTGTCGCTGTTTTATGAGACTATGTTTCTCATGCCGCCGGCGCTGGCAGCGATAATTTACCTTGAAATTGGCGGAAGAGGCGCGCTTTCGATGATAGAAATGCCGGGACAGTACATACTGCTTCTTCTCTGCGGCATAATGACGGCAATTCCGATGACGGCGTTTGCCTATGCGGCCGCGAGAATAAATATGATAACGCTCGGCATCACCGAATACATATCGCCGACTATGATTCTTGTTATAGGTATTTTTATGTTCGGAGAGCCGTTTGACAAGCTTCAGTTTGCCGCGCTTGTGCTCATATGGATCGGAATAGTATTTTTTACCGCGGGAGAAATAAAGGAAAATCGCAGACTTAGCCGAGAAGATGCGGCGAACGACAGGGAGGAAAAATAAAATGATTGATTACATAAAGGCTTTTGCCGAAAATGACAGGCGGAAGTTTCCGCATAATATGGTAAACGTGACTGCAGGGATGGGCGGAGACGGAGTGCTCGTGTTCGGCAGCGAAAAGACGGCGCTGATGGACTGCGGTATGGCTTACTGCGGAGACAAATTCGTATCTAACATAAAAAAAGCGCTGGCTGAAAAAGGAAGAAAGAGCGTGGATTATATATTCCTCTCGCATTCGCATTACGATCATGTGGGAGCGCTTCCGTATGTGCTTGACAGATGGCCGCAGGCCAAGGTGTGTGCCTCGGAAAAGACGAAATATATATTTTCGCGCGAGGGCGCAATAAAGCTGATGAAGGAGCTCGGCGAAGCGGCGCGGGACGAATACACAGATTCAAAGGCGGAAATAAGAACCGACGGCCTTAGGGTAGATATCGTGCTTGCCGATAACGACACGATAAAGCTGGGCAAAGAAACTGTGCGGGCGCTCGAAACAAAGGGGCATACGGACTGCTCGATGTCATATGCCGTAGAGCCGCAGAAGGTGCTCTTTACATCGGAGAGCACGGGCGTTGTCGTACCGCAGAAGGCGTATGTCAGCTCGGAAATACTTAAGAGTATGGCGGACTCGCTCGCAGCATGCGACAAATGCGAGGCGTATGCTCCGGAAATCATAATATGTCCGCATTACGGCGTAGTTCCGAAGGTATTTAACAAAGAGTATTTCAAGAGCATGAAAGCGGATGCCGAGAGAAAAAAGGCGCTCGTCAAGGAATTTGCAGACCGGGGAATGAACGAAGAAGAAATTCTCGAAGCATACAGGGACAAGCTTTATGAGCCCGGAGAACAGCCGCTTTCGGCATTTCTTGAAAACGCAGCCAATGTAATACGCGTAATGCTCAAAGAAATAAATAAAGACTGAATATAAAAAACACTTGACTGTACGGTAACAGTATACTTTAGAATCTAAATAAAGCAATATTTGCAGGGCGAAAATGCGTAAAATGCGCAGTTTCGGCCGCACCGGACAGGAAGTGAGAAAATGGTTTTAAAATTAAAGACGAAAATAGCATATGGATTTACGGCCATTGCGGATCATGCGCTACATGACCTCTATGTGACGTTTTTCCTGTTTTTTATGACGACGGCCGCTGGCATAAGTCCCGCAGCCGCGGGGGTTATCGTAGCGCTCGGCTCGGTATGGGAATGTATAATAACGCTCTTTGCGGGGCGCATTTCGGATAAAACTCATTCAAAGATGGGAAAACGCAAGCCGTTTATCGTCTTTCTGGCGTTTCCGATGGCGCTCACGAGCAGTCTGATGTTTGCCGTGTTTAATATACCTGTGGCGGCGAGAGTGGTTTACTACCTCATAATAACGATGCTTTACTGGACGCTGTTTCCGATGTTTTACATCCCGTTTGTCGCCTGGGGCGCGGAGCTTACCGAGGATTACGACGAGAGAACATCACTCCGTTCGTACGCATTTGTGGGAAATATGCTCGGACTCTGCATTTCGACAATATTTCCGACTGTTCTGCTCGATTTTCTCATAGGAAAGGGGCTGAATCAAGCTCACGCATGGCACGGTTCGGTCAGCATAGTTTCGGCATTTATATTCATATCGCTTTTCTTCGGTCCGATGACGATAAAAGCGGAGAGCAATGCGCTTACACCCGAGGAAAAAGCGAAGCTTAAGAGAAGGAGAAAAGAGAGAAAAAACGGCGCGGAAGCGGGAGGCAAATCCGGACGGGCAGCCTCGGCATTTCTTTCGCTGAAAAGTCTGTTTGCCCATTTCGCAAGCATTATGAAGCTCAAGGCGGCAAGATATCTCATATTTGCGAGCATACTTTTTGCTTCGGCAAATTCGATTTTTGCCTCGGATAAGATGTATTACTTCACATATAATATGGGAATTTCCGGCATCAGAATTACGGTGCTGTTTGCAATTGTTGCGGCAGCGGGGGTGGTGTTTGTGCCGGTTGTAAATTTCAGCAAAAAATATTTCGATAAGCGCACGCAGTTTATAGCCGGCATGAGCCTGTGCGCGGCCGTAATGATACTTTTCCGTTTTATCGGCGTTGATTCGATGCTTTCGGCGTGCCTGTTCATGACGGCCTTCGGCATCGGCAGTATGTGCTACTGGCAGCTCATGCCGGGCATGATATACGATGTGTGCGGCCTCGATGAGCTTAAATCGGGCGAGCAGAGGCAGGGAACGATAGTATCGCTGCAGTCGATAGCGGAGTCGATAGCCGACGGCTTAGGAGTGCTCGTACTCGGATTCATACTCGAATTTGCCGGTTTTGACGATGCGGCATCCGTCCAGTCTGAAAACGCGCTCTCATGGGTTGAAAACTGTTTTACGCTTGTTCCCGCATTTCTCATGATACTTGCGGTAATAATGGTAATAAAATATCCGATAACAAAGAAAAATTACGGTGAAGTACTGTCCGCGCTCGAAAAAAAGAGAAACGGAGAGGAAGCGGACCTTACGCCGTTTGAGGATATTGTATAAAGAGAGGCAGGATGGCGGAAGTGCAAAAAAACGGAAAGCATCAAGATTATTTTACAACAGGTGAATTTGCGAAGCTGTGCGGCGTAAAGAAGCAGACGCTTTTTCACTATGACGAGATAGGGATTCTGTCACCGGAGATGACAGGTGACAACGGATACCGCTATTATTCATATAAACAGCTGGAAGTTTTCTCGGTGATATCGATGCTGAAAGAGCTCGATATGCCGCTCAAGGATATAAAAAAGTATCTGGACGGCAGAAGTCCCGAGGCCTTTATAGAGCTTCTCGGAAATCAATCGCGTGCGATAGACAGAAAAATTGCGGAACTCAAAGCGCTGAAAGAGTATATAAAAATGAAGCTCGATGTGACAAAGGAAGCCGTTTCCGCAGAGAGCGAAACAGTGTTCATACAGGAACAGCCCGAAGAATATCTTATTATGAGCGAGTATTCGGGAAGCGGCTCGGCACGCGATCTTGCAGCTGCATCGGCGGAGAACAGAAGCTATTACAGCAGTCTCGGTATGTACAGTGCCGATTCGATAGGCGGAATAATCCCGGCGTCGGAAATACCGGAAGGTGAAATATATTCGTACAGCCATCTCTATACAAGAGTCAGCGGACGCATTAAAAAAGCTGCCGACATATATGTGAAGCCTGCCGGAAAATATGCGGTAATCTATCACAGAAACGGATACAGCACGGCTTCCGAGAGCTACCGCACGCTTTTTGAATTTGTTAAAAAAAGCGGATTTGTCATGGGTGATTATTTTTACGAGGATGACATTTTGGATGAACTTTCGATGAAAGGCTATGAAAATTATATGATAAAGATATCTGTTAAAATAGAGAGTCCAAATTGAAAAAATCACTTGCTAAATGGGACAAATAATAGTATAATACTACTGTTATATATGCAAATGATCTGTTCAGCATCTAAGTATTTAGAGACGGTCAGGAGGTGAGTAAGATATGGCACAGGTAGTTGTAAGAGAAAACGAGAGCTTGGAAAGTGCTCTTAAGAGATTTAAGAGATCTTGCGCAAGGGACGGAGTGATGTCCGAACTGAGAAAGAGAGAACATTACGAAAAGCCGAGCGTAAGAAGAAAGAAGAAGTCCGAAGCTGCAAGAAAAAAGGCAAAAAAATATTAAAATTTTAATATTATAAAGGACAAAGAGGTGTTTAAGTATGACCTTAAAAGAAAGGTTGACGGAAGACTTCAAGGAGGCGATGAAAGCCAAGGATGAAGTCAGAAAAAATACAATAAGTCTTGCTCGTGCTGCGATTAAGCAGTTTGAAGTAGATAATAGAGGTACTGAGCTTGATGACGAAGGCGTAATCGCTATTTTGTCAAAGCAGGTAAAAATGAGAAAAGATGCCCTCTCTGATTTTGAAAAAGCGGGAAGAACAGATCTTGCTGATGCATATAAGGCTGAGATGGAAGTCCTTATGGCGTACCTGCCAAAGCAGCTTTCTGCAGATGAAATCGCAGATGTTGTCAAGGAAACTGCATCGGCGCTTGGTATAGACGGCGGTAAGCAGAACATGGGTAAGCTTATGGGAGCCGTGATGGGTAAGGTCAAAGGCGTTGCCGACGGCGGCGAAGTAAAAAAGGCCGTGGAGGCATTTCTCGCATAGCGTCTTATCGGCTGAAAAGAACATAGTGATTATAAAACAACCTGAATATTCGGGTTGTTTTTTTATGTGTCTCAGCATAGAATATTCCGAGGCGTACTTATATCAAAGAGGTGATGCTATGAGTCTTAAAGAAGAATTTATTTTTGATTTTGCCGTAAAAATGCCGAGACTTCTCGTCAGCGGAAACACCGCGGTACTTGATAATATAAAAAAAGTGGTGCTTATTTCAGCTAGCCAGATAATAATAGACAGCGGCAGCCGTTTTACCGCTGTAACGGGGAAAAACCTTGAAATCAGCGAGATAGCGGACAGGAGAATGTTTATAGAGGGGGAAATCGATGAGATTCGCTTTTACGGTACATCGCAGGAAGATTAGAATAGAGGGATTCGGCATCAATCGACTGATAACTGACTGCCTTGCAAAGGGTATAGTGCTTCAAAACGTAAAATTTATATCGGACATAGAAGCTGTAATGTCCGTGAGCGCTGAGGACTATCCAAAGCTTAAAAAGCTTGCTAAAAGCAAATACAGAATAACCGTGAGCAAGGACGAAGGCTTTATGCCGTTTGCCCTCAGGCTCAGAACGAAAAAGGCCGCGCTTTTCGGTCTTTCATTATTTTTCATAATACTGTATTACCAAAGCCTCTTTGTGAGCGAAATAAGAATATACGGATATGAGCAGTTTACAGAGAGTGAAGTGCGGCAGGCGCTTTCCGATATTGGGTTTGAGGTGGGTTCTCGTAAGCTGAGGACTAAGGATGAAGCCAATGAAGTGAAGCTGCACCTTTTTCGTGAGCTTGAGGGCATAAGCTGGGTCGGCATCACATACAAGGGTACGCTTGCGGAAGTGACGATTGTCGAAGGTGAAGAAAGCAATGAAAATGAAGCGAATAAGATACCATGCGATATAGTTGCGGATAGAGGCGGTTATGTAGTAGAGGTGCTTCCGCGGGAAGGACTGCGCGCGGTAGAGGACGGCGAGTATGTAGCGCCTGGTGATGTGCTGATAAGCGGAGCTGTGCCTTATAAAAGCACAAATTATGCCCGGGGCGACCTCGGAGAGCTCATAAGATATGTGCACGCATCGGGAACGGTAAAGGTGCATATCCCGTATTATGTCGAATTTTCTATACTGCCGAATGCTGTCGACAGTTTGTCGGGAAATGATATTATGTCTGCGACAATATACGACGGCGAAAGTGATTATGACTTTGTAAAAAGGGTATCAGATAAAAGAATACGTCAGTTTATGAGAGAAAATGATTTAGATAAGGCGCAAATAACAAATAAAGATTTGAATTTTAGTATAAAAGAAAATATAATAGAAGTAAGAGTGCTTATCGAAACGCTGCAGGAGATAGGCACTGAAAGAGAAATACAGATAAATCAGGAGATTTTGGATGGTAGTGAACAGTCAGTTTGACAGAGCCGCGCTCTTTGGCAACCTTGATGCCAATATTAAGCTCATAGAAGAGCATTTCGGTGTGGAGATAACGGAGCGCGGAAGCGAACTCATAGTAGGAGGAGAAAAAGCACAGGAAGCGGAAAAGGTCATTTCCGAACTTATAAAGGTGCTCGATTCCGGTGAAGCAATAGATACCCAGAAGATAAATTACATTATCGGGCTTACGGAGCAGGGAATATCATACAGGGAAAGTGATATAAGCAAAGACATTCTCTGTTTTACTCATATGGGAAAGCCCATAAAAGCCAAGACGATAGGACAGAAAAAATACGCGGACAGCATAAGAAAGAAGGATGTCGTTTTCGGCATCGGGCCTGCCGGAACGGGAAAGACCTATCTTGCTGTTGCTATGGCGATACACGCATATAAAAATAAGGAAGTTGAGAAAATCATACTCGCGCGTCCAGCAGTGGAAGCAGGAGAGCGGCTTGGTTTTTTGCCGGGAGATTTACAGGAAAAGGTTGATCCGTATTTAAGACCGCTTTATGATGCGCTCTATGATATACTAGGGCGCGATTCAGCGCTGCGGCTTAAGGAAAAGGAAACGATAGAAGTTGTGCCGCTTGCGTATATGAGAGGGCGCACGCTCGATAATTCGTTTATAATCCTTGATGAAGCGCAAAATACGACACGCGAGCAGATGAAGATGTTTTTAACAAGGCTTGGGTTTGGATCAAAAGCGGTCATCACGGGCGATATAACCCAGATAGACCTGCCGCGCGGCAAAAAATCCGGGCTTGTAGAAGCTCAAAGGGTGCTTAAGCCTGTAAAAGACATTGATTTCTGCTATTTAAAAGACATTGATGTGGTGAGACACGAGCTTGTTAAGAAAATAATTAATGCATATGATAAATATTATTCTGAACATCCGGAGGCACTTGAAGAATGAGATTGATATTTGATAAGGAAAGTGAGCTTAAAAATGTATGGGCGGACAAGCTGCGCGAAGCGGCTGAAATCTGCCTTGCAAATGAGGGTATAACAAAATACTCGGAGATAAGCGTATCGTTTGTCAGCGAGGAAGAAATAAGAAAGCTCAACCGCGAGTACAGAGAGAATGACAGCGTAACGGATGTGCTGTCATTTCCGATGTTTGAAGCGGGCGAATTAGCGGCAATGTCCGCACGCGTTGCATCTGAGCGGGAAGCGCTCGGCGACACAGGTGAGGATGGTTTTTATATGCCGCTTGGCGATGTTGTTATCTGCGAAGAGCAGGCAAGGAAACAGGCTGAGGAATACGGACATTCGTACGAGCGCGAAGTCGTGTACCTCTTCGTACACAGCGTTCTCCATCTGCTCGGCTATGATCATATGAACGAGGAAGAAAAATCTGTGATGCGCGCTCAAGAAGAAATAGTGATGCGCGAGATGAATTTGACTCGCAGCGCGCTTGTGAGCGGTAACAGCGCAGAATTTGCGAGTGCGGATACGGGCGGCGGTTATGCCGGCAAAGAGTCAGGCAAGACTCAGGCCGAAGAGAAAGTCTTTATGCCGTTTGCTGCCGCAGGCAAAAGCAAAAAAGATATGTACGAAGCGCTTATAAAAATTGCAGAGAAGCAGCTTGTTTATTCATATGCGCCGTTTTCAAAATTCAATGTCGGTGCGGCGCTGCTCACAAAGGATGATTTTGTGTGCACGGGCGTAAACATAGAAAATTCTTCATTTGGCGCTACCATATGTGCGGAGCGCACCGCATTTGCAAAAGCAATATCGTGCGGAGTACGCGAGTTTAAGGCGATTGCAGTAGTTTCATCTGCGGGAAGCGCTTGGCCGTGCGGGATCTGCCGTCAATTTATGAAGGAGTTTTGCGATGATGATTTTGAGATAATAAGTTACGACGAAAAAGGAAAAATAAAGTCATATAAAATGACGGAAATTTTACCGGAGGGATTTAGATTATGAAATCGGGCTTTGTAAGCATAGTAGGAAGACCTGATGTAGGAAAATCTACGCTTCTTAACTACAAAAAAAAGAAAAAAAT
>CALWPQ010000026.1 GCA_944383465.1 uncultured Clostridia bacterium
TCCGTATCTCTGGTGAAGTGTCTTTGTTATTGCTGCTGTAAGTGTTGTCTTGCCGTGGTCTACGTGACCGATTGTTCCGATATTTACATGCGGCTTATTTCTTTCAAACTTTTGCTTTGCCATTTTATTATCCTCCCTATTGTTTTTTCAAACGGTTATTTATTGATTTTTTCTAAAAGGCTGTCCGGCAGCTTTTCAAAATGGTCGAACTGCATTACATATACGCCTCTTCCCTGCGTCTTTGAACGGAGGTCTGTTGCATATCCGAACATCTCCGAAAGCGGTACCATAGCTCTTACTGCTACTGCGCCCGCATTCATATCCGAGCCTTCAATTCTTCCTCTTCTCGAACTGATATCACCGATTACGTCTCCCATATACTCCTCAGGCACTGTTACTTCTACCTTGAACACAGGTTCAAGCAGAACCGGCGCTGCTTTCTTCGCGGCTTCTCTGAATGCCATTGATGCAGCTATCTTAAACGCCATTTCTGATGAGTCGACTTCGTGATACGATCCGTCGTAAAGTTCAACGCCCACATCGACTACCTGGTAGCCGGCGATAGGACCGTTGTTCATAGCTTCCTTTACACCTTCTTCAATCTTCGGAATGTATTCCTTAGGAATAGCACCGCCGACGATTGAATTCTTAAATTCAAAGCCCGCGCCCGGCTCTCTCGGGTAAACCTTAATCTTAACATGACCGTACTGCCCGCGTCCTCCGGACTGCTTAGCGTACTTGTTATCGACATCAGCAGGCTTTGTAATAGTTTCTTTATATGAAACCTGAGGCTTACCTACATTTGCTTCTACCTTAAATTCACGGAGAAGTCTGTCCACAATAATTTCAAGGTGCAGTTCGCCCATTCCGGCGATAATAGTCTGGCCTGTTTCCTCGTTTGTATAAGTTTTGAATGTCGGGTCTTCCTCTGCGAGCTTTGCAAGCGCGATGCCCATCTTTTCCTGTCCTGCCTTTGTCTTAGGCTCGATAGCGATTTCGATTACCGGATCAGGGAATTCCATGGATTCGAGCACTATTTCGTTCTTTTCGTCGCAGAGCGTATCGCCTGTTGTAGTATCTTTAAGACCTACCGCAGCAGCGATATCTCCGGAGTAAACCTGCTCGATTTCTTCACGCCTGTTAGCGTGCATCTGCAGAATTCTTCCGATTCTTTCTTTCTTGCCCTTTGTCGAGTTATATACATAAGAACCGCTTGTGAGCGTTCCCGAATATACTCTGAAGAAAGCAAGCTTACCTACAAACGGGTCAGCCATAATCTTGAATGCAAGAGCCGCAAACGGACCGTTATCATCCGCAGGTCTCTCTGCTTCTTCTTCCGTTCCCGGGATAACACCCTTGATAGCAGGGATGTCAAGCGGCGACGGCATATAGTCGACAACGGCGTCAAGAAGCATCTGAACACCCTTGTTTCTGTATGCCGATCCGCAGAGAACAGGAACCATTCTGCCCTCAATCGTCATTGTACGGATAGCTTTTTTAACTTCCGCCTTGGTAATTTCCTCTCCTTCAAGGAACTTCATCATCAGCTCCTCGTCAGCCTCAGCAACAGCCTCGATCATCTTTTCGTGCCACTCCTGAGCCATATCTGCGAGATCATCCGGAATATCCGTAATCTCTATCTCCTTACCAAGATCGTCTTTATAAACCTCTGCTTTCATTTCTACTAAATCGACAATTCCCACGAAACTGTCTTCAGCACCGATCGGAAGCTGAATAGGCACAGCGTTTGCCTTCAGTCTGTCCTTAACCATTCCGACAACTCTAAAGAAGTCAGCTCCCATAATATCCATCTTGTTTACGAATATTATTCTCGGAACACCGTACTTTTCTGCCTGTCTCCAAACAGTTTCCGACTGAGGCTCTACTCCGCCTTTAGCGCAAAGTACTGTTACCGCTCCGTCAAGGACTCTAAGCGATCTTTCTACCTCTACGGTAAAATCCACGTGTCCCGGAGTATCGATTATGTTAATTCTTGTGTCTTTCCATTGTGCTGTAGTAGCAGCAGAGGTTATCGTGATACCTCTTTCCTGCTCCTGTTCCATCCAGTCCATAGTTGCGGATCCGTCGTGCGTTTCGCCGATCTTATGAGTCTTTCCGGTGTAGAACAGTATTCTTTCTGTCGTTGTTGTCTTACCGGCATCGATGTGCGCCATGATACCGATATTTCTTGTTTTTTCAAGTGAAAAACTTCTAGGCATCTTATATCCTCCTTTCTGCTATAAATAAACTCTGTACTCTCAAAACTACCATCTGTAATGTGCGAACGCTCTGTTTGCTTCTGCCATTTTGTGAGTATCTTCTTTTTTCTTTACTGATGCTCCTGTATTATTTGCTGCATCCATAAGCTCTTTTGCCAGTCTCTCAGCCATAGTCTTTTCACCTCTGGCTCTCGTGTACTTTGTGAGCCATCTGATTCCAAGCGTCTGCTTTCTGTCAGCTCTTACTTCAACAGGAACCTGATAGTTAGCACCGCCGACTCTTCTCGCTTTTACTTCTACTACAGGCATGATGTTGTTCATTGCCTTTTCAAATACTTCAAGCGGGTTTTCGCCGGTCTGCTTTTCTACGATCTCAAAAGCACCGTAAACGATCGACTGAGCTGTTCCTTTCTTTCCGTCCAACATAATACTGTTAATGAGCTTTGCCACAACAGTGCTTCCGTATACCGGATCAGGAAGAACTTCTCTCTTTGGTACGTTACCTTTTCTTGGCACTTCGCTTCCCTCCTTGCTTGCTAATTCTTATTTTGTGAATTGCATTTTTCCTTCACCCTCATGCGAGGATTACTCTCTTGCGCCCTGCAATCAAATAGACGCAAAAGTCTTTAGCTGGGGTACTCGTCCCGGGTCTCTCTCCCGGTCCGCGGCGCTCAATATATCATAAGTTAATATTCTATATTAAGGGCTCAAATTCCCGACTATTACTTTTTCTTAGGCCTCTTTGCGCCGTACTTCGAGCGAGCCTGACCTCTATCGTTTACACCGGCCGTATCGAGCGTGCCTCTTACGATGTGATATCTTACACCAGGGAGGTCCTTAACTCTGCCGCCTCTTATCAGAACAACGCTGTGCTCCTGAAGATTATGACCAATACCCGGAATGTAAGCAGTTACTTCGATTCCGTTAGTCAGCTTAACTCTGGCAACTTTTCTTAAAGCCGAATTAGGCTTCTTAGGAGTTACGGTCTTTACTGAAGTGCATACGCCTCTCTTCTGAGGTGAATGAACGTCTGTCGGTACTCTCTTGAGTGAGTTCATACCTCTGTTGAGAGCAGGAGCAGTCGACTTCTTTACCGCACTTGTTCTTCCTTCACGTACTAATTGGTTAATAGTAGGCATTTGTTTCTCCTTTCTTCAAAAAATAAAACAATATATCCAAACCCGTCTCCGGGCGGAAACCAAAGCTTATTTTATCATTAAAATGCCCCCAATGTCAAGTATTTTCAAACATTGGGGCACATTTTATTCTTACTTTTTATTTAATCGTTAAGTTCGTTCTGTATATCATCCATTTCTACTATATCGTAGCCATCGTTTTCAAATGCTTCATTCATTCCGGCGAGCTCTTTGTAATCATTATCGTTTTCAACCTCGTATACCGATTCGTCATAATTCATATTAGAATACGACTCCATAAGCTCCGTATTGATGCCGTAATCAACATTTACGCTTCTGTAGCGCTTCATGCCCGTTCCGGCAGGAATGAGCTTGCCGATGATAACATTTTCTTTAAGACCCATAAGATGATCAGTCTTACCTTTGATAGCAGCATCTGTGAGCACTTTTGTCGTTTCCTGGAATGATGCCGCTGACAGGAACGAGTTTGTCGCCAGCGAAGCCTTGGTAATACCGAGAAGCACTCTCTTCGCGGTGCACGGTTCACCGCCCGCTGCAATTGCCGCTTCATTAGCCTCTTCAATTTCAAACTTGCTGTAAAGTCCGCCTGACAGAAGGTCTGTGTCTCCCGCATCTTCAATCCTGCTCTTTGAGAGCATCTGGCTTACGATAACTTCAACATGCTTATCGTTGATATCTACACCCTGATTCTTATACACACGCTGCACTTCCTTGAGCAGATACTGATATACACCTTCCACACCGTTTAAGCGCAGTATGTCGTTCGGATTGAGCGGTCCTTTGGTAATGTTGTCGCCCGCAAGGACATAATCGCCCTCTTTTACATTGAGACGCGCACCATAAGGCACAACATAGATTTTCTCTTCTTCCCCGCACACTTTAATTTCAGTTTTATTATCTTTTCTCGTTTCGATAGAAACAACAGTACCGTCAGCCTCGCAGATCTCTGCAAGTCCCTTAGGCTTACGCGCTTCAAAAAGCTCCTCTACTCTCGGAAGACCCTGGGTAATATCGCTTCCGGCAACGCCGCCCGTATGGAACGTTCTCATTGTCAGCTGAGTACCCGGTTCGCCGATTGACTGCGCCGCCGTAATGCCGACAGCTTCGCCGATATTTACAGGCTCGCCTGTAGCAAGGTTTCTGCCGTAGCACTTAGCGCATATACCGTGTTCGCTGTGACAAGTCATTACCGAACGGATGGCAACGGACTCTATACCCGCAGCTTCAATCTTGTCAGCCGCGTCTTCCGTAATCTCCTCGTTCTGCTCCACTATGAGCTCTCCAGTATTAGGATCATATATGTCCATAAATGCAGTTCTGCCTATGATACGCAGCTTGAGCGATTCGATGACTTCCTTGCCGTCAGTGAATGCTCTTACTTCGATACCCTCGTCAGTGCCGCAGTCGAACTCTCTTACTATTACATTGTGAGATACATCGACAAGTCTTCTTGTCAAATATCCAGAGTCTGCTGTACGGAGCGCTGTATCGGCAAGTCCCTTTCTGGCACCGTTGCTCGATATAAAGTATTCGAGTACGGAAAGTCCTTCACGGAAATTTGCTTTGATAGGAATTTCAACGGTCTTACCTGTAGCGTTTGCCATAAGACCACGCATACCGCCAATCTGTCTTATCTGGTTTTTTGAACCTCTGGCTCCGGAATGCGCCATTATATAGAGATTATTGAGCGTTCCCAGCGAGTCCATTAGTGCGTCGGCAACATCATCAGTCGTCTTGGCCCAAATCTGGATAACCTTTTCGTATCTTTCCTGGTTGGACATAAGTCCCTGCCTGTATGCTTTCTCATATTTATCTACGAGTTTCTCCGATTCGGCTATAATTTCCTGCTTCTTTTCAGGAATTTCCATATCGGAAATACTGATCGTAACAGCTCCCTTTGTCGAATAATGGAAACCCATATCCTTGATATGATCGAGCATCAGCGCCGTTCCCGTATTGCCGTGTGCTCTGTAGCACTTGTCGATAATTACGCCGAGCTTTTTCTTGTCACAGAGGAAATCTACTTCAAGCGCATATGGGTCTTCCGCTCTGTCAACAAAGCCGAGATCCTGCGGAATTTCCGAGTTGAATATAAATCTGCCGACAGTCGATTCTATGAGCTTGCCTCTTGTATCGTTTTCATCAAGAAATCTTCTTACTTTTACCTTAGCGTGGATACCTACATCACCGTTCTGGTATGCCATAAGCATTTCGTCCATATCGGTAAATACCTTGCCGTCTCCCTTTTCCGCCGCCGTATTTCTCTCTTCCACGCCCGGATGAGTGAGATAATACGAACCAAGTATCATATCCTGAGTAGGTGTCGTTATAGGAGATCCATCCTTAGGTGCAAGGATATTGTTTACCGAAAGCATAAGGAATCTCGCCTCTGCCTGTGCTTCTACCGAAAGCGGCACATGCACGGCCATCTGGTCTCCGTCAAAGTCAGCGTTAAACGCAGTACATACGAGCGGATGAAGCTTGATAGCCTTACCTTCTACGAGCACCGGCTCAAATGCCTGTATTCCGAGTCTATGAAGCGTCGGGGCACGATTGAGCATTACAGGATGCTCCTTGATTACGCTTTCGAGCACGTCCCATACCTCAGGTCTTACCTTTTCAACCATTCTCTTTGCACTCTTGATGTTGTGCGCATACTCTTCCTCTACAAGCTTTTTCATAATGAAAGGCTTGAAAAGCTCGAGCGCCATCTTCTTAGGCAGACCGCACTGGTAGAACTTGAGCTCCGGTCCTACTACGATTACGGAACGTCCCGAATAATCGACACGCTTGCCGAGCAGGTTCTGTCTGAATCTTCCCTGCTTACCTTTCAGCATATCCGAAAGCGACTTGAGCGGTCTTGCTCCCGGTCCCGTAACCGGTCTGCCGCGGCGGCCGTTGTCTATGAGCGCATCGACAGCTTCCTGGAGCATTCTCTTTTCGTTCCTGACGATGATATCAGGAGCTCCGAGTTCAAGCAGTCTCTTGAGTCTGTTATTTCTGTTTATTACTCTTCTGTAGAGGTCGTTTAAGTCAGAAGTTGCAAATCTTCCTCCGTCGAGCTGTACCATAGGGCGCAGATCAGGCGGAATTACAGGAATAACTTCCATAATCATCCACTCAGGCTTATTGCCCGACTGGCGCAGAGCCTCGACAACTTCGAGTCTCCTTACTATTCTGATCTTTTTCTGACCCGACGCTTCCTTGAGTTTCTTGCGAAGCTCCTCTGAAAGCGCGTCCAGATCTATCTGCATCATAAGCTCGCGTATAGCCTCAGCTCCCATCATCGCTTTGAATGCACCCGCGCCGTATCTTTCCTTAGCATCTCTGAACTGCTGCTCGGTAATTACTTCTTTGTACCCGAAGTCGCTTTCGCCCGGATCAATTACAATGTATGCAGCAAAGTAAAGCACCTTTTCCAGACTTCTCGGTGAGATATCGAGCACCAACCCCATCCTCGACGGAATGCCCTTAAAATACCAGATATGAGACACCGGGGCCGCAAGCTGTATATGCCCCATTCTCTCTCTTCTTACCTTTGCTTTTGTTACTTCTACACCGCAGCGATCGCAGACGATGCCCTTATATCTTATTCTCTTATATTTACCGCAATGACACTCCCAGTCCTTTGTAGGGCCAAATATCCTTTCGCAGAACAGTCCGTCCTTTTCAGGCTTTAAAGTTCTGTAATTGATGGTTTCAGGTTTTGTTACCTCGCCGTGCGACCATTGCAGAATCTTCTCCGTGGATGCAAGACCTATCTTTATAGCTTCAAAATTATTCAGCTCGTAGCCCGTGTTATTATTTTCGTTCAAGGAGTTCCTCCCCCTTTCTATAACTCTTCAGCAAAATCCTTATCTTCTTCAAGCTCAATGTCGATGTCTTCTTCATCATCAAACTCGTCAAAATCATCCTCGAATTCATCGATATCTTCGTCTGCATAGTCATCGTCATTGTCATTCTCTAAGCTGCCCGCAGGATCTTCCCCGACAATATCTATCATAGCTTCGATATCAGTGTCTTCATATTCGCTTGATTCCTTTATTTCTATTTCCTGATTGTCCTCAGACAGCACTTTTATATCAAGTCCGAGACTCTGCATTTCCTTAATGAGTACCTTGAATGATTCAGGAATACCAGGCTCAGGAATATTCTCGCCCTTGACGATGGCTTCATAAGTTTTTACTCTTCCTACTATATCATCAGACTTAACAGTAAGGATTTCCTGAAGCGTATAAGCTGCGCCGTATGCTTCAAGCGCCCATACTTCCATCTCTCCGAAACGCTGTCCGCCGAACTGAGCCTTACCTCCGAGCGGCTGCTGCGTTACAAGTGAGTACGGGCCCGTACTTCTCGCATGTATCTTATCATCAACGAGATGGTGCAGCTTGAGCATATACATATATCCTACAGTTACAGGGTTATCGAAAAATTCTCCTGTACGCCCGTCTCTCAGTCTCAGCTTACCTGTTTCAGGGAAGCCGCATTCACCGAGAAGCTCAATTATATCTTTTTCATTTGCGCCGTCAAATACAGGAGTGGAAATATACCAGTCCTTGCTCTTGGCCGCAAGTCCGAGATGCACCTCGAGTACCTGCCCTACATTCATTCGCGAAGGTACGCCGAGCGGATTGAGCATTACCTGCAGCGGCTGTCCATTATCCATAAACGGCATATCCTCTTCAGGAAGTATTCTCGAAATAACACCTTTATTGCCGTGACGGCCCGCCATCTTATCTCCGACCTGTATCTTTCTCTTGGTCGCAATATAGCATCTTACGAGCTTGTTCACACCAGGCGCAAGTTCATCACCATTTTCTCTTGAGAAAGTTTTGACATCTACAACAATACCCGTTTCACCGTGCGGAACTCTGAGAGAAGTATCGCGCACTTCTCTTGCCTTTTCGCCGAAGATCGCGCGCAGAAGTCTCTCCTCTGCTGTAAGCTCAGTTTCGCCTTTAGGTGTTACCTTTCCTACGAGAATATCCGAAGAATCAACTTCCGCACCGATTCTTATGATACCCTCTTCATCGAGATTACGGAGTGCATCGTCACCGACATTCGGTATGTCTCTTGTAATCTCTTCAGGTCCGAGCTTCGTGTCTCTCGCCTCTGTCTCATATTCTTCTATATGGAGCGATGTGAGCACATCTTCCATGATGAGTCTTTCATTCAGTACGATAGCATCCTCGTAGTTATAGCCTTCCCAAGTCATAAAGCCGATGAGAAGATTTTTTCCGAGCGCTACTTCACCGAGGTCTGTTGAAGGGCCGTCAGCAATGACTTCGCCTTCTTCAATATGCTCGCCGTGGCTGACGATAGGCCTCTGATTTATGCAAGTACCCTGATTGGAGCGCTTGAATTTCAGCATCGTATACGAATCTATGCCTTCACCGTCATCGCGTCTTATAACAATCTTGTCTGCGTCAACAAACTCGACAGTCCCCGTATGCTTTGCAAGGATTACTACACCCGAATCTCTCGCAGCTTTGTATTCCATACCTGTTCCCACGATAGGCGCCTGTGTCACAAGAAGCGGCACCGCCTGACGCTGCATGTTAGAGCCCATCAGGGCACGGTTGGCATCGTCATTTTCGAGGAACGGTATCATCGCTGTCGCAACCGATACTACCTGCTTAGGCGATACGTCCATATAATCTATATTTTCTCTCTGCACGAGGTCGATTTCACCGCCCGCACCGCGCGATGCCACTTTCTGATTTACAAAGTGTCCCTCGCTGTCCAGAGGCTCGTTGGCCTGCGCAATGATGAGCATTTCTTCTTCATCGGCAGTCAGGTATTCCACATTGTCGGATACCCTGCCCGTCGCCTTGTCTACCTTTCTGTAAGGTGTTTCGATAAACCCATATTCGTTTATCTTGCCGTATGTCGTGAGCGAGCCGATAAGTCCAATGTTAGGACCTTCAGGCGTTTCGATCGGACACATACGGCCGTAGTGCGAATAATGCACATCCCGCACTTCAAAGCCCGCACGCTCTCTTGACAATCCGCCAGGTCCCAGCGCCGAAAGACGCCTCTTGTGCGTAAGCTCAGCAAGAGGGTTTGTCTGATCCATAAACTGTGAAAGCTGCGAGCTTCCAAAAAATTCTTTTATAGCTGCTGTTACAGGTCTTATGTTCATAAGCGCCTGCGGAGTGGTAACTTCGATATCCTGTATCGTCATTCTCTCCTTTACCACTCTTTCCATTCTGGCAAGGCCGATTCTGAACTGATTTTGAAGAAGTTCTCCCACAGTTCTAAGTCTTCTGTTGCCGAGATGGTCTATATCATCAATATTACCGATACCGTAATTCAAATTGAGAATATACGATACCGATGCAATAATATCGTCTACTATTATGTGCTTAGGCGAAAGTTCGTGTCTTTTCGCAATTATTGCTTCTTTAATGGCTTTTTCATCCTCGTTCTCTTCGAGAATCTCTTTGAGCACAGGATAATAAACCTTGCCCGGTACCTTGAGATCAGTTGTGTCAAAATCGACATACGCCTCAAGGTCGACAAAGTTATTGCCTATTACCTTTGTAATATGGCTTTCATCCGTCTTTCCGTATACCAGTACATACTTTACGCCGGCATTTTCAATGGCAAAGGCCATATCGCGAGTGATGCGCTGATCCTTTTCCACTATAATTTCACCCGTGTTCGGGTCTGTTACATCCTCAGCGGCCGTGCAGCCCGGAAGTCTGTTTGACAGACCGAGCTTTTTGTTGTACTTGTAGCGGCCAACTTTGGCAAGATCATATCTCTTGGGATCAAAAAACAGCGACTCAAACAGCGATTTTGCACTGTCGAGTGTCGGCGGCTCTCCCGGTCTCAGCTTCTTATATATTTCTTTAAGTCCTTCCTCATAGCTGTCTGCCGTATCTTTTTCCAGCGTTCTCATCAGGCGGACGTCTTCACCAAAAATATCTATAATTTCCTTATCCGTACCAAATCCAAGCGCGCGAATAAGCGTGGTTACAGGCTGCTTTCTCGTACGGTCGACTCTTACGGAAATAATTTCATTTGAGTCGGTCTCATATTCGAGCCAAGCGCCCCTGTTAGGAATAATCGTCGTCGAATAGAGTCTATTGTTTGACTTGTCTACAGTTACATCATAATAAGGTCCCGGCGAACGCACGAGCTGAGTTACGACAACTCTCTCGGCGCCGTTATAAATGAAAGTCCCCTTCTCGGTCATCAGCGGGAAATCACCCATAAATACTTCCTGCTCTTTTACCTCTCCGGTTTCCTTATTTACAAGTCTTACTTTTACTTTAAGCGGAGCTGCATATGTTACGTCTCTTTCCTTACACTCTTCCTGTTCGTATTTCGGAGGATCTGTAAGGGAATAATCTATAAATTCCAAAATCAGATTTCCTGCGTAATCCTTGATCGGCGATATGTCGTCAAACACCTCACGGATGCCTTCCTTTATAAACCAATCATACGAATCGGTCTGTATCTGTATCAGGTTTGGCATCTCGGCTACCTCGTTTATTTTCGAGAAGCTCATGCGTGTTTTCCTACCGAATTTTACGGGTTGTGGCATATTCATCACTCCTTTAGTATTTAAAGAAACTGCTTCTTTTCTCCCCTGTTGGGATTGCAAAACTACAT
The DNA here is from genome assembly GCA_944383465.1 of uncultured Clostridia bacterium. Lineage (GTDB taxonomy): Bacteria > Bacillota > Clostridia > Peptostreptococcales > Anaerovoracaceae > QAKD01. The sequence goes on from CALWPQ010000026.1 coordinate 10,997, forward strand.
TTGCGTGGCAGTCTTATATGTTATCATATTTTTGTCAATACGTCAAGTAGTATTATGGGATTTTTTTCTTAACGCTGTCTTTCATCATCCATTCACATTACAAAAAAGCGGGTCTCAATTAAAACCCGCTTTTTCTTATATCCATATGAAGAATTATTTTGGAAAGTCTAATTGTTTTTCTTTGCTTTCACGGCCCATTCCACACCTATATCAAATGCTTTGGTATTGAGCTCCATAAGTTCAGGCCTCTTATTTCCGAACTCTTCCGCAACGATTTTCCTCGCAGCGTCAGTGCTTATCATTTCTGTATACTCGCAGAAAAAGGCAAGCAGGATAATATTAAGCACCTTCGAGCTTCCGAGCTGCTGTGACAGTTCTGTAGCAGGAATCTCTACATATGTAATATCATCTCTCTTATACATTTCTTTGTCAATTAACGTACTGTTCACCACCATCGTTCCGCCAGGCAAAACGCGCGGCTCAAATTTATTGAAAGACGGAATATTAAACGCAACTACATTGTTCACTATCTTTATATTCGGAGCTCCGATTTCCTCATCACTTGTGATTATAGTGCAGTTGGACGTTCCTCCGCGCATTACACCGCCGTATTCCGAATAAAATGTTGCTATTTTATCTTCTTCATTTGCAGCCTTGATCAGCAGCTTGCCGCATGTCTGTACGCCCTGTCCGCCGAAGCCTCCCATAAGTACGCTCTTTTCCATTACTTACACCTCCTTAAAAACAAGTTTTGAATTCGCCGACAGGAAATACCGGAAGCACATTTTCCTCACAGTACGCCAAACAATCCTTAGGTGCTACTCCCCAGTTTGTCGGACAGAACGAGAGAAGCTCGACATATGAGTATAGTCCCTTTTCCTTCTGGCAGCGCAGCGCTTTCCTTATCATTTCTTTTGCCTGCATTAAATATTTAGGACTGTAAAGCGCTCCCCGCGCTACATATCCCGGCGCTTTCAGGTTTCCTATCATTTCGGCAAAGTTAAACGGATATCCCATAAGCTCCGGCTTTCTTACACCGGTTGTCGATTTCTGTCCGACAAGCGTTGTTGCCGACATCTGACCTCCGGTCATTCCGTATATCTGGTTGTTTATCGTAATTACCGTCACCTTTTCGCCTCTGTTGGCTGTATGAAGACTTTCTGCGATACCAATGGACATCGTGTCCCCGTCTCCCTGGTATGTAAGCACAATCTTGTCAGGATTCATACGGCTTATTCCAGTAGCAACTGCTGCCGAACGGCCATGAGACGCCTGTATCGTGTGAATATCTGTTACTCCCACCGAGTTCATTGAACAACCGATAGCCAGGCTTAGAATGGCATTATCACGTTCTCCCATTTCGTTTAAACATTCTACTATCAATTTTTGTGCCAACATATGTGTGCATCCTGCACAAAAAGATGTTTTTTCACCTGTCATCCCTTCAGGAACTCCATATACTTTTTCCATTACTATTCCCTCCTTACAGAAGCCTGCGCAATTCTTCTTCAATCTCTTCAAGGCTGAGCTCGTAGCCCATTCCGCGGTTTTTCTTTGAAAGTGCTATTTTCTTACCGGCAAGCGACGCTTTTACATCATTATAGAACTGCACCGGATATGAATTTTCCAGGGACAGAATATGCTTTACCTGTTTTTCATCAAGATTTGCAAACGGCTCCTGCGGGAAAGGATAAAGAGTTTTCGGCCTTATGAGTCCCACCTTTTTGCCCTCTGCTCTCAGCTTTCTTATTGCGGTTTTTGTCGTACGGGCAACTGTTCCCCAAGCTGCTACTATTACCTCCGCGTCCTCTGTCATGAAGTGCTCGGCTTTCGCCATCTCCTTTTCCCACATTTCATACTTGCTTTCGAGATCTTTACCAACCTGTTCAAGATTGTCCCAGCCAGCCTGCAGTCTGTTTCCCGCCGGATTTCCTTTCTCAGTATAAGGTCGCGGCGGAAGTTCCGACAAATCCCGGTAAGGCATAAGCTCGATAGCTTCCATTAAATGTCCGAGCATACCATCAATCATAATCGCAACTACACAGCGCTGTTCATCTGCAATATCAAATGCTTCGTAAACCATATCCGCTGTTTCCTGCACTGTCGAAGGTGCGAGAACAAAGGCATGGGCTCCTCCGTGGCCGACACTTTTTGTCAGAATATTATAGTCTGCCTGCGACGGATTTGTATCGTTATTGCCCGGGCCTCCTCTTTGTACATCGACAACAACGGCAGGCACACCTGTCTCCGAAAGCAGGCTCATACCTTCCTGCATGAGGGATATGCCCTGTCCCGACGTAGCGGTCATAGATCTTGCACCCGTTGCAGATGCTCCAAATACCATATTTATTGATGCCAGTTCACTTTCACCCTGTATAAATACTCTTCCGGGCATATCGTTCATTTTGCCTGCCAGATATTCTGTAATTTCCGTCTGCGGTGTAATCGGATATCCGGCAAAGAAACTGCATCCTGCTCTGAGCGCGGATTCAGCCAATGCTTCATTTCCCTGCATTACTACTTTCTTAGCCATATTCGTTATCCTCCTATTTATAAACTTCTATCGCAAAATCCGGGCACATCATAGCGCACAAAGTGCATCCCGTACATTTGTCCGCATCATGCTGCTCTGCAAAATGCTCTCCCACAGAATTGAATCGGTCGCTCAGTTTTATAAGTCCCAAAGGACAGACCGTAATACAGAGTTCACACGATTTGCATTTTTCGCTGTTCACTTCAATTTTTGCCATATGCTCATCTCCTTCATTTAAACACAATAATCCTTAACTTATCTATCTCTATGCTGCTATCATTTTTCTGAGTGCAGCACTGAGCTTCTTTATTCCTTCATTTACCTGCTCTATCGAGGACGCAGAATAATTCAGACGAATTTTGTTTAAATTTACTTTACTGCTTTTATGTTTCTAAGTTCTGCAATCATATCTTCAGTATATCCTATTGTCTTCAGTATCTCACTTGTTGCATCTCCCGGCTCGCCTGTCGGTACAATCGGCCGTCTTGCATAATTTGAAAGAAACATCGGCGGCACCGGCATCATAACTTTTGTTCCGTCAGGATATGTGACTTCTTCAAGATACCCGTTTGCCAAGGCCTGCTCATCCCCCGCAACATCAGCGGTTCTTACGGCCACATCGCACGGCATATTGTACTCTTTAAAAATCTTTTTCCATTCGGCCGCCGGTTTTGTCTTAAACGCCTCGGTAATCCTTTCCCTGTATTCAACATACACGCCGCTTTCCTCAAGGCTCTCTCTGCTTTCGTAGCGCTTATCCGAAAGGACATCATCAAGACCGAGCGCTTTTACAATAGCCGGCAAATCCTTCTCATAATAAGTTCTTTCATTTAAACTAAACCATTTTCCATCGCTGCATTTATAATAGCCATTCTGAGGATTTATCACTTTTTCAGGCTCAGTGTTTAATTTTTTCTTTTCAAACTGAGTCTGCAGTACACCTTGACCGTTGCACCAGATAGCGCTTGAATAGAGCGACGATTCAACTTTTGTTCCTTTTCCTGTCTTTTCCCTTCCTATAACTGCAAGGAGAACAGCGCTGAAAAACGATGATGCTGTGGCCGTATCTCCAAACGCATATGTAGGTTCAAAAGGATATCTTGCGTCTTCTGTCTGCCAATCGGCAATCATTCCGCCGCGGAGCCAAAAAACCGTCGAATCAAATCCCGGCTCGCCCGCATTCGGCCCTTTGGGACCGTATCCAGAAAAATGGGCATAAATCAATCTCGGATATTTTGCAGAAAGAGTATCATAATCGAGTCCGAGTCTTTCCAGCGCAGGCTCGCGCACATTGGATAAAAATATGTCGGCTTTATCAATAAGCGACATCATTACCCTGCTGCCCTCTTCCGATTTTAAATCAATGGAAATATGTTTTTTATTGCTGTTCTGCAGCGTATAATGGGGATTACATTCTGTTTTATACGGCGTCCCCAAAAAAGATCCCGTAGTTCTGTGAGCCTCTCCTCCTATTGCTTCCACCTTAATTACATCAGCGCCGAAAGCGCACAGAAGCTCGCCTGCCGTAGGCGCCGCTACAACCGTAGTGAAATCCACCACCCTCAATCCCTCGAGCGGCAGCGTCATATTGTTTATCATTTCTGCTCCTTCCCTCTGCATGTAAAATACAGCACAGCCTTTTTATAAGCAATGTTCGTTAACATCTTGACAGCAACTATATTTAAATTTGCTCTTATTTTTTGTTTTACTTTCAATCAAGCATATAAAAATAAACAGACCCATAGTGTCATGAGCCTGTTTATCGGTGTTCTTAATTTTCTATTCCAGAAAGATCCATCTTTCTCTTTCCTGCAAGGCACTTCTTATGATGTGAGCCTACCCACATAGCGTTGAGTATACCGAGTACGCATACGCCTGCTATGATGTAGAACACATAGCTGTATCCTGCGAAACCGTGAACTGCGTCTCCGTAATTGTCAAGACATGTTCCGAAAATCGGAGGAAGAATCATTCCCTGGATTGCTCCGCCGATAGCTGTTAAGCCACTGGCAGTACCCGTAACCATAGCCGGGATATGACATTCTCTTATGATCGAATATGTTACTCCGTAAAGAGCCATCGATACGCCTGCCGGAAGTACCGAATATATACCCGCAATGATAGGGTTCGAGTTTGGTCCGAAGAATAATCCTAAGCCTACATAAAGAACAGCTACGATAGCAAATGCCATAATATACCATTTATATGTAGCCTTAAGCACCTTATCGCACATATATCCGCCGAGCGGTGAAAGCACAAGCGTGCAGTACTGTCTTACGATTGCGAGCGTCGATGAAAGATTCTCATCGATTCCTACTACATTTGTAAGGAACGGAGCCATGTACGACATGTTTTCATAGAGTACGATTGTACTTGTATATGCTAAAATAAGCATCCATGTGCCCGGCCACTTAAGTACAGTCACGATATGCTTGATCTGGATCGGCTCATCACCCTTGAGGTATATTCCTCTTGCAGCAAGCTGCTTTTCGTCTTCGAGGAAAATGAGGACGAGAACTGTAGCAACGGTCGTAACTATACCCATTGAAACAACAGCTACATTTACACCCGACTCATCTCCGAATTGTGCCTGTGCCCAAAGAGGAATGAAGTTTCCGAGAGCACCCGAAAGACCGTTGATGAGATAGTATGTACCGAATGAATTTCCTGCTTCCTCTTCGCCGCCGAGGTTATTGATGTACTTCATCAGGCATCCCCAATATGCACCAATTACCAATGTATTTGCACACTGGAAGAATACATATGAAGGATATCCGTGTACATAAAGCGGGAACAGGAGCGCAAGCAGCGATATACTGCCGCAGCTGAAAAGGATAACCCTCTTTGCTTCAAGCTTATCAGCAAGGAATGAACCCGGAATTGCAATTATAAATGATATCGCGTTTGTAATAGTTGATACAAGTCCAAGCTGCACATTTGTCATACGCAGACTGTCTATGAGCTGAGTGTAGAAAGCGAATCTTAAATACGATGTCGTATAAATAGTTCCTCCCATGATACCGAGCGAGACAAGCACCGCGTACTTTCTGAAAGTACTTTGTTTCTGCATAATATGCCTCCTTTATGAATGAATAAAATAGAATATAGAATTTTAATTCCACATTCACAGTAACATTAAAGCTGCTTTTTTTCAATTTATAAAGGCTGCAATTTGTTTATATCTGTACTTTTTTGCTTATATGTTCAATAAAGCCCCCTGACTCCGTTTTTTATAAGTATATCTGCAAGCTTCTCCTCGGAAATCGGCATATCGTCAAGGATCCATTCTATAATCATATATCTGCATGCACCTGAATGATAATAAATACTTTCTTCGAGCTCCTTTGTAATCGTTTTTTTGCTTTTCTCCTTATACCATTCAAGATCCGCTTTTCTGCCCTTATCCACTATATATTCACGCAGACAATTTGCTTCTCCCATAAGGCAAGCGCCCTTCATAAAACGCGCATATTTCCTTATACTGCGAAGCATATCTACTTTCCATCTGTGTTCCGCAGCATCCATATCCTCTTCCTGTTTATAATCCCACTGCGGTAAAACCTTTACATCATAGCAATAACGAATAAGATCATACTTATCTTCAAAATGATTATGGAATGTTCCTCGGCTTACTTCTGCTTTATCAAGTATATCCTGTATTTTAATTTTTGTTATTGCTTTTTTTCGCATAAATCTAAAAAAGCATCTGCGATAATTGCTTTAATATTCATCGCTATAATCATTTCCTTTCTCTTTATTTATACAAATTATACAAAAAGACAAATCAATATATGATAAAACGTCGCGTTGCCGGTAATTTTTCAGCCATTGTATACTATATATTCTATATCTTGCATCTTACAATGTCAATATTCCGACCCACGACCTTTTTTCACTTATAAATAAAAACGGACAGTCTACAATGAACTGCCCGCTTAAATGTATCAGTTTTATCTAAGTTTAGCTGAATTACTTGAGTTCTACAGTAGCGCCAACCTCTTCAAGCTGAGCCTTGATAGCTTCCGCTTCTGCCTTTTCGATGCCTTCCTTAACATTCTGAGGAGCTCCGTCTACAAGATCCTTAGCTTCCTTGAGTCCAAGGCCTGTGATTTCTCTTACTACCTTGATAACCTTGATCTTTTCTCCGCCAGCTGCCGCAAGAACAACAGTGAATTCTGTCTGCTCTTCACCAGCAGCTGCTGCGCCAGCTGCCGCGCCGGCTACTGCAACAGGCGCTGCTGCCGATACTCCGAACTCTTCTTCACAAGCCTTTACAAGCTCGTTTAATTCTAAAACTGTCATCGCTTTTATAGCTTCGATAATTTGATCCTTATTCATTTTCTATTCTCCTTTTCGATATTTTTTAATTAAAAATTACTCTGCTTTTGCATCTGCGATAGCCTGGAATGTACGTACCAGCTTTGATACCGGCGACTGAACGCTTCCCATAAACTTTGCGATAAGCTGATCTCTTCCCGGTATTGCTGCTATTGCCTCAATACCCTCGGCATCGTAATAAACTCCTTCTACCACGCCTGCTTTAAAAGACATCTTCTTGTAGTCTTTCATCACTTCGTCAATAACTCTTGCCGGAGCTGTGGCATCTTCATAGCTTAAGGCAAATGCCGAAGGTCCGTCAAGAACCTGTGCAAGTTCTTCATACTTTGTGCCTTCAATAGCTCTCTTCACAAGAGTATTTTTGTAAACTGTATAGTCTACATTTGCTTCACGAAGCTTTTTTCTCATAGCGTCAGCCTCTGCAACAGTGATACCGATATAATCGATAACTACTGCGGACTGAGCCTTTTCAAGCTTTTCTTTTATCTCGTCAATTATTATCTGCTTTTGTGCCTGTGCTTCTACTGACATATTCGTCTCCTTTCCGACCTTGTCGGTCAAGTAATATGGTACTCCATAAAAAAGCCTCGCCGGAGCGAGGCCAATATTTTATATTGTACCTCGGCGGGAAATTAAGCTTGCGCACCCGCTGTCTTCGGTTTTGTTTTCTTATTCAGTTATTATCCGGTAATATTTAAAAAGTAATTCTTGCCGGATTGATTTTTACTCCCGGGCCCATAGTCGAAGCAACAGTTACGCTTCTCATATACTGTCCCTTTGCAGCCGCAGGCTTTGCCTTTGCTACCGCTTCAAGAAGCGCATTCAGATTGTCTGTAAGCTTTTCAGTACCAAATGACTTCTTACCAATAGGAGTGTGAATGATGTTTGTTTTATCGAGTCTGTACTCAACTTTACCTGCTTTGATCTCTTCAAGAGCCTTAGCTATATCCATTGTTACAGTTCCCGATTTAGGGTTTGGCATAAGTCCTTTAGGTCCGAGCACTTTACCGAGTCTTCCTACAACACCCATCATATCAGGTGTAGCGACAACTACGTCAAAATCGAACCAGTTTTCCTGCTGTATTTTCTGAGCAAGCTCCTCTGCTCCTACAAAATCAGCTCCCGCTTCTTCTGCTTCCTGAGCCTTAGGTCCCTTGGCAAATACGAGCACTTTTACGCTTTTTCCTGTTCCGTGCGGAAGTACTATCGCGCCTCTTACCTGCTGGTCCGCGTGTCTTCCGTCTACGCCGAGCTTAATGTGAACTTCCATAGTCTCATCAAACTTAGCTGGTGCTGCCTTAACAGCAAGATCAACAGCTTCCTCTATTTCGTAAAGATTCTGTCTGTCGATAAGCTTCGCAGCTTCTTGATACTTTTTACCTCTTTTTGGCATTCTTTTTTCTCCTTTTCCTGGTGCAAGCGACCTTTTATGTCCACTGATGCCAGCATGACGTTTTTCTGTTCTGCCGGATTTTCATCTTGGACGGTCTCCCAAATTATTAGTCTTCTACGACTATACCCATACTTCTTGCAGTGCCCTTTATCATTTCGGTTGCTGCTTCGATGCTTGCGGCATTGAGATCAGGCATTTTTGTCTTTGCGATTTCTTCTGCCTGTGCTCTTGTAATAGTTGCTACTTTCTTTTTGTTAGGCTCGCCCGAAGCGTGCTCCAGACCTGCTGCCTTTTTAAGAAGTACTGCTGCCGGCGGTGTTTTGCATATAAACGAGAACGATCTGTCTGCATAAACTGTGATTACTACAGGAATAATCATTCCCGGCTGATCCGCTGTCTTAGCGTTGAACTGTTTACAAAAGTCCATAATATTTACACCCTTCTGACCGAGTGCAGGACCAACAGGCGGAGCAGGAGTTGCATTACCCGCGGCAATTTGAAGCTTAATATAACCTTCTACCTTTTTTGCCATTTTTCATCTCTCCTTTCTTTAGATTTTATCTACCTGTCCAAATTCGAGCTCGACAAGTGTATCTCTACCGAACATAGAAACGATGACCTTAAGTGTCTGCTTATCCATATTGACCTCTTCTACAGTACCCATAAAGCTCTCAAAAGGTCCGCTGATAACTTTCACAGTGTCGCCGATCTCCACATCCAGATCAATCCATATCTTTTCTATGCCCATTCTCGCCACTTCTTCATTGGTGAGCGGAATAGGTTCGGAGCCGTGCCCTACAAATCCCGTTACACCCTGAGTGTTTCTCACAAGGTACCAGGATTCGTTCGTTACTATCATTTTTATTATGACATAACTCGGGAACATTTTTCTGGTCTTAATTTTGCGCTGTCCGTTTTTAACCTCTACCCTGTCTTCAGTAGGCACAACAATATCGAGAATAAGGTCCTGCATTCCCCTGTTCTCAACTATCTTCTCAATATTCATTTTCACCTTGTTTTCATGTCCGGAATAGGTGTGGACAACATACCACCTTGCTTCTCCATCGCGGCCTTCTCTGCCGCCAAAATCGAGATTTTCCGGATTTTTCGCTGTTTCAGACATATTGTACCTTCTTTACCCTAAGATTTTAAATTACATATTGATTCCGAGAATACCTCTCAGCACTGCGAGTACTGCTGAGTCCACACCCCAGAACGCAAGTGCAAAAAATCCACATGTAATCAGCACTACTGCGGTAAACGATCCGAGCTCTTTCTTTGTCGGCCATACGACCTTTTTCATTTCGGTCTTTATGCCTCTGAAATACTCGCCGATACTACCGCGCTTCTTTTTAGGAGCTGCAGGTACCTTCTTGTTATTGTCAGCCATCTTGCTTATCTCCTTATTTCCTATTTTGTTTCCTTATGAAGTGTGTGGTCCTTACAGAACTTACAGTACTTCATCATTTCGATACGGTCAGGATCGTTTTTCTTGTTCTTCATGGTGCTGTAATTTCTCTGCTTGCATTCTGTGCAGGCGAGAGTTACCTTTACTCTTGTACCAGTTGCCATTTGCTCCACCTCCTGTATAATTGCATAAAGTCGCTAGAATAGTTTATAACAAAACCCCAAAAGTGTCAAGGGGTTTGGCCTTTTTTACCTTGCATTTTCCTCAATTTAAAATCAGCGGGTCTTCCCGCTGATTTAATTTTTAGCTATGTATACATTATATATTCGTTTTAACTGCAATGCAAGCGTTATTTTTGCTTATTTTTTTTATGTTTATCACTCATTTGCCTGCAAGACATTTTTTGTTATGGTTCATAGCCCAGTACGGCTCGATGGCTCTGAGCAAGCAGCTGCAATAAGCGCTTCCTGTGCTTTTCTCATCGCCGAAGTTGTTTATATCCTTGATAAGCGCTTTCTCGTAAGTCATAAGTACAGCAGACTTAAGCGCCCATAATAATATTGGCAGCGAGCACAATGCTACGAACGCGGCATATCGCGGCATATACATATGCAAGAATCATAATACCGCTTATCGAAAAAGAAATATCTTTTTACAGCAAATTTATCGATAGGATAAACGCCCAGAAGCACCGTTACGTTATCAACCTCGAACACATTGTATTGATATACCGAGCTGCACATTTGTACCGCCGAGTGTTTGAAATATCTGGCAGTATAATGCGCGCCTGATGCACAACGCATAGCCTTTTTTATCTGCCCATCTCGGTGAGTTTTTTATCAGCCTCATGGAGCCTCGCCATAGCTTTCTTGATGTTTTCTATCGAAGATGCGTATGAGATTCTTGCAAAGCCTTCTCCCTCCGTACCAAAACAGCTGCCCGTAATCATTGCCACATCATAATTCTTAACGAGCCAATCGCAGAATTCGTCCGAAGTCATGCCCGTTTTTCTTATGTTCATAAAGATATAAAATGCTCCCGTCGGATTAAGGCACGAGAAATGCTTCATAGAGTTAATTTCCCTGTAGATATATCTTCTTCTCTCATCGAATTCGCTCCTCATCGCCTCGACAGCTCCGTACTTATGCTCATCGTTGAGAGCTACTGTACATGCCTCAAGGATGAAATCAGCCATACCCGAAACCTGATGTCCTGTATGGAGATAGAGCGGCTCAAAAAACTCGGATGGAGTAATTACATATCCGATTCTCCAGCCCGTCATAGCAAACGCCTTTGAAAAACCGTTGATGATGATAGTCTTGTCTCTCATCGTATCAAACTTCGCAGGTGATACCGCTTCTACGCCGTCATATACGAGTCTATCATATATTTCGTCCGAACAGATGAGAAGATCTTTATCCTTCACGAGCTCACCGAGCCCTCTGAGATTTTCTTCCGTCAGAACAGAGCCGATAGGGTTTGAAGGCGAGCAAATGACAATCATCTTTGTCTTATCAGTAATGAGTCTTTCCATTTCCTTGAGATCAATCTGAAACTCGTTTTCTTCCTTAAGTTTGTATTCCTTGACCGCTGCGCCGCATATTTCGGCTATGATTCTGTAGATATTGTACATCGGGTTAGGAATGATAATCTCGTCTCCCGGATTGAGGAATGTAGTAAGCACGAGGTAAGCAGCTTGTGCACTGCCGTGCGTTGAAATTACCTGGTCAGGAGAAAATTTAAGACCGTTTTCTCTTTCGTACTTATCGCACACTGCTTGACGGAAATGAATCGGCCCGTTGTAATCCGAATACTTTGTATGTCCGTTATAAAGCGCATCTGCGCAGGCATCCTTGATGTACTTAGGCGTATCAAAATTCGGCTCGCCGTAAGTAAATCTGATAATATCCCTTCCTTCCGCTTCAAGCTGATCCATCAGCTTGCTTGTCATTCTGATCTTTGACATTTCAAGCTTGTTTAACCTATCTGCCTTTTTCATATCTATGCCCTCCTTATAATATTAAAATTGTACATATCTGCCGGCTTAGTGCAAAGCACTCTTCACCTGTGCATTGCAGCAGTCCGGGGCGGCAGCTGTGCGGAGCTGCTTTTCTATGCCTTAATTATATAGCGGGCAAGTAATGCACTCAATTTAAAAATTGTTCGGCAAACAATTTTTATATACAAAAACTACCGGCTGCGAGAGCCGGTAGTCTAAAACACTTTTCAGTCTTTTATTATTTTCCCTGCGCTGTGAGGTCTTCGTCAGCCTTATGGAGAATTTCCATAGCAGCTTTACAGTCTTCCATTGACGAAGCGTAGGAAATTCTTACGAAGCCTTCGCCTTCCGAACCGAAGCATGAGCCTGTAATCATTGCTACGCCGTAGTTTTCAACGATCCAATCGCAGAACTCATCTGAAGTCATTCCTGTCTTCTTGATGTTCATAAAGATGTAGAATGCGCCTACAGGATTGAGGCATGAGAAGTGCTTCATACTGTTGATTTCCTTTACGAGGAACTTTCTTCTCTCGTCAAACTCAGCTCTCATCTTTTCGATTGTACCGTACTTAGGCTCGTCGTTAAGAGCTACTGTACATGCTTCGATAATGAAGTCAGCCATACCCGAAACCTGATGTCCTGTATGGAGATAGAGAGGCTCAAACCACTCTTCCGGAGTGATTACATATCCGATTCTCCAGCCCGTCATAGCGAATGCCTTTGAGAAGCCGTTGATAATGATAGTCTTATCTCTCATTGTATCAAATTTAGCAGGTGAGCTTGCCTGTACTCCGTCATAAGTAAGTCTCTCATACATTTCATCCGAGCAGATGATGAGATCCTTGTCCTTAACGAGTTCGCCGAGTCCCTCGAGATTTTCGTCAGTAAGCACAGAACCGATAGGATTTGAAGGCGAACAAATAACAATCATCTTTGTCTTGTCAGTGATAAGGCTTTCCATTTCCTTAAGGTCAATCTGGAATCCGTTTTCTTCCTTAAGTTTGTATTCCTTAACTGTTGCTCCGCAGATTTCGCCGATGATTCTGTAGATATTGTACATCGGGTTAGGGATGATTACTTCATCACCAGGATTTAAGAAAGTAGTGAGAACGAGGTAAGCAGCCTGTGCTCCGCCGTGAGTTGAGATAACCTGGCTCGGCTTAAACTTAAGGCCGTTTTCTCTTTCGTACTTAGCAGCTACAGCCGCCTGGAACGCCGGCGATCCAGTATAATCCGTATACTTTGTGTGATTTTCATCAATAGCCTTCTTAGCAGCTTCTTTGATGTAATCAGGAGTATTGAAGTTTGGTTCACCATAAGTAAATCTAATGATCTTCTGACCAGAAGCTTCGATCGCGTCCATCTTCTTGCTTGTCATTCTGATTTTGGACATTTCAAGCTTATTAAGTCTATCCGCTTTTTTCATTTTGTAAATCCTCCTTACAATATCGAAAGTTTAATGGAATAATTTCCTTTATACAACCATTATAACCTCAAAAATACTTTTGCGCAAGCACAATCAATTATTATACAGCACTTATTTTTTGCACTTTTTTGATAATTCATAAACAATTAAAATATTTAAGAACCGTGTATCTAAATCATTTTTAAGCCCACCATATCTCTGCGCTAAATAAATGTGACAAGTTCATCGGCTTCCTTTCTCACCGGCGCTTGCGGATTGATATTCGGATATCCGATAGGAATCATCGCAGCCACTGCTTGATCTTGCGGAATATCTATCACCTTTTTGATCTCATCTTCATCGAAATAACCCATAATAACCGTGCCAAGGCCTTTTTCGTACGCTGCAAGACAAAAAGTCTGCGCTGCTATTCCAGCGTCGAACATCTGCCATTCGCTGCCCTTCTTAGTCGATGGTGTGCCGTCACTGTCAAATCCCGCAACTCCTTTTATATATGTAATCAGCACGATCGCAGGCGCGGCCACTGCCACTTTACTGTTATATGCAAAGTTCGCCATACATTCTATACTTGAGAGCTCGGCGATTTTTTCGGCATCGTCAATTATGATATATCTCGCTGTCTGTGTGTTTTTCCAAGAAGGAGCATAGCGCGCAGTATCCACGATTTCTGTTATAAGCTCACGCGGCACCTTCTGCTCTTTAAATTTTCTTATGCTTCTTCTTTCTTTTATACCTTTTACGAGTTCCATTTTTACCCTTCCTTTTTAATTATCGCTTTTTCAGTTTTGCTTTATTTAATCTTTATGTTTTTATTTTAGCATATCGAATTTTATGCCGCAAGCAATAAAGACGCTGACAGCGCGGTGTCTTTAACTTTCAATTTTTTGCTTGATGAAGTTTAATGCAATATACAAGACAGGTCTATTTTGCTTTCTCTCTAAAATGCATTTTCTGCCGCTCTAAAGTATTTATCCGGCAGACTGCAAATTCGGGCGCCGCGTTATAAAATTTATTAAAAAATAAAAAGAAGCTCGTCTGAGCCGCTTTCATTGCTTCTGCATATCTTATTAAACTCAGAAAAACTGCTCGCAGAGATTAAAATAGCGCAAACAAAGCAGAGTATTTCTGTATATGAACACAGCCAAAAAAATACTCCATACATAGA